>JAFQJB010000003.1 GCA_017397305.1 Clostridia bacterium | reverse complement strand
TTTTTAAATTTTTTTTAAAATTTTTTTTTGCCCGCAAAAAATGAGCAGATAGTTAAGATTATAGTGATAATATAATGGTTTATTAACTATTTTACTATCAAAAAACAAATTTTATTCTTGACGGAAAGTGTTTGCTAGTATATAATTAACCTATAAAAAATTTTTTCGGTGAAAAATATGTATTCGATTGGTATTGATATCGGCGGAATGAGCATAAAGTTTGGGCTAGTTAGTGGAGACGGGAAGATTTTAACTAAAACCGTTCAAAAAACTCCCTTTAACACGGCGGACGGAGTTAACGCTATAATTAGCGGAATAAAAGAATTAATGCAAAAAGCCGACGTAAAAAGAGAGGAAATAAAGGGCATAGGTATCGGTTGCCCAGGTGCAGTTGATAGTAAGGAAGGGATAATAGACGTTTTGCCCAATCTTGGTTGGGAAAGCATTGCTATTTCAAAAATTCTTAAAAAAGAGTTTGATTTGCCCGTAAAAATTTCTAACGATGCAAACGTGGCGACTCTTGCTGAAGTAAAATACGGCTCGGCAAAGCAATATAATACCGCTGTAATGTTCACACTTGGCACGGGTGTAGGCGGTGGAATAGTTATCGACGGCAAACTTTTTGAGGGCGGTTGGTCAAGAGGCGCGGAACTCGGTCACGTTACACTTTATAACGATGGGATAGAGTGCACTTGCGGAAGAAGGGGTTGCATAGAGCGATACGTTTCGGCAACCGCGCTTATTGAACGCACAAAAACGGCAATGATTGGCGATAAAAACAGTGCAATGTGGGACTACGTTTTAGGCGATATTGGAAAAGTTGACGGCAGAACGGCTTTTGAATGTGAAAAAACGGGCGACAAAACGGCAAAAGAAGTTGTTGACGCGTACGTTAAAGATTTAGGCGAAAGCATAATGAATATGCTAAACATTTTCCGCCCCGAAGCCTTTATTTTAGGTGGCGGGGTTTCCGCCCAAGGCAAAAATTTGACCGATAGGCTTGTTAAATATTGCGAAAAGTTTGAATACGGATACCATAATTCGCCGGTGACGAAAATTATAACCGCAACGTTAGGTAACGACGCGGGTATAATCGGCGCAGCAGCATTAATTGAGTAAATAAACTGCAAAATATAAAAAAGCATCCTAATTTTAGGATGCTTTTTTTGTGCAAACAATTTAATTATCATCAGTTTTTGAATAGTCCAACTATTGTTTTAGTTACCATTTCACGCATAACGAAATAGTCGATATAATCGTGCTTATCGAACACGTATTCGTGAGAGAAGGACTGAATCATATCCATCGCTAAATGAATTTTTTCCATAGGATTTTCAATCTTTTCGCCAAGGTGTTGCAATTTTTCACCAATTTGTAAAGTGATGTTGTCCTCAAGTTCAATAAACTCTGCACCAACAGCCTCGTCAGCACTTGCAAGTGAGTGAAGCGCTTCGTGAATTTTGCGGTTGTTTTTGTGCGTTTTTATTGCTTGGTCAATCATTTTTGGTATAACTTCTTCATAGTTAACGGGGGAGGATAGTTTGTCGATAAGTTTTAAGAAAGGGTCGAAAACCTTGTTGATATAAATTTCCAAAACGCAAATCAAAATATCCCGCTTATCTTGAAAATACCCGTAAACGATACCGGTGGAAACACCCGCGCGCTTAGCAATTTCCGCCGTGTTTGTGCCGTAGTATCCAACTTCGGAAAATAGTGCGTAGCCCGCTTCAATAATTTTATTCTTTTTTTCAATCGACCGCAATTGTTGCGGTTCTCTAACCAAATTTTTCATATCTATAAACATTATATATTATATAGGCGAATAAGTCAACGTAAAAATGCGAAAAAAATTTCATAATTTTAAAAAAAGTTGAAAAAAGTTTCACATTTTAATTGACATTTGTGAATATAAATGGTAATATGTAACCGTAAAAACTGAAATTTATTTCATATTTAGGAAGGGCTATTATGATTAAGACTTTAGACAAATTTGCAATTGGTGAAAGTGGCGTCGTCGTGTCTGTAACAGGCGAGCGCAAAATAAAAAGAAGACTGTACGATATGGGTATAACCAATGGTGCGGAAATTTATTTAAGGAAAAAAGCACCGCTCGGCGACCCGATTGAAGTTACGGTAAGAAGTTACGAACTCTCGCTTAGAATGGCGGAGGCAAAACTTATCGGTTTGGAGGTGACGCATGCTTAAATTTGCACTCGCTGGCAACCCCAACTGCGGTAAAACAACACTTTTTAACGGACTTACCGGTTCGTCGGCACACGTTGGCAACTGGCCGGGTGTTACGGTTGATAAAAGGGAAGGCGTTTATAGAAAATGTGCCGAACCTATCGCAGTCGTTGACCTGCCGGGAATTTATTCTCTATCGCCATACACACAAGAAGAGGTTATTGCAAGAAATTATATCTTGGACGAAAAACCCGATTGCGTTATCAACATAATCGACGCAACCAACTTGGAGCGTAACTTATATTTAACCACGCAAATCATGGAAATAGACGTCCCCGTGGTGCTTGCGCTTAATATGATGGATGCGGTAGAAAAGCGTGGCGACAAAATTGATACGGCAGTGCTTGAAAAAAGACTTGGACTTCCCGTTGTCAAAATCTCGGCACTTAAAGGCGAAGGTCTTGACAAACTTATGGAAATTGCTTACGAGCAAAGCAAGAAGCAAAGAAAGGGCAGAACGGTTTTGGAAGAAACTGCGTTAAAGCACTTGGTAAGCGACCTAACCATTGCTCTTTCAGGTCAAGGTGTTGATAACCCCGTGTTCCACGCTGTAAAACTTGCTGAACTCGACGACCTAGAAGTTTTGATGCATAAAGATACCGTTTCTATGGTCGATGCTTTTAAAAAGAGCAATCTTGACGAAACTTTTGGCGACGATTTTGAAGCACTTGTTGCCGACGGAAGATATAAATACATAACCAAATATTTTTCGCCCGCATTAAAACGCAAAAACCCCGAAAAATTCGTGGTAACACCTAGCGATAAGGCGGATAAAGTTTTAACACATAAAATTTGGGGATTGCCAATTTTCTTGTTAATTCTATTTGCTATTTTCCACCTAACTTTTTCGGAAAACTTGTTTTTCTTAGGCTCAGCCTTAGGGGAGGACTTCGTTGCACTTGAGGGCACTGCGTTTGCAGGCGTGTTCGGTGAGGGTGGAATAAACTCTCCAGGTGTATCGCTGATGAACCTTATGGGACTGTTAACCGATACCATATCGGGTGTGGTTGCAGGTTGGCTGTCTAACGCAGCACCTTGGGTATCAGGTTTAATTTGTGACGGAATTTTAGGCGGTGTATTTGCAATTTTAGGATTTTTACCGCAAATCTTGGTGCTTTTCTTGTTCTTCTCTATTCTAGAAGACAGCGGATATATGGCTAGAATTGCGTTTATCTTGGATAGATTACTCCGCAAATTTGGTCTTTCGGGCAGAGCATTCTTGCCTATGATAATGGGTTTTGGTTGTTCAGTTCCCGCTATGATAAACACAAGAACACTCGCCGACGAAAAGGAAAAATTAGCAACTATTAGGGTAATACCCTTCTTTAGTTGCGGGGCAAAATTACCAATTCTTACTGCAATTGCGGGTACGATTATATCACAAGGCAATCTATCTTCGGGATACGCAGACGTTATAACGTATAGCATGTATCTAGTCGGTATTTTAACCGCACTAATCGCAGTGGTGCTGATGCGTAAAACCACGCAAAAAGGTGACACACCTCCGTTTATAATGGAACTTCCCGCATATCACGCGCCTCAGTTTAAGAGCACGGTTATGCTACTTTGGGAGAAGGCAAAGCACTTTGTTAAAAAGGCCTTTACCATAATC
>JAFQJB010000027.1 GCA_017397305.1 Clostridia bacterium | reverse complement strand
CAAGGATTTTTTCCTTGCTTTATTTGTTTTAGGCTGTGCCGTAAGAGATGAGAACGTAGTTCGTTCGTCTTTGACGGGCTTTCCTTGACGGGCAAAGTTCTGCCAGGGTCCCTTTAGGGTGTGGCAGTATCTCAAGGCGCGTTACGTGGCAGTATCTAAATGTGCCAGCAAAAATCAAAAAAATTGCAAAACTTTTTAAAAATTGTTGACAAAGAAAAAACATAGGAATATAATTTAGAAAAATATAAAATAGCTATGACGAAGACGGTCTAGAGACCATTATTACAGAGAGCTGATGAAAGGTGCGAATCAGCATAATTGTTTCTAAAAGACTTATCACTTCCGAGCTGAAAGCCCCAAAGATAATTTCGAGTAGGCGTTTTCCGTGTTTGCTACGTCAGTGCATAGAAGTTGTTAGACTTTGAAGGTGGTAGTTTTAACTACAATTTGAGTGGTACCGCGAGTATATAATACCCGTCTCAAAGAGAAATCTTGAGGCGGTTTTTTATTTAAAAAAGAAAAGGAATAAAAGCGATTTATTATGAAAAAGACGTACGTGACAAAAATGCCAAACCATATCGGTGCTTTCTTAAAAGCAAGCAAATGTTTTGCAGAGTTAGGAATTAATATTACGAGAGTAAGTTACAATAAAGCCGTTGATTCCCACACGCTTTTTATTGAAGTTGACGGCGAAGAATGGCAATTTGAAAAGGCAAATGAAAAACTTAAAGCAATAGGCTACCTTTCTAACGAGGAGTCAAACACAAAAATTGTTTTGATAGAGTTCCGCTTGCAAGATAAACCGGGTAGTGTAACCAACGTTTTAGAGTTAATCAGTAAGTTTAATTTTAATATTTCGTACATAAGTTCCCAAGAAAATGGCAGTGATTATCAATATTTTAAGATGGGGCTATACGTAAATGAGGCAAATGATTTGACTGAATTTTTATCACAAGCCGAGAAACTATGCGACGTTAAAATAATTGATTACAACAACACCGAAAAGGTCTTTGATAACAGCATTTTTTACAACTCTTACGTTGACGGATTGGTTAAAACTATGGGGCTGTCTATAAAGAAGAAAGAAGACCTTTTGGTAAACGTGAATTTAGCCATGCAAACACTTGACGAGCAAGGACTTTCACCTTATAAAACCTTTGACAGCATAAGCAAGTTTGCCGAACTTTTAGCCGAGAGCAAGGGCAATAACTTTAATCCAAGGGTTACCGTGCACACCTTAACCGAAAAGACAAAAATTACTTTAATAGAACCAGATTGTGGCAGTAATACCGCCATTATAGAAAGTGACGGGCAAAGGGTGTTTGTAGATTCGGGGTATGCTTGTTACAAAAATGAAATGCTTGAATTAATCAAAAGCCTAGTTCCCGACTTTAAGAGAAAGGAAGAAAAGATAATTATTACGCACGCAGACGTTGACCATTGCGGATTGCTTAACCAATTCGACCAAGTTATAGTAAGCAAGCGAAGTTTTGAAAGTTTAAGTGCAGAGGCAGATAAGTCGGCTGGCTTTAGAGAAAGGAATTACTTACATTTACCATACGTAAATATTTGCAAAACCTTGACCGAGTATGAAACGGTTGAAAAGAGCAAACTGTGTCCTTTGTGGAACAAATCAAGTTTAACTGCACCGATAGAGCAAATAGGTTTTTATAACGTGGGTGAACTTAATTTTGAGGTTTACGAAGGGAAGGGCGGTCACTTGGCTGGAGAAATCTTGCTGATTGACTACGAGCACAAAGTTGCTTTTACGGGTGACGTGTTCATAAACCTTACGGGGTTAACCAAAAAACAAGCCGAATACAATCAATACGCACCCATATTAATGACTTCGGTAGACACTGATGCAAAACTTTGCGCAAAAGAGCGTTCTGCACTCTTGCAAAGATTGGGCGCGGGAGAGTGGAATATATTTGGTGGACACGGCGGAATGAAAGAATATTTTCCACAAACGACTAAATAAGGAGAGATTTATGTATTTTAACGACCTTACAAAACGCAACGAAAGGAACGGAATAGTCGAAGTGACGATAGAGGCTTTTAATCAAAACGGCGAACTAGTATTAACGGACGTTACCGAAGCAATAGTTAAAATTAAAGCATAGGGACCCTAGGGGAAATTTAAATTTTTAACCCAAAGCCGACCTTTTTCATATAATGAGCAAAAAGGGGGTGTGGGTATGATAAAAGTTCAACTTCCGTATCCGTCGGTAGAAAGTTTTTCTCCCGATTACAAGTCGGCGTGTGTGATTGCGCCGTCATATTGCGGTATTCACGGAGAGTTAGATGCGATTTTGCAATACGTTTATCACGGCTTTTATTTTAACAAAATAGGTGATAAACAAACGGCTGACGTAATGATAGGTATTGCTATGTGCGAAATGCAACACTTTGAGATGCTGGGCAGTGCCCTTCTCAAACTCGGGATAGACCCAACGTTTACAAAACAGCCTTGCATTCGTTCGGGGGCATATAATACCTCATACATAAGTTACAGTAAGTCACCCGTCAAAATGCTTATCGATGATATAACGGGGGAAATGGTTGCGATAAGCGAATACGAAAAAACGTGCGAAAGACTGCAAAACGAAGAGGTAGGTGCGCTGATAAAAAGGATAATACTTGACGAGCAATTACACGTCAAAGTGCTAAAAGAAAGGCTAGAAGAACAAAACGTCGCCAAATAAAAGGTCGAAAAACACCGCGAGAGCGGTGTTTTTTTGGTAAAGGTAGTTAAAATTTTTGGTTTTGTATTGCTTTTATTGAATAATTAATGTATAATATACAATAAGCAAAAATGTAGAACGGGAGAAAAAAGATGTTCAAAAAACGTTCAAGCACGGCAGAAATTGGCAAGATAGTAGTTGACTCGACCTATAAAACGGGTAGCGAGGGCTACGATAGACTTAGGGACAATATCCTTTTCCTTAACGCAGACGGGGACAAGAAGGTAATTCAAGTGGAATCGTCGGTAGCGAGCGAGGGAAAGACCACCACTATTTGTAATTTGGCAGTAAGCCTTGGCTTGATTGGTAAAAAGGTTGTGGTTGTCGACCTTGACTTCCGTAGACCTAAAGTTCATAGACAATTTGGTATAACCAAGGGCGAAGGTATTGCGGAATACATTCTTGAAACCAAATCGATTGAAGACATTGCAAAACCCACAAAATACGAAAACGTTGCGGTTGTTACTAGCGGTGCGGAAATCCACAATTCTTCTTTCGTGTTCATTTCCGAAAAGTTTAAGGCATTAATTAGTGCACTAAAAGAAAAATACGATTACGTATTGCTTGATTGTCCGCCCGTGCTTTTGGTTTCCGACTATATCCATATAGCAAAATTATCCGACGGCGTATTGTTTATCGTGGCACACGCAAAGACCACTAGAGGACAAGTTAACGAAGCGGTTAAGGAACTTAAAAAGAACGGTGCAAACGTTTTAGGTGCAGTGTTCACGATGTACGACAGTAAGAAGTCTAAGTATTACAGAAGTTCAAATTATAACACAAAGGCATCGAGGTATTACAAAAAGGAAAATGAAGAAGCAACAGGCGAGGCGGATAATTGATATTCACTCACACGCACTTCCATTTGTAGACGACGGAAGCGTGGACGTTAACGCCTCTTTAGCAATCATAGAAGAATATAGAAGGCAGGGTGTAAACTCGGCAATTTTAACCCCACACTATCGTGGGAAGTTTAAACTTCCCGTTAGCGAAATTAAAGAAGAGTTCAAGGTGTTTTGCGACCGCGTAATTAAAGATTGCGGTGAGGATATCGATTTATATTTAGGGCAAGAAATCTTTGCGGGGGCGGACGTCAACGAAGTGGTTGAACAAGGCTTAGCATTGTCCCTTGCAAACAGCAAATACGTTCTTGTTGAGTTTGATTATGCTTTGGAAGAAGATATTTCCGAAAAGGTATACGAACTATCTTACCGCGGTTATATCCCTATCGTTGCTCATATCGAAAGATACGTTTACGCAGACATTGATATGGCGATTGCAATAAAGCAAGCGGGTGGCTTAATTCAAGTCAACGCAAATTCGGTTGTGGGTCGTGACGGAAAAACGTTCAAGAAAAAAGTCAATCAGTTATTAAAACTGGGGCTTGTGGACTTTGTGGCAAGCGACGTGCACGACGGCAGAGTGCTGTCTATGGAAAAGGCGTATAAGCATATCCAAAAAAAGTTTGGCGAAAAAGTTTGCGAAGACGTTTTTTATAACAACGCAAAAAAAATTATTGAAGGTTAGACGGCGGTCTAACCTTTTGAAATATTGATATAGAAGAAGGATAATATGCAAAAGACTTTAATTACTATCGGTGGCGGGGAAATTAGGAATAAGACCACCCTAAAAATAGACGAATACGTGGCAAACAAGGCAAAAGAGCACGCGGGGGAAAAGAGGGCGAACGCACTTTTTATAGGCACTGCATCTCACGATAGTATGCCGTATTTTAACAGCTTTAGAAAGACTTATACCTCGGTTTTTGATATTAAAGCCGAAGTTGCTCTCGTCGTTTACGGCGAAATGGATATGGAAAAAATTAAGGGCAAAATTCAAATGGCGGACTGCATTTATATAGGCGGTGGCGACACCATTTTTATGCTAGAAAAGTGGAAGGAACTTGGACTTGACAAGCTTCTTATAGATGCGTATAACGAAGGCAAAATTATTTGCGGGCTATCCGCCGGTGCAATTTGCTGGTTTAACGATATGTACACCGACTATGAAATTATGCGCGGTCAAAGTTCCGAATACGTTTTAAGAAAAGGTCTAGGCATTTTGGAAGGAGCGATGTGCCCGCACTTCAACGAACGCGAACAAGATTTTGTCGAGGCACTAAAAAAGGGGAGCCTAAAAGGTGCGTACTGCGTGGAAAACGACTGCGCACTAGAATTTATCGACGGAAAGTTTAGCAAGGTTATTTCTGCTGGCGGAAACGCGTATATAATCAAAAACAATAACGGTGAGATAGAGAAAACTCTTTTATGAACAAAATAAATTTTGACAAGGTTATGAATGAAATAATAGATGCGATTAAAAAGAGTGGAGAGCGAAAAAAACTTCTTCTTCATTCTTGTTGCGCGCCTTGTTTTTGCGGTTGCTTTGAAAGGCTTTCGGCGTTTGACTTGACCGTTTATTTCTTTAACCCCAACATAGACACTAAAGAGGAATACGATTTACGTGCAGAAGAGCAAAAAAGACTTTGCGAGCAGTTGGGCTTGCCTATAATAATAGAGCCGTTTGAAAAGCAAAACTTTTTAGATATTGCAAAAGGTTTAGAAAAGGAAAGAGAGGGCGGTTTTAGGTGCGAGAAGTGTTTTAACTTGCGCTTAAAAAAGACGGCGGAAAAGTGTGAGCAGTTAAATTTTGACTATTTTGCAACCACCCTAACTTTAAGCCCGCTTAAAAACGCACCGCTAATCAACAAAATCGGCACGCAAATTGCCGAAAAAACTTCGGTAAATTATCTTCCTAGCGATTTTAAGAAAAATGAAGGATATAAAAGGTCGATTGAACTTTCAAAAGAGTTTAACCTATACCGCCAAAACTATTGCGGATGTGAATTTTCAAAAGAAAACAAATAAAAAACCACTCAAACGAGTGGTTTTTATTTATGCTTTATAAACTATATTGCCGTCTCTAATAGTAAGTTTTACGTTAAAATCTTTGTCTAAAACGGTAAAGTCGGCATTTTTGCCTTGCTTTATCGAGCCAACCTTATCGGCAATCGATAGGTGGGTTGCGGGGTTTATGGTTGCAAAGTCGATTGCGTCGGTAAAGGGAACTCCGCATTTTTCCACAAGGTTTTTAATCGCCACGTTCATTTTTAGAACGCTACCTGCAAGTGCGCCGTTTTCTAGCCTTGCCTCGCCGTCCTTAACGATAACCGTTTGACCACCGAGTTCGCTTATCCCGTCCTTAAAGCCTTTTGCACGCATGGAATCGGTTATTAGGATAACCTTATCTTTGGGTTTGTTTTTTATAAGCAGTTTTATTGCGGGGATAGATAGGTGAATGGTGTCGCATATCGCTTCGGTGTAAAGTTCGTCCAAAAGAAGTGCAGAACCCACCGTGCCAATTTCCCTATGGTGAAGGGGCTTTTGCACGTTGAAAGTGTGCGTTATGCCTGAAAGCCCACAACCAATCGCCCTTTCAATATCGCTATAGGTTGCGTCGGTGTGACCCGCCTGTGCGGTAATGTTGCTCTTTGCAAGGTGTGATATAAGTGCCGATGCGCCATATTCTTCGGGGGCAAGGGTAACAATCTTTATATTCCCACCGCAAGAGGAGTTAAAACTTTCAAAAAGTTCAATACTAGGTGTTTTAACGTATTCTTTGGGTTGAGCACCGATATGCTTTAAGGAAATAAAAGGCCCCTCTAAGTGAACGCCCAAAAGCTTTGCGCCCTCGTCACTTTTTTTGTCAATATATTCTTTTACCGAACAAAGCGCGTTATTTATATTGTCTTCACTCTGCGTCATTGTGGTTGCAAGAAAGGTTGTAGTTCCTTCCCCTACCAGTGCGTTTGCAATGGTGGATAGGGCGGTAATATTGCCGTCCATACAATCGCCGTCCATTGCGCCGTGAATATGCTCGTCAATAAAACCGGGAACAACTATATCGTCGCTATCAAGAAAAATTTGCTCGGTGATTTTGGAGTGTTTTTTGCCTATATATTGAATTTTACCGTCAAAGGCGAGGTTGGTTGTTTTAATCCCTTCGCCCTCTAAATATATCTTAGCATTGATAAAACCTTTCATAATAAACCGCCTTAAAGTTTATAATGATTTTACCACTTTATAGAATATGTGTCAATGCATAATTTATCCTTTACTTTTGCACAAAACGACACTAAAATATGTTTTCAAAAGAAAGGGTAAAGGTCTTTGGTATTTGCTCTGATAGTTCAATCAAAACTTCCACCTTTGAAATGGCGTCTTCCCATTTTTCGTCGCCAACTAAGGTTACAGACTCTGCAAGCCAAAGGTCAATCTCCTTAATGTCGTTGTGCGGGATAAACGCGTGCAAGGACTTTTTCTTTTTAAGCCAGTTATCTTGCACTGCGTAAACGTCTTCTTCGGTTGCCGACTCGTCCTCTATTTTTTGATAAAGCACGGCCAAAACGTCGTTAAACTCGTTAAAATTTTTGGTGATAAACCACTGCTCGAAAAGAGCAAAGGTAAGCACGATAACGGCAACCGCAATGCTGGATATTATAGTTTTTACCATTTAACACCTTCCTTCAAGGGAAAAAACAAAATTTCATACTTTTGCCCCTTTTTCTTAAAATAAGTTCTGCCGTTTCCGTCAACCGTCATGACTTCAACCTCTTTTAATCTTCCCTTTTGCTCTACTATAAAGTTTTTTATTCGCTCGGTATCCGTTCCGATTTTTTTGCAGTTTCCATCGTCAATCTTGCCGTCCGAAACGATTAAAAGTGGTAGCGACGTGGGTGGTTGGCTTTGGTTTTGGTTTTCAAATGAGGATAGTTGCCCGTTCGATTCGTAAATAGCATAGGATAGGTCGTCAAGTGCAAAATAACCGTTTGCACGCATTGATTCTATCAAATCGTCCACACTCATATCGTTTTTCTTCAGTTCTTTAAGAACGATGCCGTTTTTATCTATAACAAGGCTGGGCCGACCCGAAATAACTTTTTTCAAAAACTTCCCCTTTTGTTCTAAAATGGTCAAAACTTGGTGGAATAAAAATAGGCACGCGATAGATATTACTCCGTAAAGAAGGGGGATAGAAACGTCGGCCATAGGCACGCATGCAAGGTCGGCAATGATAAGGGTTACGATAAACTCAAAGGGTTGCATTTCCCCGATTTGTCGCTTTCCCATAAGGCGCATTAGCACCATTAGGGTGATGATTATAATAAGTGTTCTAAAAAAGGTAACTAACATAGTGCACTTATTATGCGAAATGTTAAAAAAAATATGCCCCGCGATTGACAAGTAAGGATATATAATGGTATAATAAAAACATAGAGTAGTAAAGGCGCGTAAAGTGTTGCAAAATGGGATGTCGTTTGCAAACGAAAGGTTTACCTGCGGTGCCTTTACGCGTCCGCTATTATTTTCTGCGTTACTTTACGCGTCAATCTTATCGGTCTCTCTAAATTTATTTGGGAGATTTTTTTTATGAAAAAAAACGTCAAGAAAATTATTCTTTCGCCAATCATGCAAGACGTAACCGCAACGCGAAAGATAACCTATATTGCAATAATGACTGCACTGCAAGTTATTTGTAATATGTTCTTTGAAATCAAGCTTGCCGAAACACAATACTCGCTCACCATTTTCTTTTCGGTGTTTACGGGTATGATAATCGGCCCGTTCTTTGGCTTTGTCGCTTGCTTTTTGGGTGATTTGGTCGGCTTTTTATATAATTCCGCAGGCTTTGCCTATATGCCGTGGATTGGGCTTGCTATGGGCACTACCGCTCTAATTTCTGGGCTTATTATGAACGGGATAAGAGAGAGGAAGGAATACACCAAATATATAAAACTATTAGTCGTTTGCGTGCTGGTGTTTTTAATTTGCACCATTGCAATAAACACAACTGCCTTTTGGGTTTTATACGCGAAGGGCGTTCCGTATTTTACATACGTTATATCAAGGGTTTTCGTTATGGGGCAAATTTGGAATAGCCTACTTAACTATGGCTTACTATTTATTTGCTATCCTATTATGCAAGCAATTATAACCCAACTGCAAAAGAGAAGAAAAGGTTGATACCTTGGGTAAAACTTTATTGAGATAAAAAAAGAAGTGCTAAATCGTAGCACTTCTTTTTTGTTTAAGGTTTTTATTTTTTGCCGTTCTAAACGACTTAAGGTCAGAAAGATTAAACAGCAAGCATAGTCCGCAAAATATTGCCGAAATTATTATCGATATTACCGCAAGGGATAAAAGACTTCCAAGCCTTGCAAGAAGAAGTTTTTCAAGAACTAAGCCGATAGCACAAGCGGGCAAGATAAATAGTGCGGAGGAAAAGAAAAATTTTAGATATTGTGGTTTTTTCTTGCAGTGTTTATGTATGAGCACAAGGTTTAGAATGGTCGATAGTCCATACACGAACGAAAGCCCGACAAGAAGTGCGTATATCCCTATAAAAGCGGGCAAGAAAAAGGCAGAGGCAAGCATAAACGCACCGCTTATAATAAAGCACCCTAAAGTTTTATGTTCTAGCCCGATAGAATTAAGGATACTAGTAGTCAGCGAAGATAGGCTTATAAAGGGCATAAGGAAGGAAAAGGCGGATAGGTATTTTCCGCATTCGTAACTTGAAAATACTAGCACGCCGATTTCTTCACCGCACACAAAAAAGACGGGCACGAAGACGGCGGTTAGGAAGAAAGAGAATTTTAGCGCCTTTTCAACGTCGCGCTTTAGGTAATAGTCCCGTCCCGAATAATAGTTTTCGCTAATCTCTGGGATGAGCACCAAAATGAACGAGCCGATAAGCGTTATAGGGATAAAAAGAAGAGGCATCGCTTGACCCATAGACGCGCCGAACGCACTCATAGCCTCGGTCGGTGAAAAGCCAACGGCAATCAGCCTTGCGGGAAGAAGAATGGACACCAGCGAAGAAGAAAGGGAGTTCGCAGTGCGCATTGCAGTAACTGGTAGGGCGGACTTTAGTAAGGGCTTAAACTGGTTTGAGGGGTTTTTTAACTTGTTTTTTCTTACCGCAAACATGATGGAGGCAAGCGAGAAAGAAAAGATATACGAGATTAAAACTGCAAGCCCCGCACGGAATGCTCCTTGATAAATGTCGGTGCAGTTTCGTATCAAGATAATGCCGACAACAATCATGCAAATTTCTTCCAAAAGTTCTGTTACACTATAGGGCAAAAAGTCCTTGTTGCCCCAAAACACACCGCGGAGCACCGAGTAAACGGAGGTAAATATAAGCCCCGGAACAAGCACTAAAAAGATTTTCATGCACCGCTCGTCAGCAAACATAAAGGTGAATTTTTTGCCGAACACCATAAAAAATAGGGCAACGGGCAGGGCGACTGCTAAGGTAAAGGAAATACCCGCAGAGATTACCTTATAAACCTTTTCAATTTGGTTTTCCGCACGGTATTTGGTCATAAGGCGAGATACGGTGATTGGCGTTCCCGAACACACTATTGTCAAAATAAGCGCAAAGACCGAGAGTGCGACTTGATATAGTCCAATACCTTCCGAGCCTATAGTTCGGGATAGAAAAATTCTATACAAAAACCCTAAAAACTTTTCACAAACCGAAAATATGGTTACAACCATTACCGTTCTTACAAACTGCTTCAATCCTTCCCCCTTTACGTGCGATAAAAGCCGTGTACAAAGATGTCTAAATTTATTCTATTCAGTCAAAAAGGCAAATATAATAGGGGTATGAAAAACTTTTTTTATCGTGTGAATAAGGGCGACACGGCACTTTTAATAAGTCAAGTTTTCTCTATGCCGACAATTAGGCTAATAGAACGAAACAACCTTGTGAGCGAGGTCGAAGAGGGTGACCTTTTGATTATTGAAAAGTGTGATAGCGCGTACGTGGTTAAACCAACCGACACTAAAAAAAGCCTCGCAAAAAAGTTCAACGTCTGCGAGAGTGAACTTTTAGAAATTGCGGGCTTTCCGTATATATTTTCAGGGCTTGTAATAGAGATATAAAAAACCCACGGCAGAGCCGTGGGCGTTTGTTTTTAAGGGGTAACCCTATTGATGTCGCGGGGGAACATTGTCGTTTCCCTAACGTTCTTTGCGCCGAGAAGGTGCATGGTCAATCTTTCTAGGCCAATACCTAAACCGCCGTGGGGTGGAGCACCGTATTTGTGGAGCATAAGGTAGGTTTCGAAAAGTTCGGGATTCATGCCAAGTTTAACCATTTTTTCAACTTGTTCTTTGTAGTCGTGAATTCTTTGACCGCCCGAAGTGATTTCTAAGCCTCTAAACAATAGGTCGAAAGAAAGGGTGTATTCGGGGTCTGCGGGGTCGTCCATTGTATAGAACGGTCTCTTTTTGGACGGGTAGTGGGTTACGAACAAGAAGTCGCTATTAAGTTCCTTTTTAGCGTATTTGCCGAGTAGTTCTTCTTCTTGAGGGTCAAAGTCTTTCATATCTTGTGGTTGATACTTAAACTTCTTCATCAAAAGTTCCTTTGCGTCCATAAACTTAATGGTGGGAATTTCGGTAATTTCGGGAACGTCGACGTGCAAAAGGTCGATTTGTTCTTTGTATTCGGTTTTAAGAAGGTTCATTATGTATTTAAGCGCACCTACTTCGGTGTTCATAATGTCTTCAAATCCGTTGATAAAGCCCATTTCTAAGTCCATAGACGTATACTCGTTAAGGTGACGAGAAGTGTCGTGATGTTCGGCACGGAAAACGGGTGCGATTTCAAACACGCGTTCGTACACGCCCACCAAAGCTTGCTTATATAATTGGGGTGATTGAGCAAGGAAAACTTCCTTACCAAAATAGTCTAACTTAAATATGTTCGTACCGCCTTCAGCTCCCGCAAAAACGATTTTGGGTGAACGAATTTCGGTAAAACCTTGTTTCATAAGGTATTCTCTAAAGCCCCTTGCGATACCTTCTTGAACTTTGAAGATTGCGCGTTCTTTGGGGTTACGCATAGAGATAGGGCGAAGGTCCAAAACGGTGGACAGTTGCATGTTGTCAAGTTGCTTTTTATTGATAACGATAGGAAGTCCTTCCGCGGGAAGAGAGAGAATTTTTATATCGTGAATTTGAAGTTCGTATCTTTGGTTGCCCTTTGCGTCTTGGCTGGAAACAACTTTGCCCGTAACTTTTACGCAAGCTTCTTCAACAATCTTGTCGTCCCATCTATAATCGGAAAATTCGGGCGCGTAAACACATTGAACGGTGTCCTTTGCCGTTCTAATGATAACGAAAGAAAAGCCAGTCATTTCACGAATGCGGTGAACGTATCCTTTAATGCTTACAATTTGACCATCGAAGGCAGAAAATTCTGCAAACTCAACGGTGTCTTTTGCGATAGTGCCGTTTATTTTGTCCATATTGGTTCTCCTCGGTGCTAAAAATAACAATATTATAATACCTTATTACAAAAATTAAAGCAAGTATTTAGTTCAAAAAAAATCGGTAAGAAAGTAAATTCTGGGCTATATTAAAAAAAATATTTGTCAAATTAAAAAAAATGTGATAATATATGTCTAGGCTTAGTGCCAATCTTTTTTGGGAGAAAATTATGAAAATTGCAATATCAGCAGAATCAACAAACGATTTATCAAAAGAATTACTTGAAAAATACGATATAAAGATTATCCCCTATGAGATAGTTCACGGCGACAAGCAGTTCAAAGACGGCGACCTTACCACCGAAGAACTCTTCGCGCTCGTTGACCAAAGCGGTCAACTTCCCAAGACCAACGCGCTTAACGAATACGAATACACCGAATATTTTGAAGGTCTTCTTAAAGAGTACGACGCGGTTGTTCACGTTTGCTTGTCAAGTGGTATAACTTCTTCTTGCGGGAATGCGGTAAGGGCGTCTAGCAACGTTAAAAACGTTTATGTTGTGGATAGCCAAACCTTGTCGACTGGTATCGGTCTATTACTCATCTATGCGCGTGAACTTGCGGAAGCTGGCGTTAGCCCCGAAGAAATCGCAAAAAAACTTGACGAGAGAAAGGCTAAACTTCAAGTAAGTTTCGTCATCGAAAGACTTGACTATCTATTTAAGGGCGGAAGATGCAACAGCCTAGCATACTTTGGTGCAAACCTTCTTAAACTTCGCCCGAGAATTATTCTTAAAAACGGAAAGATGGGTGCGGATAAAAAATACCGCGGAAAGATGGAAATGGTTGTTTCAAAATACTGCCAAGACACGCTTGACGAGTTCAATACTCCAGACCTTGATAAAGTGTTTATAACCTACACTACCGCAACCGAAGGAATGGTAGAGGCGGCAAGGACGGCACTTACCGAAAGGGGATTTAAGAATATTTACGAAACGCATGCAGGTGGAACGATTGCTAGCCACTGCGGTGGGAACACGATTGGAATTTTGTATTTTAACGATGGAGAATAAAAGAGTTTGCGCAAAAAATTTTTGCGCAAATTTTTTTATATAGTATTGCACTTTTTGTCAAATTGTGATAGTATATTGAAAAAGAGAAAATAAAAGAAGGAGGCTACTATTATGGGTGGCGGAAACGTTGGTAATACTCAAGGCAGTAATACGTCTGGCGGAATTGTTGGTGCTTTTGAGTTTTTAAGACCGCTTGCGGAAAAAATTGGAGTGAACTTAACAACTATGTGCTATATCTTTTGCGGCGCGGTGGTGCTTTTTATTGCGATAATTGCAATCATTATCGTCGCAATAGTTAAGGCTTGCAAAAAGTCAAAACGCGCAATGGCACCTGCAACCGAAGAAGAAATTGTCGGCAACGAAGAAAAGACCGAAGAAGTCGTTGCGACTGCAGTTGTAGAAGAAAAAGAGGCTGAAGTTAAGCCCGAACCTAAGGTTGAAGAAGTTAAACCTGAACCTAAGGCAGAGCCTAAAGTGGAAGCAAAGGCAGAGGTTAAAGCTGAAGTTAAACCTGCACAAAAACAAGCAAAGAAGTTTAACGGCAAGTGGATAATCGAGCACAAGAGTGAAAACGAGTATATGGCAAAACTTTTAGCCAACAATGGCGAAGTTATGCTATCTAGCGAAATTTACAAGAGTGAAGAGGGTGCAATAAACGGTATTGCAACCATAATCAAAGGCGTTGAAACGGGCAATTTCGTTATCTATCAAGACAAGAATAAAAACTTCTATTATAAACTTAAAACCGCAAACAATAGATTGCTTTGCGTTGGTGAGATTTATAAAGCAAAAGACCAATGCTTGAAGGCGGTTGAATCGGTTAAGAGAATTGCAAAGGTTTGCGAAATCGATGAAGACGTCGTTATGGGTGCTGAATACGTTGATTATACCCCCGCAAAACTTACCGAGGCAGATATTAAAAACAGTGCTAAGGGTAAGTGGAAAATCGAAGCGGGTGAGGACGGCAAGTATTCTGCAAAACTTTACGCAAACAACGGTCAATTGATGCTTGCAACCGAAGGCGTTCAAATTAGAAAGAATGCTGAAAACGCAATCGAAGCGGTTAAAAAGAATTCTTTTGAAGGCAACTTTGTTATCGATAGAGATAAATTCGGTAGATACCACTATAAACTAAGGAACGCACAAAAATCGGTTATTTGTATCGGTGAAGCATACGATTCGCTTGACTCTTGCAAGAGTGCAATTGAATCGGTAAGAAAATTTGCTTCAAGTTCCGAAGTCGTTCAATAAAAATGCAAAAATTAAAGCGGAGAGAATTTTCTCTCCGCTTTTTTATTTTGTTTTTAAGGTCTATACATCTTTAAGGTGTTTGAAACGATATGAACGTCAAAATCAATTCCGTCGTAAAGTTCGCCGTCCACGTTTATGGTGCAGGGTTTGTCGGGTTTTATCACGATGTGTTTACCAGGCTTTGTAACCGTTTGCTTTAAGGTGAGAATCTTTCCACGTTTAAGTTTTAAGAATGCACCGATAATAGCGATTTTTTTCATTTTGCCAACGGCGACAAAGTTTAGGTAGTTATCGTGCGGGGTTGCAATGGGGCAAATGGGGATACCGCCGCCGTAAACGGGGCCGTTCGCGATGTCGGCGATAAACGAGCAGTACCTACCTTCCTCTCCGTCAATAATTGCGGTAAAGTCGGTATACTCAAAGTTCATAAGCGTTTTGATAAGGCACTTAGTATAGCCGAACTTTGTTTTTTTCTTTAGTGATTCGTATCTTTTTATAACGTCCACGTCTACACCCACGCCAACTGCGTTAATACCGCGAACACCGGGGAGTTGGAAAAAGTCGGTATACTGTGCGTTTTTAGAAAGTATGATATCTAAGGCTTTTGCGGGGTCCAACGGAATTTTGGTTGCAAAAGCAAAGTCGTTACCCGTTCCGCAAGGGATAAGTCCAAGGTTTGCCTTGTCAAAAGAGTGGAAGGCGTTTATAACCTCGTGCAAAGTTCCGTCGCCACCTACAACTATAATGTCGGTTGCGCCGTTATCTATCAGCGACTTGGTAAGTTCCTTTGCGTGACCTTTATGCGTGGTAAGGTGGAAGGCAAAAGGAATCTTTTTCTCTTCCAAGGTGGCTTGAATTACGGTCATGGCAAGGTGTGTCTTTTTCCCGCGTTTTCCACCAGCGATTGGATTTATTATAAAATCAAGCATTTTTATCCTCTGTAAAAACTTTGATTACATTGTACTATGAAATAAAAAAAATTTCAAGTTTTATTGAGACTTTTTGTAAAATGTGGTATAATTTTTTTATGAAAGCTTTATTTAACCCCAATTTAATAGCACTTGCAAGGGCACTCGACACACCCATTTATGCGGTTGGCGGGGTGGTGCGCAACTTTTTGATTGATAAAAGCATATCCCTTGACGTTGACCTTGCCGGCGACCTTTTACCCGAGCAGGTTGGTTTTGTTGCGGTTAAATTTGGCTTTAAGGTGGTTTGCGAATATAAAAAAACTGGCACTTTGGTTTTTACCGACGGAAAAAGAAGGTATGAATTTACAAGTTTCCGCACCGAAAAGTATCACGGCGGGGAGCATTGCCCGTACGAAGTGACAAGAACTTCAAGCATAAAAGAGGACGCACTGCGTAGAGATTTTAAGTGTAACGCAATATATTACGACCTAAAAAATGGTGAATTTGTCGACGTGCTTAAAGGAATGGCGGACGTGGAAAATAGGGTTATCGATACGGTAGCAAGCCCTAGTGAAGTTTTTTCACACGACGGACTAAGGCTGATGCGCCTTGCAAGGTTTTGTGCCGAACTTAACTTTACCCCAACTAGTGAAGTTTTAGAGGGGGCAAGAAAAAATTGTGGCAATATTAAAGATATTTCTCCAGAGCGAATTTTTGCCGAACTAAGATTGATATTAAAAGCCGATAAAAAGTATGCTTTTTCTAACCCGAACGGGCACTACGTCGCGCTAAAAATTTTGGATGAAACACGAGTCTTAGACGGCATTATCCCAGAACTAACTGCGGGGCGGGGCATGACTCAGCGAGCCGATTACCATAAGTACGACGTTTTAGAGCACACCTTGAAAGCCGTGCAGTACGCACACCCAAAGGTAAGGCTTTCCGCCCTTTTTCACGATATAGCAAAGCCCTATTGTAAAAGCACTTTCGGCGAGTTTTATAGGCACGATTTGGAAGGGGTAGAGATTGCAAAAAAGGTGCTGAAAAGACTTAAAGTGGACACTAAAACCGAGCGCGACGTTGTCTTTGCCGTTCGCTATCATATGATAGATATGGACTGCAAAATGCGGGAGGTTAAGGTTAGGCGGTTTATTGTTAAAAACTATGATAGACTTGACGGGCTTTTTATGATTAAGCAAGCCGATTTTACTGCTAGCATGGAAGATAAAGGGGTTGCTCCTACCATAGAAAAGTGGGAAAGAATCATTAAAAAAATGAAAGAAGAAGGCGTGCCTTTTTCATTAAAGCAAATAATCATTACGGCAGAGGACTTAAAAAACTTTGGATATAAGGGAATAGAAATTGGGGAAAAACTGGAAAAATTATGGGAACACCTTATAATAAACCCCAAAGACAACGACCGTGAAACGTTGCTAAGAATGATAAAAAGAGATAAAAAGCAATAAAAACCGCAAATTTGCGGTTTTTTGCTCAAATGAAAGAAAAAAGCAAAAGTGCAAAATCATTGACATAAGTATAATGGAGTGATATAATAAACTCAATGCATAGCATTGATTAAATTAGAGGTGAATTATGAACCGCAAAGAGATTAAGGAAAAAGTGCGTCAACGCAGAATAAAAAAAGCATTGCGTTGTTATAGATTGCGCCCGTTAAAGAACTTCTTTATGTGGCTATCTGGTGTGCTCACCAGTTTTGCAATCTTACTCGGTGCTATTTTTGTCGGCATTAAGATTGTGCCTGTAAAAACGTACGTTGGTGAAGACGTAAATAACTACGTCAGCGACAAGATAGCAAACAAAAGTATTTTGGACGTTCTTTTAGATATTGACGAATATGAACTTACCGACGTTCCCGCTGCGGCAGACTTGGTTTTAGGCTTGGTTGACGAATTGGGACTTAGTGCGTATATTGAACTTGACGAAGAAAAGGTAAAAGCACTTCAACTAACCTATGACGACCCCAACAAGACTTTTATGAGCGAATTCCAAGCGTGCATAAAGGTTGTTGCGACTATGGATAGTGTTGGGCTTACCGAAATGCTTGGCGATATGGCAAGCCTTTCTGCATTTAGCGAATGGAAGCAAGTAGGTGCAGGCGAAATCACCTTCGACTCTAACGGCAACATTGCAAAAGACGGCGAAGGCAACCTTTACCAAAACCCCGCGCAATATTATTACTTGCCTAAAGACGTAGGTCCCGGCGTTGCACCCTTTGCAGTGCAAGAACCCGACCCCGAAAACGATAAGCATTACCAAAGGGCTTTCGACGATGAAGGTAATAAACTTTATCACGAAGGTGCAACCCTTTACTATGCAAAACTTTCTGCAATAACCATTGTCGATGCGTTAGATTTAATCGACGAAAGTTTTGGTAGAATAGAAATTACCGAGCTTCTTAACGTTGGCGGTGCGGACGTTGCCGACGGCGATATGATTTATGAACTTTTAGAGGGTAAAAAGATAAGTGAAGTGGGTGATATCGGTCCCGAATCCATTTACGTTTACAACATTTTGGGTGGTGAAAAGGACGGCGATATGTACAAAATCTTAAGCTCGGCTCTCGGCGGTAAGGCGGTTGAAGAAATTTCCTTTGCCGACTTTACGTCAGAAGACTTTAAGATTGACTCAATCACTTTGGCAACCTTCCTCGGCGAGTATAGTGACGAGAACGTTATGCACAAAATACTCGACAATGCCGTAGAGGGAAAAGCCTATGAGCAAGTTACCATAGAAGATTTGTCAAGCGGTTTAGAAATTGAAGGTATTCCTCTAAACACCATTCTTGGCGACGCAAGTGATTTATACGATATCCTTATCGATTGCGTTGATGACGATGACGTGGTTGACGCTGACGACCTTACCATTGGTCACTTGAGCGGTGGACTTACCTTTGACGGAATTAAGATTGAAAAATTCCTCGGCGAATACGATGCTGAAAACGTTTTGCATAAAATTCTTTGTGACGTGACTGGAGATGCGTTTGGCGACATCACCATTAGCGGTTTAACAAGCATTGAAAACTTTGACGGAGTTAAACTTGTTTCAGTGCTCGGTGAAGATAGCTTAAGCGGAAGCGAATTTGCAAACATTTTAGACCAAGCATTCGACGTTTACGATGAGGACGGCAACCTTGTTACCGATAAGAGTTACGGCGACGTAACCGTTGGCGAAATTGCTTCACTCAATATCGACAACGTAACCCTTTCTTCAGTAATGACGATTGGCGCGGATACGGAACTTGCAAAAATTCTTAACGAGGCATTCGACGTTTACGACGAAGATGGTAACCTTGTTGAAGATAATAGTTACACTAGCATTACCGTTGGTGAAATTTCTTCACTCAAAATCAACAACGTTAAACTTGCAACCGTAATGACAATCGGTGCTGATTCCGAACTTGCTAAAATTTTGGACCAAGCATTTGACACCGCTACCAAAGATTATGGTTATGAAGAAGTTACCGTTGGTCAAATTTCTTCTTTGAAAGTAGATAACGTAAGCGTAAGTTCAATAATGGACATCACCGCTGGTTCTACAATCGCAAACATTTTAGACGAGGCATTTGATACCGACACTAAAGATTACGGCTATCAAGATATCAAGGTTGGTCAAATTGCATCTTTAAGCGTAGATAACGTAAGTTTATCTTCGGTAATGACAATCGGTGCTGATTCTATCCTTGCAAAAATTCTTGACCAAGCATTCGACACCGCTACCAAAGATTATAGCTACCAAGATATAAAGGTTAGTCAAATGGCTTCACTTGACGTAACCAACGTAAAACTTGCGTCAGTTTTGGAAATCGCAAGCGGTTCAACCCTTGCTAACATTTTGGACCAAGCATTTGACGTTTACGACGAAGGTGGCAACCTTATTACCGATAGGAGCCATGGTCAAATAACAATAGGCGAAATTTCTTCACTCAACATCGACAACGCAAAAATTTCTACCATATTGCCCACCGTTACCGACGAGTTTAAGGCGATTTTAGAAGACGTTACCGATAAAGATTATGAAGACATTATGATTGTTCAATTGTCAACAATCAACGTTAACGACGCGTCGCTTACTTGCGTGATTAAATATGCTGGCAACGAATCGTTATATAGCATTTTGTGGCAAGCAACAAATCAAGCGGGCGACCTTACCAGTGAAACGGCAGAAAACATCAAGATATCAGCACTTGGCAACGGCGGATTCAAGGTTGAAGAGGTTTACCTTGACACAGTTATGAATTTAGATGCTGATAGTGACCTTGCAAAAATCCTTGACGAAGCATTCGATACCGAGTATGAAGACGTAAGTTATGGCGACCTAAAGGTTAAAGATATGAACAACTTTACCATTGATAACGTAAGACTTAGCACGGTTATGGACCCGACGGGCAACGTTATTATGGATAAACTTATCGCTAAGGGCGTTACTATAGCAAACATCGGTACGGAAATCAACAAACTCACCCTTTACGAAGTGTATGGTGAAGACTGCTTTAAGGATACCGAAGTTGTAGGTTCACCCTTATATTACGAAGACCTTTCAACGCTTACTTACTATCTTGCAGATTACGCACCTGCGGAAATAAAGGTTGACGCAAACAAACGTTGGCTTTGCGAAAACGACGGTATTTGGCTTGTGTTCTGTTTTGATGCTGGCGAAATAATTGAAGACGGCGAGCATAAGGGTAGAGCAAAATCTTATAAAGCAAGCACAACTACGTTGATGGCTCTTCAATCACACGAAGAGGACGGTATCGCGTCAATCTCTGGCAAGTTTGAATACGCAACCATACGTCAACTTATTGATGCTGGAATTATCAATGATATGCACGACGGACTTTACGCAATGACCTTGCATGAGGCAATCGATAAGCTGTCTAAGATGTCAGAAGCGGGCTTGCTCACCACAACTTAATAAAAAATATTAAAAAATGTTGACAAACTTATAAAAGTTTGGTATTATAATGTAACTATTCCGTAATTACGGAAAAATAACCTTGCTTGGGTAGTTCCCAAGCCGAATAAGTCCAGGAGGTAAAAATTATGACGAAATACGAGATGCTTTACATTCTTGATGCGTCGCTCACTGACGAAGCGAAAGACGCCCTCATTGCAAAGGTCGAAGATTTGGTTAACAAAAACGGTGGGGTTATCGAAAAGACTGACCGTTGGGGTTTGAGAAAATTGCAATATCCCATCAACTACAAATCTGAAGGCTATTACGTTTTGATGACGTTTGAAGCAGAAAAATCGTTCGTTGAGGAACTCAAGCGTGTTATCGGTATCACCGACGGCATTATTAGAAGACTCATCACCAAAAGATAAGTTAGGAGAGAAATTATGAACAAAGTTATCTTAGTAGGAAACCTTACCCGTGACCCTGAGCTTACCGAAACCCCAAGTGGTGTTTCAGTTTGCAGATTTTCTATCGCGGTATCAAGAGATTATGCAAGTGCTGACGGCACTCGCGAAACCGATTTTTTTAACATTACCGTGTGGAGAGGCAGAGCGGAAAACTGTGGTAAATACTTAAAGAAAGGTAACAAGGTTGCAGTTGTTGGTAGCTTGCAAACCCGTTCTTATGAAGATAAAGACGGAATTAAGAGAAACGTTACCGACATCGTTGCAAACGAAGTTGAATTTTTGACACCTAAGAGCGCACAAGCAGAAGGCGAAGACGCTCCCGTTGTGTCGGCAAAAAGGGAAAGACCGCAATTAGAAGCTATTGACGACAATCAATTGCCTTTTTAATGCGCCCTAAGATTAATTAAGGAGTTAATAAAATGGAAGAAAATACCAATATGACTTCCGCACCCGCAACTGAAAGTGCGGCTGCACCTAAGGAAGGCAAAAAATTTGTTAAAAGAATTCCCCGCAAAAAAGTTTGTGCTTTTTGTCAAAACAAAGTTGACGCTATCGACTATAAGGATATCAACACTTTGAAAAAGTACATCACCGAAGGCGGTAAAATTCTTCCCCGCCGTATGACTGGCGTATGCGCAAAACACCAAAGAGTTTTGGCAACTGCTATCAAACGTGCAAGATTGGTTGACTTGTTACCTTTCAAAGGTGAATAATAACCGAGTTAAAAATAAAAAGCCGAAAAATTTCGGCTTTTTTGTTTTTTTACTAGAAAAATACTGGCAAAAATTAAAAAAACTTTATATCGCTATAATAAAATCGTTGACTTTACCACTTTATCGTGCTAAAATGATAAAGAACTAAAACATTGAGAGGTTAAAATGCAAGATTTTCATATGGAATCATTTGGTATCTTTTTTGATGCGGTACTAAAACTAAAGACAAAAGAAGATTGCAAAAAGTTTTTCGAGGACGTTTGCACTATTAAAGAGTTGCAAGACATCACGCAAAGGATAGAGGTTGCATCGCTTTTAATGGAAAAGAACAATTATCAAGAAGTTTCTAAGCAAACTGGCGCGTCCACCGCGACGATAAGTAGGGTTAATAAGTGCCTAAACTATGGCAGTGGCGGATACAAAATTGCCCTTGGAGAACAAAAAAAGTAGGGTATTATGGATAAATTTATTTTAAGCGGAGAAGAGCAAGCGGTTTTTGCTTTGCGTTCGCTATACAAAAAATATGGATATGCTCAATATAAAATGAGCAAGTTTGAAGAGTATGACCTTTACGCCAAAAACAAGGACTTTTTGGTGTCGGATAATGTTATCACTTTTACCGATACGGACGGAAAACTGCTTGCCTTAAAGCCTGACGTTACTTTGTCTATCATTAAAAACGATAAGGATAACCACGACTCTATCAAAAAGGTGTTCTATAACGAGCACGTTTATAGGGTTTCTAAGGGGACGAAGAGTTTTAAGGAAATTATGCAAATCGGTCTAGAATGCGTGGGGGCGGTTGACGATTATTCGGTTATAGAAGTGCTATACCTTGCAAGCCAAAGCCTAAAAGAAATTTCCAAAGAAAGCGTATTGGATATTTCTCACTTAGGGCTTGTTAAAAGTGTTCTAGACTATGCGGGACTAACGGAGAGCGCAAAAGAAAAGGTTGCCTTATCGCTTAGTCAAAAGAATTTACAAGCCGTTCAATCGGTGGCAAAAGAGCAAGGATTGGACGAAAAAAAGACCAGTTTACTTGAAAAACTTGTCACCACTTACGGCAAGGCGGAAAAGGTTGAAAAAGAACTTGGTGCTTTTTGCGTTTCAGGCGAGATAGAAGAGCAAGTTAAAAGCCTTAAAGTCGTTATAGAAAGCCTTAAAACATTAGACGCAATCGATAACGTTAACGTTGATTTTTCAGTTGTCAGCGACATGAACTATTATAATGGAGTTGTGTTTAAGGGCTTTGTAAGTGGTATCCCCACCTCAATTTTGTCGGGCGGTCAGTATGATAACCTTATGCAAAAAATGGGCAAAAAGTCAAAGGCAATCGGCTTTGCCGTTTATCTTGACGAGATTGATAGATTGTATGAAAACAAAGGTCAATTTAACGTGGACGTTGCGGTAAAATACGAGGGCGCTTCGGTAGATGCAGTGAATAAAGTTGTTAAAGAGCAAATCGCAAAAGGCAAAACGGTTTTTGCTGGAAAAGTTTTACCAGAAACCTTAAAATATAAAGAACTTGTCGTTTTGGAGGGTAAATAAATGAGTAAAATGCTTAACGTGGCTCTCCCCAAAGGAAGACTTGGCGAAAAGGTTTACGATATGTTTGAAAAGGCGGGTTTTTCTTGCCCGTCGATAAAAGAGAATAATAGAAAGCTTATATTTGAAAACCAAGAAGCAGGGGTTAGATATTTTTGGGTTAAGCCGTCCGACGTTGCTATTTACGTTGAACGTGGCGCGGCGGATATCGGCGTTGCGGGAAAAGACATTCTTTTAGAGTATAACCCCGACGTTTATGAACTGCTTGACCTAAACATTGGAAAGTGCAATATGGCTGTTGCAGCCAAAGCCGATTTTGTGGACGATAGAAGCAAAACCTTAAAGGTTGCAACAAAGTTTACTAACATCGCTAAAGCCTATTACAGTGCACAGGGTAGGGATATCGACATAATTCACCTAAACGGTTCAATCGAGCTCGCCCCAATACTTGCCCTATCCGACGTTATAGTAGATATTGTGGAAACGGGCGCAACCTTAAAGGAAAATAACCTTGTGGTTGTGGAAAAGTTCAAAGATATCAGCGCAAGACTTATAGCAAACAAAGCAAACTTTAGTTTTAAGAGCGAACAAATAGAAAAACTTCAAAAATCGCTCAAAGAACAAACGGAGAATTTGTAATGATAAAAATTATTAGTAGCGTCAGCGACACTCGTGCGGAAGTGTTTACCGCCACCGAGAAAAAGGTTGACGTTTCAAATACCGTAAGTGAAATTTTAGCTAGGGTTAAAAACGAAGGGGATAAGGCGCTTTTTGATTATTGCGAAAAGTTCGACAAGGTTAAACTTGATAGCCTTGCAGTAACTAAAGAAGAAATTGAAGAGGCTTTTAACCAAGTAGAGCCTAGATTTTTAGAGGTTATTGAAAAGGCGTCTAAAAATATAAAAGAATTCCACTCCCGCCAAAAGAGAGAAGGGTTTGAGATAAAAAGAAAAAACGGCGTTATTATCGGTCAAAAAATTATCCCTATTGAAAGGGCGGGGCTTTACGTTCCGGGTGGCACGGCATCATATCCATCAACCGTTTTAATGGATGCTATCCCTGCAAAAATTGCGGGGTGCGAAGAGGTTGTTATGGTTACCCCGCCAGATAAAAACGGCAAGGTAAACCCCTATATACTGTGCGTAGCAAAGGTTGCGGGTGTGGATAAGATATTTAAGGTTGGCGGTGCGCAGGCAATAGGAGCACTTAGTTACGGAACGGAAACCATACCTAAGGTAGATAAAATCGTGGGGCCAGGCAATGCTTTTGTTGCCGAGGCAAAAAAGCAAGTGTTTGGGCTTGTTTCAATCGATATGATTGCAGGTCCTAGCGAAATCATGGTAGTTGCCGACGGCAATAACAACGCAAAACACATTGCGGCAGACCTACTTTCTCAAGCCGAACACGACAAAATGGCAAGTGCGGTGCTAGTTACCGATAGTTACGATTTTGCACTAAAGGTAAGTCAGCAACTTGAAGAACAAATAGAAAAACTTGAAAGAAAGGAAATTGCAAGGGCATCTATCGATAACAACGGCAAAATTTTCGTTGCGGAAAACATCGAAAAGGCGATTGAAATTGCAAACGCAATCGCACCCGAACACCTAGAAATTTGCCTAGATAACCCCATGCAATATCTTGACAAAATCAAACACGCGGGGTCGGTGTTCCTTGGTAAGAATTGTCCCGAGGCTCTCGGCGACTATTTGGCGGGAACAAACCACACCCTTCCCACAAGCGGAACGGCAAGGTTTTCAAGCCCCTTATCCGTGGACGATTTTATAAAGAAGACGCAATATATATACTACGATAAAGACGCGCTCGAAGAAGTTGCAAAAGACGTTGATTACTTTGCAAAAAAAGAAGGACTGACTGCACACGCAAAGAGCGCAATGGTTAGATTTGAGGACTGACATGAGCAAATTTTTCAGTGAAAAATTTAATAAACTTACCCCCTACGTCCCAGGGGAGCAACCAAAGGAAAGGCAGTATATAAAGCTTAACACCAACGAATCGCCATACCCCCCGTCAAAAAAGGCGGTGGAGTATGCAGAGAAACAATCAAAAATGGTTATGCTTTATTCCGACCCCGACCAAAAGGCGCTAACTGAGGCTGTTGCAAAAGAACTTGGCGTGGGTGCGGACTGTGTTATCATGACGAACGGCTCCGACGAAGTGTTAAACTTTGCTTTTATGGCTTATTGTGACGATAGCCACCCCGCCGTTTTTGCGGACATTACCTATGGCTTTTATAAGGTGTTTGCCTCGGTAAACAATGTGCCCTATAAAACCATTCCGTTAAGAGAGGATTTTTCGATAGATATTGAAGAATATCTAAACGAGCAAGGCACCATTTTTATAGCAAACCCCAATGCACCGACCGGACTTACCATTCCGCTCAGTGATATTAGAAGACTGCTTGAAAAAAATCCTAATAGAATGGTGATAATTGACGAAGCATACGTTGACTTTGGTGGGGAAAGTGCGGTATCATTAGTAGGTGAATACGATAACCTTTTGGTTACCCAAACCTTTTCAAAATCGCGTTCAATGGCCGGTGCAAGGCTAGGGATGGGTATTGCAAATCCGCAAGTTATCCGCGACCTTAACACGTTAAAATATTCGCTCAACCCCTATAACGTCAATAGAATGACGGCGGGTGCGGGAATAGGTGCAATAGAGGATAGAGATTATTTTGTTAAAAACGTTAACGAGATAATTAAAACCAGAGAACAAACGGCAAAAGAACTTGAAAGTTTAGGCTTTTCAATGACTTTATCCAAAGCAAACTTCTTGTTTATAAAACACGACAAGATAGGCGGTGAAGAGTTATACCTTAAACTTAAAGAAAAGGGCGTTTTGGTTAGACACTTTAACGACCCGAAAATAGTAGAATACAATCGCGTTACGGTTGGAAGTCCAACCCAAATGCAAGCGTTTATAAGCGCGGTAAAAGAAATTTTGGAGGAACTATTATGAGAAGTGCGGAAATAAAGAGAAAAACGGGCGAAACGGACGTTTTGGTAAAAATCAACCTTGACGGCAAGGGAGAAAGCAAGATAAACACGGGCTGTGGCTTTTTAGACCACATGTTAACCCTTTTTGCTAAACACGGCAAATTCGATTTGACCGTTAAATGCAAGGGCGACGTGGACGTTGATTTTCACCACACCACCGAAGACGTGGGCATTGCTTTAGGGCTTGCGGTAAAGGACGCACTTAAAGACAAAAAGGGCATTGTTCGTTACGGAAATATGATTCTTCCTATGGACGAAGCGCTCATTCTATCCGCAATCGATTTATCGGGTAGAGGCATTTTTGTTAGAAGTTTTGATATAAAGGCAAACAAGGTCGGCGATTTTGATACCGAACTTGTGGAAGAATTCTTCCAAGCCTTTTCATTAAACTGCGGTTGCAACTTGCACGTTAAACAACTTGACGGAACCAATGCACACCACATAATTGAGGGCGCGTTCAAGTCGGTTGCAAGAAGTTTAAGAACGGCAGTAAGCCTTGACAAAGGCTTTGAAGACCAAATTCCGTCGACAAAGGGAGTTCTTTAATGATAGCAATCGTTGATTACGGCGTGGGGAATTTGTTTTCCCTAAAAAGTTCATTTCAGTCAATCGGGGCAGACGTTGTTGTTACAAGTGATAAACAAGTGATTGAAAGCGCCGATAAAATCGTTCTACCGGGGGTTGGCGCGTTTGAAGACGCAGCCAAAAAACTTGCAGAATCCGGACTTAAAGAAGTGGTTATAGAGCAAGCCAAAAAAGGTAAATACCTCTTGGGTATTTGCTTAGGCATGCAACTTCTTTTTGATAAAAGCCTTGAATATGGCGAGCACAAAGGGCTTGGGCTTATTAAGGGCGAAGTTAGACCGATTGAGGAAGTTATCCCAAAGGAATATAAAATTCCGCATATTGGGTGGAACCAACTTGAATTTGGAAGAAAGAAGAGCCCGCTTTTTAAGTATTTAAGAGAGGGTGAATGCGTGTATTTCGTGCACTCGTATTACGGCGCAAACTGCGACAAGAGTGTTATTGCGACCACCGAATACGGCGCGTCGCTCACCGCGGCGGTTGCAAACGGCAACGTTTTCGGTTGTCAATTCCACCCCGAAAAGAGTGGGAAGGCGGGACTTAGTATTCTTCGTGCCTTTTGCGAAATGGGGGTAAGAAAATGAATATTTTCCCCGCAATAGACTTGTATAACGGAAAGGCGGTAAGGCTTTTTAAGGGCGACTATAACCAAATGACCGTTTATAGCGATAACCCTTTAGAGATTGCAAAAGATTTTGTCGAGCAGGGCGCATCATTTTTGCACCTAGTCGACTTAGAAGGCGCAAGGGACGGGGGAACACCAAACCTTGACGTTATAAAAAACATTGTAAAAAACACAAACCTATTTACCGAAGTGGGCGGTGGTATTCGCAATCTAGAAGTTGTTGATACCTACGTTTTAGCGGGGGTGGATAGGGTAATACTCGGCACTGCTGCCGTAAAAGACAGAGATTTTTTACTCAAAGCGGTCGAAAAGCACGGCGATAAGATTGCCGTTGGCGTGGATATTAAGGACGGCTACGTTGCAATTAAGGGCTGGACGGAAAAATCTTCATTAGAAGCCTTCCAGTTTTGCAAAGACTTGCAAAGCATAGGCGTTAAAACCATAATAAGCACGGATATTAGTAAAGACGGCGCAATGCAAGGTGCAAACCACGAACTTTATAAAAAACTTCAAGAAAGTTTGGATATGCAAATTATTGCGTCGGGCGGTGTTTCTTCAATAGAGGACGTAAAAAAACTTCGCCAAATGAATTTATACGGCGCGATAATAGGAAAAGCATATTACGTTAAGGCAATTTCTTTAAAAGAGGCAATCAAGGTGGCAAGATGATAACAAAAAGAATTATTCCATGTTTAGACGTGAAGAACGGCAGGGTAGTTAAAGGCGTAAACTTTCAAGGTCTATCCGACGTATCTTCACCAGTAGAACTTGGCAAATATTATAGCGATAACGGTGCGGACGAACTCGTGTTTTACGACATAACGGCTTCGGCTGAAGGTAGAACGCTGTTTACCGACATTTTAAGAGAAGTGGCGCGCACCATTTTTATCCCCCTAACCGTTGGCGGTGGGATAAACACTCTCGACGACTTCGATAGGGTGTTAAAGTGCGGGGCGGATAAGGTCAGCGTTAACTCTGGCGCAATAAAAAACCCCAATCTTATATACGAGGCGGCAAAAAGATATGGTAACCAATGCGTCGTGCTATCCGCCGACGTAAAGAGGGTGGACGGCACGTTTAGGGTGTTTGCTAAGGGCGGACGCGAAAACACGGGCATGGAAGCAATCGAGTGGATAAAACGCGGTGTGGACAACGGCGCGGGCGAAATAGTCGTTAACTCAATCGACACCGACGGGGTTAAAAAAGGGTTTGACCTTGAAATGCTAGACAAGGTTTGTTCGGCAGTTTCAGTCCCCGTAATTGCGTCTGGCGGTGCGGGAAAGGCGGAAGATTTTATCGACCTTTTCCAAACGCTTCCTAAGGTGGACGCGGGGCTTGCCGCTTCAATTTTCCACTTTGGTGAAGTTAAAATAAGCGACTTAAAACAAATTTTAAGTCAAAGCGGAATACCGATGAGAATTTAGTAGAGGTGAATTATGATAGATATTAAAAATCTTAAATTTGATAAAGACGGACTTATCCCCGCAATCGTGGTTGATGCAATCAGCAAAAAGGTTTTAACCCTTGCTTATATGAACGAGCAAAGCCTTAAAATCACTATGGAGAAAAAACTTGCTTGTTTTTGGAGCCGTTCGAGAGGTGAACTTTGGCTAAAAGGGGAGACGAGCGGTAACTATCAACACGTCGTTTCCATTACCGCCGACTGCGATATGGACGCGCTTACCGTTGTGGTAGAACCCGACGGCCCCGCATGTCACACAGGGGAAGAGAGTTGCTTTTTTAACCCCGTTTGGCAAAACGAAGAAAAGCACGAATTTTCTTTGCAAGGTTTAATCAAACTAATCGAGGGAAGAAAAACCGAAAAGAAAGAGGGGTCTTACACCACCTACCTTTTTGAAAAGGGCATTGATAAAATACTTAAAAAGGTTGGGGAAGAGTGCACTGAGGTTATTATTGCAGGCAAGGCCGACGATAAAAAGGAAACTATCTATGAAATAGCAGACCTTACCTACCACACTCTAGTTTTAATGATACAAATGGGCATTTCGCTTGAAGATATCCATCGTGAACTTGCCTCTCGTCACGTTATAGACCACAAGGTTAAACAGGAGAAAATGACAAAATGATTTTGTCGGATTTGCACACCCATTCTTGCTTTTGCGACGGCAAAAACACTCCCGAAGAGATTGTTCAATCGGCAATAGATAAGGGGTTAAAGGAAATAGGCATCGTGGTGCATTCCTATACGCCGTTTGACGAGGCGTATTGCGTTTCACTCGACGGACAAAAGCAGTTTATCGACCTTATGGGAGAACTTAAAATCAAATATCAAGATAGAATAAAGGTGCTTTGCGGGGTAGAGCAAGACGTGTTTTCAACCACTTCTACCGAGGGGTATGATTATTGTATCGGCTCTTCTCACTATTTTTTGATTGACGGAAAGTATTATCACGTCGATTATAACCCAAAGTATTTTATTAATCTTATAAACGAAAAGTTTGACGGCGACTATTATAATGCGGTGGAAAGTTATTATAATAACCTTTTGCTTATCGGCAAAAACTTTACCCCCGATATTATCGGTCACTTTGATTTAATCACAAAGTTTAACGAGGGGGATAAGTTGTTTTCAACCACCGATGCTCGTTACGTTGAAGCAAAAAACAAGGCGCTAGACCACTTGATTAAACTAAATAAACCATTTGAGATAAACACGGGTGCAATTTCAAGGGGATATAGAAGCGAGCCATACCCAGCAAGCGACGTTATTGGCGCGATAAAAAAAGCGGGCGGAAAACTTATATTGTCTTCGGATGCGCACGCAAAAGAAAACGTTGGTTTTCAGTTCGATAAATGGCAAAATCTTTTATAAAGGACGATTATGGCAAATTGGCTTAATTTAACTTTTGCGGGAATAGATAAATGGTTTTTTGTTTCCGCATCAAATTTAAGGGCGGTGGCAGGCGAATTTTTCACCCCCTTTTTTGTTTTCATTTCCGCACTTGGCAAGGGTGGAATATTTTTTCTCGTGCTTGGCGCGGTGCTTTTGTTTTTTAAAAAGACACGCAAAGCAGGGCTAAACGTGTTACTTGCCGTGGGGGTGGGGGCACTTTTAACAAACGTTATAATAAAAAATGCGGTGGCACGCCCCCGCCCATATAACGCAAGTGCCGAATACTTTGAAATGTGGCAAGCGGTGGGCGGACATAAGGAAAAGGAATTTTCCTTTCCGTCAGGGCACGTCAACGTCACAATGACCTCTATCACCGCACTATTTTTGAACTTTAACAAAAAATGGAGTTTTTCGCTTTACCTTTTAGTGCTACTTATGGGTGCATCAAGAATGTATCTTATGGTGCATTATTTTAGTGACGTTGTTGGCGGAATAATTGTCGGGGGAATTTCTGGCGTTATCGCCTATTATCTAACAAAAGCCGTATATAAAGGGTTGGAAAAAGGCAAGAACACCGCATTTTGCAGAGGTTTTTTAGATTTTGATATAATTTACCTATTGAAAAGAAAAAAGAAAGACCAAACGGACGAATAAGGACATATTTTGTCGAAGAAAAGCATAACCATAACTATTCTAATTTTTAGGGTGGAAAAGTTATGCGTGAAGACATTATAGAAAGAATAGTTAAAGAAGCCGAATACATCGCTGATACTGGTGCTACGGTAAGGCAAACGGCAAAGGTGTTTCATTTTAGCAAGTCAACCGTTCATAAAGACGTTACCGAACGGCTTTATCATTTGGATAAACAGCTTCATAAAGCGGTTAAAAAATCGCTCGACAAAAATCTAGCAGAGCGTCACCTACGCGGTGGCGAAGCAACCAAGAAAAAATATAAGACTATAAAAAAAGAGCGTTCTTGAACGCTTTTTCTTTTTATCAAAAGTTGACAATAGTCGATTGGTGTGATATATTAATATTAGAAATACCTAAACTAAAAGGTGCGCCTGATAGCGAAGGGATGAATTATGAGAATTTACAAGACGCTAGTCGTCTTGATGATTCACGTTCCTCCCTTTGCTCTAGATTTAGCGAAGGGAGTTTATAATTTTACAAAGTATAAACTTGCTTGCAAGGGTTTACACCTTGTAAAATTTCACGAGTTGCCTAGTTTTTGAGTTTGCGAAAAAACGATGCAACGATAGTTGCAAACGGCTAGGCGTTTGGGCAACGAGTATATTTTAAGTGGTTATATACTGCGCAATACTGCGTTACTGCTTAGTGTTTTGACTTCAATAACCAAAAAGGTTTATTTCATCCAAAACCCTTCGCGAGCCTTGTCTTGCTTGCATCTAACCACTTAAAAAGGGTTTATATACTGCGCAATACTTCACACCTTTTAGTTTAATTCAACAAGGAGAGGACCTATGAAAAAATTTTTAACTGCTTTTTTATCGGCAATGCTTTTACTTTCCGCACTATTTACTTTCGGTTGCGGAAAAAATGGGCAAGACAAAAACAAACTTTACCTTTACGTTCCCGACGGTGCGCCCGCACTATCGGTTGCAAGGCTATTAAACGATAAGGGAATTGTTGAGGACGTAAATATAAACGTTGTAAGCGCAAGCACCATTCAAACCTTTGTGACTGGTGAAAACCCTAAAGCCGACTTTGCTATTATGCCCGTTAACGCAGCGGTAAAGCTTCTTGCGGGTAAAGAAGATTATAAACTTTTGGGCACGGTTACAAACGGCAATCTATTTTTAATGAAACAAGCGGGCGAGCAAGATATAACAAAAGATAACCTTTCTTCGCTTGTTGGCAAAAAAATCGGTGTAATGAACATTACAAACGTCCCTGGACTTACTTTCAAGGCAATACTAAGCGATGCTGGCATTAGTTATGTGGATATAACCGAAACGGGCATTGTTCAAGAGGATAAAGTCAACCTTATTGCTCTACCTGCTGGGCAAGATGGAGCGAAACTTATCGTTCCTTCTTCTGACTGTCAATATTTTGTAGTGGCGGAACCTTTGGCAACCACAAAGCAAAACGCAACCAATGGCAAAATCTCGGTTGCAGGCTCTTTGCAAGTACTCTACGGCGAGGGGAACGGTTATCCACAAGCCGTGTTGGTTGCTAAAACCGAGGTTATAACCAATCATAAAGCCGTTGTCGATGCGCTTATCAATTCGTTTAAGGATAATAAAGAGTGGTTGACAAACCAAAACACAAGTGCAGAAACCATAGTTAATGGAGTGACAAGCGGTTTTATCGACAAGGATATGGCACCCACCTTTACGGCTAAAAACTTGAACGCAACGGTAATAAATAACTGCGCTATCAATTTTACACCCGCAAAAGATTGCATGGCGGACGTTGTAACATACATTGGAAAACTAAACGCAATTTCTAATAACGCGTGGGGGATTGCAAAAGAGGAGTTCTTTTTTATAGGTTAGTATGAAGGCATATCTTAAAAGGCATTTTGCAAGCATAATTTGTGGAATCATTGCCCTAGTTATTATGTGGGCGGTGTGGTTTATCGCTTGCAAAATTGTAAAAAATGAATACGTTATACCCAGTGTAAAGCAAACTTTTGGCGAACTTTTTAAGTTGCTCGGTGAAGCGTTCTTTTATCGTGCGCTTTTAAGAACACTTGAAAAATCTTTAATCGCGTTCGTAATTTCCTTTGTGCTTGCAGGGAGCATTGCGCTTCCTTCAAAACTGTTTAAGGGGGTGGATGGGGTTATGCGCCCCATTATTGCGGTGATTAGAACGTTGCCTACTATGGCGGTGCTTATTCCTATAATCTTATATACGAATAGATTTACCGCCCCCATAATCGTTGCAATGCTTGTGCTTTTTCCTATGATATATGCACAATTTAAGTCTGCATTAGACAATATTGACGAGCAAGTTGTTCGCACTGCAAAAGTATTCAAGTTAACCCGTCGTCAAAAGGTGGTTAAAGTATATTTTCCACTTGTTGCACCAAATCTTTTGTCTCACACGGGGAGCAATCTTTCTTTTGCTATTAAAGTTGTAATTTCCGCAGAAGTTATGGTTATGACTTACACCTCGATAGGCGGTATGATACAGTACGCGGGGTATGAAGACCTTCCACGGCTTTTTGCACTGACGTTATTCGCGGTTATTATAGGCATCGTTATAGAAACAACCTTTCACTTGCTATCTAAAAAACTTTTTAAGTGGACGAGAGCGGAGGGGAAAAATGATTAAGATTGAAAACCTAAATAAAAAATACGGCGAAAAGAAGGTTTTTGAAAACTTTTCGCTAGAGATAGAGAAGGGCAAAATCACCTGCATTTTGGGTGAATCGGGGTGCGGTAAAACCACCCTTTTGAACGTTCTATCCCGCCTTACCGACTTTGAAGGACGGGTAGACGAGGTAAATTGCTCGCTTGTTTTTCAAACGCCAAACCTGTTCCCAAACCTCACCGCAAAGCAAAACCTTTTGCTCGTTTCAAACGATTTAAAAAAGATAGACGCTCTATCAAACGAACTTTCGGTTGCCGACAAGTTAAATAGTTATCCAAAGCACCTATCGGGCGGTGAAGCACAAAGAATATCACTGATACGCGGTATAATCTTTGACGCCGACCTTTTGCTTATGGACGAACCCTTTTCTTCGCTTGATTTAGGGGTGAAATTCCGCACGATAACCGCACTTAAAAAGCGGTTTAAGGAAGAAAAGAAAACGGTTGTAATGGTGACACACGACGTAAAAGAAGCGGTGGAAATGGCGGATAGGATTATCCTTTTGAGCGGTGGAAAAATAGTTTACGACAATAAAAACCTAACAAAAAAGACCGAAAACGAACTTTTCGGCCTCTTAATTGGAACTAATAATTAAACGTTAACAACTTGATAATCTTGGTCGAGCAGGGTGAAATCTTCGCCCTGCTTTTGATTTGTGATTAAAAGGTTTTTGCCCTCGTGCGAAATAGCGACGAAGATTTTTGCCGTTTGATATTGCTTTTTGATTTTGTCAATCATTTTAAGCAATTCGCAGTCGGCGTCGCTAGAGTAAGAGCAAACCAAAAGCGCGGTAGTTATTGCATCGGCAAAGCCACCGTCTTCACAAATAACCGTTGCGCTCATAACCCCAGTCTTTGCGGGGTAACCAGTGCGCGGGTCGATTACGTGCGAATATACGTTGCCGTCCTTATCGACGTGCTCTCGTTCATAGTCCCCGCTTGTCGAAACGGAAACAAATTTTAAGTCTTTTGTGTCGATAGAGAGCAAAGAGGTGGTGTTTTTCCTAGGGTGGCGCACCTCGATTTCATCGACGGAGAGAAGGTTTAGACTGCTACTACCAACACTTACGTAGCCTTTTTGGTGACCGGCTTGTTTAAGTATATCTTTTGCTTGGTCGCACACTATCCCTTTAACTATTCCGCCAAAGTCAAGCATAGTATTTTCAGTTTTGGCAATAGTTGCCTTTTCGGTGTCTAGTAAAAGGGAATTAAAGTCGCTAGAGTAGGTGGAAAGGATGCTTTCTACTTGTTCATCGGTCGGGGGGATAAAGTTTATAACGCTACTATAAGAACTATCAAACTTCCAAAGTTTAACCAGTGGATAAACGCAAGGCGAAAAAAGTCCGTCGGTAAAATCATAGCAGTCCTTTGCCTTTTTAAATACCGAAAGTGCGTCGCTAGAAAGGGTGATGGACTCACCCACGTTTGCCTTGTTGACCGCACTCACTATAGATTCACTGCCCTCGGTGGTGAACAACTTTTCGGTGTCGGCAAAAAGTTTATCAAGGCGGTCGATTGTATCTTCACTCATCTTTTTATCGTTGGTTTGAACGTAGATTACCGTGTTAAAATAATAAAAGTCCACGGCGCTCTTCCCCTTATCCCCGCAAGAGCATAGACACAAGAGCAAAATCGACGTCAAGATAAAACAGGTGAATTTTATAACTTTCTTCATTTTTTTATCTCACAAAAAATTTATCTATTTAATTATATACAAAATTAACTTAAAAATCAAATCTTTATATTGACAAAGGTCGGTTGCTTTGATAAAATAAAAGGCGAGTTTTGTTTGGCGGGCAAAAACCGCCTAAAATAAGGGAATTATGCCAAGATATAAAATAGCAGACGTCGTTTTCGACGCACAATTTATATACGGATACACCGAAAGGCTGTGCCAAAAATACCTTTACCAAGGCGACGAGGCGCCTAGGCTTTTAATTTCGGCAACTCTTGACGATATTAAGGCGGAAAAGGAAAAAGCACCCGAATATCCCGATAATTATCTTGAAAGTTTGGCGGTGTTTAGAAAACTTTGCGCATACATTCTCGATAATGCCGACGGCTTGATTTTCCACTCAAGCGCAATAATGGTGGACGGCAAGGCATATCTTTTTACCGCGCCTAGCGGAACGGGTAAGTCCACCCACGCACGACTTTGGAGGGAACTGCTCGGTGATAGAGCGGTTATGGTAAACGACGATAAACCTATCGTAAGGTTTGTTGACGGCAAATTTTACGTATACGGCACGCCGTGGAACGGCAAGCACGGTTTGGACACCAATTGCAGAGCGGAGATTAAAGCCGTTTGTAAAATAAGTCAAGCAAAAGAAAATTCTATAAGAAAAGCAACGGCTGGGGAAATGGTTTTTACCGTGCTTAATCAAACGGTAAGACCGGAAAATCAGTCGAGTATGGAAAACCTTTTGGGTTTAATCGATAAACTGCTTGGCAGTGTTGACACCTACGTGTTGGGGTGCAACGTCTCGAAAGAGGCTGCCGAGTTATCTTACACAACTATGTCGGGGGAGAGATTATGAAAATTAAAGACGGATTTATTTTAAGTGAGGTTGCAGGGCAAACGGTTGTCGTTGCCGTTGGCAAAATGGCAAAGCAGTTTAACGGTTGCATAAAACTTAACCCCTCGAGTGCGCTTTTATGGAAGACCTTGCAAAAGGGTGCGACTGAAGAGCAGTTGGTAGAGACGTTTATGAACGAATACGACGTTCAATTAGAGCAGGCAAAAGAAGACGTTAAAGAGTTTGTTACGAACTTAGAAAAAGCGGGATTTTTGGAATAAAGAGGCGATTTACTATGGAATACAAAGGATTTGACAACGCTAAATATTTGGAAATGCAATCGGCGAAAATTTTGGAAAGAATAGATATGTTTGGCGACAAACTTTATCTAGAATTTGGCGGAAAACTTTTCGACGATTATCATGCTGCTCGCGTTTTGCCCGGCTTTGAGCCCGATAGCAAGATAAAAATGCTCTCTCAATTAAAAGACAAAGCGGAAATTCTTATCGTTATAAACGCAAACGATATAGAAAAGAATAAGACGAGAAGTGACCTTGGTATCACCTACGACCTTGACGTTTTAAGGCTTATTGACATATTCAAAAGCCACGGCTTTTACGTTGGCAGTGTGGTTTTGACTCGCTTTGCAGAGCAACCCTCGGTTATTGCCTTTCAACAAAGGCTTGAACTTCGCGGAATTAAGGTTTATAAACACTATCCAATCGTTGGCTATCCTTCGGAAGTGGAAAAAATCGTTAGCGACGAAGGTTACGGCAAAAACGAATACGTGGTTACTACAAGACCGCTCGTTGTGGTTACCGCTCCAGGACCTGGTAGCGGAAAGATGGCAACTTGCTTATCACAACTCTATCACGAAAACAAACGCGGTGTAAAGGCGGGCTACGCTAAATACGAGACCTTCCCCGTATGGAATTTACCGCTTAACCACCCCGTAAACATCGCTTACGAGGCGGCTACAGCCGACCTTAACGATATGAACATGATAGACCCCTTCCACCTAGAAGCATACGGCACTATGGCGGTTAACTATAACCGCGACGTAGAAATTTTCCCCGTGCTATCGGCAATGCTTTCAAAGATTATGGGGCAATCTCCTTATAAATCACCTACCGACATGGGTGTAAACATGGCGGGGCACTGCATTATCGACGAGGACGTTGTTAGACGTGCTTGCGAACAAGAAATTATAAGAAGATACTATGACGCGCAACTAGACGTTCGTCGCGGACTAATCGGCAAGGAAACCATCTCCAAAATCGAGATACTTATGCAAAAGATGAAAATATCCACTGCTGACCGTGCGGTTGTTAAACCCGCACTTGAAAAGGAAGAGTTGACGGGTGAACCTAGCTGTGCAATTCAACTCAACTCTGGCGAAATCGTGGTTGGCAAAACTGGTAACCTTTTGGGTGCAAGCGCATCGGCACTTCTAAACGCACTTAAAGCACTTGCAAATATCGACGATTCGATAGACCTTATTTCGTCAAAGGTTATAGAGCCGATACAAACGCTTAAGGTAAAGCATATGGGCAGTGTAAACCCAAGACTACATACCGACGAAGTTTTAATTTCGCTTGCAGTGTCGGCGGCAACCGACCCGACCGCAAGGCTTGCTATGGCGCAGTTGTCTAAGCTTAAAGGCGCGCAAATGCACTCTTCGGTGGTGCTTTCTCACGTGGATAACTCAACTTTGAAAAAATTGGGTATAAACGTTACCTCAGAACCCAAAAGAAGAACCTAAAAGCTTGTATATATTTAGCAAAAATTGGAAAAATTTATAAAATATTTTTATAAATTAGTATTGACACAAAATTTTGGTTGTGTTATAATTTGAAAAAGAACAAAACAAAAGGAGAGAAGTTATGAATCCTTGGATTAAAGCATTATTGTGTATCACCGTTGCCGTTGTTATTTTGTTGATTGACTACTTGGTAATTAAATCAAGAAGTGCAAAGGGCAAATTGTTTGTAGAAGAAGAGGACGCAGTTGAAGAAGTACCTGCTCCCGTTGAAGAAGTACCCGCTCCCGTAGAAGAAACGGCTGAAGAAGCACCTGTAGAAGTTGTTGAAGAAGTTGCCGTTGCAGACGTTAACGAAGGTATCGACGTTGCTAAAAGGGTTGCTTTTGCTGAAAAACTTTTGGGCCTTGATGAAAAAGTTCACGGATACTACGATGCTATTTACAACAAATTTATCTCGCTAAGAAAAATCAATCCTCGCGTTTCTACTAAGGGCGTTTCTTTCCGTTTGGGTAGAAAGCTCGTTGCAAGACTTACCATTCGTGGTAAGACCATGAGATTGCACTTAGCACTCGACTGCAACGCATTCGACCAAAAAATCTATTTCCAAAAGGATATGGGCGACGTTAAATCATACGCAGAAATTCCTATGATGGTAAAGGTTAGAAGTGATAGAGGTTTCAAGAACGCAATGAAACTTGTTGATGCTCTTATCGAAAAGGAAGCAATCGAAGCAAAAACCCGTTACAATGCGGTTAATGCAGTTTCCAACTTGAAAGATACCATCGCTTAATAATAGCAAAAATTTGTGCGACCGCGATTCGCGGTCGCATTTTTTTTATAAACGATAAAAATAGGCAAAATAAATTTAAAAATTAGCAAATTTTGGCAGTATTCTATTGACAAAAAAATTTGCTTGTGTATAATAAGATTTAGCACTTTAAGTGCGAGAGTGCCAAACAACCATTGGAGGTATATATAAATGAAAGTTAAACCCTTGTTTGATAAGGTAGTAGTGGAGAGTGTTGAAACGGAAGAAAAGACTCAAAGCGGTTTTATTCTCCCCTCAGCTTCACAAGAAAAGCAACAAATGGCAAAGATTATTGCCGTTGGCCCCGGCGGAATTATCGACGGAAAAGAAATAGTTATGCAAGTTAAAGTTGGCGACACCGTACTTTACTCTAAGTATGCTGGAAGCGAATTTAAGGTTGACGGAAAAGAATTGACGATTATTCGCCAAAGCGACATTTTGGCGATTGTAGAATAAGGAGGCAAAATTAAATGGCTAAACAATTAAAGCACGGCGAAGAAGCAAGAAAGGCACTTCAAAAGGGTGTTGACGTTCTTGCAGATACCGTTAAAATTACATTAGGACCTAAGGGTAGGAACGTTGTTCTTGATAGAAAGTTCGGCGCACCCCTTATCACTAACGATGGCGTTACCATTGCGAAGGAAGTTGAACTCGAAGATGCTTTTGAAAATATGGGCGCAAGCATCGTTAAGGAAGTTTCTACTAAAACTAACGACGTTGCAGGTGACGGAACGACCACCGCTGTTGTTCTTGCACAAGCAATGATTGGCGAAGGACTTAAAAACGTTGCCGCAGGTGCAAACCCCATTATTTTGAAAAAGGGTATCACCAACGCAGTTGCTGTTGCTGTTGACGAACTTAAAAAGATTTCAAAGCCCGTTGAAGACAAGAAGGCAATCGAACAAGTTGCTTCTATCTCTGCTGGCGACACGACCGTGGGTACGCTTATTTCTGAAGCGATGGAAAAGGTTGGTAAAGACGGCGTTATTACTATTGAAGAATCAAAGACCATGAAAACCGAACTCTCTACCGTTGAAGGTATGCAGTTCGATAGGGGTTACGCATCGGCTTATATGGTGACTAATACCGACAAAATGGAAGCAGTTCTAGAATCTCCCGTAATTTTAATCACCGACAAAAAGATTTCTGCTATCCAAGAAATTCTTCCCGTTGTTGAACCTATCGCTCAACAAGGTATGAGACTTCTTATTATCGCAGAAGAAGTTGAAGGCGATGCTCTTGCAGCACTTGTTGTTAACAAACTTAAAGGTGTGTTCAACTGCGTTGCCGTTAAGGCTCCCGGCTTTGGCGATAGAAGAAAGGCTATGCTTGAAGATATTGCTATCCTTACCGGTGGTACGGTTATTTCTAGCGAACTCGGTTATGAATTTAAGGACGTAAAACTCAACATGCTCGGCCGTGCAGGAACGGTTAAAGTTGATAAGGACAACACGACCATTATCAACGGCGCAGGCGACCCCGCTGCAATTGAAGCAAGAAAGCAAGCAATCAAAGCACAAATCGCTGAAACCACTTCCGATTATGATAGAGAAAAATTGCAAGAACGTCTCGCAAAACTTGCAGGCGGTGTTGCAGTTATCAACGTAGGTGCTGCTACCGAAGTTGAAATGAAAGAAAAGAAACTCCGTATCGAAGACGCATTGAACGCAACCAAGGCTGCCGTTCAAGAAGGTATCGTTCCCGGTGGCGGAATTGCACTTATCTCTACTATCAAGGTTCTTGAAAAATATGCTGAAACCTTGGAAGGTGACGAAAAGACTGGTGCACAAATCGTATTGAAAGCAGTTCAAGCACCGCTCAAACAAATCGCTCTAAACGCAGGTTTGGACGGCTCTGTAATCTTGAACGAAATATTAAAGGCAAACAAAGTAAACTTTGGTTTCAACGCGCTTACCAACGAATACACCGATATGGTTGAAAGTGGTATTATCGACCCGACCAAAGTAACCCGTTCAGCATTAGAGAACGCTGCTTCAGTTGCTGGCGTATTCCTCACCACCGAATCGGTTGTTGCCGACGTTAAGGAAGAAAACGTTCCTCAAATGCCCGCAGGCGGAATGGGTGGAATGTATTAATAGGTCGGCTTTTCCGCAATGCTTAGGTGATTTTTGGCGGAAAAATACTGCGAATTGCATCGCGTTTTGCTAAGTCACATACTTTCCAAGTATGCTCCTTTACAAGAACGCGCGCCCTTCTTGTATTTTCCTCGTCAAACCGCTTATCGCTAATCACCACGCACTGCTACAAAGCCTTTAGGCGAAAAACAAAAAGCAAATAAAGACTATCCTATTTATAGGGTAGTCTTTTTATTATTTCATTGACGGAATAATTGTAAAGTGTTATAATAAAGCCAAAGAGAAAAACGAAGGTAAATTATGAAAAGAATATTGTGTTTTGGCGACTCTAATACGTGGGGATATATTTCGGGGACCGACCACTTAAGGTACGGCACTGACAAACGTTGGACGAGGCTTTTGCAAAAAAATCTTGACGGCAAGTGCGAGGTTATTGAAGAAGGGCTAAACTCCCGCACTTTTTTCTCGGTCGATAATAGACCTGGAAGAGAAGGTAGGGTAGGGTTTGACTATCTTAAACCTTGTTTAGACACGCACGATAAGATTGACTTTTTTGTGCTTATGCTTGGCACTAACGAGCTGAAAAATTCCTATAACAACACGGCAAGTGAAATTTTAGCAATGTTCGTTAAATTTGTTAACGTTATAAGCCAGTATAAATCTCAAATTGATAAGTCGGCGGTAAAACTTATTGTATCGGGTATTCCCGTTGTAAACGATGAAACCGAGTATGCAAAAGAAGACGGAATGTATCACGGCGCTAGGATTAAGAGCATAGAGTATAATAAACTCGCAAAAGAGTATTGCTTGTCAAACAATATCACCTACCTAGAAAACGTGGATTTAGAAGTGGGTATAGACGGCGTGCACTTGACCGAACAAAGCCACAAGATGTTGGCGGAAAGGCTTGCGAAGGCTATTGAGGAGCAGTTATGAAAAAGATTGCAGTTTTAATCAGTGATGGAACTGAAGAGATAGAGGTTATAACCCCGATAGACCTTTTAAGGCGGGCGGGGGTACAATGCGACGTGTTCTCCGTTTGCGGAAAGCAAATCACAGGCTCACATCAAATAAAGATTGAAGCCGATATGCTAGTTGACGAGTTAATCGAAAAAGATTACGATGGAATAGTTATCCCGGGCGGTATGCCGGGTGCAAAAATTATTTCTAACAATCAAACGGCAGTAAACGTTATAAGGGCTATGGCAAAAGAGGGCAAACTTGTATCGGCAATTTGTGCTTCACCCGCGGTAGTGCTCTCTAAAAGGGGTGTTATCGATGGCAAAAAGGCGACTTGCTATCCCTTTGTAGATTTTACCGAGCAGTTAAAATCCACAAGCGATTATATAGAACAAGACGTCGTTATAGACGGCAACGTCATTACCGCAAACGGACCTAAATCGGCAATGAAATTCGCCCTTGCAATATGCGATTATCTAGGTGTTGAACCCAAATTTTAAGTTATAAAAAAAGAAAACAACCTAGTCGCTCTCCTCTTAGGGATTTAATTTTAATCATATAGAAAACTCGACTTTTCATAAGTCGAGTTTTCTTTTGCCCACGCAAAATAGATTGCATTAAAGTTTATTTTAGTTTATAATAAACTCACCGATAAATAAGAATTTGTAGGTGTGAATGATGAAAACTTTATATATGATTGGTGGCACTATGGGAGTTGGAAAAACAACTGTGTGCCAACAGCTCAAACAGGATTTACCGAATTGCGTATTTCTTGACGGAGATTGGTGCTGGGATGCAAATCCGTTCCAAGTAACCGATGAAACAAAAGCAATGGTGACGAATAATATTTGTTATGTACTCAATAATTTTCTGAAATGTTCTGCATACGAGAATATCATTTTTTGTTGGGTGATGCACGAGCAGAGAATTATCGATTCCATT
>JAFQJB010000026.1 GCA_017397305.1 Clostridia bacterium | reverse complement strand
TTCTAAAGAATTTTCTCGTAAAGCAACATGCAACTTTGAAACAGTCATAGATTCATTTGGTCTTCTTGGAGTACTAGTTGCTCTAATACCTTCTGCCAATAAATAAATTTGTGATGTTAATTCTCTTTTTGCTTGCATATTCGTTTGACTTAAAACAAGCTTAAAATCTAGTCCATAATTACCGCTATAGCAATCAGATTCACCAGCATCTTCTTTCTTTGGTTTTACAAAAGGAATATGATTAAACTTTTCCCAAAAATATTGAGATTCATTTATTAGTTCTAATAAATATTTTTCGTAATTACAATTCTTATCACCTTTTACAAAATTTTTAACAATTAAAGTTGCATGAAGCGAAGAATAATAAAGTTCATTTTTATCCATAAAGCTAATCTACCCGTTAAACAATATTTAATAAAATTTTTTCAAAATCTTCCATAACAGTTTCAAATTTATATTGTTTATTGTTAACTATGTAAAGATTAATAAAAACAATATTATCTTTTAATACAAACGCATCATCCTCTATTTTACCATAAATAAACTTAAATTTTATATTTGAGATATTTTTTTCTTCAAAAAATTTATCTATCCTCTCATTAATTCTTTTTTCTTTGAAAGATGGGTTTGAAATCACAACGAAAATATTTTCACCCGAAGAATCAATTTCATTCTGATATATGATTTCTAAATCGTATTTTCTAAACTCTCTATGCAATTTAGGAAATTCGCTTTTTTCTAAAATTAATTTTATTGGTCTTCTTTTTGCACTTATTTGATAAGCAAAATCATATTCCCACGCTTTCCATGGGCGCATACTTATTGCAAATCTTCCACCATCGTCCGAGTTGTAACCATATTTATAATTATCTGATTGATATTCTGAAATTAATTCTTTCTCTAATTTTCGTGCTTCCTTTGCCGTTTTCCCTTCATACAAAATCTCATGCTTAATATTTTCCCACCCAAATTCTTGTATGTCGTTAAAAAATACTATATTTCTCTTATAGCCATAACCATTTAGCCATCTAGTATTAATATCCTCCGAACAAGTTATCCCTATATATACTTTTTCATTGGGAGCTGTGTGTTTATAAACCTTAAAAACACGCTCGTCCTTATTAAAATCATCTAATAATTCTAATATAATTTCATATCTAAATAAATGAAGCTCCAACCCATCATCATTATTTAAGAAATAGGACGCTTTCTTAACATAATTTTGATTAATTTCAAGCTTGTTCTTATTTAAAAAACTATTAAGATTATTTTTTGCCCTATCTGAACCGTTCCAGTCTTTGTCTAAACTGCTCACAAGTTTTAATAGTTCAACATATTTTTCATATTCTAACTCATTCATGATAAAACTTTATTTCTCCATACCACAAGAATAGCATTGTTTTGATAACATTTCTTCGTTTTTGATACTGCTATATAACCTAAAACCACCTGCAAAGTTATATGCATCAAAGCCGTTTTGCATTAAAATGCGAGTTGCAAGATAACTGCGCAATCCACTTTGGCACATAACGTAGATTTGTTTAGTTTTATCAAGTTCGCCTAAACGCTCTCTTAAATCGTCAAGTGGAATATTGATAAATCCGTCAGCAGCCCCAAGCATATATTCAAAAGGTGTGCGAGTATCAAGCAAAATCACGTCTTTTCTTTCTCTTAAAGACGGAATATCTTCATAATAAAACTGTTTAACTATGCCGTTTTTGATATTTTCAGCAACGAATCCTGCCATATTTACGGGGTCTTTTGCAGAAGAATATGGCGGTGCGTAAGAAAGGTCTAAATCTTTTAGTTCATCGGCTTTCATACCTGCCCTAACCCACGTAGCAATAACGTCAATGCGTTTATCAACACCGTCATAGCCAACGATTTGCGCACCTAAAATCTTAAAGGTTGCCTTTTCAAAAATAAGTTTTAAGGTCATTGCCGTTGCCCCAGGATAATAGCCGGCGTGTGAGTTTTGCGTTAAAATAACCTTTTCGTATTCTATGCCGTTTGCTTTTGCTTGCTGTTCGTTAATACCAGTAGTTGCAACCGTCATGTCAAAGAGTTTAATAACCGAAGAGCCTTGCGAGCCTTTATATTCGCTATTTATCCCACAAATGTTATCGGCAACTATACGACCTTGCTTGTTGGCAGGTCCTGCAAGTGAAATTACCGAATCTTTATCGGTTATAAAATGTTTAACTTCAACTGCGTCCCCTACTGCATAGATATCAGGAATTGAAGTTTCCATTTTTGCGTTGACCTTTATTGCACCTTTAACGCCAAGTTCTAAACCTATCTTTTTAGCAAGCGTGTTTTCTGGCGTAACGCCAACTGCAAGCACAACCATATCAGTGCTTAGATTTGAGCCGTTATCAAAGTCAAGCAAAACTTTCTCGCCTGTAATACTCATTTTGTTTGTGTTAGTGTTTAGTAACAATTGTACGCCGTGGTGACGGAAGTTTGCGTGGACAAACGACGCCATATCACAGTCAACCGTCGGCAAAAGATGGTTAGAGCGTTGCACAATAGTGGTTTTTACGCCTAATTCAGCAAGGTTTTCTGCCATTTCAAGACCGATAAATCCACCGCCTATAACAACTGCCGTTGATGGCTTTTTTTGTTCTACAAAGGCACGAATTTTAAGCGTATCTTCTACGGTGCGGAGAGTGAAAGTCCTTTCATTTTCGGTATAGAAATCGGGTAAAATCGGTTTTGCACCGGGTGATAAAATGAGTTTATCGTAGTTTTCCGTAAAACTCGTTCCCGTTTTTAAGTTAGTTACGTGGACGGTTTTGTGTTGCACGTCAATATCAGTTACTTCGTGATTAACTTTTGCCATTATTCTAAAACGGCGGAAGAAACTTTCGGGAGTTTGAAGTGTCAAATCTTCCTTATCTTCAATAACGCCACCGATATAATACGGCAAACCACAATTTGCGTATGAAATAAAGCCCGAACGCTCAAAAATAATAATTTCTGCATGTTCGTTGAGTCTTCTTATTCTTGCTGCCGCTGTTGCACCACCTGCAACACCACCTACGATTACAATTTTCATTTTATTCTCCGATAAATTCGTTTTAATTTATTTTAGTTGTGATTGCAACTACCCTTTCCACAACCGTGTTCACCACAAGTGTGCGCGCCGTCACCGTGCTCATGGTCGTGGTGTGAGCATCTAACGTTGGGATTAAATTCTAGTTCGTTTTTCAAAAATGCTTCTACTGCGCTGTCGCAATCGCCACTAACACCACCAAATAATTTAATACCGAGTTCGTTAAGCGCACTTATTGCGCCACCGCCTATTCCACCACAAATAAGAACGTCTACGTTGTTTTCACTTAAAAAACTTGATAGTGCGCCGTGACCTTGTCCGTTAGTGCTAATAACGGTTTTAGAAATTATTTTATCGTTTTCAATATCGTAAATCTTAAACTGTTCGGTATGCCCGAAATGTTGAAAGATTTGTTCGTTGTCATAAGTTACTGCAATTTTCATAATAGAGTCTCCTTTCTTTGTTGTAAATATATTATACCCTTTTTTTATGGTTTTTTCAATAGTTTTTTGTATTCCCTTTAAAATAAATATCCCCACTTCAAACGTGGGGATATTTATTGTAGTTTATCGTTTTCGAAAAGTTCGAGAGCTTCTTTTCTTCTCATGTCTAAAAACCATTTCCAAGTGGTTGTATCGATAAAGGGATTCCCTTTACAGCCTTGGGCTTTAGCTTCAAGTTTTTCGGCGTGCTTATTATCGCCCAAGTGGTTACCCAAATGAACTTCAACAAATTCGTTATAAACCTTATCGATGCTATTTATAAATTGTTCTCTTAGTGAGTGTGGAAGTCCGTATTTATCGAGATAAACGCGCTTTAATGACGGAAGCCCCCCACCGCCAAACATACCTGCGCGATATTCTTTTCCGTTATCGGTGCAGTTAAAAAATATGCTCATTACCCCTCTTGTGTGACCAGGGCAAGCAATAAAGGTAAAGGTTTTTTCACCAATTTGTATTTGGTCTCCGTCTTTTACGATTACGTCCGGCTCAAATCCCTCTTCATACCTTATACCGAACTCATTAGAGTATTGAAGCTGGTCAACGCCCCTTGCAGTGTCTTCATCGCCAAGACCTATGTAAGTTTTAGCACCGCTAAGTTCAACCAGTGCACGAGTTCAGCCAAGGTGGTCTATGTGCCCGTGCGAGTGGATAATATGCTTTATATCGCGATAATCAAAGCCGAGTTTGTTTATATTGTCAAGTATTTGATAAAGTGTTTTAGGAAGTCCCGTATCAAGCATAATAAGTCCGTCCGTGCTTTTAATTATCCAAGCGGGCGCAGTTTTTGAACCTACGTGATAGATATCATCGGTGTATTTTATCGGGTCAAGTTTATAAGTCCAGTATTCCATTTTTTTCTCCTAAATTTTTATTCTTAAAATATCGCCCTCTTGCAATTCAAGGTCGGTATAAAGTTTAAGTTTTTGTTGCACGATTTTTGCGTCTTCAACAGGCTTTCCGTTCATATCTTCAAGCTTTTCAACCTTTATTTGCTTATTGAAAGTATCGGTAGGCGACAAAACTTCCAAAGTATCGCCAACTTTGAAGCGGTTACGCATTTCTATAACGGCATATCCCCCCATAGCGTCGCGGGAAAGCACGTTTGCGATAAATTTATGCGTGCCTTTACTTTGACTATCGTCATAGTTAACCGTTCTATTGTTTTCGCCTGTAATATATGCAGTAGTAAACTCTCTGTGTGCAGTCTTTTTAAGCTCGGTTTGATATAAAGGATTTTCTTTATACCCCGCTCCTGTCGCGTAATAGGCATCTAAGGCACGCCTATAAGCATTTACAACGGTTGCTAAATAATACTCCGACTTCATTCTTCCTTCTATTTTAAACGAGCATACACCCGCTTTATCGAGTTCAGCGATATAGTCTAGAAGGTTTAAATCTTTGCTGTTCATTACGTAAGTTCCGCGCTCGTCTTCTTGCATCTCCATAAAGCCACATTCCGAACCCTTTTCGCGAATCTCATAATTCCACCTACAAGCTTGAACGCACTCCCCACGGTTACTGCTTCTTCCCGTGCGGTAATCGGAAAGCAAACACCTTCCGCTATACGAAATACACATTGCGCCGTGAATAAAGGTTTCAATCTCCATATCGGGAACTTTTTTGCTTATGCAATCAATCTCGCTAAGTGACAATTCCCTTGCAAGAATAACCCTTTTCAAACCGTGCTTTTGCCAAAATTCCACCGTTTTATAGTTGAGCGTATTGGCTTGGGTGGAAAGGTTTATAGATAGGTTTGGGGCAACCGAACGAGCGAGGTAAATTAACCCCGTATCCGACACTATTGCTCCGTCAACTTTAACTTTTTCTAGAAACTTAAAATATTCTTCGGCACTCTCTATATCGTCGTTTCTTCCAAAGATATTTACGGTAACGTAAACTTTTTTGCCGATAGAGTGTGCGTATTCGACCGCCTCGATTATCTCTTCATTAGAAAAGTTGCCTGCCAAGGCGCGAAGTGAAAAGGTTTTTCCGCCTATATAAACGGCGTCCGCACCAAAGTGAAAGGCTGTTTTTAGTTTTGACATATCGCCCGCTGGCGACAAAAGTTCAATTTTTCTCATTTTATCTTTTTCGTTATACTAATTCCGTCTTCAATATCAATAATTTCCGTTTGTAAGTTACTGTCGGTTGTTATTGCGTTCAAAAAATTTTCCATGCTGTGTTTAGTGGTGTTAAACCTATGCGGTGTTTTGACCTTATCACCGACGTATCCCCTAAACAAAACGTTGTCGGCAAACAACGTTCCGCCAACTTTCAATATGGAAAGTAAGTGCGGTAAATATTCAAAGTAGTGCCCTTTAGGTCCGTCTAGGAATATAAAATCGTATTCACCAGTAAGTATAGGGATAATGCTAGACGCATCGCCTTGGAATATTTTTGCTCTTTTTTCCACACCGAATAATCGGTAATTTTCTTTTGCAATAGCGATTATATCTTCGTCGATTTCTATACCCGATAAGCTTGCGTTTGGCTCGGTTAAAAGCATTGCTATCCCCGAAAGTCCAACGTTGACGCCTATTTCTAAAATACTTTTGGGCTTTTCTTCCTTTACCTTAGATAAAAGCAGTTCAAACGAGCGGTCACGGAGTATGGGATTGCCGTTTTCCTTTGCTTTTTTTCGCAGTTCAATAATTCTTTCCACACCTACACCGCCATTATAACCGTCAGTATCATTGGGTTTTTCTTTGCAACGCGAATCACAAAGTTTTTAACTTGCTTTTTAACGAGAGCGGTAAGTTCTTCTTCCCCTCTCATTGCACGAAGGTCGACTTGCTTTAAGGTGTTTACAAGATTTGCTTTCATTTCTTTAATTGCAACTTGGTCTAAAGATAACCCTTTAACGACGATTTCTAGCGATTTAAGTTGCATTGAATACTCGTCAAGTCCAACAACGGCAACGATAACGCCCTCTTCAGAAAGCCTTACCCTTTCACGCAGAATAAAACTATCGGCACCGTCAATTCCAACGCCGTCCACAAAACGAGAGCCCGACGGGAATTTTTCGCCAAATTTCATAGTATTTTCGGTAAATTCCACTGTATCGCCTATGTCGGCAATAAGGGTCGCATATTCTTTCATTCCAAGGTCTTGAGCAAGTCTTGCGTGCTTTTTGAGGTGGCGATATTCGCCGTGAACTGGAATAAAGAATTTGGGCTTAACAAGTGAGTGCAATACCCTAAGTTCGCCCCTACAAGCGTGCCCTGAAACGTGGATTGGTTCTAGCGATTCATAAATAACCTCCGCACCTAAGCGGTAAAGGTTGTTAATTACACCATATATCATTTTTTCGTTGCCTGGAATAACCGAAGCACTGATGACAACCGTATCGTTATTGCCGATAACCACTTTATTAAACTCCCCACTAGCCATGCGGGTAAGTGCGCTCATAGGTTCGCCTTGCGTTCCCGTTGAAACAATCAAGATTTCTTCGTTGCGGAAGTTTTTAACCTTTTCCACGTCAACGATTAGGTTGTCGGGAATGTGAAGTTCGCCTATTTTAGCAGCCGATTCAGCAATGTTTATCATACTGCGTCCCGAAAAAGCAACCTTCCTTTTGTATTTTACAGCCAAGTCCAAAATTTGTTGCAATCTATGAACGTTGGACGCAAAAGTTGCTATTATAAGCCTTCTACCCATATTATCGGCAAAAACGTGGTCGAGAGTATCTTTAACAACCGACTCGCTCATAGTGGTGCCGTCAATTTCAATATTGGTTGAGTCCGCTAGCATAAGCAACACGCCCTTTTCACCGATATCCGCGATACGTGATAGGTCCATTGTGTCGCCGTTAACGGGGGTAAAGTCTATCTTAAAGTCGCCAGAATGGAACACTACACCGACTGGGGTTGTTATTGCAAGCCCAACGGCACCCGCAATCGAGTGGTTTACGTTGATAAATTCCACGTTAAAACAACCAAGCTTTATCACACTTCCAGCCTTTACACAATTTAGGCTGACGTTGTTTAGTTTATGCTCTTTAATTTTGTTTTCGATTAAAGTTAAAGTTAGTTTTGTTCCAAAAATTGGCGCGTTTATATCTTTCAAGATATAAGGAAGCCCGCCGATATGGTCTTCGTGACCATGTGTTATAATTATTGCACGGACGCGGTCTTTGTTTTCTTCCAAATAGGTAACGTCGGGGATAACGAGGTCGACACCCGGCATATCGTCGCCAGGGAAAGTAAGTCCTGCGTCAATAACGATAATGTCTTTGCCATACTCTAGCGCGGTCATATTCTTGCCAATTTCACCGACACCGCCCAAAACCTTACTTTTAAGGTCTTTTTAGTGTCCTTTACGGGTTTTGAAGGCTTTTTTGCCACTACTTTTATTTGCTGAGAACTAACTTTTTTATTCGATTTTACCGCCGTCATCTTTATAGACTTTTTTTCGGGCTTTTTTGCCGATTTTTTAGGCTTTAGCTTACTCGGTTTTTCTGCCTTTTTGGGTTTTATATTTTTATTTGTCTTATCTTGTTTAATTTTCAATTTGATTGCTCCTAACGTAGTTGTCTAAATTTCTTTTATCACATTATACACTTTTTTTCAAAAATTGTAAACACTATTGAAAAGTAAATAAAGAATTTATTCTTTAAGGGGGTCAATTTGCTTGAAAAAAAAGTCGTTTATGTGTATAATCTAGTATAAACACATAGAACTAAATCTCAAGGAGATACAAAATGAGAGTTTATAATTTCGCAGCAGGTCCTTCAACTCTTCCCTTGCCTGTTTTGGAACAAGCACAAAGAGAACTTTTAGACTATCAAAACACAGGTATGAGCATTATTGAAATGAGCCACCGTGGTAAGCCCTTTATGGCTGTTAACGACGAGGCTAATGCTCTACTTCGTGAACTTATGAATATTCCCGAAAACTATTCGGTACTTTTCGTTCAAGGCGGTGCAACCCAACAATTTGCGGCTGTTCCCCTAAACCTTCTTAAAAACGGCAAGGCTGACTATATCCTTACAGGTAACTTTGCATCAAAAGCTTATGAAGAAGGTCAAAAGTACGGCGATATGGCTGTTGCCGCTTCATCTAAAGAAGCAAACTACACCTATATCCCCGATATGAAGGACGTTAAGTTCCGTGACGGCATTGATTACGTTCACACCACCTATAACAACACCATTTTCGGTACTCGTTACACCGAACTTCCCAAAACCGACGCAACCTTAGTTACCGATATGAGTTCTTGCATTTTGAGTGAAGTTGTGGACGTAAATAAGTTTGGACTTATCTATGCTGGTGCGCAAAAGAATATTGCTCCCGCAGGTCTAACTATCGTTATCGTTAGAAAGGATTTGCTTGGCAATGCTTCACCCGTATGCCCCATAATGCTTAACTATGCTATCCAAGATAAAAACGATAGCTTGTATAACACCCCACCTTGCTTCCCCATCTATATGTCTATGCTTGTGTTTAGATGGCTTAAAAACCTTGGCGGTGTTAAGGTTATGCAACAAATCAACGAAGAAAAGGCTAAACTCCTTTACGATTTTATTGACAATTCTTCTTTCTATACCAACAAGGTTAACAAGAAAGACCGCTCACTTATGAACGTTCCTTTCGTTTCACCCAGTGAAGAATTGGATGCTAAGTTTGTTAAGGAAGCAACAGCAAGCGGTCTCGTTTCACTTAAAGGTCATAGAGTTACCGGCGGTATGAGAGCTTCTATCTATAACGCAATGCCAATCGAAGGTGTTAAAGCACTTATCGAGTTTATGAAGAAATTTGAATTGGAGAACAAATAAGATGAAAAATATTCTTACCCTTAACGCAATCAGCCCCGTTATTAACGACGTATTTGATGCAACCTACAACGTAGCAAACGATGCGGAAAACCCCGTTGGTATTATGCTTCGCTCGTTCAAGATGCACGATTATAAACTTGACGAAAACACCATTGCTATCGCAAGAGCAGGTGCAGGCACAAACAATATTCCCGTTGAAGAATATGCAAAGCAAGGCGTTGTTGTTTTTAACACCCCCGGTGCTAACGCAAACGCAGTTAAAGAACTTGTTCTTTCCACCTTGTTTATGGCTTCAAGAAACGTTATCCCCGCTATAGAGTGGGTTAAAACCCTTAAAGGTCAAGGCGACGAGGTTGGTAAACTTGTTGAAAAAGGCAAGGCAAACTTTGCTGGTCACGAAATCAAGGGCAAAAAACTTGGCGTTATCGGTCTTGGTGCAATCGGTGCTTTAGTTGCAAACGCAGCAATCGACCTAGGTATGCAAGTTTGCGGTTACGACCCCTTCCTTTCGGTTAGTGCCGCACTTAGACTTTCTTCTAAAGTTACCGTTGTAAAAGAACTTGAAGACATTGCTAAAAATTGTGATTTTATTACCATTCATATCCCCTATATCCCCGACCAAAACAAAGGACTTATCAATGCGGGCTTTATTAGGAAAATGAAGGACGGCGTTGTTTTAATTAACTGCGCTAGAGGTGAAATCGTTGACAATGCAGACGTTATTAAGGCAACGGAGAGCGGTAAGATTGCAACCTACGTTGTGGACTTCCCCGCTGACGAACTTATCGGTGCTAAAAACGTTATTTGCATTCCCCACCTCGGCGCATCCACTGAAGAAGCTGAAGAAAACTGCGCTATCATGGCTGCAAAACAACTTATCGACTATATCGAAAACGGCAACATTGTTAACAGCGTTAACTTCCCCACCTTGTCTATGCCGAGAACTACTCCGCATAGATTGGTTATTTTGCACACCAACACCAAGAACATTTTGGCGCAAATTACTGGCACCGTTGGTAATGAAGGTATAAACATTTCTAACCTCACCAACCAAAGCAAAGGCGATTATGCAGTTACCATTCTCGATATAGATAATGCTGTTTCTAAAGAAGCAATCGAACACATTTCTCAAGTTGAAAACATTATTAGAGTTAGAGTTATCAACTAAATCGAAAAACAAAAAAACGTGGCGAAATTTTTTCGCCACTATTTTTTTGTTTTATACATTTTTATTTGCTTTTAACTATTCTTTTGTGGTAGAATATGAAAGCAAATATATGGAAAGGTATCGAAGTGGTTAAAACGTGCCTGTAACTCGGGCGTCAGCCCTGCGTAGTATAGGCGGAGCAGTCTTTGCGGTGTAACCGCATTTCGTTCCTTTCGAGAACATAACAATTTAATATTTACTGGAAAGGTATCGAAGAGGTCATAACGAGCCGCACTCGAAATTTTGTAGTCACTTTGGAACCTCCCACCTTAAATCCCTTGATTTATAAGGGTTTTCCGCAGTTCAAATACAACTTAATACGTTAGTTCTCTCCTACTGTTCTCTCCAATTTCCGAGGTTGAATAAGAACAGTAGAGAGCTAAAATAAACACGGAGAGATATCGAAGTGGTCATAACGGGGCGCACTCGAAATGCGTTTGAGAGCAATCTCACGAGGGTTCGAATCCCTCTCTCTCCGCCACACCGAGCCTGCAAAGTCAATTTGCAGGCTCATTTTTTTCGCCTTTTTTTGACTTATGAAACCGTGGTCAGAGCCGCCCTCATTCCCGTCACCATAGCTTCGGCGGAGTTGAGTTTGGAGTTGTAGTCTAAGTGTGCATAGATGTTTGCTGTTGTACTGAAATCAGAGTGTCCAAGCCATTCTTGAATTTGCTTCATCGGTACACCGTTCTTCAGAAGCATCGACGCGCAGGTGTGACGGAGATCGTGAAATCTGATGTGCCGCATACCGTGACGTGCAAGGAGCTTCGGGAAGGCTTCGCTCAAATAGTTTGGTGGAATGATATTGCCCATTTCATCGACGCAGATATATTCAAGATATTTCGTATTGTAGCAGCTACCGCATACTCTCTTGTATTCTTCCTGCATCTCCCATCTTTGCAAAAGCAACGCTCTGAATTGAGGTATCAAAGGGAGTGTTCTGCGGCTCGACTTGGTTTTCGTCGTGTCGGTCGCCACTTCTACCTTCTTGCCGTCGATTTTGCAAGATGTAAGTGTGTGCTTGATGGTGATGGTATTCTGCTGAAAGTCGATAGCATCCCATTTGAGTCCGAGAACCTCACTACGGCGAAGTCCGTAGAAAGCTGCCAATACGATTGGCAATTCAAGCTTCGTTCCTCTCGCCACCTCAAACAAGTCTTGTATCTCGTCCTCGGTGTAGAAGCTGCCTTGAAATTCGTTCTTCTTCGGTCTGTCCACCTTATCCACGGGGTTGGAAATAATCAAGTCTGTTTTGACCGCATATTTCATAGCTCTGTGAATGATTGCGTGATAGTGAATGACCGAGTTAGCCGATACTCTTTCAAGCTGAACGAGGTAGAATTTTTGAATATCAGCAGCCGTTACCTCGGTGAGCCTACGCTTCAACGGCTTGAAATAAGGAATGATGATTTTATTCGTCATTTCCGCATAAGAAGCGTATGTAGTGAGTTTGATTGTGCTCTTGGCTATTTCAAGCCACATTGCGAGAAAGTCCACGAACATAATCTCGCCGGAAAGCTCCACCGCTTCTTCCTCGACCTCGGGTACATAGGTCTGTCGGGTTTCCCAAAGCAATGCTTCAGCCTTCTTCTTGTTGCCTTTCACCACCATTCCCGTGGGTATCCACTTGGTTTTGCGCTTACCGCCCACGGTGTAGTTCAATACCATATAAAAATAACCTTTTTTCTCTTGCAGATGTCCTGCTACCATAATAATTACCTCCTTAATGTAGTAGCACGAATTGGACACTTGCCGTTGACCACCCTTATTATACCTCGGTGCGCTGCAAATGTCCA
>JAFQJB010000025.1 GCA_017397305.1 Clostridia bacterium | reverse complement strand
TCAAAAACGGAAGCGATGAGCCATTTAAGGCATTTGAAAAAACACTCAAGAATTGGGCGAAAATATCCAGATAATTTTATTGTTTTTCAAACAAAAGTTGACAATTATTTGTATTGGAGTGAAGGATATGACGCATATTAAGCAAAAAAGAGGTCTAAACATAGACCTCTTTTTGAATATAAACAAAAAAGGCACTTTAACGGCAGATATCGACAGCACGGGTGAAAATAAAACCGAGTATAATATAAACGAAAATACTGGCGAAGTGCAAGAAAAAAATAATAAAAAGAAAACAACAAAAAAAGAGGCTTAGATAAGCCTCTTTTTGTTTTTGATAGTTTATTAAACTCTTTTTGCAAGGACGGTTTTTTCGTATTCGTCAATCTTGTCCCAAAGTTTGCAATCGGTGGGAGCACCACAACGAACGCAGTATTCTGCCCAAACGTCGCCAAAGGGGAGAGTTTTAACCCTTTCTTGAGCAACCAAGAGTTCGGTAAGTTTATTTTCGTCTTGAAGTGCTTTGAATTTAGCATTGGGGGTAAGCATTGCAAGGAGGAGTGCTCTTTGCCAGCTTCTAAAACCGATAACCCAAGCGGCGATACGGTTGATTGATGCATCAAAGTAGTCAAGTGCCATATACACTCTATCCAAAGCATCGTTTCTAACGATTTCTTTTGCCATTTCCTTTGTTTCGTCATCAAAGAGAACTGTGTGGTCACTATCCCAACGGATAGGGCGAGTGATGTGGAGTGCGATTTCGGGGAAGAATGCAAGGAGTGCGGGAATCTTATCCGAAACGACTTCGGTGGGGTGGTAGTGGCCGTTATCCATCAAGGGCAAAACGCCGTCGTGTGTTGCAGCAAAGGTCAAAGCGAACTCTGCCGAGCCAACGGTATATGCTTCAACACCGATACCGAACACCTTTGATTCTACGCAAGGTTTAACCAAATTTTTGTCGAACTTTTCGCTCAAAATCGCTTCAATACTTTCTTTATAGCGAAGTCTTGGACCCATTCTATCTGCGGGGATATCCTTGTATCCGTCGCCCGTCCAAATGTTCATTACACAGGGAACACCCGTTTCTTTAGCAAAGTATTCAGAAATTCTTATACAAGCCTTGCCGTGTGCTATCCAAAAATCTCTCGTAGCCTTATCAGGTGAAGAAAGGGTTAAGCCGTCTTTAACTTTGCTATGCGAGAAGAATGTGGGGTTAAAGTCGATACCCATATTATATTTTTTAGCAAGTTCAACCCACTTTTTGAAGTGGCGGGGTTCAATTTTATCTCTATCAACAAAGCCGTCTTCTTCAAAGATAGCGTAGCATGCGTGCACGTTAAGTTTCTTTGCGCCGGGGCAGAGAGATAAAACTTCTTCCATATCGGCAATAAGTTCTTCAGGATTTCTTGCTTTGCCCATATAGTTACCAGTGGTTTGAATACCGCCCGTCAAAGGACCGTCTTGGTCAAAACCTTTAACGTCGTCACCTTGCCAGCAGTGAAGGGACACGGGGATAGATTTAAGTTTTTCAATAACCGCGTCGGTATCAATACCGTGTTTTGCGTAAATTTCTTTCGCCTCAGCATATCTATTGTTGCAACACATAATTTTCTCCTTATTTTTAAGAGTTTTTAAGTTTAATTTTTATTAAGGTTATTCTATCACAATTTAGCATTTTGGTCAATAGTTTTTAGAAAGTAAAAATAAAACCCGCCAAATAAAAGGCGGGTAATTTTATAGCGGTTTGTTTTGAAGTTTTTTTCGATTGTCTGATTTTTTCTTTAAGGTTGCAAACACAAACCCTATTATTATATAACTATAAAAGGCAAGCACCCTCCACGTAACCATTGCGGGAAAGGCGAGCCCTGCCGATAACCCCGTTTCAAACAGCACGAAGAAGGATAGGTCGGCAGCACCTGAGTTTCCTGGTGTGGGAATAAACGAGATTGACGCCGTTAGTATAAAGAACATTTGCGTGATTGCAAGCCACTCGTAAACGCCAAAGGTGTCGGTTACCGAAAAACCGAAGAACATCAAGGTAAAGTAGGCTATGCACGCGGTTGAAAGGTGTTCAAAAAGGCTTAGCACAAAGGACAAAATAAACACGAGCGGGCGGGTAGCAAGCTTTTTTAGGCACTTTGAGTTGTGAACAACCGTCTTTATTGTCTTAAATGTGGTAAGTTTTTTGTTCTTGACAATTTTCAGTTTTGCACCGATATGCATAACGAAGTTGACAAGAATTGTTCCAACGGTGGGGAAAAGCGAAAAGATAACCACGAGGGTTGGCATAATCGCACAACATATAAGCCCTATCGTTGCAAGAACACTAAAGGTGGTCGGCAAAATATTCATAAGCGGATTTTTACCCACGAAAATCAAGCTAACCACACCCAAAGCAACGAATGCAAACTGGTTCAAAAAGAAGGTCGCAATGGGGAGTGCGGTCGCAACGCCACCCTTAACGCCGTGCTTTGATAGGTGGTAGATTTCAAACGGCTGACCACCTACTGCAAGCGGGGTTACGTTGTTGTAATAGTGCCCGATAATACCCGTTTCAAGACAGGTCTTAAAGTGCATTTTTTTGGTCATTGACTTGCACATTACCGAAAGTTTTAAGCCCTTTAGTAAGTAACAGCAAAGCAGGGATATAACGGCAAGCAACAAGTACACCCACGAGGTAGAGAAGATGTTTTTAAGCGCTTCCCACGACAAGAAACTTCTGTCCTCGTCAACCCCAAAAAAGTCCTTATAAAAGGTGAAAGCCAAAACGGCGAAGACAAAAAGAACAAAGAATATGGTAAAACACCTTTTTATGATTTTTGCGCGCTTGTTTTTGGGCGGTGTTTCATTTTCCACACCCAAAAGGCGTTTCATTACCAGTTGCTTACCTATACTTTTATCCGATTTTTTCTCAACAAAGTCGTATTTATCGTACTTTTTTTGTTCGACAAGCTCTTTATTTAATTGTTTTTCCGAAAGGTTAACGATTTTCGGTTCAGCAGTTTTTTCGTCTATATCGATTTTGCTGACGGTAAGTTTGTCTTTCATATCCATGGCTAAGATTATACTAAAACTCTCCTTAAAAGTCAACAAGAATTTAATTTTAAAAAGCATTGACAATTGGTGACGAATATATTATATTTATTCTATAATTAAAGAGGTGAAAAAATTTTGGAAAAAAAATCAAAAAAAGAGGGGAAAATTCCAAAAATTCTTCATTACGTTTGGCTTGGCGGAAAGGAAAAACCCGACTATCTAATCAAAAATTTGGAAGGTTGGAAAAAGTTTTGCCCAGATTATCAAATTATGGAGTGGAACGAGGGTAATTTCGACATAAATTGCAACCGATACTTAAAAGAGGCGGTCGAGCAGAAAAAGTGGGCGTTCGCCTCCGACTATATTAGGCTTGCCGTTACGTATAAATACGGCGGAATCTATATGGATACCGACGTCGAACTGCTAAAGCCTATCGACAAGTTTTTGGACGTTGATTTTTTTGCTAACTTTGAAAATATGGTAATGATAAGCTTTACCGTTATTGGTGCAAAACCAGGCAGTGTCGTGCTTAAAAACATGCTCTCAAAATACGAGGATAAACCCTTTATACTAAACGCAAAGCGGGGTAAACTCGATTTGACCACCAACGTCATTTTGGGTTCTTGTATGATGAAAGAAGATTTCGGGTTTTTGCTTAACGACACCTATCAAGAAAAGATTATCGACGGCGAAAAAGTCGTTTGCTATCCGCACGATTTCTTCTTTGCGCAAGATTACGTTTCAAAAGAGATTCTTTTAACCGAAAATTCACACGGGGTGCACCTTTATGCGTCGTCGTGGCTTGGTAAAAAGCAAAGAAGGGAAGATAGGTTTGTTGAAAACGTTAGAAAGTTTTTGGGTGAAAAACTTTTTAGAAAAGTTATGAAAAGATTTTTGATTGCACGCGTTAAAAAATACACCCGCAAATATAAAAAGCAAAATAAAAAACCACTAGCGAACTAGTGGTTTTAATTTTTAGTTGATAACAATAACCGAAATTTTTGCCGTTTCTTCAGGTGAAATTTTGATAGTTGCGGGGAAGGTGCCAGTGGTTTTAATGTTAGAAGAGAGCACGATTTTTTTCTTGTCGATATCAAAGCCAAGCTCATAAAGTTTGTCGGCAACTTCCTTATTGGTTACACTGCCGAAGAACTTTCCGCCCGCACCGCACTTAACTTGCACGGTTACTTCCTTTCCGTCAAGTTTTTCCCTTAATTCTTTATTTGCTTTAAGGGTTTCTTGTCTATGAAATTCTTGTGCGGCTTTTTGCGCCTTGTTTTCATTCAAGGCTTGTGCATCCGCAGGTTTAGCAAGCCCTCTTTTAATCAAGAAGTTTTGTGCAAACCCGTCCTTTGCTTCTATTACGTCGCCCGCTTTTCCAGAGCCTTTTACGTCTTTAAGTAAAACTACCTTCATATTTTTACTCCTTTACTAATTTTCTTAAGTATTGTAACCCGAATGGCTAAAAAAGTCAAGGCAATATGTATATTTTGATTGTTAATCGCCAATAATAATTTTCAAGGAGAGTTATTATGGAAAAGAATAATTGTATTAGATGCGACGTAACAAAATGCAAACACAATGCCGATGGGCATAACTGCGCTCTTCACAGCATTAAGGTAACTTGCTGTTGTGGCGAGCAATGCACTTGTTGCGGCGACTATCAAGAAAGATAACTAAAGGTAAATAGGGGAGTGCCCCAAAACAAAAAAAGAAGGTTGCAATCGCTTGCAACCTTCTTCTTTTCATATATTATTCAAAAAGTTTTAATTAAATCGGGCAGACCCGAAAAACGTGTGTTCAATCTTTCAACGCAGTCTATTTTAGCACAAAAAAGCATTTTGTCAAGGGGATTTGTAAAAAAATTTCAAAAAAATTGAAAAATTCTCAAAAAATTGTGGATTAAACGATACTCAGCGGGTGGAAAAACTTAAAGATAAAGTTGACAAAATTTATTATATATATTATAATACGAGAGTTAATTATATGTGGAAGTGTGTCCACTTAAAAATTTGTAATAATAAACGGAGGACTTTTATAATGGCAGAAGAAGTCATACTTACAAAAGAAGGTAAAGAGGAGTTAGAGAAAAGATTAGAGTATCTTAAACTTCAAAAACGTGCGGAAATTACCGAAAGAATTAAAACGGCAAGGGAATTTGGCGACCTTTCGGAAAACGCAGAATACGATGCGGCTAAAAACGAACAAGCGATGATAGAAGGTGAAATTCTTGAAATCGAAAACAAACTTAAATATGCGGTTATCATTAAAGACGACCAAGTTAAAAAAGGCACCGTTTCTTTGGGAAGCAAGGTTGATTTTATCGACGAAAATATCGGCGAACTTTTAAGCTATGAAATCGTTGGTACAACAGAAGCTGACGTTGAGGCTGGTAGAATCAGTAACGAATCACCCATCGGCAACGCCCTTCTCGGTAGAAAGGCAGGCGAAACGGTTAGGGTTAGCATTCCTTCGGGCGTAACAACTCTCACCATCAAAAAGGTATATTAATTTTTAAAAGGAATCATCATGGACGAAAAGACCACTGTACAAATTGAAGAACAAGATTTAAGCGAAATTTTAAGAATTAGAAGGGAAAAGCTTGACGCACTTGTAAAGGCTGGCAAAAACCCCTTTGAAAAAGTTAGATACGATAGAACTGCTTATAGCCAAGATATTAAGGACAACTATGCTGATTACGAAGGCAAGGAAGTTGGTATTGCGGGAAGGCTTATCTCTAAAAGAATTATGGGTAAGGCGTCTTTTGCCGTTATTTTGGACGGCAAGGGCACCATTCAATCATATCTATCTATAAACGATTTGGGCGACGATTATTTGGCGTTCAAAGAATACGATATCGGTGATATCGTGGGTATTAAGGGTGTGGTTTTCACCACCAGAACGGGTGAAATCTCTATCCACGCACATGCGGTAGAATTGCTTTCTAAATCACTTTTGCCCCTTCCCGAAAAATATCACGGCTTAAAGGACGAGGACACAAGATATCGTCAAAGGGAAATTGACCTTATCGCTAACCCCGAAGTTAAAAGAACTTTCGTGGCTCGTTCAAAAATTATGTCGGCAATCAGGAACTACCTTGACGGCGTTGGTTATTTAGAAGTTGATACACCTGTATTGCAACCCTTGGAAATCGGTGCGTCTGCAAGACCTTTCAAAACCCACCACAACGCATTAGATATCGATATGTATTTGAGAATAGAGACCGAACTTTATTTGAAAAGACTTATCGTTGGCGGTTTTGACAAGGTTTACGAAGTTGGTAGAATTTTTAGAAACGAAGGTATGGATAGGTCACACAACCCCGAATTTACCACGGTTGAAATGTATCAAGCATACAGCGACTATTTCGATATGATGGACTTAATCGAAGATATGTACCGCACTATCACAATGCAAGTATGTGGAACTGACAAGATTACCTATCAAGGCGTTGATATCGATATGGGTAAACGTTGGGAAAGACTTACCATGGTTGAAGCGGTTAAAAAGTATGCTGGCGTTGACTATAATGACTGGGCGACCGATGAAGAGGCTCGTGCCGTTGCAAAGGCAAAGGGTGTTGTGGTTGAAGAAGGGGACGAGGCGACCAAAGGTCACGTTCTTATTGCATTCTTCGACGCGTTCGTTGAAGAAAACCTTGTCCAGCCCACCATTATCTACGATTATCCCGTAGAAAATTCTCCGCTTGCTAAGAGAAAACCCTCTAACCCCGCGTTCACCGAAAGATTTGAATACTTTATTTACGCAAGGGAAATGGGTAATGCGTTCAGCGAACTTAACGACCCAATCGACCAAAAGGAAAGATTTGTTAAACAAGTTGAAGCAAAGAGAGCAAGAGGCGGAAACGACGCACAAGTGGACGAAGACTTTGTTACCGCACTAGAATACGGCTTGCCCCCGACGGGTGGTCTCGGTTTTGGTGTGGATAGATTGGTTATGCTTTTGACCGACAGTGCTTCAATTAGGGACGTTATCTTGTTCCCCACAATGAAACCCATTAAAAAATAGGATAAAACTTATAAAATGGATAATAAAATAACAAAAAAACGGCTATTCGACTTTCTTTCATACGAATGGATTGTCATGATTATCGTCGTTGCGCTAAGCATTTTGGCGTGGGAATTCGTTTACGGCATCGCCCGTGTTAAACTTACGCCCGGACAGGAGTTTATAACCTATTATGACATAGGGCTTAATGGTGCGCAAGGCGATAGGTTTGACGCGGTGCTTCAAGAAAGAGGTGCTTTTAGTTACGACGTTTTGGAAGTTAAGAACGAAGGCATTTCTAGCGAATTCAGCGTGCTCGACCTAAGGCTTAGTGCTTATCAGGGTGACGTGATATATTCTAGCAAGATTACAAACGACAATAACCCTTACCCAAGAGCAAAGGACATTGTCGATAAGTACAAGATGTACGATTTGGAAACCTTGCTCACCGACGCAAAGGGATATTTGCGTTCCTTCCTAAAGGACGGAATAACGGCACCTAATGCCGAGTTAGAATATAAAAACTTGTCTGAGCAAAAGATTGAAAAAGGTTTTGCTGAAAGGATGAGGAAGGATAACCGCGTTAGAAAAGATAGCGGATATAGGGAATATCTTAAAAAAGAGTATCAAAGGATAGAAAAGTTGTGTAAGGACGTTGCCGATTACGAATATTTCTTGACGCACGCACCAGCGGATACTTTTTATAGATACACTAGATACGAGCAAATGGTTGAAAAGGCAAACGCCAAAGACTCTGGATATACCGATTATTATAAAGAGAAGTGCGCTGAAAGGCTTAAAGAAGAGCAAGACGCAGGCAGGGTAAACCGCATTTATGGTATCAATATGGAAGCGCTTAGCGGTGGGGATATAAGCACCTCAAAATACGTTTCGTTATACAATCAAGCGACCGCAAAAGATATAGTGCTTTTGGTGTTCGATATGAAACAGCACCAACCCGACCACCAATATGAAACGGTTTCCTTTATTGTAGAAAACGTTAGAATGTTTAGCAATATTTTAGGCTAAAAACAAAAAGAAGGCAAATTTATGAAAGGCAAATTTATAACCTTCGAGGGTTGTGAAGGGGTTGGAAAATCTCGTCAAATAAAACTTCTTGAAGAATACCTTATAAAAAACGGCGTTCAATATTATCTCACTCGTGAACCGGGCGGAACACCCGTTTCCGAGCAAATAAGGTCGGTAATTTTGGACGGCAAAAATATTTCAATGACTGACGAGTGCGAGGCGCTTCTTTACGCCGCAGCACGCGTCCAGTTGTTAAAAGAAAACGTTAAACCCCGCTTAGAAAAGGGCGAACTTGTGCTTTGCGACCGCTATATTGATTCGTCGCTTGCATACCAAGGGTACGCAAGGGGGCTTGGCGTTGACTTCGTTGAAAAAATCAACGATTACGCGATTAAAAACTTTATGCCCGACTATACTTTGTTTTTAAAACTCCCACCCGAAATTGCCTTTAAGAGAAAGGGTGGTGTGGATAAAAATGATAGGCTTGAACTTTCAGGTATAGAATTTCACAACAAAGTATATCAAGGCTATTTAGACCTAGCAAAGCGTTACCCCGAAAGGTTTATCGTGATAGACGCGAGCGGGGAAAAGGAAGAAACACACGCAAAAATCATTTCCGCATTAAAGGAAAAGGGCGTTATTTAGATGGATTTTTTGTCTTTGATTAAAAACACCGGTGCATACCGCACGGTTAAAGGCGATAAGGAAAACGGCAGATTGTCGCACGCATACTTGATTATCAGTCAAGATAGCGATAATCTTGATAGTTACCTTAAAATTTTTGCAAAAGCATTCGTTTGTGACGACGGGTGCCCTTGTGAAAATTGCCGAAAGTGTTCTTTGATTGAGGACGAAAGGTACGCAGACGTTATTTTTTATCCCCAATCGTCACAAACGGTTGGCGTGGAAGAAATAAACGCGCTTATCGAAGAAAGTTACCTTAAACCCGTGGAGAGCGACAAAAAGGTTTTCGTTATAAAAAACGCACAAACAATGACCGCTCCCGCACAAAACAAACTGCTTAAAACTTTGGAAGAGCCCCCTAAGGGCGTCCATATTATACTTGGCGCAACGAGTGAGCACCCGCTTTTATCAACCATTAAATCTAGGGTGAAAAAACTTGAAATACCGCTTTTCGATAAAGACACTCTCTTTTCGGCAATGGAAAAAGATTTTCCCGATTTAGAGAAGTTGTCTGTCGCCATTGCTTGCGGTGACGGAACGGTAGGCGGGGTGGCACGCAACTATAACGACGAAAACTTAAAAGATATAACTATGGTTGCTCTCGACACCCTTTGCAATATGAAGTCAAGTAAAGACGTTTTGGAATATTCAAATAAAATTCAGTCATTAAAGGTAGACGTTGCCGATTTTTTGTCGGTAATAGAACTATTGCTTCGCGACGTGCTTGCCCTCATTGAAAAGAGGGAGCAGTTAGTTTTTAACCGCCCGCTTGCAGAAAAACTTGTAGAATCGAATTTTTCTAGGGGCTCGGTTATCCACGCGTTAGAGGCGGTGACTGATGCATTTAAACGCAAAAAAGCCAATGCTACACCCACTATGCTTATCGAGTGGTTGTTGTTTCAAATATTGGAGGGAAAATATAAGTGGCAAAAATTATAGGCATAAAATTTAAAAACACCGCGAAAGTATATTATTTTGCGCCCGCAAACGAGGAAGAAGTTTATGAAGAAAAAACCGGCGTGGTTGTGGAAACTTCTAAGGGCATAGAATACGGCACGGTTGTTTTTGGAATGAAAGAAATTCCCGATAGCGAACTTACCCACCCCTTAAAGCCAATCATTAGAAAGGCTACCGAAAAGGATGAAAGAACGGTAAAAGAAAACGAAAAGAAAATTCCAGAGGCAATGGAGTTTGCTGCGGAAAAGATTGCGGAACTTAACCTTGATATGAAATTAATAGGGTGCGAATATGCATTCGACGGCAAAAAGGTAGTGTTCTACTTTACCGCTGACGGAAGAATCGACTTCCGTGAACTTGTAAAAGTGCTCGCTTCAAAATTCCACCTAAGAATCGAACTTCGCCAAGTTGGTATTAGGGACGAGACCAAGCTTTTGGGCGGTATTGCGCCTTGCGGAAGAACTTGTTGCTGTGCAAGTTGCATGCCCGATTTTGGTAAGGTTACCATAAAAATGGCAAAAAACCAAGGTCTTCACCTTAACCCCGGCAAAATCAGTGGGCTTTGCGGAAGGCTTATGTGTTGTCTAGAATACGAAAACGATTATTACGCAGAAGTTTACAAAAAAATGCCAAAGGTTGGCGGAACGGTTGGTACGCCCGAAGGCAACGGCGTTGTCGTTTCAAACGATATGTTAAAACTTATATCAAAGGTAAAAATCAGCAAGGGAGACGGCAGTGAAGTGTATAAAGACTTCCCCGTGGATAGACTTTCATTTAAAAAAGTTAAAGAGGCTGAGGACGACGATAACGAAAACATTGAACAAGAACAATAAAAATTTGGTATAGTTGTTTACAAAGCCAAAAAAAAGTGATATAATAACAAAAGAAATTAATTTAGGAGGTTGACTCTAATGGCATACAAAATTAGCGACCAATGTATTTCTTGCGGTGCATGTGCTGATACTTGCCCCTGCGGAGCTATTAGCGAAGGCGAAGGCCAATACGTAATTGATGCAGAAGCTTGCATGAGTTGCGGTGCTTGCGCTGAAGGTTGCCCCGTTGAAGCTATCTCTGAAGAATAAGATTTAGCAAATTTTTAAGGTGCAGGTAATACCTTGCACCTTAATTTTTTACTTTTTGCATTTTTTAAGTTTATAGGATAATTTATGCTCGTATTAGAAGATTTAAATTTAGACGGACTTAAAATTTATCAAGACGATAGTTTATACCGCTTCACGTCGGACGCGGTATTATTGTCGCGGTTTGCGACCGTTAAAAAGGGGGATATAGTTGCCGACTTTTGCTCGGGTAGCGGAATAGTTGGGATTAACCTTTTGGGCTTAAACAAAAGTTTAATAGAGTCGGTTACCCTTTTTGAAATGCAAGAAGAACTTTTTTCCCTATCTTTAAAAACCATAGAGTATAACAATCTTCAAGATAAAATGAGTGCGGTAAACACCCGCATTCAAGATATGGGCAAAATTTATGCGGGCAAGTTTTCGCTTATTACTTGCAACCCCCCGTACATGCCGATTGGAAAAGGTTTTAAGGACCAAAACGATAGCATAGCAAAGTGTAGGTGCGAACTGACCCTTACGCTTGAAGAACTTATTCCCGCAATATCCACCGCATTAAAGTTTGGCGGTAGGGCATGCTTGGTTCACCGCGCCGATAGGCTAACGGACGTTATGTGTTTAATGAGACAATATAATATCGAACCCAAGCGCTTGCAGTTTGTGTCGGGCGGGGATAAAGAGCCGTATTTAATGCTTATAGAGGGTGTTAAGGGCGGAAAGAGTGGAATAAAAATTTTGAAAAATCAAGTCAATTAAGGAGAAAACGTGCTTTATTTTGTAGCAACGCCCATCGGCAATCTAAAAGATATAACCTTGCGTGCAATAGAAGTTCTTAAAGAGGTGGATGAAATCGCTTGTGAAGACACCCGCCATTCGTTAGGGCTTTTGAACGCATACGAAATCAAAAAACCCCTTTTTTCCTATCATAAGTTTAACGAAAAAGAGGTTGGCGAAAAGATTATAGATAAGTTAAAGGCGGGAAAAAACGTTGCGGTAATCACCGACGCGGGTATGCCCGTCGTTTCCGACCCCGGCAACGTGCTCGTTCAAATGCTTATCGACGAGGGTTTAGAATTTACCGTTATCCCCGGTGCTTGCGCGTGTGTTTCGGCACTTGTTCTTGCTGGGCTTGATAGTTCTAGATTTGCGTTTTTAGGGTTTATGCCCGACAAAAATAGTGATAGAAAAGAATTTTTATCAAAGTATAAAGATTTGGATTTGACCTTGATTTTCTACTCTGCCCCCCACGACGTAAAAAAGGATATTGAAAGTATATATTCGGTGTTTGGCGATAGACGTGCCGTTGCGGTAAAGGAAATAACCAAACTTCACGAACGTGCTGAAAGATTTAACCTTAAAGACGGGCTTCCTACCGAGCCCCGTGGCGAATACGTTATTTTAGTCGAGGGCGGAAAACAAGAAAATAAAAACCTAACCCTAACCGAAAAGGAGCATATAGACCTTTATATCGCAAAGGGAATGGATAAAAAGGAAGCACTAAAACAGGTTGCCAAAGAACGCGGTGTTTCTAAATCTTCATTATATAAATATACAATAGAATAAAACAATATATAAAAACAAAAAAGGCTTGTCAATCGACAAGCCTTTAAGTTTATTTTTTAACTATTTGCCCAAAACTTCTTTTGCGTTGTTAACAACGTTTTCAACGGTGAAGCCGTATTTAGCAAACAACTTACCAGCAGGAGCAGATTCACCGAATCTTTCCATACCGATGATTTTGCCGTCCATACCAACGTATTTGTACCAGCACATAGGTGAGCCAGCTTCCACAGCCAATCTTGCACGAACAGCCTTGGGAAGAACGCTTTCCTTATATTTTTCGCTTTGTGCTTCAAAGTCTTCTACGCAAGGCATAGAAACAACTCTTGCATCGATACCTTCTTTTGCGAGTTCAACTTTTGCAGATACGCAAAGGTTAACTTCACTACCAGTTGCGATAAGAATGATATCGGGGGTCTTCTTAGCAGAATCAGCAAGGATATAACCACCCTTCATTGCCTTTTCGCCAGTACCTTCAAGCATAGGAATGGTTTGACGTGAAAGAACCAAGCAAGAGGGGTCTTTACCGGTAAGAGCATTAATCCAAGCGGCAGTGGTTTCTCTACCGTCGCAAGGACGATAAACTTTCATGTGGGGCATAGCACGGAGACCAGCGAGGTGTTCGATAGGTTGGTGTGTAGGTCCGTCTTCGCCAACACCGATAGAGTCGTGGGTTAAGATGTAGGTTACGGGGAGTTCCATGATTGCAGACATACGCATTGCATTCTTCATATAGTCGGAGAATACTGCAAAGGTTGCGCAGTAGGGGATAAGTCCGCCGTGGAGATACATACCGTTAACGATAGCGGCCATTGCGTGTTCACGAATACCGAAGTGCATGTTAGAACCCGTTCTATCGTCGGGGAGGAAATCACCACGAGATTTCATGTTAGACTTGTTTGCGGGTGCAAGGTCGGCACTACCACCGATAAGGTTGGGGATATATTTAGCAAGTTTGTTAAGAACGGTTGCGCCGTATCCTCTTGATGCGTCGTCCTTTTCAAATTGCCAAAGTTCTTCAATGTTCTTAAGGTCGGGAAGTTCTTTCTTCTTCCAAGAAATATATTCTTTTGCAAGTTCGGGATATTGTTCAGCATATGCCTTGAACATTTCCTTCCAAGCTTTTTCTGCACGTCTACCTTTTCTAGCAAACTTCTTGCAGTGTTCGAATACTTCAGCGGGAACTTCGAAAGGTTCGCTTGTCCAATCGAGGTTTTTCTTTAAGGTTGCAACACCTTCTTCACCTAAGGGTGCGCCGTGGCAACTTGCTTTGCCAACGAGGTGTGAGCCGTAACCGATTAAAGACTTGATAACGATAAGTGAAGGCTTTTCAGTTTCAGCTTTTGCCTTCTTGATTGCGCGGTTGAGTGCGCCGATATCGTTTGCGTCCTTAACGTTAATAACTTGCCAACCCATTGCTTCGTGACGTTTGCCAACGTTTTCTCTAAAGGTAATGTCGGTGTCGCCTTCAATGGTGATGTCGTTATCATCGTATAAAACGATAAGTTTGCCAAGCTTTAATGCACCAGCAAGTGAAGCCGCTTCGTTTTCGATACCTTCTTGCATACAGCCGTCGCCACAGAGAGCATAGGTGTAGTGGTCAACGATGGGGAAGCCTTCTTTATTGAACTTTTCAGCAAGATATGCTTCAGCAATAGCCATACCAACTGCGTTTGCAATACCTTGACCGAGCGGGCCGGTGCTTGTTTCAACGCCGGGGCATACGCCGTATTCGGGGTGACCTGCCGTGCGTGAACCGAGTTGACGGAAATTCATAATGTCTTCTTTGGTAAGACCGAAACCGAAAAGATAATAGAGCGCGTAATCGAGCATAGAGCCGTGACCAGCGGAAAGAACAAATCTATCGCGGTTGTCGAAAGCGGTATCTTTTGGGTTGAATACCATGTTAGTAAAAGTAGCATAGCCAATAGGAGCAGCGCCTAGGGGCAAACCGGGGTGACCGGAGTTAGCCTTTTGAATAGCTTCTGCAGAAAGAACTCTAATGGCATTGATTGTGAGTTGCTTAACGTCTTGCATAATATCCTCCTTGAAATAGGGTGCTATATATCTTGTCCTTAAAAATGCAGTCAAATTTTTTTGCATAAAAGACAAGACAGCACAAATAAATACAATATATATTATATAGCAATACCAATTCTTTTTCAAGCCTTTTTCTACAAAAATAAATAAAAAAACTTGTATAATTGCGCTTATCGTGATATAATTAATCTATCTTATTATGGAAAACTATGCACGGAGAGACATTATGAGCGAAAAACAATTCGTAAAAGAGATTGCCGACATTAACGAAAACTTTACCCAATGGTACACCGACGTCGTTTTAAAGACCGAACTTGTTGACTATGGTCCAGTAAAAGGAACGATGGTTATTAGACCTTACGGCTATGCTATTTGGGAAAATATTCAAAAAGATATGGATAGACGTTTTAAGGAAGCGGGTTCAAAGAACGCATACTTCCCCTTGCTTATCCCTATGAGTTTTTTCACTAAAGAAGCCGAACACGTTGAAGGCTTTGCACCAGAAGTTGCGGTTGTTACCCACGCAGGCGGTGCAAAACTTGAAGAGCCTTTGGCAATTCGTCCGACCAGTGAAACGGTTATCGGCACAATGTATTCAAAGTGGATTCAATCTTATCGCGACCTTCCCGTTATAATGAACCAATGGTGCAACGTTATGCGTTGGGAAAAAACCACAAGACCTTTCCTTCGCACTAGCGAATTTTTGTGGCAAGAAGGTCACACCGTTCACGCGACCGAAGAGGAAGCAATGGAAGAAACCATAAAGATGCTTAACGTTTATAAAGACTTTATGGAAAACACCCTTGCGCTCCCCGTGTTCACGGGCAGAAAGACCGAAAAGGAAAAGTTTGCGGGCGCAGTTGCAACCTTCGGGCTAGAAGCAATGATGCTCGACGGCAAGAGTTTGCAATCGGGCACCAGTCACTACCTCGGTCAAAATTTCTCAAAGGCGTTCGACATTAAGTTCTTAGATAAAGATAGCACCTTAAAGCACGGCTACACTACCTCGTGGGGTACGTCAACCCGTATGATTGGTGCAATAATCATGGCACACGGCGACCAAAGAGGTTTGGTTCTTCCGCCAAAGGTTGCACCTATCCAAGTGGTTATCGTTCCTATCGCAGTGCATAAGGGCGGTGTTATCGAAAAGGCAAAAGAATTAGAATCAATGCTCGTAAAAGCTGGTATTCGTGCCGAAACCGACACTCGTGATATGAGCCCCGGTTGGAAGTTTAACGAATGGGAAATGAAGGGTGTTCCCGTACGTATCGAAATCGGGCCTAGAGATATTGAGAATAATCAAGTTATGGTTATGAGAAGGGATACGCTTGAAAAGACGGCTGTATCTATCGATAACCTCGATAAAACCATAGAAGAACTTTTGGAAGTTATCCAAAAAGAAATGTTTGTTAAAGCAAAAGAAAGACGTGACAAAAAAGTTGTTGAAGCCGACACTTTAGACGGAATTTTGTCTGGTGTTGAAGCACAAAACTTTGTTAAAGCCGGCTGGTGTGGTTGCCGTGAATGTGAAGATAAAGTAAAAGAAGTTGCATCCGCCACCGCCCGTGTAATGTGTGACGAAGAAGGTGTTCCCGAAAAGTGTGCAATTTGTGGAAAGCCAGCAACACACAAGGTTATATTCGCCCGCGCCTACTAATAAAGGTTTATTTGCGTCGCATCTCTGCGTTGCACTCCGCGTTGCTCGTGTTACGTACAGACGTACGCGCCACGTCGCAATGCTCGTGCGCCTAGCCTAACTTGTTTCTAATCCTTTATTAACATAATAGTTATTTTGGTTGTGCTGTAGAGCCTTTGCTTCTTAACGCATAATAGTTTGACAAAAAGTATATAAAAGTTTATTGAGAGCAATATAGGAATATAAGGAGTTTTCAATGGTAGAAATCATAAGCGTTCTTCAAGATATAGAAACGGGTGCCCTTGTAGAAAGGGGTACTGCCGTACCCAACTGGGCGGTTATTTCTTATCTAGTATTAAAGTTGCTCATTCCCATTGCATTTTACGTTTTAAGGTCGATTGGACTTTTCATGCTTGCAAAAAGGGCGGGGATACAAAAAAAGATTTTGGCAATTTTCCCGTTCTTGTGGGTGTTTGTTGCTTGTAAAATTATTGGCAATCAAAGGCTATTTGGCAAAACGTTTGAAAAATTTGCTCTTTTAGCTTGTATATTGTTCTCGGTTATTGGTGTTATCACACTTGCTTACGATATAATATGCTATTTCCCAATCATAGGCAACGTGTTAGAGGGAAGAACCATTTATATTTCTAATAGTGCGCTCAGTGAGTCACAATACGTTCAAACGTTGGCAAGGAGTGAGTTTGGCTATATTTATGGTGACACAAGTTTTGTTGACCCATACGGAAATGCGATGTATTTAATTTGCATAATTTTGCATTATCTCACTATGATAACAAGCGTTGTAAGTGTAATCATTACCGTTTTGATTTACTTTAACTTGTTTAGAAAATATTGGCCACAACACTACATTTTGGCAATGGTTTTATCTATCCTTGGACTATTCGGTGTGTTCGTGTTCGTTATTAGAAAGAGAGAACCTGTCGACTATGCTACGTATATGAAGGAAAGATACAAAAATATGTACGGCGGTTATGCAGGTCCTTACGGATATCATAATCCCTATCAATCTAATAACTATGGCGGGCAATCAACACAAAACCAAACCCCGCCCAGCCAAAAGTCGCCCTTTGATGAGTTTGAAGATAAGAAAAAAGACCCCGGTGACCCGTTTGATGAATTTAAATAAATAACTGGATAAAAAATATGCAATCAGAAAATATTGCCGCAATCTCAACCGCCCTATCGGCAAGTGGGGTTGCGGTTATTAGAATAAGCGGAGATAGTCCGCTTTCCATAGCCGAAAAAATGTTCGTTCCCGCGGGTAGAGTAGCGGTAAAGGACTTTGAGCCGTATAAAATGTACGTTGGCGAAATCAACGCCGATGGTTTTAGCGACTTTGGTCTTTGCGTATACTTTAAAGGGCCCAAAAGCTTTACGGGTGAGGACGTGGTGGAATTCCACTCTCACGGCGGTATTGCAATCACAAGGGGAATACTTGACAAAATCTTGTCGCTCGGTGCAAGGCTTGCGAACAACGGCGAGTTTACAAAACGTGCGTTTTTGAACGGTAAACTATCCCTATCTTCTGCCGAAGGGCTTATCGATATGATAAATAGCGAGTCGGTGTCGGGGGTAAAAGCGGGGTATTCGCTATACCGTGAAAAACTTTGTGAAAAAGTTAATAAAATGCAAGATAAAATCACCGACGTGCTTGCTCAAATCGACGTGGATATGGACTTCCCCGAAGAAGATTTAGAGCAAAGTTCAACCGAGGCGGTAAGCAGTGCGCTACGAGAAACCATTGATGAAATAGGTGGCTTACTATCAAGTTACCGCGTGGGTAGAACGCTTGTAAACGGCGTTAAGGTGGGCATTGTTGGCAAACCGAACACTGGTAAGAGTTCAATCTTAAACGCACTATTAAACTACGATAAAGCAATTGTATCCGACGTTGCGGGAACTACTAGAGATATCGTTGAAGGCTCTATTGATATTAACGGAATAAGGTTTAACTTTTTCGACACCGCGGGTATTAGAGAGAGCGAAGATAAGATAGAGGCACTTGGCGTTGGGCTATCTAAAAAAATTCTTTTAGAGAGCGATATTTTGTTGTTCGTAATCGACGCGTCGTGCGTGACTGAAGAAGACCAAGCAGTTTATGAATTGATAAAAGATAAAAACTTGCTTTTTGCCGTTAACAAAACGGATAAAAGCGATTATAAGGACGAACGCGCAGATATTTACGTTTCGGCAAAAGAAAAGGTTAATATCGAAAAGTTAAAGACGCTTTTGTTCGATAAAACCATAGGGGGCGGGGTGGACCTAAATGGCGATTTCCTTTGTGAAGAAAGGCACTACCACGCACTAAATAGGGCAAAAGAAAAGTTTATAAACGCACTTTCGGCAGTGGGTATGGTTACCTTAGATATGCTTGCTATCGACGTTAAGGACGGCTGGGACGCACTGGGTGAAATTTCAGGCAGAACGGCAACCGAAGAGATTATAAACGATATATTTTCAAAATTTTGCGTTGGAAAATAGGGGGATAAATGGTAAACTTAGAACTTTATAGGGTTTTTTATACCGTCGCTAAGTGCGGAAGTTTAACAAAGGCTGCGGAAGAACTTTACATATCCCAACCCGCCGTTTCGCAGGCTATAAAGCAACTTGAAACCCAGCTTGGCGGAAAACTTTTTAACCGCACGCACAAGGGAATGGAACTATCCGAAACTGGTGGAAAGCAAATTTTCGACATTGTGGAAAAGGCTTTAAGGCTGTTTGACGACGCTGAAAGCAAGTATGCGGAGTTTAAGGATACCGCGACGGGTGTTGTAAGAATTTGCGCTTCCGACACGGTAAGCACCCACTTTTTGCTTCCGTTTATAAAAGAGTATCACAAAAAATATCCGGACGTTAACCTTATGCTCCAAAACGGAACGTCTAGCGAAACCATAGAATTATTAAAAAACAACAAGGGCGACGTCGGGTTTGTCAATCTTCCCATAGACGATAGGGATATAAACTTATCCAACACCGTTATGCAACTGCACGATACCTTTGTTGCAAGTGAAAGTTTTAGCGAACTTTTCGACGAGGTGGTCGACCTTAAAAGGTTGCAAGATTATCCACTTTTGATGCTGGAATTATCCACGGCAACAAGGCAGGCAATAGTAAGTTTTGCCCACTCACAAGGCGTGCATTTGCACCCAGAAATCGAACTTGCAAGTTTAGAACTGATGACTGAACTTGCAAAAAACGGCATAGGCATTGCTTGTATTCCTAAAGAGTTCGTTAAGCACGAATTAGAAGAGGGAAGTTTAAGAGAAATAAAAACCAACCCCGCCCTTCCAACGAGAGCGATTGGTTTGGCGCTTCCTAAACACGAAAATTTGACCTTTGCGGTTAAAGAGTTTATAAAACTTATAAACGAAAAATAGGGGGAAGAATATATGGAAATTTGGGAAGCCATAGTTCTCGGTGCGGTGCAAGGATTTGCGGAATTTTTGCCCATATCGTCAAGCGGGCACCTAATATTGATGCAAAAATGGTTCGGTATAGAAGAAAACCAACTGTTTTATAGCATAATGCTCCACCTCGGCACGTTGATACCCGTTGTAATAGTGCTGTGGAAAGATATTTTGGGGCTGTTTAAGGACAGAATGAAACGGTTTTGGTACTTATTGCTTGCAAGCATCCCCGCGGGTGTTTTGGGGGTTGTGTTTGCACTATTAATCGATTTTGACCAACTATTTAGTCAATATTTGTGGCTTTTATCCATTCCTTTCCTTATCACTGCGGGCGAACTTTTGCTTTGCGAATGGCGAAATAAAAAGTGCCTTATGAACCAACCAATAAATGCAAAAACAGCCTTCATCATGGGTTGCGGTCAAGCGTTTGGAGTGTTCACGGGAATTTCTAGAAGCGGTTCAACCATAACCGCTGGTAGCCTTGCGAGAGTGGATAGAAAGGAAAATGCAAACTTTGCCTTTTTAATGAGTATTCCCATTATCCTTGCAGCCGTTGGTATGGAAGGAATAAGCATAATCACGGGTGACGGAATAGGCAGTATCGACGTCGTTCCACTCATTTTCGGTATGGTTACCGCAATGGTGACTGGGTATATCGCAGTTAAGTTTATGCTAAAAATTATAAGAAAGGCAAACTATAAATGGTTTAGCGTTTATCTTGTTGGCATAAGCCTTGCAACGTTAATATCCGCCTTAGTTTAGGTGTAAAATAAATTTAATTTAAGGAGAAACTTATGAAAAAATTTTTTGGCGAATTCAAAAAGTTTATCACGCGCGGTAACGTGCTTGATATGGCAGTCGGCGTTATCGTCGGCGGTGCGTTTACTGGTATCGTAAACGGACTATCCAACTTTATCTTAAAACCTATTATCAACTGGCTATTGTCATTAATCCTTGGGAGAGAGGGGTTAAAAGGCGCAATCTATTTCCTTCACGAAGTATACAATGCTGATGGGACTATTAACCTTGCAAACTCAATATATATTGATTTGGGTTCGTTTATAAACGCAATAATTAACTTCTTCCTTATCGCGTTCGTTCTTTTCCTTATCGTTAGAACGATAAACAGAATTAAAGAAAGCAACGAAAAGATTAAAGCGGGAATGAATAAAGGCAAACTTACCAAAGAACAAAAGAAAGAACTTAAACTTGCTGGTATTAAACGCACGGATAAAGAAGCGGTTAAAGAATACTTTGACCGTCAAGCACAGGTTAAGGCTGAGGCAGAGGCAGAAGCAAAACGCATTGCAGACGAAAAGGCACTTGCAGACCGCCTAGCAAACCCCACCACAGAAGACCTATTAAAACAAATCAAAGAATTGCTTGAAAAGAAAGTTTAATCTTAAAAACAAAAAAGCCACCCGTTTGGGTGGCTTTAATTTTATCTTTTTATAAAACTGCGATTGCGATTGAGCAGTAAAGAATGAGTGAGAGAACGTCTACAATAGTTGTCATAAAGGGGCTTGCAACGACTGCGGGGTCGAGTTTACAAATTTTAGCAAGGATAGGGAGTAAGCACCCGACGAGTTTTGCCATAACGATAGAAGCGAAAAGCACTGCCGACACAACGATTGCCATTTTCAAGGTGATATCGTTATAGAGTCTATCGATAAGCATAAGCTTTCCAAAGCAAACCACCGCAACGGTAAGTCCAACCAAAAGAGCAACGAAAAGTTCTTTTAGGATAACCCTCAAAACGTCCCTAAACTGCACGTCACCCACGGCGATTGCACGAATTATAGTAACGGACGTTTGGTTGCCCGCATTACCCGCCGTACCCATAAGCATAGGCACAAACGCGTATAACACCGCACCGCCAACGACGTATTGGAGTTTGGATTCGTATTTAGACAAAATCAAACTGGTGAACGTCGCTGAAATCATAAGTAAAAGTAGCCACGGGAGTCTTGCTTTCCAAAGTGAGAAAATCGACTGCTTTAAGTACGGCTTTTCACTAGGGAGGACTGCCGCCATCTTTTGAATATCTTCGGTCGCTTCTTCTTGGATAACGTCCACCGCGTCGTCGACGGTGACGATACCAACGAGGCAACCTTCCTTATCCACAACGGGAAGGGCAAGATAGTCGTAATTGCTAAATTTAAGAGCAACTTGTTCTTTGTCTTCTAGGGTAGATGCGGTAACCACACTCTCTTCCATTATGTGCGCGATAAGTTCGTTTTTATCGGCAAGGAGCATGTCTTTTACCGTAACAACACCGATGAGGTGTTTTTTTCTATCGGTAACGTAACAAGTGTAGATTGTTTCCTTATTAAGCCCAGTCTTTCTAATCTTTTCAAATGCCGTTTCAACCGTGGTACTTGCCGAAAAGGAAACGTACTCGGTTGTCATAATAGAGCCCGCAGAATCGTCGGGGTACTCTAAAAGAGAGTTTATTTGTTTTCGGTTTTCGGGCGAGGAGTTTTTAAGTATTCTCTTAACAACGTTGGCGGGCATTTCTTCAATGATGTCAACCGTGTCGTCAAGGAACATATCGTCTACCACTTCACGAAGTTCTTTATCGGTAAAGGCTTTGATAAGGTTTTCTTGGATATCCGATTCGATTTCAACGAAAACGTCACTGGCAAGTTCTTTTGGGAGTAGGCGGAAAAACTTTAATTCTTCCTTTTCTTCCAAATTGTCTTCGATAAACCTTGCGATATCGAACGGCTCCATATCGAGAAGAAGTATTCGGAGGTCGGCATACTTTCTCGTTTCAAAAAAGTAATACAACTTTTCATAAACGGCATGCAATTCTTCGTTCATAAATCTTCACCTCCAAAAAAATACCACCGCAAAAAAATCGCGGTGGGAAAAATCAAAGACAACGCATTTAGCGTCCAACCATGCTGGCTTTAGCACCGTAGGGCAATGAAACTGCATTAAATCACGCCTTGTTTTCGACGTGGTTTGCTGACCAACTGACAGTGTCTCCACCGTTTCGCGGCAGCAGTCCGTATCCCTATGGTAGCCTTACCTACCGGATTTATTCGCTTTTGTTAGTTTTAGTGTACTCTTAATTTATATTATTGTCAACGAAATTTAAAAAAATTTTTGCTAATTTATCAAAATTTATGCATTTTTATGTCCATAATCAATCAAATACCCTATCTGGTTATTGATTTTTAATAGGCTAGAATAAAACTCCTCAAATTTTTCGGGTTTAATAACGACCGCCGTATACCTATCGTCGCTTGTTCTTGCAACCAATTTTTTCTCTTTTACAACGTGGATTAGGTCAACGATTTCGTCGGCTTTTGTAATTGACGAGAATACCCCAAACCTAAGGCGAACACCATTTTTTTCGATAGAATACTTACTATATAAAATTATGCTTAAAGTCACCGCAAAAAGAAGGGCGTTTATTAAACACAATAAGATATTTAGAATAAGGGAATAAGTTCTCCCGTCAAAGTTTAAGATTGCAATAATGCTTAGCGTTAAGCCCGCAATACTACCACCTAAAACGACAATTAAAACTATCCACGCAATCGCCGAGTGATTATACCTAAAAGTTTTCATATTTACTCCTCCAAAACATTTTATACCATAAAAGAGGAAAAAGCAAGAGGGGAAAGAAAATTTTCGCGCGAAATATAGGGGCTTATACTTGCAAAAAAACAAGGATTTTAGTATAATAAGAAAAATCAAATAACTTTGGAGACTCTAATGATTAAACTTATCGAAAAAGGCGTTTACTACAGTAACGGCAAATTATCAAGGGCAAAAACCTACGATGCGGAAGCAAAAAAGAAAGGTATTGCCTATAAAATTTTGTGCGCACACAATCAAAGTGGCGACAATGAAAAACTTTGTGCCAAGTTTGATGAAATTACTTCGCACGATATAACATACGTTGGTATTATCCAAACGGCAAAGGCAAGCGGACTGGAAAAATTCCCCATTCCGTACACTTTGACCAACTGCCACAACTCACTTTGTGCAGTCGGCGGTACTATAAATGAAGACGACCACGTATTCGGCCTTTCGGCTGCAAAAAAATACGGTGGCGCGTTCGTTCCACCACACCTTGCAGTTATCCACCAATACATGCGTGAAATGCGTGCATTTTGCGGTGCGATGATTCTCGGTTCAGATTCTCACACTCGTTACGGCGCACTCGGTACGCTTGCTATCGGTGAGGGTGGTCCCGAACTTGTTAAACAACTTCTCGGCAGAACTTACGACGTGGATATGCCCGAAATCGTTGCCGTTAACCTTAAAGGTAGATTGAGAAAGGGTGTCGGCCCGCACGACGTTGCGCTTGCACTTGTTAAGGCAACTTTTAAGAACGGCTTTGTTAAAAATAGGGTTTTAGAGTTTGTGGGTAACGGCATTAAAACGCTTTCTATGGACTTTAGAAACGGCATCGACGTTATGACCACCGAAACCACTTGTTTATCTTCTGTTTGGGCAACCGACGAAAAGACCAAAAAGTATTACGAACAACACGAAAGGGTGGGTGCTTATAAGCAACTCGCCCCCGAAGACGGCGCTTATTACGATAGGGGTATCGTTATTGATTTATCTAAGGTAGAGCCTATGATTGCACTTCCTTTCCACCCCTCTAATGCGTACACCATTAAAGATTTCCTCTCTCGTCCTTACGAACTTCTAAAAGAAGCAGAAGAAGCGGGCAAAAAACTTTTACCCGAAGGAAAGGGTGAATTTAAGTTGACCGACAAGATTAAAGACGGAAAGGTGTTCGTTGAGCAAGGCGTTATTGCCGGCTGTGCGGGCGGTATGTATGAAAACATTGCCGAAGCCTCTGCAATATTGGGCGACACCGCAATCGACAACAACGATTTCACTTTGGACGTTTATCCGTCCAGTCAACCCGTTTATAAAGGACTTGTTGACGGCGGTTATATAAGCAAACTCATGGATAACGGCGCGGTTATTAAAACTGCGTTCTGCGGTCCGTGTTTCGGTGCGGGTGACGTTCCGCAAAACAACGGCTTATCAATTAGGCACACCACTAGAAACTTTGAAAGCCGTGAGGGAAGTAAGCCGGCAAACGGACAACTTTCCGCAGTTGCGCTTATGGACGCAAGAAGTATTGCCGCAACGGCTAAAAACGGTGGGGCAATCACTTCCGCAATGGACGTTGAATATTCTAACAAGGTTAAAAAATATCGCTTTGACACAAAGATTTATAAGGCAAGGGTGTATAACGGCGTAGGCAAGCAAAACCTCGATACTGCGCTTGTATACGGCCCAAACATTGCCGATTGGCCCAAGATGCAACCGCTTAAAGACAACCTTTTACTTAAAGTTGTATCAGTGCTTAACGACCCCGTTACCACTACCGACGAACTTATTCCGTCGGGTGAAACTTCGTCATACCGCTCTAACCCCTTAAAACTTGCTGAGTTCGCTCTATCTAGAAAGGACCCCGCATACGTTCAAAGGGCAAAGGACGTTAGGGACGGCGGTTTCCCAAGTGAACTTGGGTTTGACCAAAACACCACAACTTATGGTAGTGTGGTTTGTTCTATTAAACCGGGCGACGGCTCTGCAAGAGAACAAGCGGCATCTTGCCAAAGGGTTTTGGGCGGTGTTGCAAACGTTGCAAAAGAGTACGCGACCAAACGTTATAGAAGCAACCTTATCAACTGGGGTATGTTACCTCTTCTTGCCGACAAAAACGACTTTGAAGTGGGCGAATACATCTATATCCCTTCAGTTAAAGAAAAACTTGAAAGAGGGGATAAAGAGTTTAGCGCAAAAGTGATTGGAAAAAATGAAAGAACAATCACGTTAAAGATGGACGCACTTACCGATGCGGAAAAGCAAATTATCTTAAAGGGTTGCTTAATCAACTTCTACAAAAACTAATAAAAATCACATTAAAAACCGCCTTCGAGCAATCGGGGGCGGTATTTTTATTGCAAAAATCTCATAGCATAAATTGGAAAATAATATAAAGGAGCGACTATGAGTTTTATAGACTGCATTAAGGGTTGTTTTAATAGCGAAGAATTGTCCGCCGCCGAAGATTACCGCGCCGTGCTTTTTGGGGATAAGGCGATTTATTTGGAGCGGGTTAAGTCAATTGTCAGTTATACCGACGAGGAGGTGTATTTATCGCTTAAAAAGGGTGGGCTAAAGATTAAAGGAAAGGGGCTTTATATTAAAAAATATTGTGCGGAGGACGTTGCCGTTTGCGGAAACATAAAGGGAATAGAGAGAGTTTAACGGGGTTAAAGACAACCTTTGAAGTGCAAGGGTCAAACTTGGAAAGTTTACTAAAAATTGCAAAAAATAAGGGCATAGCACTTTTCGACGTGAAAAAATTGCAAAATAAACGAATGTTAGTGACCGTAAACTTTAAGGAAAGTAAAAATTTTTTTGCAATCGCTAAAGAATTGTGTTATAATATAAAAAAGATTAGGGATAAAGGCAAGACCTATCCACTATATCGACTTATTAAGTCCTTTGGACTTATCGTGGGTGCGGTGCTGTTTTTTATAGCCCAAACGTTATCTAGCGACGTGGTGTTATCGGTCAGTTATTTAGGCGACGGAAGCATATACAAAAATTCCGTTCAAGAATATCTTTCTAGAAACGGCGTGCATAAGTACAGCCGATTTTCCAAAACCGACCTCGCAATGCTTGAAGACGGCATACTTGCAAGCCACAAAAACCTATCCTTTGCATCGTGCAAAAAGGAGGGCAATAGGCTGGTTGTTGAACTCGTTCTTGCAAAAGACGATACGAACGGGTTTCAAGGGGATAAGTATGAACTTATTTGTACCGAAGACGGTGTGGTTGAAAGCATAAAGGTTTATCGGGGCACGGCTCTCGTCAAGGTTGGCGACGCGGTAAAAAAGGGCGACAAACTTGTGGACGGGGTTACCTCGCTAAAAGACCAAACGGTAAAAATCAACGTGCTAGCCGTTCTATCTTTGTCGGTTGAAAGGCAGTTTACGTTCGAGGGCGGGGACGGAATGGAAGAGATGGCAAAAATGCTTGCCGAACAGAGTTTATACGGAGAAGAAATCATCGACGTTGTTACCGACAAAGAGCAGTCGGGAGAACGATTTATATATAAAGTAACGGTTAAAATCAGGCGGATAATTTCCGTCGGGTAAAGAGGATAAATCTATGAGAAAAACCAAATCTCAAAAGGTGCTTGCTTGGAGCACGAAAGACATAATTTTGAACGTGTTGGTGTATCTAATCAACACGGCGGCAATAATCGGGCTATACTACCTTACCGTGCGTATCAACGCAAACGAAGGGTTAGCAAAGGAAGGTCCGTTTTTTACCACCACCAAGTTCTTGCACTTTATTTTGCTAATGGTAATCACTATTTCGGTAATGGCGATGTATCTTGCGTTTGAGGAGAAAGACTTTCTAAAAAGAGCAGTCAACTCTCAAATGTTATTTTTAATTATCGAAATAGGAATTTTAGCCTGCGGTGCGGTGGGTGCGTACGTAAACCCCTACCTTAGACCGCTTGCACTAGTTGCACTATTGACACTTTTTGTTACCAACAGAAGAACGGCAATTTTTACAAACGTTTTATTCTGCGTTATCACCTTCCTATTCGACTTCTTTGGCGGTAACATGTTTAGCGATAGTTATCCCGTGCTAATCATGGGCTTTAGCTCTGGTATAATCGCAACTCTCGTTATGGATAAAGCCTCGTCAAGACTAAGACTACTTATGAGAAGCCTTTTGGTTTCACTTCCGTCGCTACTTTGCGTAGGAATGGATATAATCGAAAACGGCGCGAGAACAACGGTCGTGGCAGACCTTGTTTCAGCAGGGCTTTCGGGCGCACTTGCAGTTGCAATCTTTATGATATTGCTTCCAATATTTGAAGCGAGTTTCAAAAAAGTGTCAAGCTTTAAGTATTCCGAACTTACCGACCACAAATCAAAACTTATCAAAAAACTTATTCAACAAGCACCGGGCACGTTTAACCACTCTATCGTGGTTTGTAACATTGCTGAAGCTTGTGCATCGGCTATTGATGAGGACGCATTGCTTGCAAGAACTTGTGCTTACTATCACGACGTTGGTAAACTCCGTCGCCCAGAATTCTTTAAAGAAAACCAAGCGGACGGCGTTAACCCGCACGACGATTTAACCCCCGAACTTTCGGCAAACATAATCAAGGCCCACGCACTTGACGGATATAATTTAATTATCAAAAATAGACTTCCTCAAGAGATTGCCGACGTGTGCTTACAACACCACGGCACCTTGCCGATAATCTATTTTTACGATAAGGCAAAGAAGTTCACCGACGGCGAAGTTGACGTTATGCAATATTGTTACCCAGGGCCTAAGCCAAAGACCAAGATTGCGGCAATTATAATGATAGCCGACGGGTGCGAGGCGGCTGCAAGGTCACTTCAAGACCGTTCTAGAGCAAACGTTAAAAAGGTTGTTAGAAAAATCGTTAACGATAGAATGGAACTCGGTCAGTTTGACGATTGTGAAATCACGTTAAAAGAACTCAACATAATTATCCACACCGTCGTTAACAACCTCACGGGTATTTACCACAGCAGAATAGAATATCCCAAGGTTAACCTCGACGGAATAGACATTAACTAACAAGGAAGAAAAAAATGGGCAAATTATTTTTAGAGTGCTTAGATAGAAAAGTTAAAGTTAAAAAGATAACCAAAGCAGTTATGACCGTTTTGGGTCAGGTTTCAAAGTTTAAGGCTGAACTTATCTTTTATAATAGTGAAGAAATGCACAACCTCAATAGAAACACAAGGGGGGTGGATAGCGTTACTGACGTTTTATCATACCCTAGCCTTGATGGAATAAGGGGCAAAATTTTATACCCCGAAGACTGCCTTGTGGGACTTGAAGGAAAGTATATTTTCCTTGGCTCTATCGTTCTTTGTGAGGAAAAGATTATTCAACAAGCCGAAGAATACGGACACACACCCGCAAGGGAAAGAGAATATTTGATAATCCACGGATTGTTGCACCTTTTTGGTTACGACCATATGACAGAACAAGACAAAAAGCAAATGCGTGCCCTAGAAAAGAAGGCGATTGCAATTTTACACCCCGAAGAAGCAGAGGAAGAAAAGTAATGAAAAGCGGAATAGTTGCAGTCGTTGGCCGTGCAAACGCGGGCAAAAGCACGTTGGTTAACGTTTTGGTTGGTGAAAAGGTGGCAATCGTTTCACCAAAACCCCAAACTACACGTGATAGAATAATGGGTGTTTTGACAACGGATGATTGTCAAATTGCATTTATCGACACCCCTGGAATTTATAAGGCGGACAACCTTTTAAATTCGGTCATGCAAAAGACCACGGCGGATAGCGTAAACGACGTCGACCTTGTGCTCTTTGTTATGGACGCGCACGAAGGGATAAGCGATACGGATAAAAAACTCCTTGAAAAATACGTTCGTTCAAGTACCCCGACCGTGCTTGCGCTTACCAAAATCGACATTATGCCAGAAAGCCTTTTGATTGCTGAACTTAAAGAACTTAACCAAATGGACGTGGAAATTGTTCCCGTGTCAGCAAGAAAGGGAAGGAACGTAAAAGAACTTTTGAAGGTTATAAAGGAAAGACTTCCAGAGGGCGAAAAATTATTCGAGCAAGACATTGTGTCCGACCGCTCGGAAAAGTTTATGGTTGCCGAAATTATGAGGGAGAAAATCCTACTTAAATTCGACAAGGAAATCCCCCACGGCGTTGCAATCATTATGAACGAGTTTGCTCTTTTAGAAGATGGAAGAACTTATAGGGTAAACCTTGACATCGTGTGCGAAAAGCCCAACCACAAAGCCATTTTAATAGGTAAGGGTGGAAAGGCAATAAAGGAGGTTTCCACGTTTGCAAGGGAAGATATGGAAAAATTCCTTGGCAAAAAGGTTTTTTTAACGACGTACGTAAAGATAAAAGAAGATTGGCGCAACAGTGCCCACCTAATGAAAGAATACGGATACGGCGAAGAGGTTTAACCGCATAAAAAAATTAAAACCCCGCATACTCATTGTAGGAGGCGGGTATGAAAAAGGATAAAACGTCAAACTTTAAGGCTAGAGAAGTCGCTTGGAAAATGTTTGAAAAAACAGGCGAAATATCTTACTATCTACTATACAAAAATCTTTCGGAAGAATAGTTATGGAAGAAAAGGTAAAAGGCATTGTTCTCGGTGGAACGGCTTTTTTGGAAAACGACAAAATACTTAACATTTTCACCTTAGAGCAAGGTGTTATTTCGGCTAAAATAAAAGGTGTAAAAAAGGCAGGGGCAAAGTTAAAATTTGCTTCCGAGCCTTTTTGTTTTGCCGAATTTTTGTTCTCAAAAAAAGGCGAACTTAGAACGGTAACGGGCGCAAGCCTAATCGACAGCTTTTACCCTATAAGAGAAGATATAGTAAAGTATTTTTGCGGTGGCACGGTGGTGGAGTTCGTAAAGAAATTTTTTAGAGAAAACGAAGAGACCTCTTCAGCCTTTTTCCTAACCGCAAACGCGTTAAAAGAGATAAGTTACGACGATAAAAATCCTAAGGAAACACTGATAAAATTCTTGTTTTACGCTCTAAAAGAGAGCGGGTATGGACTATATGCTGAAGACTGTGCAAAATGTAACTGCGGGATAAAGGGAAGGGTGTTTTTCGATTATCGTCGCGGTGCGTTTTTTTGCGAAAAGTGTTTTGACGGCGAGGGAAGGGAAATAAATTTAAGCACCTTCAAAGGATTAAACGAGGTTTTAATGGGAAATAGTGTGGACGATGAAATTCGCACTAAAATACTAAGGCTTTTGGCCTTTTATATCGAAAACCGTGCGGAAGAAAAGATTAACTCGCTCGTAGAATTGACTAAAAATTTATAATAAAAATTATAATTATGGCAAAAAAGTGCTTAATATCGGTTGATAAATTTTTTTATTTATAGTAAAATATGTAAGGTTAAAAATCAATACGAAATACGATGACAAAAGTCACAATAATGGAGGAAACAGAATGAAGTATGTTTATTTGTTCAGTGAAGGCGACGCTTCAATGCGCGAACTTCTCGGCGGTAAGGGGGCAAACCTTGCGGAAATGACCAAAATCGGTCTTCCCGTTCCCCAAGGTTTCACAATTTCTACCGAAGCATGCACCAAGTATTATGAAGACGGCAAGCAAATTAACGATTCTATCATGGCAGAAATCATGGAAAACATCGTTAAAATGGAAGCAATCACCGGTAAAAAATTCGGCGATTTGGAAAATCCTTTGCTCGTATCCGTTCGTTCAGGTGCAAGAGCATCTATGCCTGGTATGATGGACACCATCTTAAACCTTGGTCTTAACGAACAAGTTGTTGAGGTTATGGCTGAAAAATCAGGCAACGCTAGATGGGCTTACGACTGCTACAGAAGATTTATTCAAATGTATTCAGACGTAGTTATGGAAGTTGGTAAGAAATACTTTGAACAACTTATCGACAAAATGAAAGAAGAAAAGGGCGTTAAACTTGACGTTGAACTTTCTGCTGAAGACTTAAAGGAACTCGCAAACCAATTCAAAGCCGAATACAAGGCAAAAATCGGTGCAGACTTCCCGTCAGACCCCAAGGAACAACTTATCGGTGCAGTTAAGGCTGTATTCCGTTCATGGGACAACCCCAGAGCAAACGTTTACCGTCGTGACAACGATA
>JAFQJB010000024.1 GCA_017397305.1 Clostridia bacterium | reverse complement strand
ACCAAGTTATACCTTTGCTGGTGTAGCTCAACTGGCAGAGCAGCTGATTTGTAATCAGCAGGTTGCGGGTTCGATTCCAGTCACCAGCTCCAATCGTATACCCTATTAATTTAATATATTTGGGCAGGTTCCAGAGTGGCCAAATGGGGCGGACTGTAAATCCGCTGTCAGTGACTTCGGTGGTTCGAATCCACCCCTGCCCACCAACAAAAAAGACACCAATTATGGTGTCTTTTTTGTTGTGGCTGGGGTGTTTTATATGAGACCCGCTGTTCGGGCGAAGCTATCGTAGCGTAAGCGGAGATACATCCACCCCTGCCTTTTTTAATTTCAATAATCTTTTTAACTTTCCTTGACGGACATAGTCCTGATTTGCTAGCAAATCAGTATCCACCTACCCCAATTTTCCTCTTTTCGATAAAATTTTCACATAAATAAATAAAAAATGACTATTGACAAAAATCAGTTTGTTTGATAGACTTTATCTATAAACTATATATAAGGAGAAAATTATGGCAGAATTTAAAATTCCAGAAAAAGCAAGAGTTGCCGTTTTAACCGGCAAAAAGCAAATTGAAATACTTGAACTTCCCATTCCCGAAATCGGCGACGACGAAGTTTTAGTTAAGGTTGAACAAACCGGTATTTGCGGTACGGACGTTCACGAATACAAAGGCGACCCCTTTGGTTATATCCCCGTTGAACTCGGTCACGAAGGCACTGGTACAGTTGTTAAACTTGGTAAAAACGTTAAAACCGACTATTACGGAAAGCCCTTAAACCTTGGCGATAAAATCGTTACGGGACTTAAACCTTGCGGTGGTTGTGACACTTGCAAAAACGACCCCGAACACGTACACCTCTGCCCCAACGGCGAAATTTTTGGATTGATGCCTGGTGAGGCTGCATACAAAAACTTCAACGGTTGGTTTGGTGAATACATTAAAGTTAATGCTGGTGGCGTTATATTTAACGTAAGTGATATGGACGTTGACCTTCGTACCCTCATCGAGCCGGCTGCAGTTATTATTCACGCGGTTGAACAAGCAAAACAAATCTTTAACTTCAAGCAAGGTTCTTACGTTTTAGTTCAAGGTTGCGGTCCTATCGGTTTATTGCTTCTCACCGCTGTTCGCACCATGGGTGTTAGAAACATTATTGCAGTTGATGGCGACGAAAAACGTCTTGCAATGGCTAAAAAACTCGGTGCTAAACACACTATCAACTTTATGAATGAAGATGCTAAAGCAAAAGTTTTGGAAATCACTGGTACTGGTGCTGAAATGGCTTTCCAATGCACAGGTTCACCAAAAGCTGCAAGCACCATTTGGAAATACGTTCGTCGTGGCGGTTCTATGTGCGAACTCGGTTTCTTCGTTGATAACGGCGACACCACTTATAACCCCCACCAAGACATTTGCAACAAGGAAATCAAAGTTATAGGTTCTTGGACCTATCAAGCAAAAGACTGGATGCAAGCTTGTGAAATGCTTAAAGAAGCACAAAAGGACGGCTTACCCGTTGAAGAACTTCTCACCCACAAATACGCACTTGCTGACATCAATGACGCTATGGAAATGAATATCAGCATGCAAGGTCTTAAAATCGTTGTAAAAGGCGAATAATTATTAAAACTAAAAGTGCTCACCTTTTGGTGAGCACTTTTTATATGCTTTCTTTATATTTTTTTGCATTTTCAATAAGTTCTTTGGAGTGCAGTTTTGCGCTTTCACTGTCCACTTCTCCACCGATAAGCCTTGTGATTTCCTTAATTTTTTCTTGCTCGTCAAGTTTAAGCACACTGGTTTTGGTGGTGTTTTCCGTTTCATTTTTAACAATAAGCAAATTATTGTCCGCCATTGCTGAAATTTGCGGTAAGTGCGTTATTGCAATAATTTGCGCATCTTTGGATATCTTGGCAAATTTTTCAGCCACAACCTTTGCAATTTTACCGCTAATGCCCGCATCAATTTCGTCAAAAATAAATGTGGAAACGTCGTTATACTTAGCCGTTTGAGCCTTGATTGATAGCATAAATCTACTCATTTCACCACCGCTTATTACGTTAGACAAGGGTTTAAGCGGTTCACCGAGGTTTGCCGAGAAGAAAAATTCCATTTTGTCAAACCCGTTTGCCGAATCAAACGCACAATCTTCAATTTCAGGCTTATCACAAAACTGAATATCAAATTGAGCCTTGCTCATGCCTAGTTCCCTAAGTTCGTCTAAAACGTTGTTGGAAAATTGCTTTGCGTATTTTTTTCTAGTGTCGCTTAAAACGGTGTATTCTTTATACAATTCTTTTTCAAGTTTTGCTTTTTTATCACTTATATCTTTAGCAAATTCGTTAAAGTTTTCTAAACGATTTTTCTCGTCAATAGCGTCTTGCAAAAACTCTTGAATTTTTGCGTAATCCTCGCCATATTTTCGCTTGATATTTTTAACTGTGGACAGTCTATCTTCAATTTGGTCGGGATTATATTCCATATAGTCGAACTGGTCTAAAAGGCTTGAACTAGTGTCGGAAATATCGATAATTTCCGAATAAATCGCCTCTAGCCTCTCGCCAAGTTCAACGTATTCTTCACCGAGGTTATTGACTGACGCAACAATTCTTTTAACGTTGCCTAAAATATCGGCAACACCGCCTTCATCATCGATAGCACCCTTTACAGAATTAAGTGATGAAACGATTTTTTCTTGATATTTAAGTTTTTCTTTAATGGCTAAAAGGTTTTCTTCTTCGCCTTCTTTCACGTCGGCGCTTTCAATTTCATTTATTTGAAAATTTATAACGTCAAGCCTAATTAGTCGCTGACTTTCATCCCCACCAAGCGAATCAAACTGCTTTTTAACTTGCTTGTACTCTTCGTACTCCGCCTTGATTTTTTGCTTAATATCAGCAATTTCATTACCACCGAATTTATCAATTAAATTCAGTTGATTTGATGTTTTCAGTAAATGAAAATGCTCACTTTGTCCGTGAACGTCTACAAGAAGTGAGGTGAATTTTTTAAGCATACCGATTGTTACGGTATTGCCGTTGATTTTTACCGTACTTTTGCCGTCTAAAGTAAACTTTCTCGACACGATTAAAGTGTCTTCAACCTCTATATCAGCATCTTCAAAGACACTTTTTATAGCACTATTATCTAAAACGTTAAACTGCGCTTTTACAAAGCACTCCTCTTCCCCCGAACGAATAAGCGACTTATCCGCTTTTGCGCCGAGAACAAAGTTGAGCGACTCTATAATAACCGATTTACCCGCACCAGTCTCACCTGATAACACGTTAAGCCCGTCGGTAAAATCTATTTCCACGCTATCAATTAAAGCGATGTTTTTTATACAAAGTTTTTCAAGCATTTAATAATTCCTTGATTATCCTTAAAATTATAAATTTTTTAACGTTTTAACAATAATATCAGCATCAGCATTGGTTTTTGCAACGACAAGTAAGGTATCGTCGCCCGCAACCGTACCGATAATTTGGGGAAAATGCATTTGGTCGACAGCCATACCAGCAGTTCCAGCATTTCCGCCCGGTGTTTTTATAACGACAAGGTTGTTTGCACTGTCAACCGACACGATTATTTGCTTTAATAAACTAATAACTTGCGGTGAAGCCGTTTGCATACTGCTATCAACAAACGAATATATGCTCTTTTTGCTTTTGCCTTGCGTTTTAACTAGATTTAGTTGGTTTATATCTCTAGAAACGGTTGACTGCGAAACGTCGTACCCTAGTTGGTTTAATCTAGCAGTCAACTCTTCTTGCGTACCGATTTCTTCCCTTTCAATAAGGTCTTTTATTATCGAAAGTCTTTGTTTTTTAGTCATTACCTTTCCCTATACTACCTAGTTTTATTTTCAATCTCTTAAAGAAATCAAATTCTTGTTTCCTTAAGAAAACCGTGGGGTTTTTAGCTTTTCGAACAATGAATGATTGTCCCAATTCCAATTTATCTATAAACATTCCGTCGATAAATAATCCAACGTTAGTCCTACCCTTGACTTTAATGGTATATTCGTCATCTGAAGAACATACTATCGAACGTTGATGCAAGCCGTGTGCTGCAATAGGTGTGATTGAAAATGCGTTTATCCCAGGTGCAAGAATCGAACCGCCAGCAGACAACGAATAAGCAGTCGAGCCAGTTTGGGTGCAAATTATTATGCCGTCGCCTTTTACGTCGCAAATTTCTTGACCGTTAAGTTCAACGGCAGCCTCAGTCACGATAGAGCCAAAACCGTCAATATAAATTCTTTGGATAAAGGCTTCGTTTAGCACACAATAAGTTTTTCCGTTAAATTCCACTTCCATTGCCGAGCGTACGTCTCTTTTTAACTGCCCGTTCTTAAATAGTGTAACCGCATTTTTAACATCGTAGCACTCAAATTCGGACAAAAAGCCTAATTTTCCAGCATTTATGCCGATAATTGGGATATTGTTGCGGTTTGCAAACTCATTTATAAACAAAACCGTTCCGTCACCGCCAAGTACGAATATTGCGTCAGCAATATAACCTTGTGCTAGGTCTTCGTCGTGCACGACTTGGTATTCAACCCCTTCTTCAATTAAGTGCTCAATCAATTTGTGAAGCCATATTCCGCGTTCATCTTTTTGCTTATTGTCATAAATCAAAACTTTCATATCAATCTCCACCAAAATAATATCATAAAAAACGAATAATTTCAATCATTATGCACGCTTTTATGAATAAAATCAATAAATATTAGTCTTTTTTAAGTAAAATCAAAAATTCTACGTTCTTGCCGTCAACAATTGGTGCGGTCGTTATTTTTAAGGTTTTTAGTTTTAGCCCGCCCGCATACTCAATAACGTTTTCACATATTTGCTCTCTTAATTTCTCATCCCTTACAATGCCGTTTTTAAACTTTCTTTTTTCGCCAACCTCAAACTGCGGTTTAATTAGCAAAATAAGATGCTTTCCACTATCAATTAAGTTTAAAAACACTGGCAAAACTTGTGTTATAGAAATAAAACTTAAATCGGCAACAATTAGGTCTAAAGTAAGATTAAAATCTTCTTTTGACAAGTTTTTTGCATTCTTTATTAAGGGAACCACTCTTAAATCGCCCCGTAATTTTTCATGCAAAAGTCCGTCGTTTAGGTCGATTGCAAACACCTTTTTTGCGCCGTTTTTGATTAAACAATCGGTAAACCCACCCGTGCTTGCACCGATATCGGCAACGATAAAATCTTTAACGCAAAAATCAAAGTCTTTTAGTGCTTTACTTAGCTTATAACCGCCAAGCGAAACAAAATCTTCCTCCCTTTTCCACTCGATTTTATGCTCGATATCAAGCGAAACGTCAAAAGAGGACTTGTCAATTTTTTTGCCGTCAAGATAAATCTCCCCACGCTCAATGGCTTGTTTTGCCTTTGTTCTAGAATCAAAATATTTAGTTTCTAGCAAATATGCGTCCAATCTCATAACAAACAAAAAAACACAATTTCTTGTGTTTTATTTTTTTCTTTTGTACAGCTTGTCTGCAAGTTGTGACAAAAATTCGCTATTATCAATGCGAGAAAGGGCGTGTTTGCACATCAAATAATGTTCTTCAGCACGTTTTTTGGTGCCGTCAAGCCCAAACACCTTTACTGACGACAATTTGTCGCTCGCATCGTCTTTATGCGGGGTTTTACCAATGTCTTCAAGGGTGCCCTCGCAGTCCATAATATCGTCTACCATTTGGAACAAAATGCCAAGGTGATAGCCGAATTCTTTAAGTTCGTCAAAATACTTATAATCGCAAATTGCTGATGGTACAAGCAAAGGTGCGGTTATAAGTTTTGCACATTTGTTATTTTGAATATCATAAAGTATGGTCTCGGTAGGATTTTGATTATTTTCGTTCTCTAAGTCCAAAACTTGTCCCGCAATCATGCCTCTATAACCCGCATATTCGGCTATAACGCGCATTGCATAAATATCGGTAATCTTTGGGTTATCCTTAAATAAACACACCTCAAAAGCAAAATTGAGCAAAGCGTCGCCCGTCAATATTGCGTTTGCTTCACCAAATTTTTTGTGCGTGGAAAATTTACCCCTTCTATAATCGTCGTTATCCATTGAAGGAAGGTCGTCGTGAACGAGTGAATAAGAGTGAATAAGTTCGATTGCAAGTGCAAATTCCTTTACCGAATCAACGTCAAGCCCAAGCATATCGGCGGTTGCAAGGCACAAAATAGGTCTAACCCTTTTCCCACCGTCTACGACTGCGTATTCCATTGCTTCACGCAGTACCTTTGGTGCAGTTTTATCGAGTGAATCCAAGGTGCTTTTTAAATATTGATTAAAAAAATCGTAATATTTTTGATAAGTTACGTCAAAACTTTTCATTTGTTCTCCCTTTTCGTTGCACAAATATAGGTATTTTCTAAAAGCATAGCGATTGTCATCGGTCCAACACCGCCGGGAACGGGTGAAATGTATGAAGCAATCTCTTTAACCGCTTCAAAATCAACGTCGCCAACAAGCCCGTTTTCCGTTCTATTTATACCGACGTCGATAACGACTGCCCCCTCTTTTACCATATCGGCGGTAACAAACTTAGGCTTACCGATAGCGGCAACCAAAATATCAGCGTTTTTGCATACGCCTTTTAGGTTAACCGTTTTGCTGTGGCAAATAGTAACGGTGCAGTTTTCTTTAAGTAAAAGCATTGCCATGGGCTTTCCAACGATATTGCTTCTGCCGATAACCACTGCATTTTTGCCAGTAAGTTCTATTCCCTCGTATTTAAGCATTTGCAAAACACCAAAAGGCGTGCATGCAACGGTTGTGGGAAGTCCAAGCAAAAGATTTCCAACGTTTTCAGCCAAGAACCCGTCTACGTCCTTGCTTGCGGGTATCAAAGCTAAAATTTTATTTTCGTCAAGGTGTTTTGGCAGAGGAAGTTGAACCAAAATCCCGTCAACGTTATCGTCAGCACCGAGTGAAGTTACAAGGTCTGATACTTCCCTTTCGGTTGCATTCTCTGGCAAGCGGAAAGAAAGCGATTTCATACCCACGTATTCGGTAGCGGTTATTTTATTTTTTACGTAAACTTGCGACGCGGGGTTTTCACCAACCAAAATAACGGCAAGCGTGATTTTTCTGCCGTAATCTTTTTCAAACTGTAAAACCTTTTCTTTTAAGTTATCCTTAACACTTTGTGCAATTTCTTTGCCGTTTATAATCTTGCTCATGCCCTCTCCTTTGCGTACTCAGCCAAAATGCCGTTAACAAAGTCTGTGCTATTTTCGGTAGAATACTTTGCAACGATATTTACAGTTTCGTCAATAATAACTGCAGTAGGTGTTTGCTTAAAATTATCAAGTTCAGCAAAGCCCAACAAAAGCGCACACTTATCTGCATTATAAAGTCTATTTAATTTATAGCCGATAGAAAGTTCGGCAATCTTTTCAAGATAAGTTTGTTCATTTTCAATAACGCTGTCTAGTAATTTAGTTGCAAAATCTTTATCGTCGCTACCAAGTTCTTTTGCTAAAACAGCAAAAAGCCCTTCATCACTCGGATTGAAGAGCCTTGAGAACAAATACATAAAAACCGTCTCTCTTGCTTTACTTCTCATTTGTAACCTCTTTTGTCACGTTCGCTGTCTCGTCAATTACGGGTTGCACTGACGGTTCTTCAAAGGTAACCCCTTTGATGTTAACGTTTACACTTGCAATGCGGTATTCGGTCATCGCCTCAACGTTATGCCTTATTGCTTCTTGAATCTTAAAAGCAACTTCCGAAATGCTTTCGGTGTAATGGGTTTTAACCGTAACGTCAACGTGCACACCGTCACTTGCAGTCACCACCTTTATCGCCTTATCAGTTTGTTTATAAGGTGTTGTATAAAGTTCGACGTTAGCAATTTCTTTAACTGCAAGTTCAACTATTTCGTTAACTATGCCTTTGCCGTAAGTTATTTTTCCTTCGTGGGAATTAACGGGTATGTTCTTAAAACGTGCCATAAATATCCTCTACAATAAATTTATATATTTATTGTAACACAAAATATTTATTTTGTATAGTCCTTTTTTTAAGAAATAGGGATAATTTTTACATTTTCAGGTGAAACGCCTATTTCTTCAAACACAACCGTATAGATTAAAATAGCATCGTCGGTGCTCATATCGGGTGCTTTTGCAATAACGTTTACGTTATCCGACTCTAAACCGATAACAACTACCGCGTCTTCAAAGCCATATGCTTTGATAAGATTTTCTAAAAGCATTTCTTTTTCGGTAATAGCGGTCATTTCAATCTTCATTGAAAGTGCCTCTGCCCTTTCCACACTGCTCGCTTCAGCCGATGCAATAACTTGGTCAAGCTGAATAAGTTCTTCGTTTCTAGTGCTCATTCTTTCAGTCCTATACTGAGCAAAATAGTTTGACGAACTAACTTGTGCAGCGTCGTCGGTCGGTGCACTTTTTGTCGTTAGCACAAAGTTAAACACTGCGGTAACGGCAAGCAATGCAATCATGCAAGATAAAACAACGATTTTTCTTTTTTTGGTCATAATTTTCTCCTTTATTTCATTGTTAAAATTTCTATTTGGTTTACGTTTATATCCAAAAGCGATACGGTCGCTTGTTGAATTCTTGTTTTTACCATAACGTTATCCGCACCTTCGGAAACGATTAATACACCTATAATTTTGGGGTAACATTCTTTTAGAACAACTGTTTTTCCGTTTACGATTACAGGTGTTTGCTCGGTTTCTCTTCCGCTATCAGTCTCTTTTATCGTGGTTTTCATTGCAAGGACGGTTTCCATTCCTGATTCTACCGTGATAACAACTGAAACCTTGCCCGCACCTTCTACCTTTTTTAACGTGTTTTCTAGTTTATTTTCTAGACTTTCCACGTAGCTATCAACTGAAAAATCTTGACTATTTTCTTTGCTTTTGTTAGAAAAAGTGCTGAAAAACAAAATTATAACGGCGAGTAACGACAAAAAAACTATAGTTCCTATTCGCCACTTTTTATCAGTTTTAATCTTTTCTAAAATACTCTTTTTTTCGCTCACTGATAAATCTCCACAACGTTATTACTCACCCCTAAATAGTCGGCAATAATATTTTTCACGTCGATAATATCTATATGCTTGTTCTCAGATTTAATAACCGCGTTTTCAAAATTAGCCGTTACTTTTTTAATCCTTAATTCTTGAAAATAATCGCTATCTACGTCGATTTTTATATTAACGTTAAAAATTTGGTGATTTTCTAGCAGTTTTTCGCAGTTTTGTTCTAACGATTCGACCTTTTTTTCAAAAACAAAATCTAGATAATTTTCTTGTAGCGGTATATCCGTATGAACGTCACTGTAGATTTGGTCTAAAGTAGCATTATTGTCCCCTAAAAATACAACTGGTTTTAACACCACAAAAACAACAAGGAGTGAAAAAACACACTTTACGTATTTGCCCATTTTTCCGTTTGGAAGAAGTAGCGATATAATCGACAATATTACCACCACAATTCCAATTGACAATATCCAGTCTTTCATACTAAATAAACGCGTTTGCCGTAAAAATCATCAGTAAAACATTGATAAAAAACATAAAACTGCTGACTAAAGTTATCGCTACTAAATAATTTATACATTTAGATATTGAAGCACAAAAATTCGGTATTCTTGGGTCGGAAATTGGTTCTACAATCGCCGAGCAACCCTTAAGCATAAGTGAGAACAACGACATTTTAATTACCGGCGATATAATCATAATCAAAAAGCCAAATAAACAAGCAATACCAACCGAATTTTTTATTAAAACACTTCCCGCGACCACAATATCAAACCCGTCACGTAAAAAGCCTCCTACAATCGGTATTGAATTTGAAATAGCATATTTTGCGGCTTTAATAGAAACCCCGTCGTAAGTTGCACTTGCTATTCCCTGCACGGTCATAAAAATAGTAAATATAGTTGCAGTAATGCCTAGTATCCACTTTATCGTAGAAGATGCAAAATCTATAAATTTTGATAGTTTTACACTGCTTGAAAAGTTTGATATAACCGAAAAAACAAACATAATCATAACAAGCGGAAGCAAAACACCAAGCATAACATTAGATATGATATTTGATAACGTAGAAACAGTTGGTGAATATATCCCAGCCGACACGTTCGCCCCACCCGCAACCATTAACGATGTGATTATGGGTGACATAATCGTAATTAATTTCGCTATATTTTCCATAATGTTTTTAGCACTTGATATTAGCGAAGATATTTGAGCGGAAACAACCAAAATTATAGCAAGAAGCCCCACGAAAGAAATCAAATCGTTTATACTTTGAGAAAAGGTGGAACTCTTTATACCCTGCAAAATACCGCAAAGAACGGCGATAATTATAATGCAAATAAAAGACGGTAGCATTTCCCTTGCTTGTCGAAAAACAATCGACGATATATATCCCAATGCACTCTGTCCGTCCTTGTCGAAGTTACCATCAAGTAGATTTGATATAAATTCTACTACCCCGCCCTTTTCCATAGTAATGTTTTCATCAAAAAAATCTTTAAGCCCACTAAGGTCGATATTGCTCATCTGCTCGTCAATGCTGTCTGACAGTTGGTCGGCGTAGGCTGTTTTGGGTTGATTGAAGATAGCAAAACAAAAATTTATTGCCGTTAAAAATATAATTACAAATTTCTTTGTCATTGCATCAAACCCGTAAGCATGTTTATAATCGCGTATATTATAGGAAGAGATATGGAAAAAATCATAATTTTACCTACAAAAACAAGTTTGTCCGCAAGTCCTTTCATTCCAAAATCTTCAACCGTTCCCGCGCCGAATTCTACTAAATATCCAAGTGCGGTAATTTTTAATATTATTTTATAAATTTGCCTATCTATTCCCGACAATTCCACTAAAGTGTCAATTACGCTAAAAATTTCAGTTAGATAAGAAATCGCAAACCATAAAAAAATTATCCCCGCGCCTATACCCGCTAGCATTGCAAGTTCAGCATTTATATTTTTTAAGTATAGGATAATTACCGCAAATATTATTGCAAGAATGATTAGTTTTGTCATCTAATACAAGTAAAATATGTTTTTTATCGATTCAAACAGGTCGCTTATCATATTTATTACCATGGTTAAAACGATAACTAGTCCCGCAAGAGCGACAAGCGTTGCTATATCGTCTCTATCGCTCTTTTTAAGCACTTGCGTTATAACGGCAATCAAAATTCCTATTGCGGCTATCTTAAAAATTACGTCTACGTTCATTTAACACCTAAATAAAAATGATAAAAAGCATTAAACCAAATAAAAGTCCAAGCTTAATATATAATGTTTTATACTTTTTCTCTCCCTTTTCGGCACTGGAATAATATTCATCTATTTTTTGTTCTACACTTTCAAGGTAATTTAGTTGAGTAATTTTATCGTGAGCACCTACGTTTTCTATGTACCCCTTAAAAAACCCCTTTTCTTCCAAACTTAGATACTTTTTTTCAAAGTTAAATTCTTTATTTTCTATATATTTTTTTAACGATATATAAAAGTCTGTCTTTTTATCAAACAAATCAGTCATTTTTAAGAGTGTTGTTTGTGAAAAGGAAATCTCGCTTTTTAAATGCTTATTAAAAAAGGAAAAATCACTATAAAATTTTCGTCTTAAAGTGTATTTGTCGGCAAATTTATGCCCTGCTATTATACTAACGACAAGTAAAGCTAAGCAAAATACAAACCTCACAACAAATTAAACTCCTCATCATAAACACCCTTAACAACCCCTGCTTGTCCGCTACCAAAAAGCAAAACGTATCTTTCAAATATCCCTTTTTGAAATGCTTTTTTATTTTGCATTTGTTCAATACTATCCGCATGGCAACTTGCAAGCACGTTAACACCACAATTTATAGCATTTTTAACACATTCCCAGTCGTTTTTTGAACAAAGTTCGTCAGTTACTATAACTTTTGGCGACATAACCCTTATCCCGTTATCAAAAGCAAAAGACTTATCGCAGTTTTTTATATGGTCAATATTTTCCCCGTAAACGTCCAAAAACTCTTCCCGCTCGTCCACGATAAGCACCGAGCCGATATTTTTTTCACTAATTTTTTCCGCCAAATCTTTCAACATGGTCGTTTTGCCGTATCCCGGCGCTGATATTATCAATGTGTTAAAAATCTTGCTATCATTTATAATATAGTCGATAATCTTTTTTGAGCAATCTTTGACTTTGTGCGGAATTCTAACGTTCAATGACGTTATATTTTTAATAGTTAAAACTTGTCCGTTGTCGATAACGCAATCACCAGCAACCCCGACCCTTAGTCCGCTCTTTGAAGTTAAATAACCTTGACGTAAACTTTCATTATATGCGTATAGTGAACGTTCGGTAATGTTATCAATAATTTCATTTATATGGTTGTTAGTTACAACAATTCCTTTATCACTATCAGTTACCGCACCGTTTTGTCCTAAATATTTATATTCGGTTGCAAATTTAACTATTACAGGAAAACCAACTCTTAATCGAATTTCATAAAGATTTTTTATGTCCACACCTTTCAGCGCAGTTTTTAAATCCAAAGTAAACACGTCAAAATTCATTTGTATATACTATGCTATAAAAAATTTTAAAATAACAAAAAAGCCTTGCCAACTTGACAAGACTTTTTATTTTTATTGATTAATTAGTTGTTTTTAAGCATTTCAGCGATTGAAACACCACCGTCACCAGTGTTGTCATCCTTCCATTCATGAAGCATGCCTTCTTCTTCCTCTTCGTTTACTTTGCGTTTTTTACCCTTAGAAGCCTTTTCTTCATCAGTCTTTTCGGGCTTGGGAAGTTCAGGGAGAAGTGCTTTGATTGAAAGGTTCATTTTTTCCTTTTCGGGATTGATGTCCATAATCTTAGCTTCAACTTCTTGACCAACTTCTAAAGCGGTTACAGGGTTTTCCAACCATTCGTTAGAAATTTGTGAAACGTGAACCAAACCATCGATTCCTTTTTCAACTTCAACGAAAGCACCAAAGCTTACTAGTCTTACAACCTTACCCTTGATAACATCGCCAACGTTGTATTTTTCAGCAACGGTTTCCCAAGGTTTAGCTTGTAATTGCTTGTAGCCAACTGAAACTCTCTTATTTTCTTCATCAATCTTCAAGATTTTGAATTCGTATTGAGTACCGATTTCCAAAACTTCAGCACAATCCTTGCAACCAGTCCAAGAAAGGTCGGAGATGTGTGCAAGACAATCAAAACCGTTTACGTCGATAAATGCACCGAATGCTGCAAATCTTACGGGAGTTCCAAGAACAACGTCGCCTTCTTGAATGCTACCGAAGAATTCTGCTTCTTTTTGAGCCTTAATAGCATCGCGTTCAGCCTTTTCAGCTTCTAAAATAACTCTTTGTGAACCAACGATTTGACGACGAGCGCCTCTTGATTCAACCTTTTCAGCCTTAAGTCTAAGAGTTTTACCAACGTATTTTTCAAGGTCTTTAACAAAACCGAGTTTGATTTGTGATGCGGGAACGAAAACTTGATAACTACCGTATTTACCAGTCAAACCGCCTTTGTTGGTTGCAGTGATAACGGCTTCAAAAAGTTTGCCAGCCTTAATTTCTTCAATCTCTGCTTCTTCTTTCAAAACTTTTTCCATTGCTTTTTCAGAGAATTTGATAGGATTTTTAGCAACAACCATTACGCGCATTTCTTGACCGATTTTGTCAGCGTATGCATCTTTTTGATAATCGCCCAAAATTTCACTAGCGGGAAGTTCAAAGTCTTTCTTAGTGTTCTTAAGCGACAAAGTCAATCCGTCTTCTTTAGCGGATGATATATAAGCGGAAACAATTTGACCAATCTTTAAGTCTTTGCTGGGCTTAATATTGTTGAAAGCTTTTTCCATTTCTGACTTAACAGAAACTTCTGCAGTTTGTTCAGCCGTGGTTTCAACGGTTTCCGTGGTGATGATTTCTTCTGTAATGTTCTCCATATGCGAGACTACCTCCTGAAATTGTTCAATCGGTGTCGACGCGCCAAGAACAATCCCTATTTTATTAAAACTTTTTATTTTTTTATAATCGAAGTCGACAGGTGAAATTAGACGAAAAGTATTTTGACAATTTGCATTACAAATATTGAAAAGTTTTTGCGTGTTGTTGCTGTTTGCACCGCCGACAACCAACACCGCGTCACACTTTTTCGATAATATTTCCGCTTCTTTTTGTCGCTCTATGGTAGTATAGCAAATTGTTTTGAAAATATCAACTGTTTTTGCCTTACTATACCTAAAATTTTTCAACAAATTTTCAAATTTCGCCACCGAATAGGTGGTTTGAACCACAACACACAGTTTTTCAAACTGTATAGACGACAAAACCTCTGCGTCTTCGGTAATAATCGCCTTTTGTTCACACCAGCCGTTTATAGCCTTAATCTCGGGGTGATTTTTATCGCCGATTATTGCAATGGTATACCCTTTTTCGTGGTGTTCATTGACAATTTTTTGAATATCTTTAACAAACGGGCAAGTGCAATCAATAATCTCGGCTCCAATATTTTCAAGCTTGTCAAAGGTTGACTTAGGTTCGCCGTGTGTTCTAATCAAAACCTTGTCGCCTTTTTTAATTTCGACCTCATCAATTGAGTTTATGGTTTTAATACCCCTATTTTTCAGGTCTTCAACAACGGCTTCGTTATGGATAATTTCACCCAAAACGTAATTGTTTTCGCCCGATAAAGATTTAGCACGGGTAACCGCCCTTTTAACACCAAAGCAAAAGCCGGCGTTTTTACCCTTTAATATCTTCATTCTTCTTGCCTTTTTTCTTCTTTTTTTGCGCAAGCATTTCTTTTAAGATTGCTTGTTGTTCTCTCATTTTATCGGCGACGATATTGTTCATTGCTTCCATATCTTCGTCGCCAAGTTTTCTATCGTAAAATTCTGTAAGTTCAAAGGGTTTACCAACTATTACGTGCGACCTTCTAAACATACGTAATTTTCTATCAATCATAATAGGAACAATGGGGCTTTTTGCCTTTACTGCAAACACCATAGCCCCGCCCTTAATCGGTTGAAGTTCGGTCGTGCCGGTTTTGTTACGAGTTCCCTCAGGGAAGATAACAAGTTTATGCCCATCTTTAAGAACTTTTATCGCCGTCATCAAACTCTTCATGTCGGGGTTATCCCTATCGATAGGAAGTCCGCCGAGAGATTTTAAGAGTTTTGTAACGAATTTTTTCTTAAACAACTCTTTTTTTGCAAGAAAATATATGTCTTTATTATAAATTTTCGCAATGTAACCGCAATCCATTGCGTGAATGTGGTTACATACGATTACAGCCTTCCCTTCGGGAATGTTCTCTTTCCCGTGGATTTTTGAAGGACATAATCTATTGAATACAAATAGCGGTATGCGATATAAACAGTTCATAATTTACCTTTCGATGTATGACAAAACTTTGGAAACAACTTGGTCAACACTCATAAACGACGTATCGATTTCGATTGCATCAACTGCCTTTGTTAAAGGCGCAAAGTCACGCGTTTTATCGTTATAATCTCTTTGCTCTATTTCTTCTTTAAGTTTTTCAAAATCAACCTTATGACCTTTGAGCACAAGTTCTTTATATCTTCTATCCGCTCTAACTTCAGTGCTTGCGGTGATGTAGAACTTAAAATCTGCGTTAGGCAAAACGTAAGAGCCGATATCCCTTCCGTCTAAAACGCAAGACATTTCGCCCGCAATTTTTCTTTGCATATCAACCATTTTGAGCCTTACGGGTTTTAAGCTTGATATGTTAGACGCCGCCATAGAAACGTGCGGTTCACGAATCTTTTCCGAAACGTCCTCTCCATCAAGGAAAGTGCGTTGGCTTCCATCAACGTATTTAATTTGCAAGTCAATATCGTCAATAAAGGTTTTAACACCTTCAACGTCTAAAGTATCAATGCCAAGAGCAATCGCCTTTAACGCAGTCGCCCTATACATAGCGCCAGTATCTAAATAAAGAATATTAAGTTTAGAAGAAAGTTTTTTTGCTATAGTGCTTTTACCACTCCCAGAGGGTCCGTCAAGAGCAATTCTAATGATTTTTTCCATAATTATTATCCCCACGTTTAATTTATATCAATTATAACAAATTTTTTTGTTTATTTCTACCTATTTTCAATGCAATTTGCGTTTTATGCGTTATTTCCCGCGACAAAACCAGTAGAAAAGGCAAGTTGCATGTTAAATCCGCCCGTAAATGCATCGATATCTAGCACTTCGCCCGCAAAATAAAGTCCCTTAACCTTTTTACTTTCCATAGTTTTGGGGTTAATCTCCTTAACGTCAACGCCACCAGCGGTAACTATCGCTTCGTCAATAGGTCTTAACTTTTTGGGTAAGAATTTAAGATTTTTAAGTGTAAATACTAATTTTTCGCGTTCTTGTGCGGTTATTTCGCTACAATTTTTAGACTGCTTTATACTAGCCTGCTTTAGCACCACTGCAATCAGGTTTTTGGGAAGTAATGAACGCATAACGTTTGCAATGGTTTTAAGGTTGTTATCCTTAAACTCCCTTAAAAGCCTTGCGTCAAGCACTTCATTGGTAAGTGCGGGTTTGAGGTCAATAAAACAAGTTAAGTTATTCATCACTTTTCTATTGATAAGTGCCGATGCCGACAAAACAATAGGTCCAGATACACCAAAGTGTGTAAATAGCATTTCCCCAAACTGAGAAAACAACACTTTTTCCGATGCTTTTATAGTAAAAGTAACGTTTTTTAGCGATAAGCCTTGCACTTCTATAAATTCGTTACCACAAAGTTCAATTCCCACCAAGGACGGCTTAAGTTCAACAACGTTATGCCCCACCGATTTTGCAAATTTATAACCGTCACCCGTGCTTCCAGTTAACGGATATGAAATTCCGCCCGTGCAAACTATAACGCTGTCGCATAAAATCTCACCAAAGTTGGTCTCAACACCTTTAACTTGTCCGTTTTCAACCAAAATTTTTTTAACTTCTGTGTTCAATCTAACGTCAACGTTTGCCTTAAAAAGTGCTTTTTCGAGAGTTTTGGTAACGTCACTTGCTTTATCGCTTAACGGAAACACCCTATTCCCGCGTTCTACTTTTAGTTGAAGTCCATTTTCTTCAAAAAAATCAAACACGTCTTTGGGCGAAAAAACGTTTATTGCGCTATATATAAATTTGGGGTTTGACACAACGTTTGGGAAAAATTCGTTTGGCAGAACGTCGTTAGTTAAATTGCACCGACCTTTTCCCGTAATGTATATTTTTTTGCCCAATTTTTCGTTTTTTTCAAGCAAAATTACTTGGTTTTGGTTTTTTGATGCCGAATATGCGGAAATTAGCCCCGCAGGTCCACCACCAATTACAACAATTTTTCGCATAAATCTTTTACTTCTTTAATTTTTTCGTGATTAGTTTTGTTTAGAAGGATAGGTGTTATAGTAACGTACCCCTTTTTTATCCATTCGACGTCACAATCGAAATCGTTTTCGTCGTGGTCAATAAGTTCGCCAACGAGCATAAATTGATTATCACCCACGGGCATATACCTATCAGAATATATGTGTTTACCAAGTTTTGTAACCTTATACCCCTTAATTTCACCCTTAGATTTATCGGGAAAGTTAACGTTCCACACGTCGCCAGCACTAGACAAGGGTAATAATTGTTCGATAATTTTTTCCGCTTGTTCAGCATAATAGGTAAAATCGGTCTCGTCTAGCGAAAATGCTGAAAAAGAGAAGGCAATATTACCAAAAAACGATGCTTCGCAAGCAATAGAAACGGTGCCAGAGTATAAAATATCAGAGCCAATATTGTGCCCCTTATTGATACCAGCAATCACAATATCCGCATCAAAATCGGTAAATACAAGTTTTGCAAACTTAACGCAATCGGCGGGAGTGCCAGATATTGCATAGCATTGATACCCTTTTGCATCAATTTTTTGAAGTTTTATGCATTTAGAGATGGTTAAAGAGTGCGAACTTGCCGACCTATTGCCGTCGGGCGCGACCACCAAAACTTCATGTTTTTTTGAAAGTCTTTCGGCAAGCTTTACTATTCCATCACACTTTACGCCATCGTCGTTACTTAGTAGAATTTTCATAGTTTTTATCTTTATGTCACGCATAATAGCACGTGAAATCATTATTGTTTTACTTTGTTTTCACTTTTTGAAATTAAGAATTTATAAATCTTTGTCGTTATAAAAAATATTGCTACAAATACCAATATCCACAGCACTATTCCCCACCAAGTATTGTAAGGAATTAAACTATTTCCAATCGATAGCGAGGATATAAATACTGAAAAAGGTCTAGTCAATAGAGTTAACGTTAGAAAGTGTGAGGCTTTCATAGACGTTATTCCCGCAACAACGCATAGTAGGTCGTCTGGAAACAACGGAAAAATAAACATCAATGCAAATAATATTTTACCCTTACCCTCTAACACACGTATCCATTTAGACACCTTATGTTCACCAAAAAGCCATTTTGCAAGTTTATATCCAAAAATTCTACCGATATAAAAGGACGTTAATGACCCTAATACAACGCCAAGAGAACTTAAAATTGCGCCTTTAATGGTGCCGAATAGCAACACTCCTGCCCCTATCAAAATAAAGGACGGAATAGGCAAAATCACCACTTGCAAAATTTGGATAAACACAAATAATAGCGATGCCCATTTACCGACGCCTTCAACGTAATCACGTATCCCTTCAATACTGCTAAAGGTATCTAAAAGCCCTGTGCTTTTGAATAGATATAGCGACAAGGTTAGCAAGGTTATTGCTAGCGTAAACACGATAAAAAGCCTAAATAAAAGTGCGTGAGACCTTCTAAAATAAACGATTGATAGAACAGTCAAAAGGCTTATAACTGATATTGAAACGGACGTAAAAAGGCTGTTGTTATCAAACAAAAAACCACTTTTGAACGTTTGAAAATACAAAACGGAAAAGACAACCCCCGTCGCCCCAATCATTCCTAACACAATGGTTAGAAGAATTGACTTTATATAAATAATTTTACTTTTTACCATATATTATTTATATAATGAAGTGATAATTTTTATCCTAGATTAAATTGTTTTCTTATATTCTTCTACTGCAATTTTATCGCAACGATTGTTGTATTCGTTGTCAGCGTGCCCCTTAACCTTGATAAAGGTAACCGAATGAATCAACGTAAGTTCCAAAAGTTTTTGCCAAAGGTCAGGGTTTTTAACGTCCTTTTTGCCCGCGGTTTTCCAGCCGTTAGCCCCCCACGAGCTTATCCAGTTTTGATTGAACGCATCCACGACGTATTGGGAATCGCTGTAAACGTTTACGTTACACTTTTCCTTTAAGGCCTCAAGCCCTTTTATTACGGCAAGAAGTTCCATGCGATTGTTGGTAGTCATCTCCTCTCTACCACTTATAACCTTTTCCACACCGTTATATATTAAAATTGCACAGTACCCACCAACACCGGGGTTGCCACTACATGCACCGTCAGTATAAAGGTCGACAGTTTTCATTACAAATTCTCCAACTCTTTAGAACGTTTTATGCAGGCGTCAACTGCGTTTTTAGTAATTTCAGTAAGTCCACTTTCTTTATAAACTTTAATAGCCTCAATCGTAGTGCCACCTTTACTACATACCGAATCGATAAGTTCGTCAAGCGACTTGTTTTTGTTTTGGAAAACCATTTCCCCCGCACCAATCATAGTGCTTGTAGCAAGTAATTTTGCTTGCTCATACGTAAGGCCGTTTTCTACACCCGCCTCAATAATTCCTTTCAAGAACAAATAAAAGTATGCGGGCGAACTTCCACTAACACCAGTAACGGCATTAAGCTTGTCTTCGTCAACCAAAACCACTTCGGCAAAAGAAGATAAAAGCGACGCGATAAAATCGACTTCCGTTTGTTCGGTATAATCGCTTGCATCAAGTCCTACCGCACCAAGCCCAACAGAGCAAGGTGTGTTCGGCATGCATCTTGCAACCAAAACGTCACCGAGTGCATTTTTAATCTTTTGCTTTTTCACACCAGCCATAATGGAAATAAACTTTTTACAATTGCAATCTTTTATAACCTCTAATACTGAATCGAGATTTTGCGGTTTAACGGCAAATAACACGTATTCGGCACAATCGCAAAGCATTTTACTATTAGTCGTCACCGAAACACCGTTTTTCGCCATATTTTCAAGTGCACTTTCACTTAAATCGCTAACAATAATCTCTTCCGCACCGATTGCCGAAGACAAAATTGCCCCCTTTACAATTGCGGTTGACATAAAACCAGCACCAATCACACCTAATTTAAATTTCTTTTCCATTTTGACCTCATTTTGATTGACTAAACTTAAAATTTATTATATAATCGTTATGCTTTTAGGGGAGTGGCTCAATTGGTAGAGCAGCGGTCTCCAAAACCGCCGGTTGCGTGTTCGAGTCGCGTCTCCCCTGCCAAATTCCTAGTTGATTTTCTTTCAACTGGGAATTTTTTATATGTCACGCAACCTCACCCGGTTGCTGACTGCTCCGTAAACTCCGCAGGACTGACGTCCGCGTCACCATCTTCCCTGCCAAATCTCAATCACATTAGTGGTTGAGATTTTTTATTTTACTAAACCATCACGCAACCTCAACCGGTTGCTGACTGCTCCGTAAACTCCGCAGGACTGACGTCCGCGTCACCGTCTCACCTGCCACGATACCAATCATAGTTTTGCTATGGTTGGGATTTTTTATATGTCACGCAACCTCACTAGATTACCAACAACAAAACAAGCACGGCATATACGCAACACACACTCACCCATTTTAATTACCTTTTAATTATATACTTATTTGGCAAAAAAATCAATACCATTTGTAGCAAATAAACAAAAAAACCTACTAAAGTAGGTTTCTTTTTTATTTACTATTCTTCACAATATAAAACCATAAAGGAATTTGAGGGAAGCGATGCACCACCGTCAAAGGTGTTTTCGCTTATAAAATCTTTAAGTTTTCCTTCAAATTGTATTTCAATAGGTGCGTCACTGACGTTTACTGCAATCAAAACCTCTTCTTCACGATATACTCTTTTGAAAATCAAAATGCCGTCAGTGGCATAAATCTCTTCAAAATCGCCAAATTTTATCGCATTAAAGGAAGAGCGCATACTACCGAGTAGTTGATACCATGAAAGCATTTCAAAATCTTCCTCTCCCCACGGATAGCAACGTCGGTTAAGTGGGTCGGCATAGCCTTGCATAGCAATCTCGTCACCATAATAAACACACGGAACGCCAATCAAAGTATACTGCAATAGAGAAGCGACTTTTTGCTTGAATTTCGCTTGCGATAACTTATTTTCTGGTATCTGTATATTAGACATTTGAACTTTACTTAACCCATCGGCTATAGCACCACCAACAGCAGTTATAAGCCTATAGGTATCGTGGGTTGAGAGTATGTTCATAAGAGAGTGCAAAACTTTACTTGGGTAATGGTCAATTTGCTCTTTTATTACCGCAACAAGCCCTTTAACGTCGCCGTTTTTGGCAAAATTTATAATGGCATTTTTTAAGGGGTAGTTCATAACCGAATCCAATTCTTTGCCTTGGAAATACTCCCTTCTCTCGCCATAAGAGATTTTGTTCGACGCGTCTTCCCAAACTTCACCGATAACTATTGCGTTATCGTTTACACCTTTTACCGCCGAACGAATTCTTTTTACAAAGTGAGAAGGAAGTTCGTCAACAACGTCAAGTCGCCAACCGCCTATGCCCATCTTTGTATAATGCTCCAACACTCCGTCAGTTCCCGTTATAAAGTCTATATAGGGCGAATCTTTTTGCTTATTTGTAGAGGGCAAAATGTCTATTCCCCACCAAGATTGGTATAAATCGGGGTGGTTATCAAAATTAAACCAATTATAATAATCACTATCCTTACTTTGATAAGCGCCCACGTTTTTATATCTGCCGTATTTATTAAAATAAGTACTATCGTCACCAGTGTGATTGAAAACACCGTCAAGAATAATTTTTATACCGCGTTTATCGGCTTCTAAAATCAAGTTTCTAAAATCGTCTTCACTACCGAGCATACTATCAATTTTCATATAATCGCCCGTATCGTATCGGTGGTTGGAACGAGCCTCGAAAATAGGATTGAGATAAATGACGCTAACGCCAAGTCCAACTAAATAATCGAGTTTGCTTATTATCCCGTTAATATCGCCACCAAAAAAATCGTTGTTTAGAACCTTTCCTTTTTTGTTTGGCAAAAACACGGGTGTATCAAGCCAATTTTCATGCAAGACGTCGCCTTTTTTTAAGTTTACGTTTTCATTTTTTCTACAAAACCTATCGGGGAAAATTTGATACATTATCCCACCACTAAACCACTCAGGAACAAAGAAATCTTTGGAAAACACTGTCAATTGGAAGTAGTTTTTGTCTGACATAATCTCACCTAAAAACGCTTGATTTTTAGAGATAAATTTGCCATTATCCAAACCGAAACAATAAAAGTACAAACCCGCCTTTAACGACAGTGAAATTTTGAAAGTATCCCCTTCTTTTTCCATTAAATAATACTCTTCGAAACCGCTTAAATCATTTTTGCAAATAAAAACGATAGAGTCAAAGTTTCCTTTAACTCTAATCGTCAATTTATCGGTTTCTGATATAGCACCAGTGATGCTTTTATAGTATTTATCCAAAGGATTATAAAGGCACATACTAATCTATCCTTTTAAGTCTCCAAATTCTGTCAGCATATTCTCTAATACTGCGGTCGCTTGCAAAAATACCAGCGGTTGCAATATTGTTAAGGCTCTTTTTAGCCCAGTCAAGTTTATTAAGGTAAACTTGGTCTGCCCTTTCATGTATATCGCAGAACGAACCAAAGTCCGCAAGGCACATATACGGGTCGGCAATGGGGCTTCCGGTTAACAAGTATTGGGCAATGTCGCCAAAAGTTTCACCATTAAAGCCGCGATTTAGGGCATTAATAACCTTTTCAAGTTTTTTGTTGTCCGCATAAAAACTTGAAGCATTATAGCCATGTGCCCACATTTTATCGACCTCTTTTGCGGTTAAACCAAAGATGAAAATATTTTCGTCACCACAAGCCTCACGCATTTCAACGTTTGCGCCGTCTAGCGTACCGATTGTTAGCGCACCGTTTATCATAAACTTCATATTACCCGTACCACTTGCCTCTTTACCCGCTTGAGAAATTTGTTCACTAATTTCAGTTGCGGGCATAAGCTTTTCAGCCATGGTTACGCAATAATCTTCCATATAAACAACGTTAAGTTTCTTGTTTATCTTGGGATTTTTTCTAATATCTGCGCTTAAAGCACAAATAAGTTTAATAACTTGTTTTGCAAAATAGTATCCGGGCGCTGCTTTCGCACCAAAAATAAAGGTTTTTGGTGTCATTTCAAGGTCGGGATTTTCTTTTAATTCGTTATAGATTGAAATAATGTACAATGCGTTCATAAGTTGACGCTTATACTCGTGCAGTCTTTTTGCTTGAACGTCAAACATAGAATTGGGGTCGATTACAACACCTTGCCTTTTATTTGCATACTCGCAGAATTGACGTTTTTTGATTTGTTTTATCTCGTTTAATCTCTTAAGAACTGCCGTATCGTTTTCAAACTTTCTAAAATCGATAAGCCTCCCCGCATCTTTAACGTATCCGTCGCCTATAGTTTCATTTAAGAGCGAACAAAGTTCGGGGTTAGATTGACAAAGCCAACGTCTATGAGCGATACCATTGGTTACGTTGGTGAATTTTTCGGGATAAATATCATAAAAATCTTTAAAAATGCTTTCTTTTATGATGTCACTGTGAAGTGCCGAAACACCGTTAACGGTATGAGATGCAATTACACTCAAGTTTGCCATTTTGATTTGATTGTGCGAGAAAATGCTCATTCTGTCGATTTTATCCCAATCCCCTGGGAATCTATCCCACATTTGACCGCAAAATCTTTGGTTGATTTCCCTTAAAATCATATGAATTCTAGGAAGTCTTCTTGCAATGAGGTCTTCGCTCCACTTTTCAAGTGCTTCGCTCATAACAGTGTGGTTGGTGTATGCAACCGTTCTTGTTACAATGCTCCACGCATCGTCCCAACTAAACCCACGTTCGTCAATCAATATTCTCATAAGTTCGGGAATACAAAGTGCGGGGTGAGTGTCGTTGATGTGAATTGATGCTTTATCGGGCAAGGTCGAAAGCGAACCATAACGTTTTTCGTGGTCTTTTACGATATCTTGCAAGGTTGCCGAAACAAGCAAATATTGTTGTTTTAAACGTAAAGATTTACCTTCAAAATGGTTATCCGAAGGATATAACACCTTAGAAATTAAATCGGCTTCGTTATCTTCTTGCATACTTCTCATATAATCGCCTTGCGAGAAGGTTTTCATATCGAAATCGCGGATATTTTGTGCTTTCCAAAGCCTCAAAACCGAAACGGCGTCACTATCTTTACCAGATATCATCATATCATAAGCAACGGCTTCGATTTCTTTTGCGTCAATGTGCTCTATATAACAGCCGTTTTCATTCCAGTGTTCTTTGATGTGTCCGTCAAATTTAACCTTAAAAGTTTTATCAAGTCTTTGTGTAAGCCAAACTTCGCCACCGGGAAGCCAAATATCAGGAAGTTCAATTTGCCAGCCGTCAACGATTTTTTGCTTAAACAAGCCGTATTCGTATCTAATAGAATAGCCCATTGCGGGATAGTTTTGGCTTGCCAAAGCGTCCATAAAGCATGCTGCAAGTCTACCGAGACCGCCGTTGCCAAGACCAGCATCGGGTTCAATCTCGTAAAGTTCTTCCATCGAGCAATTAAATTCTTTCTTTAATGCGCTATCGAAAGCCTCGCTAATGCTTAGGTTATAAGCGTTGTTTTTGAGCGATTGACCGAGCAAGAATTCCATGCATAGATAATAAACACGTTTTCCGCCTTGCTCCCTATACTTTTTGTTGAATGCGCTACGTTTTTCAAGGAGCATATCCCTAACGCACATAACGACTGCTTTGTAAATTTGTTCTTTGCTAGCCTCTTTAGGAGTAACACCGAAATACTTTGAAAGTTTACTCCTAATCAAACTAACTGCATCTTTTTCTGTCATAGTAACCATAATTCAAGTCCTTTTAATTGTTATTTGTTGTATAATTTCTCATATTCTCCCGCTTGAATTCTCCAAGAGAAGTCGGTTGTCATCGCGCGGTTTTGCACGTCTTTCCACGCGTTCTTATCATTAAACGTCCTTATCGCTTCGTTAATAACGTAAAGCATATCGTGAGCATTATAGTCGTGGAAGGTAAATCCGTTACCCTTAACACCCGTATACGCCTTTATGCTGTCGTTAAGCCCGCCAGTTTCTCTAACAACGGGCACTGTTCCATACCTACTTGCAATCATTTGAGAAAGTCCACAAGGTTCACTCTTAGACGGCATCAAGAAAATATCCGCACCAGAATAAATTTTCCTCGACAAATCTTGATTGTAAGCAATTATCGTCGCACATTTGCCCTTATAAGAATTAGCGATTGCGGTGAAGAAATTTTCATACGCAGTCTCGCCTTTACCCAAGATTACCACTTGAACGTCGCTAGTTAGCAAACTTTCAATAACTTCTTTTATTAAATCTAAGCCTTTATGCGAAACAAGTCTTGAAATAACGGCAATAATTGGAACGTCTTCCCTCACAGGTAGTCCAATCATTTTTTGTAGTTCAGCCTTACATACCGCTTTCCCCGATAAATCGCTAGCCGAATAATTACTAAACAAGCACTTATCCGTTTCAGGATTATAATAGTCGATATCGATGCCGTTCAAAATTCCGTAGAGTTTATGCGCGTTTCTATTGATAATATTTTCTAGTCCGTGTGCATAAAAACTTTCCTTTATCTCTTCGGCATAGGTTGGGCTTACGGTGGACAAAATGTCGGTCATTTCGATTGCGCCTTTCATAAGGTTAACCGCGCCGTTAAATTCTACTTGAGGCCTAATAGATTCCGAAAAACCGAAAACGTCCGAGAAAGTATCCATACCGAATACACCTTGATATTCTATATTATGAATACTTAAAACCGTCTTGATTTTCCTAAAGTTTTCGTCGTTATAATACATTCCTTTCAAGAATATTATCGATGCCGAAGTTTGCCAATCGTTGCAGTGCAAAACGTCGGGATAAATATTTAGACGGGCAATGGTATCTAGCGCCGCTCTAGAGAAAAATGAAAATCTTTCCCCGTCGTCGTAGAACCCATAAATGTTGCCCTCTCTCTTGAAATAATATTCGTTGTCAAGAAAATAGAATTTTACGCCCTGATATTCATAAAAGAATACCCCGCAATATTGCAAGCGCCAAGCAACCGACACGTTAAAGCTTGTTATAAACTTAAACTTTTCCCTATACTCCGCCTTAATAGCGCTATACATAGGCAAAATCACACTGACGTCAAGATTCTTGTTTTTAGCAAGCGATTTTGGGAGCGAGCCCATAACGTCAGCAAGTCCACCAGTTGCAATAAAAGGTGCTGCTTCCGAGCCTAAAAATATAATTTTCTTTTTTTGAACAACTTTAATTTCGGGTAGTTTTTTGGTTTTGATAATACTCCTACCACGTTTTTTGTATGCTCTTTTTGAAGTTTCTGCCATAAATTCTCCTTAAATCATAATGCCTTTGCCGATATAGAAAGGATGATTTTCACTGCCCGAAAGCACCTTTCTATCCCTAATAACAACGTTTTTATCGGCAATAATGCAGTTAAGTGTACTATTTTCGCCAAGCACGGTGTTTTGCATAATAATACTATTTTTAACAACCGCGCCTCTAGCGACTTTTACGTTTCTAAATATAATACTGTTCTCAACTTCACCCTCGATAATACAGCCGTCGGCAATCATAGAATTTTTGATAATTGCACTCTTTCCGTACTTTGTGGGTGCGGAGTCACGAATTTTTGTAAATACACTTCTATCGCCAAAGACTTCGTGTTTAACGTCTTTATCGAGAAGTTTCATGTTACTGTCAAAATATGCTTGAAGCGACGTTATACCAGCATAAAATCCTTTATGTTCGTATCCCATAATCTTCATACCCTTAAGGTTTGCAGATACTATATCTTCCATAAAGTGATGTTTGTTATGAGAAATGCTTTCAATAACTATGTTTTGCAAAAGTGATTTTTTCATAACAAAAACGTTGGTGCACACGTTTGCATCTTCGTCTACAACGTGTTCAAAATATTTTACACCCGTAATCCTGCCCTTTTCAATATCAAAAGTGGTAGCATTTTTAGTAAAATACTCTTGCTTTTCAAGTTTTTTATAAACGATAGTGATATCGGCTTTATTTCTTATATGATACTCAATAACGTCGTTATAGTTTATTCTACTTACAGCGTCGCAATCGGTCATTACAACGTATTCTTCGTCCGCTCTAAACAAGAAGTTGGTTATACCTTTAAGCGCCTCAAGACGTGAAGTATAAAGACTGCTGTTTGCGTTATTACCGTACGGCGGAAGGATAATTACACCACCGTCCTTTCTTGCAAGGTCCCAATCTTTACCACTACCAACGTGGTCCATAAGCGATTGATAGTTACTTTTTGTGATAATGCCGACCGTATCTATGCCAGAATTGACCATATTTGACAGCGGAAAGTCGATAAGTCTATATCTTCCGCCAAAGGGAATTGAACCTAACGTTCTCTCTCTAACGAGTTCTGGCACGTTGTCATCGTGAATATTTGAAAATATAATACCAACTGCTCTCATTTACTTTCCCTCCTTTGCAACACTCTTATCAACCATTGCGCCACCATCAATAACGGCGCCTTCGCCAATCTCAATTCCACGGCTGAGCACGGCAATGCCCTTGCCCGCATCTTTGGGAGAACCTACCTTTGCACCCTTTTTAACAATAGTGCCTTCGTCTATGATAGAATACTCAATCACTGCGTCTTCTTCAATGGTAACGTCCGCCATTATTATACTATTTTTAACAACGGCACCTTTTTTAACGGTAACCGCACTTGACAATACGGAATTTTCTACGTTGCCGAAAATTTCACAACCCGACATAATAATACTATTATCGATTTTTGCATCATCACCAATATATTGAGGAGGTGCAAGCGGGCTTCTTGACTGAATTTTCCAGCTAGAATCTGTAACGTCGAACTTGGGATTATCGCCGAGCAAGTCCATATTTGCTTCATATAGCGATTCGATTGTTCCAACGTCCTTCCAGTACCCTTCAAATCTATAAGCCATCATTTTTTCGCCACAAGATAGCATTCTTGGAAGAATATCTTTACCAAAATCGTTAGAAGAATTGGGGTTAACGCTATCCTCTTCAAGATATTGTTGAAGTTTTTTAGCTGAGAACACGTAAATACCCATTGATGCAAGTGTTGACTTGGGTTTTTTGGGTTTTTCCTCAAACTCGTAAATGCTTCCATCTTCCCTAGTGTTAAGAATACCAAATCTTGACGCTTCTTCAATAGGAACGTCTATTGCTGCAATCGTGCAGTCGGCTCCGTTTAGAATATGATAGTTTATCATTAACGAATAGTTCATTTTATAAATGTGGTCGCCCGACAAAATAAGCACGTAATCAGGGTCAAACTGATTGATAAACCTTAAGTTTTGATAGATTGCGTTTGCCGTGCCCTTATACCAGTCGGACGAGGTTTTGCCTTGATATGGCGGGAGTGTATGAACACCACCGAAAGTTCTGTCAAGGTCCCAAGGTTGTCCGTTGCCAATGTAAGAGTTAAGTAGCATGGGTTGATACTGGGTTAGTACACCAACGGTATCAATGCCCGAATTAACGCAGTTTGATAGCGGAAAGTCGATAATTCTATACTTACCGCCAAAAGAAACCGCAGGTTTAGCAATTATGCTAGTCAAAGCATAAAGCCTACTTCCTTGTCCGCCCGCTAGGAGCATTGCAACACATTTTTTCTTCCTTATCATATAAATTCTCCTTTGAGATTATCCCTTAATTAAATATACAGCGCTAAACTTTGGTAAATTGATTTTAATTGCTTGCTTTTTCCCGTGACACTCGCAAGGAATGGTTTTATAAATCTTACGTTTAACCATACCTTGTCCGCCGTATTTTTTATCGTCCGAACAGAGCGCTATTTTATATTCCCCTTCATCTAGTCCTAGCAAATAGTCGCATATATCATTGCCCGAAAAGTTAAATAATGTCACTACTTGATTTCCGCTCTTATCAGTTCTAACGAATGAAAGAGTGTTTGAATTGCGTTCGTCAACGCCTATCCAACTAAATCCGTCCCACGAATCTTCAATTTCGTAAAGCGGTTTGTTGTTTTTATAAAAACAGTTCAAATCTTTTGTGAATTTATGAAGTTTTTTATGCAAATCAAAGTCTAGCATAAAAAATTCCAGTCCGTTTTCATAGTCCCATTCCCTATACTGACCAAACTCGTTACCCATAAAATTGAGTTTTTTACCGGGGTGGGCAAATTGAAACATCATATACGAACGCACCGAGCAAAATTTTTGATAATTATCGCCGTGCATTTTATCAATCAAAGATTTTTTGCCGTGAACGACTTCATCGTGTGAAATTGGTAGCACGTAATTTTCGGTAAACGCATAACACATCGAAAAGGTCAATTTATCGTGGTTATGCGACCTAAAATACGGGTCACATTCCATATACGATAGCGTATCGTTCATCCAACCCATATTCCACTTAAAGTTAAATCCTAAACCACCCATATGAGCGGGTTTAGTTATCATTGAAAATGCAGTTGATTCTTCGGCAATCATCATAATATTTGAAAACTTGCCAAACACAACGCCGTTTAACTTTTTGAAAAAGGCAATGGCTTCTAAATTATAGTTGCCACCTTGCTCGTTGGGTATCCACTCGCCCGGTTTTTTATCGTAGTCAAGGTACAACATTGATGCGACTGCATCAACCCTTAGTCCGTCGACGTGGAATTTTTCAAACATAAAAACTGCGTTGGAGATTAAAAAGGACTGAACTTCGTTTCTGCCCCAATCGAACACCCTTGTTCCCCAGCCTTTGTGTTCCCTTCTGTCCCAGCCTTGATTTTCATAACAATAAGAGCCGTCAAACTCATACAAACCATGCTCGTCTTTTGGGAAATGCGCGGGAACCCAGTCCACAATAACGCCAATTCCACTCTTATGACACTGGTCGATAAGATACATAAAATCTTTGGGTGTCCCAAACCTTGAAGACATCGCGTAATAACCTGTTACTTGATACCCCCAAGAGCCGTCGAACGGATATTCTGCAACGGGCATAAACTCCACGTGGGTATAGCCCATTTTTTTAACGTATGCAACAAGTTCTTTTGCCAGTTCACGATAGGTATAATAACTGCCGTCTTCGTGTTTTTTCCACGATGCAAGGTTAACTTCATAGATGTTTACTGGCGCAGAATAAGGTGCAACCCTATTTTTAAGATATTCCTCATCGTGCCACTTATACCCGTTAAGTTTATAAAGTTTTGAAGCGGTATACGGCGGTGTTTCCGAATGGAAAGCATAAGGGTCAGCTTTAAGAACGGTTTTTCCGCCCCCCGTCACCGCATACTTATACGTATCATATTCTTTAAGCCCTTCGATAAAGGTCTCAAAAATACCACCGTCGCTTATTCTTTGCATAACGCAAGCCGACTTGTCCCAGCCATTAAAATCGCCAACTACCGAAACCGACTCGGCATGAGGAGCCCAAACGCGAAAAATTACACCCGATTTACCCCCTTTTCTCACAAAGTGGGCGCCCATAAAGTCATAGGCATAATAATTCGTACCTTGATGGAATAAGTATAACGGCAAATCGTTTTTGTTAGAACTTGTTTTCTTCATCATTTATCGACAAATATAATCTTCCTTTTTTTGACGAGCAGAATTCATTTCTTCCTTCGTGCTCTCGTAACCTTTTCTGCCAAACAATGCGTAAGTTGCGTTCTTTCCGCCCTCAACACCGGGTTGGTTAAAGGTATCAATATTAAGCATTGCGCCGGTATATGCAGTTTGCATTTCAAACAAATACAAAAGTTCACCGATAGTAAACGCGTTAACTTCGGGAAGCATAATGGTGTAATTTAGGCGATTTGCCGTAGTCAATGCATATTCGGTTGCCTTTCTTTCGGTGTTGATAAGTTCGCTCATTGTGTGTTTGCACAAGAAGTTTACGTCGGGAATATCTTCACATCCGTCACTAATCGTAACGTCCGAACGGAATTTTTCCACACCGATTATGGTGATAACCTTATCGAAAGGTCCTTCTCTATAAAGTTGAACTTGAGAGTGTTGGTCGGTAACGCCAAGTGCTTTAACCGGGGTTTGACCAGCATATACTTTTTGTCCGTCAAGGCTATCCGCCTTACCTAAACTTTCGCCCCACAACTGACAATACCAGTCGGCAATATATTTTAGGCTGTCGGCATACGGCATCATAACTGAAATGTTTTTACCGCGACCGATTGATAAATATTGTAAAAGTGCACCGATAAGTGCGGGGTTTTTCTTTAATTCACTGGTCTTGCAAATTTCGTCCATATATCTTGCGCCTGCAAGAAGTTCTTTAATATCTACGCCAACAACGGCAGCGGGAAGCAAACCAACGGGACAAAGTTCGGAAAATCTTCCGCCAACGCCGTCGGGAATGTAGAATGTTTTAAGCCCTTCAGCCTTGGCGATTTTAATAAGGTTACCCTTACTCATAGAAGTGGTTGCAATCATATGGTCTTTTGCCTTGTCGCCAAACTTTTTCTTCAAAATATCCATAATGATAAGATATTGTGACATGGTTTCGCTTGTAGAACCACTCTTTGTAACGACGTTAAACATGGTCTTTTCCAAATCGATAACGTCAAGTAGCGCGTTCATTCTTTCGGGGTCAACGTTGTCTTCCACGTAAAGTTTGGGCGCTTTTCTAACTTCCTTAGGCAATTCGTTGTGTCTTAAATGGCAAAGCGCTTGGAAAACCGCTATGGGACCCAACGCTGAACCACCAATGCCTAAAACAACAAAATTATCAAACTTGTTTTTAATATCTTCAGCAGTTGCGATTATGTCTTCAACAACGTCGTCTTGGTTATAAGGAAGGTCTGTCCAACCCATCATTCCCGTGCCACGACCACCCTCTACAATTTCAAATGCTTTTTTTGCTATAATTTCACTATCTAAAAGGTCTTTTTCAGTAAAACCTTCCTTTTCACCGACATATTCACTCATCATATTGTTATAATCGGTAGTTAGTCTCATACTTTTTTGCCAATTCAAATCGTTAAATTTCATGTTTGCCTCTCTTTATATATTATTACATTATTTATATTAATACTAAATAGTGTAAATGTCAATAACGTATGGCAAAATTTTCCACTATTTTTGCATTTTTTTGCAATTTTTTAATAAAATTTGTCACGAAAAACCATATTTTAAACAATCATTGTTATTTACTAAAATTTTTCACTTGCAATATTTGATTGACTTTTTGTTAAACAATAATGTATTATAAATCCACCAAACAAAGGTGAAAAAATTATGGTTAAAAATATTATATTCGATATAGGCGGAGTTATACTGTATTTTAATAGGGATTTTTTACTTTCAAAATATTATAGTGGAAGGGAAACCGAGCTATTAAAAGAAAAACTTTTTAAGGATTGGGAATTGCTTGACGAAGATGCAATTTCTATCGAAGAATATAATAAAAACGTGCTATCTTCCCTTCCCGAAAGATTGCACGCACCCGCAAAAACGGTTCTTAATTACTGGGAGTACGCGATGTCTTATAAAAAAGGTATCGTTGACCTTGTAAGATTTTTAAAAGAAAAAGGATATAATCTCTATATCCTTTCGAACATGACCTATCACTTTATTGAGCGAGACTATAAATTCCCGCTCTTAAAAGAATTTGACGGCATAGTGTATTCAGCCGAGATTAAACTTATCAAGCCCAACCCCGAAATTTTTAAGTATATTCTTAACAAATTCGACCTTGTCGGCGAAGAATGTCTGTTTATTGACGATTTAAAACCGAACCTTGAATCTGCTCAAAGGTTCGGCATTAAAACTTATCAATTTTTAGATGATACTGAAGACTTAAAAAATTATATCTTAACCCTTTAAGTCTTTAATTTGCATAGCGAGTTTATTGCGCATGTCGATATATTTGTCGAGTTTTGCCCTTTCGCTATCAACGAGCGCTTTAGGTGCTTTTGCTAAGAAACCGCTGTTTGCAAGCTTACCACTTGCCCTCTTAATTTCGCTTTCTACGTTAGCTAGTTCACCCTCTAACCTCTTTACTTCTTTTTCCAAATCAACTAGTTCACCTAGCGGAACAAAAAGTTCAAACCCATCGATAACTTGTGCAACAACCTTTTCAGTAAGCACACTCTTATCTTCAATAATTTGAATATCCGAAACGCCAGCGAGCTTTTGGATGTAAATGGAGCCGGTTTTTATCGGCTTTTTATTTTGCGTTTTTACGTAAAGAGTAACTCTCTTTGAAGGTGCAGCACCAACTTGCGCTTTGACGTTACGGATACACTTGATAATTTCTTTTATCGGTTCGATATCCTTTACGCTTGATGCATAGTTGAGTTTTGTATTATATCTTGGGAAATCGGCAAGCATAAGCGGACCGCTTGTGTTGGGGATATCCTTATAAATCTTTTCGGTTACGAAAGGAATAAAGGGATGCAAAAGCTTCAAAATTTCGCCAAGAACGTACGTTAGAACACTAATTGTGTCGTTGCGTTTCTTTTCGTCTTCGCCGTAAAGCACGGGCTTTGTAAGTTCTATATACCAGTCGCAGAAGTCGGTCCAAACGAAATCGTAAAGGTTTGCAAGCGCAACACCCATTTCGTATTTTTCCATATTGACGGTAACTTCTTTGACGATTTTGTTAAGTTTAGAGATTATCCACTTATCTGCAGAAGAAAGTTTGCATTCGCTTATGGGCGAAATTTGTTTATCTTCGGCATTCATAAGTACGAATCTAGATGCGTTCCAAACCTTATTCATAAAGTTTCTTGCGCCCTCTACCTTTTCGTCCGAAAATCTCATATCACTACCAGCGGCAACGCCGTTAATTAGCGAGAATCTTAAAGTGTCAGCACCATATTTTGCAATAATTTCAGTCGGGTCGATACCGTTACCCAAAGACTTACTCATCTTTCTACCTTGCGAGTCACGAACTAAACCGTGGATAAGAACGTCCTTAAACGGAATTCTCTTCATATGTTCTAGACCAGAGAAAATCATTCTTGCAACCCAGAAGAAAATTATGTCGTAACCGGTAACGAGAACATCGGTCGGATAGAAATATTCAAGGTCTTCTGTCTTTTCGGGATAGCCGAGCGTTGAGAAAGGCCAAAGCGCAGAAGAGAACCAAGTATCCAAAACGTCTTCGTCTTGTCTAATTTTGGTGCTACCACACTTAGTACATACCTTTACGTCTTCCTTGCTAATCATCATTTCACCGCAATCTTCGCAGTAGTAAGCGGGAATTCTGTGACCCCACCAAAGTTGACGAGAAATACACCAGTCTCTTACGTTTTCCATCCAGTTAAAATAGATTTTTGAGAATCTATCGGGGATAAACTTAATGCTCTTTTTTCTTACCACGTCGATAGCCGGTTTTGCAAGCGGTTCCATTTTTACAAACCATTGCTTACTTACAATCGGTTCAACCGTGTGGTTACATCTATAGCAATGACCAACACTGTGGTGAAGCGGTTCAATCTTTTCAAGAACACCGAGTGATTTAAGTTCTTCAACAATTTTATTTCTGCACTCTAATGCGGGCATACCTTGGTATTTACCAGCAAATTCGTTCATTGTGCCGTCGTCAGCAATAACTTTAACGACGGGCAACTTATGGCGAAGCCCCACTTCAAAGTCGTTGGGGTCGTGTGCGGGCGTAATCTTTACTGCACCAGTACCAAATTCAAGTTCAACGTATTCGTCGTAAACGATGGGAATTTCCTTGTTAACGATAGGAAGAATAAGGGTTTTACCCTCCATTCCCGCATATCTTTTATCCTTGGGGTTAACTGCAACCGCAGTGTCGCCTAGCATTGTTTCAGGTCTTGAAGTTGCAACGGTAATAAACTGGTCGCTATCCTTTACGGGATACTTAATGTACCAAAGACTGCTATCTTCTTCAACGTATTCAACTTCCGCATCCGAAAGTGCGGTTTTACATTCGGGACACCAGTTGATAATTCTATCGCCACGATAGATTAAACCTTTGTTGTAAAGGTTTACAAATACTTCTTTAACTGCTTTAGAACATCTTTCGTCCATGGTGAACGCAAGTCTTGACCAGTCGCAAGAAGAACCCAAAGTTTTAAGCTGTTCAATTATTCTTCCGCCGTATTTTTCCTTCCAAGCCCAAGCACGTTCCAAAAATCCTTCTCTACCGATATCGTTTTTGGTGATACCTTCTTTCGCCATTTGCTCAACGATTTTAACCTCGGTTGCAATTGACGCGTGGTCTGTTCCGGGAAGCCACAACGCAGAATAGCCTTGCATTCTCTTAAATCTTATAAGAGTGTCTTGCAAGGTTTCATCTAACGCATGTCCCATGTGAAGTTGTCCTGTGATGTTGGGTGGCGGAATAACGATTGTGAAAGGCAACTTGTTTGCGTCAACTTTTGCCTTAAAATACCCCTTTTTCTCCCATTCTTCGTAAATTTCTTTTTCAAATTCCGAAGGGTTGTAAGTTTTTGCCATATCCATATTAGGCACGTCTCCTTTTGTCAATACGGATTTATTATACTTTATTAAAATTTAAATGTCAAATATTATCCGCTTGCATTGTCAAATATAATTTGTTTTTCATAAAATGAATTATTAAAAACAAAAATGGAGATTTTGTATGAAAAAATTTTTTATCATCTTGTTTTCCTGCCTGTTCGCTATTCTCCCCTTTTCCGCGTGCGGTAAAGACGATGGCGGACTTAAAAAAATTAGGCTAAACGAAGTTACCCACTCGGTGTTTTACGCACCATTATACGTCGCTATTGAAAAGGGATATTTCGCCGAAGAAGGCTTAGAAATTGAACTCACCAATGGTGGCGGTGCCGACGCATCGATGACAGCTGTTCTATCTAAGACTGCCGATATTGGACTTATGGGACCTGAAACGGTAATATACGTTCAAAATCAAGGCAAAAAAGATAGCCCCAAAGTTTTTGGGCAATTAACTCAAAAAGACGGCTCTTTCTTAGTCAGCAAAACGCCTATGCCCGACTTTAAGTGGACCGACTTAAAGGGTAAGGAAATTCTCGCCGGTAGAAAAGGCGGTGTTCCAGCAATGACCTTCGAATACATCATAAACCAACTCGGTATGCAAGACGGAATAGATTTAACCTTAAACTACGACGTTCAATTTAACCTTATGACAAGTGCATTCTTGGGCGGAACTGGTGATTTTTGTACGGTTTTTGAGCCAACCGCTTCCGAATATCAAGCATCAGGACAATGGCATATCGTTGCAAGTGTGGGCGAACAAGCGGGTGAAGTGCCCTACACCTCGTTTATTGCACTTGAAAGTTACATCAATAATAATCAAGACACCATTGAGGGTTTCTTACGTGCAATTAAAAAAGCCTACGCATTTATGGACGAAAACTCAACTACCATAGTTGCCGAAGCAATCGTTAAACAATTCCCCTCGACGTCGATTACGTCTATCGCTCGTTCTATTGAAAGTTATAAGTCTATAGACGCGTGGAAAACCGACCTTATCGCAACCGAGGATAGTTTTACAAGACTTCAAAATATTATGGCAAATGCGGGCGAACTTGAAAGCGCGGTTCCATTTAGCAAAATCGTCAACAATTCTCTAGCGGAAAAAGTATTTAAATAAACCAAAATTAATCTCACGGCGGATAAAATTATGAATAAACTTTTGGAATTAAGAAACGTTACCTTAAAATATCAAACACCAAACGATGAGATAACGGCAATAGAAAATTTAAGTTTTAACTGTAACGATGGTGATTTCGTTTCGCTAATAGGACCTTCTGGGTGCGGAAAAACAACAGTTTTATCCTTACTTGCGGGGTTAATTACACCAAGTTCGGGCTCAATTTTATTTGACGGTGAAAGACTTTCAAAGTCAAACGATAACCTCGGTTATATGCTCCAAAAGGACCATCTTTTCCCTTGGAGAACAATCGAAAAGAACGTATTTTTGCCGTTGGAAATTAAAAAAATTAACACGCAAGAAAATAGAGAATACGCAATTTCTTTACTTGAAAAATACGGGTTAAAAGAGTTCAAAAAAAGATATCCCGACCAACTATCCGGCGGAATGCGACAGCGTGCCGCACTTATTAGAACACTATCTTCTAAGCCCAAATTATTGCTACTTGACGAGCCTTTTTCCGCCCTTGACTATCAAACTAGGCTATCAGTTTGCGACGACGTTTATCGCATCATAAAAGCCGAGAGAAAAACTGCCGTTTTGGTCACCCACGATATATCGGAAGCCATCTCTATGTCAGACAAAATCATCGTACTAACCAATAGGCCAGCACAAGTAAAATCGATTTTGTATCCAAAGCTCGTTGGTGACAGTCCCCTATCAAGACGCGAGTCAAAAGAATTCGGCACTTGGTTTGAAAAAGTTTGGAAGGAGTTACACTAATGAAGAACAAAAACCAACTTTCAAGAGATAGAATTTTATATTTAAGAAAAATAAAGCGCGACAACGTTTTGGTGTGGACTATGCGCTTTGCCCTATTGATAATTATCGTAGGTGTTTGGGAAGTTTTAGCAACTTTTAATATTATCGATTCTTTTATATCGAGCAGTCCTTCAAGAATTGCAAAAACTATAAAGGAATTATTTGTTGAAAATAACCTCCTTAAGCACATCGGCGTTACAATGTACGAAACGGTCGTCGGGTTTTTGATAGCGGTGATTTTGGGATACTTTATCGCCTTACTTCTTTGGTGGTCGGAGCGAATTAGAAGAATTTTAGAGCCTTATATAGTAGTCCTTAATAGTTTACCCAAAATTGCGCTAGGCCCTATCATTATCGTTTGGTTTGGTAGCGGTAGTAAAGCAATCATTTTTATGGCGGTTTTAATAGGCATTATCGTTGCGATAATGACAATGCTAAACGGCTTTTTATCAACCGACAAGAACAAGATTTTACTGCTAAAATCCATGGGCGCAAACAAGATTCAAATACTAATTAAACTTGTTATCCCCGGCAGTTTACCTACACTCATCAGCATGCTTAAAATCAGCGTGGGAATGGCTTGGGTTGGCTCGATTATGGGCGAATACCTTGTTTCTCGCGCGGGACTCGGTTATCTTATCGTCTACGGCGGGCAAGTTTTTAAGCTTGACTTAGTTATGGCGTCAACCGTGGTTTTGTGCGTGCTTGCGACCTTTATGTACGCAATGGTAGCACTACTTGAAAGGTTTATAATTAAATTCAAAATGAAATAGCAAAACAGCCTGATTTTTTCAGGCTGTTTTAATGTTTTAATATTTATAAATTTACAGCAAAATGCAAATCAATCCACCCTTATTTTCGTTGACAATTCTAGAAAGGGTTTTTCTCATTTTACCTTGTGCTTCCTTAGGCATTGCGTTGAGTTTGCTAGTCAAACCTTCGTTCATTAAATCGTGAAGCGATTTACCAAACATATTTGTTTCCCAAATTCCAGCTGGGTTATCTTCAAACCTATTCATAATATAATTTATCAAATCTTCGCCTTGCTTTTCAGTCCCAACAATAGGCGCAACTTCGGTTGAAACGTCCACTTTCATAATATGTAAACTGGGTGCTGAAGCCTTCAGTTTTACGCCATATCTTCCACCCTGTTTTACAAGAACTGGTTCTGCTAAATTCATCTCTTCAATAGTAGGCAAAACCACCCCGTAACCGCTCTCTTCGGCTTCTTTTAGGGCATCTTTAAGTTTGATATAATTCTTTTTATCCTTTGCAAAAGATTTGATATAGGTCATAAGTTCGTGCTCGTCGGCAATTTGGTCGCCACATTCTTTGGATAAAACCTTAAAGAACAAATCCTCTTTAACGTCGAGCGAATATTCGGCAACACCTTCACCCAAAAGTAAGTTTGACGGGGTTAAGCCGTTAAAATTTTGACTATCAATAAAAACGTCGTTAAGTTTTACGTAGTCACGCATTTTAACTAAATCTTGAGAGGCATCCCTAACCTTATCGATAAGTTCTAAAATCACGGGGTCGTCGCAAGATAATGCTTGCATCCATTTGGGAAGATTAAGGTTAAAACTACCCATAGGAAACTCTAAAAGCACTTTTTCCATAATAGAACTAATATCGTCGGCATCCATTTCAGTAGCGTTTATCGGCACAACCGAAACCTGATATTTTTCTTGCAGTTCGGCACAAATTCTCAGTGCGTTTTGCGAGTTTGGTTGACTGCTGTTTAGCACGATTACAAAAGGTTTTTTCAAAGATTTTAGTTCACTAACAACTCGCTCTTCGGCTTGAAGATAATTTTCTCTTGGAATTTCACCAAAACTTCCGTCGGTAGTCACCACAATTCCAATAGTCGAATATTCCGTAATAACCTTATGAGTGCCAATCTCAGCTGCCTTTTCAAAAGGAATTTCCTCATTGCTCCATGGCGTTTTAACAAGTCTAGGTTTGTCGTCCTCTTGATGCCCTACTGCACCGTCGACGAGATATCCTACGCAATCCACAAGTTTTACGTTTGCGCTTGCATTGTTTTTAAACCTCACCTTTACTCCGTTTGCTGGAATAAACTTAGGCTGTGTGGTCATAATGGTCTTTCCGTCAGCCGATTGTGGCATTTCGTCAGTCGCAATTTGCTTTTGCAACTTATTACTTATATTAGGAATAACCAATTTTTCCATAAATTTAGTTATAAACGTTGATTTACCCGTTCTTACAGGCCCAACAACGCCGACAAAAACTTCTCCGTTTGTCCTTGAAGCAATATCTTTATAGATATCGTATTTCTCCATAAAAAAACCTCCCATACATTACACAATAACATATGAAAGGTTTTGATTATTTATGAAATTTTTACAAAATATTACTTCGCTTGCTCATTTTTTTGCTGTTCAAGCTTTGCTTGTGCCTTTTTCGCCTTCATTTTTACAACCATTTGCTTTATAGAAGTTGGGTGTTCTTCACCCGCAAGCATTCTCTTTATATTGTTTCTATGCGCAAACCAAGTAAACAAACAAATTGCAAAAATTATCATGTTTGAAAGCACGTAATAGGTTATCGTTCCAGCATTGGTTGACAAACTATAAAGTAAGAATAATCTTATGCTTGCACCGATTGCCGGCGGAGTGATTGCAATAAACGAGCCCATTGCGCCGAATTCGGTTATCAAAATAAACACGAAAGCCGCAACGATTGCCATAACCGCAAGAATTATCCAACCCCATTCGAATACCGAAGAGCAAACGAGGAACACGCCTATCGTTGAAGCGATGCCCTTTCCCCCCTTAAACTTTAGCACGGCGGGGAAAATGTGTCCTAATACCGCCGAAAAACCACAGAGGTAGATAGCAAAGTCACGAACAAAGAAGTTCGTTCCGCTAAAAGTTCTATCACCTACAACAAAAAATGCAACTAGCGTTGGAACTGCGCCCTTCATTACGTCTAAAAAGAAGGTTAAAAGCCCGATTTTAAGCCCCAAGTTTCTACTCATATTGAGCGTCCCTGGGTTTCCACTTCCCATTTTTCTAATGTCGGTCTTTTTTAGTTTAGATATTATTAGCGCCCAGTTAACGTTGCCAACAAAATAGCTTGCAATGGATAGAATAAACAATATCCAAAAATTATTCATCGTCTTCCCTCTCTCTTGCAATAATCTTTATGGGCGTGCCAGAAAAATCATAAGCTTTTCTAAGGTTGTTTTCCAAATATCTCTTATACGAGAAGTGCAAAAGTGCAGTTTCGTTAACGAAGAACAAAAATGACGGTGGATTAGTGCCAAGTTGGGTTACGTATTTGATTTTAAGTCTCTTACCGTTAACCGACGGAGGCTCGTTCGCCCTTACACAGTCTAAAATCAAGTCGTTTAATTGACCAGTTGAAATGCGTTTGCTTGCATTTTCCAAAACGCGCATTGCTAAATCCAAGATTTTGTCCGTACGTTGACCAGTTTTTGCCGAAACGTAAATGGGCACGATATAATCCATAAATTTAAGTTGCTCGTTTAGGTCGTAATTAAACCTATTGATTGTATTGGTATCCTTTTCAACCAAGTCCCACTTATTCATTACGATGATAGAGGGTTTGCCTTGCTCGTGGATATATCCGCAAATCTTAACGTCTTGTTCGGTAACGCCTTCGTTTGCGTCAATCATAACGATACTAACGTCCGCACGTCTAATCGCCCCCAAAGCCCTTAAAACACTATAATATTCTAAGTCTTCTTCTACGCTCTTTTTCTTCCTAATACCAGCGGTATCAATTAATGTAAACTTTTGGTCTTTATACATAAAAGGCGTATCGATTGCGTCCCTTGTAGTGCCTGCTACGTCAGACACAATAGTTCTATCAAAGCCTAGTAATTTATTGCACAAACTAGACTTTCCAGCATTTGGCTTACCAACAACGGCAAGTTTAATAGAATGGTCGTCTTCCTTATCGCCAAACTCGTCGATATAGGTTGCAACTTCGTCCAAAAGTTCGCCAATACCCGTGCCGTGTTCAGCTGAAATACCAAAAGGCTCGCCTAGTCCTAAATTATAGAACTCGTATAGTTTTTCGGGGTCGTAATTATCCAGTTTATTTACCGCAAGAACAACTGGTTTACCCGATTTTCTAAGCTTTAGAGCAACGTCTTCGTCGGACGCGTTAAGTCCTGTTTTTGCATCGGTAAAAAGTATGATAACGTCCGCCGTTTCGATAGCAATTTCCGCTTGTTTTTGAATGTGCTTCCACATTTGGTCGGTAGATTTTAATTCTAGTCCGCCCGTATCGACAAGGGTAAAGTACCGACCGCACCATTCTGCGTCGGCATAAAGCCTATCCCTAGTAACACCAGGGAAGTTTTCCACGATAGACAATTTTTTGCCTACCACTTTATTGAAAAAAGTGGATTTACCAACGTTTGGTCTTCCAACTATTGCAACTAATGGTTTTGCCACGATTTTTCTCCTATATTATAAAAATTTTATCCAAGCGATAACGCTTCCTGTAATCAAAACGAGAACTGACACTATGTATACAATTTTTACCCAAGTAGGCTTACCAGGTAAAAATCTATACGCACTAACACCAACGACTAAAAGTGTAAGCGCACTAGAAATCGTTTCCAAAATAAGTCCAAATAAGCTTCCGCCAAAAATTCCGCCAAAAAGCATAAGTGTGGCGATAAGCAACAATGCTATAAAAGATATAAGATTAAACAAATTTGCGTCGGGTTTTTTCATTTTTCTCTCCTTGTAATTATATTTTAAGCCAAAATAACCGCGCGATTGCCGTCAGTTTCGCTAAACTTAACCGAAACAACTTCGTCGTGAGACGTGGGAACGTTTTTGCCTACGTAATCGGCACGAACGGGCAGTTCCCTATGCCCTCTATCGATAAGCACTGCAAGTTGAATGGTCTTTGGTCTGCCAAGCTTAAATACAGCCTCTATCCCAGCCCTCACAGTTCTTCCAGTAAACAGCACGTCGTCACAAAGCACAACGTCCTTTCCTTCCAAAGAAAAATTTATCTCACTCCCGTTAACCTTTGCCTCTTTACCAATAGACTTAAGGTCGTCACGATACATTGTGATATCAAGCTTACCAACGGGCACGTCAACGTTTTCTATCTTCTTTATATTCTCGGCAAGGCGTTCACAAACGGGTGTTCCGCCACGTGCAATGCCAAGCAAAACTACGTTGGAAACACCTCTGTTTTTTTCGGTGATTTCGTGTGCTATTCTTCTAAGCGCCCTATCGATTGCAATCGAATCGAGCAAAACTGTCTTTATTTCCATTATTTCCCTAGACTTTTAATAACTTTTTCAAAATAATTCGGTAGCGGACTTTCAAAAGCCATATTCTCGTTGGTGGTTGGGTGAACAAACTCAATTCTCTTTGCGTGAAGGAGTTGACCATCGAGTTTAAATTTTTGGTTCTTAAAGCCGTATTCTTTATCGCCGACAACTGGGTGACCAATATGTTTTGCGTGCACTCTTATTTGGTGGGTTCTTCCCGTCTTTAACGAAAACTCACAAAGTGTGTGCGAGGCAAAACGTTTAAGCACCTTAAATTCGGTAATCGCAAGCCTTCCGTAACTTAAAACCGCCATTTTGGTTCTATCTTTGGGATTTCTGCCAATGTAAGTCTGGATTGTTCCGCTATCTTCTTTTAATACACCCTCTAAAAGTGCGGTGTAAATTCTTTTGCAAGTTTTATTTTCAATTTGTTTTGCAAGTTTTACGTGGGAATTATCGTTTTTAGCAACGATTAATAGTCCCGAAGTATTTTTGTCGATTCTATGAACGATACCCGGTCTTATCACTCCGTTTATGCCCGACAAATTATCTAAGTGATACAATAGCGCATTGACAAGTGTAGAGCCGTTTGTTCCGTTGCCCGCATGCACGGTCATCCCTTGCGGTTTATCAATAACTGCAAGGTCGCTATCTTGATAAACGATGTTTAGCGGGATATTTTCAGGTTCAACGTCTAAATTTTTGTTCTCGGGTAAGGTTATTTCAACAACATCACCCGTCTTTAAAATTTTATTAGATTTAGCAATCTTTCCGTTTACCAAAAGGTTGCCCTCGTCACATATTTTTTTGACGTGTGAACGCGTAAGTTTAAGTTCTTCTGCCAAATAGACGTCCGCACGAATTTGCTCACCACAAAACTCAAGTCGATTAGTCTGCATGGCTATCCTCATTTTCTATTTGGTTTTCTTCTTTTGATTTTTTCTTAAATAGTGCCGTGTCGTCCATAAACAAAAAGTAAATCAACAGCATTATTACGCCAACCACCAAAAAGCAGTCTGCAAAATTGAATACGGGAAAATCGTATCCAAAAAAGTTAAAACTTAAAAAGTCAATAACGTAGTGCAAAAATATTCTGTCGATAAAGTTACCTATTGTTCCGCCAATTATAAAAATCAATGCGTACATAAGCCATTTTCTTTGTTTTTTAACCGCAAAATAGTAAAAAACGCAAAAGCCGATTAGTGCTATAACCGTCAAAACTTTTAAGAAAATTTGCCCCCAAGATGCCGACGAAAAAATTCCCCAAGCAGCGCCCTTGTTTTCCACGTAGGATAGCCAAAAAAAGTTTCTAATTACGGTTACAGAGCCACGCCTCGTCAACACGTTTTTTAGAACGTGCTTACTAACTTGGTCGACCGCAATTAAGGTGGCAAACACAAGAATTGGAAGTATATAATAAAAAATTATTCGTCTATGTCCATCAGTCCTAGTTCTTTGCATAGGTCCTCCAATTCAAGTTCGCCGGGGTTTAGCACCTCGTCCATATTAAAACCGTTATCCGACGTAACAGCGGTAAATTTATCACTTTTTTTATTTATACTTCCCTTTTCGGCAAGCATTTTGTCAAGCTTTTCAATTGCACGCTTTGAGTTTGAAAGTTTAAGTAGCGACATAAGTTTTGCCCTTACGTCAATTGCGTTTTCAATGGGTGCATACATAGGGTATTTTTCTTTCAATAGCAAAAAATACTCGTCCCACTTGTTGTTAAAGTTGCGCAGTTTATCCATTTCAAGTTCGTACTGAAGTTCTGCCTTTTTCTTGATTTTTTCGGCAGTTTTTTCCGCACTTATAATGGCGGATGATAAATACGCTTCCCTTTCTTTATAGGTCGATAACTCACTTTTTAAATGAGCATTGTCATTAGTCAATTCGATTATTGTGCCCTTTTGCTCTTTAAGTTTATTTTCGTATTCAGTTTTAACGTCGAGAAGAATTGCTTCTACCTCGCTTTTTTTATACTTTTTCTTATCTAATTGCAAAAGTTTTACCTCGAAAATTAAAAATGTTTACCGCGTATTTCTTCAAGCATATCTCTCTTTAACTGATAGAGCCCGTCTGATAGGTCGACCTTGTAAATATGCGGTCTATCAAGTCTTTTATATTCATCCCAAAAACTTTCAAGTTCTTTTTGAGCGTACTCTTTTATTTCTTTAAGTGAAGGCAATTTATAAACCAGTTCGCCGTTTTTGATAACGTCAATTTGAAGTGAACGTAAAGTATAGTTTTCAAACTTAATCTTTTTCCATCGTTCAGTCGGGTGGATAAGTTCTAACGGCTTAGAGGTGTCAATCGTTCCTTCTTCTTCACGCAAATAGATAAAGTCAGCCTCGGCTTTACCCGTTTCATTATCGTATACCCTATAAATATTTTTAATACCAGGGTTTGTTATCTTTGCAGTATTATTTGAAAGTTTGATTTTCGGCGTAACAACACCGTTTTTATCAATAATTGCCGAAAGTTTATAAACACCGCCAAGTGCTGGCATATCGGCACTTGTGATAAGTCTTGTACCAACACCCCACAAATCAATTTTTGCGCCTTGGTTTTTGAGTGAGTTTATAGAATATTCGTCTAAATCGCCCGACGCACAAATAATAGTTTCGGGGTATCCCGCGTCGTCAAGCATTTTGCGTGCTTTTTTGGATAGGTACGCAAGGTCGCCAGAGTCTAATCTTATTCCCTTAGGCTTATATCCGTTTTCTTTTAAGTAATCAAATACCTTTATTGCGTTGGGCACACCTTGATTTAACGTGTCGAAAGTATCAACGAGTAGCAACGCGTTGTTTGGATAGGTTTTTGCATACTCTAAAAATGCGGTGTATTCGTCCTTAAAATTCATTACCCAGCTATGTGCGTGCGTACCAGCAACGGGGATATTGAACATTTTACCCGCTAGAACGTTAGAGGTTACCGCACAACCGCCGATAACCGCGGCACGAGCCCCGTAAATTCCCGCATCTGGCGCTTGTGCACGACGCAAGCCGAATTCCATAACCGTATCGCCCTTTGCCGAGTAGCAAATTTTTGCCGATTTCGTTGCAATAAGCGTTTGGAAATTCATGATATTGAGAATTGCAGTTTCAACGAGTTGTGCTTGCAAAATAGGTGCTTTAACCGTCAAGATTGGTTCACCAGGGAAAACAACCGTTCCTTCGGGAACTGCATATATATCACCAGTGAACTTAAAGTCTTTTAGGTAGTTTAAAAATTTATCACTAAATTGGTTTAGACTTTTTAAGTATTCAATCTCTTCTTCGCCGAAGTTGAGGTTTAGAACGTATTCCACCACTTGCTCCAACCCACACGCAAGAGAATAGGTTATCATATCGTTTTGACGGAAAAAGAGGTCGAAAACGGCAGTTTCTTCTTTATTACCGCGTTCCAAATAACCATTCATCATCGTGAGTTGATAAAAGTCAGTAAGCAAGGTTAAATTTCTTTTGTCAATCCTCTCCATAGCACACCTTCTTAAAGTATACTATCGCCAGTATACTTATAATTTTTATAAGTATAACACAAATATTTTCTTTTGTAAATACAATTTCGCCTTATATTGTCAAAGAAAACGGCAATTTTTTTATATTATAAAACTTAAAAAGACACCGCTTTATTGCGATGTCTTTTTTAGAATTTACATTTTTATAGATTATTTATGATTGTAAAAGTTATAAACCTCTTTGATTAAAAATCAGCTTCAAAAGTCCTTTTACGAAGCAGTACCGCGACTAAACTACTATTTACACCTTATTGATTTTGTTGATTGTATCAACAATTGCGCTAGCAATTCTATCGTTTTCTTCGCTGTCCTTACTCTCTACCATAACCCTAATCTTTGGTTCAGTGCCGGATGCCCTAATCATTAAACGACCTTTTCCGTCAAGTTCCGCGTTATACTTTGTGATAACCTTGATAAGTTCTTCACTATTCATTATTCTAAGTTTATCTTCAACGATAACGTTTTTGTTGGTTTGCGGATATAGTTTAACCGACAAAACTTCGGACATGCTCGATTTTTCATTTATTATCATATTCGCAACGAAAATTGCCGTCAAAATTCCGTCACCAGTGGTTGCATAATCCTTTAAGATTACGTGACCGCTTTGTTCCCCACCGATTGAAAGTTCTTTTTCAACAAGTTTTGCAAGAACGTATTTGTCACCAATATCAGTTCTAATAAAATCTATGCCGTTATTTTTAAGGTCCTCTTCAATAGCCATGTTGGTATGACTTGTTCCAACAGCCGTATTCTTATTTAGTTTGCCTAATTTTTTAAGGTATTTAGCGATACCGCAAATAATTTTATCCCCGTCGATAATATTGCCCTTTTCGTCCACGGCAATAAGTCTATCAGCATCACCGTCAAAGGCAAAGCCCATATCGGCTTTATACCTAAACACGCGTTTTTTCAAGGTTTCAGGATAAAGAGCACCGCAATTTTCGTTAATTTTTATGCCGTTATCCACACAATTTGCAGCGACAACGTTTGCACCAAGTTTTCTAAACACTTCGGGCGCGACTCTATGTGCAGCACCAAACGCTCCGTCTAGAACAATGGTTTTTCCTTTAAGTGAATTTTCACTGCAACTTATCAAGAAGTCCCTATATAGTTTTATCAAGCTAAAGTCTTGAACGTATTTGCCTATATGCGGGAACTCGTTTACTTTGCTCTTTATAAAACAACGTTCTATTCCCTCTTCTTCCTTATCTGACAGTTTATAGCCGTTGCTATTAAATACTTTAATTCCGTTATACTCGCCACTATTGTGCGACGCACTGATAACAACACCGAAATCAGCCTTTAATCTTCTTGTTAGATAAGCAACGCCAGCCGTTGGTACAACACCAGCATCAATAACGTATGCCCCACCACTCATAGCACCACTAGCCAAACTTAATGCTAAGTAAGAATTAGAAATTCTCGTGTCAGCACCGATTATAATGGTCGGGTTTTCTTTTAAAATGGAAAGAGCATTGCCGATTTTATATGCAATATCTTGTGTTAAATCTTTATTTACCTTGCCACGGAGTCCGTCCGTTCCAAAAAACAATCCCATTATTTACTCTCCTTTTTCTCTTTTAGATATAGGTGCGCCCTATTTTCCTTAACCTCTTGTCTAACCCTGCCGATAACGAAATCGTCGGTGTTAACGTCGTTAGTAATAGTTGTGCCCGCACATATATACGACCTACTCGCAATGTTTACAGGAGCAATTACGTTACAGTTACTACCGATAAAACACTCGTCACCAACAACCGTTCTACTTTTCGTTCTTCCGTTATAGTTAACGAATATTGCACCGCACCCAATATTACAATCTTTACCTAAATCTGCGTCGCCAACGTAGGCAAGGTGGTTTACTTTACTACCCTCACCAATCGTTGCGTTTTTAATTTCAACAAAGTTACCGATTTTAGCTTTGTCACATACAACTGCTTTGGGGCGAAGCCTTGCAAACGGACCCACGTAACAATCTTTGCCAACTGTTGCGCTCTCCGACTGAGAGTGGTTTATAACCGAATTTTCACCAATAACGGTGTCTTTTATATAACACCCAGGCATAATTACCGCTCCGTCTTTAATGACTGTGTTCCCTTCAATTCTATTGTTCTCATAAATAGTCACGTTGTCACCGATAACTACCGTAGATTCAATAAAAATTGAGCGTTTATCCTTTAAGCACAAGTTTTTTCCCTTATTTAGCCTCATAATTTCTCCTTATCACGATTTTAATTTTTACCCTATATGTTTTTAATTTTACTACATTATTTACACTATGTCAATACTTAAATTTGATTTTTTGCGAAAAAAAAGTAGTTTTTAACTCAAAATATCCATTTTTTGACAAAAACACGATTTTGATTTTTGGGGGTGGTTTTTTGAATTTTTAATAATACTTCATAAATTCTCACTATTTGTTATTATATTTGACTAGAGGATGTTTTTGTGTTATAATACAAAAAAGAGGAAAATATGATAGGTATTGTTGTAGCATTAAAATCGGAAGCAAATGCATTTATAGAACAAATCGAAAATGTAAAAGAAATAAAAATCGCCGACAAACCCGCTTTCGTTGGCACTTTTGCCGGCAAAGAAATCGTACTTATTATAAGTGGAATCGGCAAGGTTAGTGCAGGTCTTTCGGCACAGTTGCTTATCGACAAGTATTCGCCAAATTATATCATTAATTTTGGCACTTGCGGTGGCATGAACAAAAGTGTTGAAATCTTAAAGTACTATCTTATTACAAAATGTTGTCAATTTGACTTTGACTTAAGGGAAATTGATAACGTTCCGTTAGGCTACATTCAAGAATATAAAACTGCCTTCTTCCCCACTTATACTGACCGATTAGAATTCTTACCACAAAGCATCCTTGCAACCGCTGATAGATTTACAAACGATATGCGTGACATTGATACAATCAACCGCTTAGGTGCAAGTGTTCGCGACATGGAAGGCGGTGCTATCGCACAAGTTTGCACGTCAAACGGCGTTCGACTTGTTATGATAAAAGGTATCAGCGACGTTACTGGTAGCGGTACGGCGCAAGAGCAGTTCTTTAAAAACCTTAAAACCGTTGCGGACGGTTTCCCCTCGGTTATAAAGTCAGTTGTTGAAAAATTAAATTAATTTATAGAGAAAAGGTTTATTATTTATCCAAAATTTTGGAGGAGAAGTTATGGAAAACGAAGTTATTGTTCAAACTGATAAGCCCATAGATAAGGACTTACAAGAAGCAAGCAAACGTTATCAAAGAAACGTATCAATCAAGCAATGCATAATCACCATTGTTGCGTCACTTATTGCGCTTTGCGTTTTATTTATTCCGCTAAGTTTTAACGGTGGCCCTATGGCGATTAAAACCATGCCCATCTTTGGCGACGGAAGTTATCTTGAACTTCAAAAATATATCGCTGGTGGCTTTGGTGCGCTTGCAAATTTCAATGATTCAGCCGTTTCTACCGTTGGTACGATTTTAAACCTTTCTATCTACGCTTACATCGGTATTTTGCTTTGCGACATTTTATTTGCTATAATTTTGATTGCAACAAAATCGGTTATTGCACGTATCATCTTTAAGGTTTTCAGTATAATTTTTGCAGTGGCTTTTGTGGGAATCGTTATGATTCAACTTTTACATATCCTAGGCTACATCGGTTGGACGTTGCACGACATCACATCAGAAGTTAAGATGTGCCCGCCCGTCGATGCATTTGTATTTGCAATCGCTGTAATGGCAGTTTCCGTTGTTATGGTAAACAGACAAAAGAACTGGTTTTCTAGATGGTATTAATTTTAAATTAAAATCAAAAACGCACGAAAATTCGTGCGTTTTTTTGTTATCTAATAAAGTTGGTTTTAATATGCTTTTCAACCTCAGGTGGCTCTACACCGCTCTTTTTACCAGCATCGATACATTTAAGAAGCCAAGCCATATTCTTGCCTATAATACGCATGGTTTGCATACCTTCTTCATCGCCTTCAACTTGCTCACCACTACTACCAAATGCCATATTCCAGTATTGCGACGACACGATTGGCATATTATTAATTGAAAAATACTTATTTATTGCATCGACCGTATTGGTTGTTCCCGCGCGTCTTGCAACGGCAATAGCACAAGCGGGTTTATACGCAAAACACGATTTACCGAAGAACACCCTATCTAAAAGGCTTTTAAGTGAGCCGTTCATCGATGCGTAATAAACAGGGCTTCCCACAACGATGCCGTCGGCATCAATAAGTTTTTCAATAATCTCGTTAACTATATCGTTTTTTATGCACTTATTGGTTTTTGAACATGCATCACAAGCGCGACACCCAGTAACCTCTTTATCACCAATGGTTATAATTTCCGTTTGTATTTGGTTTTGGTTAAGTTCTTTTGCAATTTCCGCTAGTGCACGGAAGGTCGTTCCGTTTTTGTGCGGACTTCCGTTTATCATTAAAACTTTCATATACACCTCAAACAAAAAGAAGTTGAAAATCAACTTCTTTTTAATTTATTTATTCTACAATCAAAATAAAATCGTAAACGTCTTGACCACCGTCAATATCGTAAACTTCGATATTTGGGTGATTTTCGCTCATATAATCTAGAACTATTGCCTTTTGCTCTTCGGTACAATCTTTACCGCAAACCAAAATTAAAAAGCTTTTATCTGCAATTTCAATCTTTTCAAGCAATTCACAAGCAGTCTTTGTGCTAGACGGAGTGGAAACGTGCATAGTGTGACCGGTAAAACCGATATACTCACCTTCTTTAATCTCTACGCCGTTAACACAAGTAGACCTAACCGCAACGCTAACCATACCGGTTACAACGTTTTTGATGTCTTCTTTCATTTGCTTTTCAATTTTATCAGCATCGTCAATGGTTAAATCAATCATTGAAAGCGCCGAATAACCTTGACCGATATTCTTGCTTTCAATAACCCTTATATCCGAATCTTTATACATTTCGCCCGCTTGCTTTGCGGTCATAACTATATTGCTGTTGTTAGGCAATACGAAAACGTAATCGGCATTTACTTCGTCAAACGCTTTTATGAATTCTTCGGACGACGGGTTGTTGGTTTGTCCGCCCGAAATAACCACGTCTGCACCGAGTTCTTTGAACACGTTGATAAGTCCTTCACCTGAGGCAACGGTAACAACGGCAAATTTTCTTCTTGCACGTTTTACCTTGAAAGAAATTTCTTCCTCATCTTCCTTTTCTTCCACGGTTTCGTTGTGTTGCAAGGTCATATTTTCAATTTTAACCGACAAATACTCGCCGTATTGTTGGCAAAATTCCAAAACCTTGTAAGGTGTCATCGTGTGGACGTGCATTTTTATTGCCGTACCAACCTTAAAAGCAACGATTGAGTCGCCAATCGTTTCTAAAAATGAAATAATGGTGTCTACCGAGAATTTTTCAACGTCAGTTTTAGAAGATTGAAGTTGAAGAAGAATTTCGGTACAATAACCAAATTCCATAACGCTATTTTCATTAAACTTAGAAAAATCAACCGATGCGGATGAGTTTGAGGTCACTGCAAGTTCGCCGGAAAAATCTTCACCTTTAAGCGCTTTATAACAGCCTTCGATTATGTAAACCAAACCTGCCCCACCGCTATCAATAACGCCCGCTTCTTTTAATGTCTCTAAAAGTTCGGGTGTGTGCTCAAGCGATTTTTTCATTTCCGCAAGGAATCCACGGAAAAATTCTAGCCAATCGGTGTTTTCGCTCACCTTATCGCTGGTAAATTCAACCGCTTCTCTTGCAACGGTAAGCATAGTTCCTTCAACCGGTTTTACAACCGATGAATACGCCCTTTTTACACCTTCAGCAAGCCCCTTTTCGAATTGCTCGATGGTTGCAGTTTCAAGCCCAGTAAGACCTTCAGCAAGCCCAAAGAACAATTGCGATAATATAACGCCCGAATTACCTCTTGCATTAAGCAGCATACCATTTGCTAAAGCACTTGCTTTTGCTGTTAAGGTATTGTTTTGTTCGGCGGTCATACTATCTACACCGCCTTTAATGGTTAAGAACATGTTTTCACCAGTATCGCCGTCGGGAATTGGGAAAACGTTCAAGTCGTTTACTTCGTCAACTTTTGCTTGGAGTCTTCCTGCACCGCTTAAAATCAAGCGTTCAAAAAGCTCGCCATTTATTTGTCTTTTGTCTTGTTCCATATCTTCTCCTTGAAGCATAAACAATTTCTATTATATAATAATATATTTATTACACCTAACACTCAAAATAACTTCAATTTTAATTGAAAAAAGTATTAGGTCAACTAAATCAGTTTTTTGTCGTTTGTTCTCTACGTGGAAACCAAACGGTAAACTTTGCGCCCATATCCTTAGTGTTTTCCACCGTAATAACGCCTTTATTGAGGTCAACTATTCGTTTTACTAGAGCAAGCCCAAGTCCGTTTCCCTCGTCTTTGTGCTCACTTTCACCTTGATAGAACTTATTAAAAATGTGCTTTTTTATATTTTCAGGAACACCGCTTCCACTATCAGTAATTTCAAACTTAATGCTCTTTGCATCGCCGTGGAGCCTAATTATAATTTTCCCACCGACAGTGCTAAATTTAATTGCGTTACTTAAAAGGTTACTCCAAACGTGAAGCAAGAATTCTTCTGTGGCAAAATGCTCGATTTCTTCCATTTCAACGTCAAGTTCTATATCTTTTTCCACCCACTTAATCTCTTGCAATAAAATCGCTTGTCTAATTTGTTCGGCAAGGTTTACGTTTTTGAATTTTACTTGAATAACTTGGTTATCAAGCTTAGATAAAAGTAAGATATTGCCTACTAGGTTTGAAAGTCTTTTTGTGTTAAATAAAATCTTTTTGATATATTCTTCCTGTTCGGCCTTATTATCGCAACCTTGTAAGAGCATTGAGTATCCCTCTATTGCGCTGATTGGCGTTTTAAACTCGTGCGAAACGTTGGCCATAAAGTCCGACTGCAAAATCTCTAATCCACCGAGTTCTTTTGTCATTAGGTTAAAGTTTTTATAAAGCAAATCAACCTCTTGGAAGCGCGACCTATCGTTCATTCTAATACTAAAGTCACCTTTAGCGACAAGTTGCATGTTTCTACTTATCTTTCTAAGCGGGTTAAAAAACATTCGATTTGCAAGAAAAGAACAAGCAATACCTATTGCAAGACTGAAGATAAATACCATGATTTCAGACGGCATACTTATCCAACTGGGTGAAAACTTGTTAAATAACGTCACCGACATCGTAGCAAATGCCACCGCAAACAAATATTCCAAGAATAGAAATATGGTAAACCATACGGTCATGTTGAGTGTTGCTTTATTTCTTCTTTTCATAATTTTACCACCTTGTACCCAACACCGCGCATGGTGACAATCTTAAAATCGGTGCTATCACGGAAACGTTCGCGAAGTTTACCAACGTGGACTTCAACAGTATGTTCGTCCGATTCGCTATCATACCCCCAAATATCGTCCATAAGTTGTCTACGTGTGAAAATTTTATTGGGGTAAGACGCCATTTTATATAAAAGCAAAAATTCCTTTTGGGGAAGAACTATCTTTTCGCCATTATGTAAAACGGTGAAGGAATCGCGTTCCAATACGGTAGAGCCTATTGTTTGTTTGTTTTCACTAAACATTTGCGCCCTACGGATAAGTGCGTTTACACGAAGAACCATTTCGTTAATATTGATTGGTTTAACCATATAATCGTCAGTTCCCGAATGAAAACCTAAATACATATCGTTAAAAGCGTCTTTTGCGGTTATGATGAGAATTGGAATGTTGTTGCCCGCTTCACGCAGTTCACGAATTAAAGTAAACCCGTCCATTTCAGGCATCATAACGTCTGAAATTATAACGTCAAAACTGTCTTTTTCAATTTCAGCAAGCGCTTCAATACCATTTGAAACACCCTTTACAAAAAAGCCGTTCTTTAGTAAGACTTGCTGGAAAAGTTGCCTTAATTCTTTATCGTCTTCAGCAATCAAAACTTTATTCACGATATTTCCCCTTTAAAAATAACAATACATAGATATAATACCACTTTTACTAAATATTTGCAAGTAAATATGCAAGCGGTAAAACCAAACAAATATATTTGAAAATTTTTGCTTATTGCCTTGACATTTTTTTTGCATTCATTTATAATGATAGTGATGATTTTGCATGACTGACGGATTTCGCGGATTACCGCGGTGAAGTGCAAAATTTATTTAGCCGACCGTCTGGGCAATCCAAGAAATTGGATTGCCCTTTTTTTGTACTTTAGGAGGTATATCATGAAGCACGACAACTGGAATGGTTTTAATGGTGGTGTATGGCAAAATGAAATCAACGTTAGAGATTTTATTCAACAAAACTATACGCCCTATTTAGATAATGAAGAGTTTTTAGCAAAACCCACCAAACGCACTGACGAGCTTATGAAAAAAGTCAACGCACTTTTTAAGCTTGAAAGAGAACGTGGCGGGGTTTTAGACGTTGATACAAACACCGTTTCTTCACTTAAAAACTATGCGCCCGGATATATCGACAAGGAAAACGAGTTGATTGTCGGTATGCAAACGGATAGCCCCCTAAAACGTGGCGTTAACCCCTTTGGCGGTATGCGTATGGTCAAGCAAGCTTGCGAGGCTTACGGATACACTTTGAGCGAAAAAGTTCAAAACGAATTCCGCTTTAGAACAACGCATAACGACGGCGTTTTCCGTGCTTATACCGATGAAATGCGCCTTGCAAGAAAGTGTCACGTTATAACAGGTCTTCCCGATGCATACGGCAGAGGTAGAATTATCGGCGATTATCGTAGGGTTGCCCTCTACGGCGTTGATAAACTTATTGAGGAAAAGAAAAAGGACAAGCAAAATCTTGCTTTGTCAAATTTTGACGTTGACCAAATTAGACTTGACGAGGAACTTTATCAGCAAATAACCTTCCTCGGTTACCTTAAAGATATGGCTCTCTCCTATGGCTACGACATAAGCCAGCCCGCAAAGAACGCAAGGGAAGCTATTCAATGGACTTACTTTGCTTACCTTGGCGCAATCAAGGAACAAAACGGCGCGGCAATGTCGCTCGGTAGAGTTAGCACCTTCTTTGACATCTATATTGAACGCGACCTTAAAAATAGTACACTTACCGAAGAAAAAGCTCAGGAATTAATTGACGATTTCACCATTAAACTCCGTATCGCAAGACACCTTCGCACCCCCGAATACAACGAACTTTTCGGTGGTGACCCCATGTGGATAACAGAGGCTGTTGGTGGTATGGGTGAAGACGGAAGAACGCTCGTTACAAAGAGCAGTTTTAGAATTTTACACTCTCTTTATAATCTCAACTCCTCCCCCGAACCCAACCTTACGATTTTATGGTCGAACGCACTTCCCGAGTCGTTCAAAAAGTATTGTGCAAAAGTTTCTATCGACACCGATTCTATTCAATACGAAAACGATGACGTAATGCGCCCAATTTATGGCGACGATTATGCAATTGCGTGCTGTGTTTCAGCGATGAAGGTTGGCAAGCAAATGCAATTTTTCGGTGCGCGTTGCAACCTCGCAAAACTTTTGCTTATTGCAATAAACGGCGGTTACGATACGTCAAGCAACATTCATATCGGTCCGCAAATGCCCGTTCTTGACACCAAAAACCTTGATTATAACGAGGTTATGGATAGATTTAATATTTACCTTGATTGGCTATCAAAACTTTACGTTAACACTATGAACGTAATTCACTATATGCACGATAAATACGCATATGAAAAGACACAAATGGCATTGCACGATACCTCAGTTCATAGATTTATGGCGTTTGGTATTGCAGGACTATCAGTTGTTGCCGACTCTTTAAGTGCTATTAAACACGCAAAAGTTATGCCAAAGAAGGACGAAAACGGCTTTATCGTTGGCTTTACTCGTGAGGGCGATTTCCCAAAATTTGGCAACGATGACGATAGAGTTGACTTGATTGCAAAAGATATTACCCACAAAGTTATTACCTCTTTAAGAAAAACCCCCACCTATCGCGGTGCTGAACACACTTTGTCGGTACTAACCATTACTTCAAACGTAATGTATGGCAAAAATACTGCTGAAACACCCGACGGAAGAGAGGCTTCCGCTCCCTTTGCTCCTGGTGCTAACCCCATGCACAATAGAGAAGAAAACGGCGCACTCGCATCACTTAACTCGGTTGCTAAACTTTCTTACGACGATTGCCGTGACGGAATTTCAAACACCTTCTCTATCACTCCCGATGCACTCGGCAAAGATAAAGAGCAAAGGAAAAATAATCTTGTAAACATTTTGGACGGATATTTTAAGAAAAAAGCTCACCACATCAACGTTAACGTGTTAAATAGAGAAACGTTAATGAAAGCATATGAAAATCCCGAAGATTATCCAAACCTTACAATAAGAGTTTCGGGATATGCGGTAAACTTTAACAAACTTTCTCGCGAACAACAAAGAGAAGTTATTTCAAGAACTTTCCACCAAAGCGTTTAATATGACAGAAGGCAGAATTCACTCCATACAAAGTCTTGGTACGGTTGATGGACCTGGTGTTAGATTTGTAGTATTTTTTCAAGGCTGTCCCCTACGTTGCAAGTGTTGCCACAACCCTGACACTTGGGATTTAAGCGGTGGCAAAACCATGACTGCGGAAGAGATTGTTGAAAAGGCAAAAAAATACGTTGATTATTTTGGTAGCGACGGAGGAATTACCATTTCTGGCGGTGAACCGCTTTTACAATGCAAGTTTGCTACTGAAATTTTTGCACTTGCCCACCAAAACGGCATAAACACATGCTTAGACACGTCGGGTTGTATCCTTAACGATAACGTTAAAAAGTTGTTGAGCGTAACCGACAGAGTTTTGCTCGACGTTAAGTATACTACCGACGCCCTTTATCGTGAAAACGTTGGCTGTTCAATCGATACTCCGCTTAAATTTTTAGATTATCTAAATAAAAAGCAAATAAAAACCACTATTCGCCAAGTTATTATTCCCACGATTAACGACAAAGTAGAGGACGCAATGGCACTTAAAAGTTTGCTCGCCCCCTATTCGTGCGTGGATAAAATTGAACTGCTTTCGTTTAGAAAGATTTGCTCGGTCAAATATGACCAGCTAAAGATTGATTTTCCATTTAAGGATATCCCCGAAGCAACGGCAGAAACAATAGAAAAATTAAACGAATATTTAAAGTGAAAGACCGCAATCGCGGTCTTTTTTATTGTTAATAAAATTTGTATTGCTAATAAAAAACGAAAAAGTCCTTGAAAATCAAGGACTTTTTTTGGAGCTGATAACCGGAATCGAACCGGTGACCTCATCCTTACCAAGGATGTGCTCTACCATCTGAGCCATATCAGCAAATGATTAGGCGTTCTCTCAAACGCTTAATCATTATATAAGATTTATCTTTGTTTGTCAAACCAAAATTGCTGTTTTACGATAAATTTTTTAAATTTTTATTCTTCGGTTTGCTCTACAGCTTGTTCTTCACCCAAATCTTCGCCTTCTACAGCATCTTCTTCGTCACCTTTTGGGGTGATTGCAATCTTTGAAACGGTTGAATCGTCGATTCGCATAATTCTTACGCCTTGGGTATCACGACCGATTTTGCTTATATCCGCAACTGCAACCCTAATTATCGTGCCGTTGCTTGTGATAATCATTATATCTTCGGCGTCGGTTACAAGTTTTAAGCTTACAAGTTTACCCGTCTTTTCGTTGAACGTGCCCGCTTTAACACCCTTACCGCCACGAGTTTGCAAGCGGTAGTCTTCTATATCCGAACGTTTACCAAAGCCGTTTTCGGTCATTGTGATGACTTCACAATTATCGTGGATAACAGACATATCAACAACGTAGTCGTCACCATCGAGCATAATACTTCTTACACCTTGAGTGTCTCTACCCATAGGACGAACGTCGTCTTCACTAAACCTAATGCATTTACCTTCGTGTGAAGCAATAATAATTTGGTCGTTACCAGAGGTCAATTGAACGGAGATAAGTTCGTCCCCTTCAACTATGCTGATAGCGATTTTACCGACCTTTCTAATGCTTGCAAATTCGGTAAGAGCGGTCTTTTTGATAAGTCCTTTCTTCGTCGCTAGGGCGATATACCCTTCAGTACCCGCCTTTAAGGGTATCATTGCACGAACTTTTTCGTTATCGGATAGTTGCAATAGGTTAACGATTGCCCTACCCCTTGCCGTTCTTTGT
>JAFQJB010000023.1 GCA_017397305.1 Clostridia bacterium | reverse complement strand
CGTCGGAGCGTTTTCTTTCGTCTACTGCACATCAATTTTTGCGTTTTGAGCAAAGGTGGTTGACTAATCTTTCGAAGTATGGTATACTAACGGCAGAAGAAAAACTCGACACGGGGTGAACCGTTTAGTCACCTGACGGTATGAGTTTGCTATAATCGCGGCTTGGTTTGTTGGTTCGGATTGTGGCTTGACCACATCTTTGACCATCTACGGCTTCGGACTACGTGGAAACAGTGCGAACGAGAGCATCAGAAAGCATCGTTTTCGGACTAAAAAGCATCAAAAAGTCAACAAAAGTAGTCAAAAAACGATGGCGTATTTGTTCGGGACCAAGAGGTCGTGGGTTCAAATCCCGTCACTCCGACCAGAAATAAAAAGAAAGTGGATACCTTCCACTTTCTTTTTATTTGTGTTGCAAAAAGCAACACGATTTGAACCAAGGTTCAATCCGCTAGCGCGGGACGGCAACCCTTTTGTCGACTTTTATAGTCGACATTTCCCCTAGCAGGGGAATCCCCCGTCACTCCGACCATTGAACAAAACAAAAAGGTTAGTCAAAAGGCTAACCTTTTTGTTTATTTTATGCCGAAAACACGGCATAAAAGCCACGACCGAGGTCGAGGGACGCAATTGACCGCCTTTGGCGGTAACAATCGCTATTCCGTTGCAACAAGTTGCTCCTCGCAAATCCCTAACTTAATAATTGAAGTTAAAAAAGAGAGACGGGATTTGGGCGTTAGCTATCGTAACGAAGAGGAGATACATGGGGAGAAAATTTGCATAGCAAATTTCCCGAAGGGTAAACAGTCCAGTGGACTGTTTATCGGAGAAGGTCGCACAGGTGAAAATCCCGTCAAAACTAAACAATATTTAGCAAGAGTATAATAAGTTTTAATGAAAATATTGCATATGGTTGCATTTAGAGTGTAAAAGTGATAGAATAAAGTTGCGACATAGTTTAATAAAATGCTATATAGATTGATAAAAAGCAAAGGGGAAAATGGTGATGAGTTCAATAAAAAAAATTGCGATTGCAACGTTTGCCATCTTTGCTTTTTTGTTTATTGCAACTGGTTATGCCGCTGTTTCGCGTAATTTAAGTCTGTCTGGTATGGCAAACATCCAATCAGAACCAAAAGGTGTTATTATAACCAACGTTGAAGTTGTTAGTTGGCAAGGTGTTGCAGATGCGGGAACAACATTCGTTTTGCCGACCAATGTAAATACACGCGTCAATGCAAATCAAAGTGGTAATATTACTTATAGAATTACATTTGAAAATAATACCGATAGGACTTATTGGTTCCGTCAACTTACGTTTTTGGATGATTTGGACGGGTATAGAAATGATTTAATTGGTGCAAATGGTGGTATTGATATAGTTACAAAAGACAAACTTGCAGACGCTAATGCAACGTTTAATACAGAGGACTGGATTCCACCACATACGGTTAGAGAAATTTATGCAATTTACAACTATGGCAACAACGTGAGGGGAAACGGGGTGGCAACTTTGGTCAATTTTAAGTTTGGCGAAAGGGTTCAATCTTACGCAGACGGCTTTTTGGCTATACTTAACACACCCGAAAAGTATCAACCATTTTCACAGGCGTATAACGAAATGTATGCAAATAACGGCACCACTATCATAGGAAACGTTGGTGCGGATCAAGCGTTCTTTGACCGGTTCTTTGGTCAAAATTTAACACTTGACGGAAAGCCTGTCACCATTATGATAGAGAGAAGAAACGTGGATGGTAAAGCGACGGGGGATAGTTATTCTCCAAGCGGACCGACGGGTTGTGAATATACCATATATATAACGACCGAGGATGACACAACGGGAACACCGACCGTGTATGCTGTGTCATACACGCAAGAAGAAGACGGAACGTGGGTGCAAATCGGTGAATTGTATGAGGGTAAGACAAGCATAGGCACGTATACAGATAGTGAAGGGGATAAATATACTTCGTTTAACGTGGATAGTTGGGAAGCGGTTAAAAAGACCTATACCGTTTATACTTATAAGGGCAAAACGGCAACGTATATGGTAAACAATCAATACGGCAACTCTTTCCAACAACAAAAAACTATTGAGGAAATTATGTCCGTTGTAGACGTGGAACTTTACAACCAACTTGATAAACCGCAAATCTTGGTCGATATTTATAAAATTTTGTTCGTAGAACACGTTGGATCAACCGCACCTGAAATAATGCTTTTAAGAGAAGCATACGACAATGCTATGCGTTATTACCAAATGAGAAACAACGGGCAAGAATTTGGTTTAAGTCAAAGTGTAACTCGTGCGGAAGTCCTTTCCACAATCGAAGCACTTGCACACGCAATGGAGTATTATACGCAAGTTCACGATACAAACCATAAATAAACTTAAACAAACAAAAAACGGCAGAAAATTCTGCCGTTTTTTAAGTTTAATACACGAATTTCTTTTTGTCTTTTTTGCAGATGCGTTGGGCGGAAAATCTGCCCATGCAACCAGCGGGGGGCATTCCACCGCCTTGGAAGACGCACTGACCGGAAAGAACAAAGTTCTTCAAGCCTTTTATCACGCTATTTCCGGGCAAGGTTTTGCTTTTTGTGGAACGAACAAAGCCTTGGAATGAGCCGTGGCGGGAGTTTAGGTATCTTTCGTAAGTGCAAGGGGTGATGACGTCTATAACCGAAAGTTTACCGTTAAGTTCGGGGAATTTATCTTGTAAAATATCGAGAATTGTTTGCCCGAATTTTTGTTTTTCTTGCTTATAAGAGCCCGCAACCTTTTTATCCTTCCACCAAAAATACATATGGTCGTTACCACGCACGCTAACTTGAACAACCGTACTGCCCTCGGTGGTTTTTAAGGTTTTATCGTAAGAATAATTTCTTACCGTAAGGTGTGTATACTCGGTGTCGAACGCGATAGGCGGGTCGATATTTACGTGGGTAGATAGGGGCATGCAAGAAAGGTCGGCATCGCACTTAAACACCGCGGTAGTGAAGGTGTAGATAGGGTTTTTATCCATATCGCTAAGCCTTAAATCTATCTCTTTAACGGGGTATTTACCGCCGAGCAAGTCTTTTAGGCAATGTTCTACCGCCGTTGTGGACACAACCCAGTCGGCAGGGATAATCTCACCGCTTTGTAAGATTACGCCCGTTGCCGTGTCGCCCTTGATATCAACCGACTCTACAATCGCATTGTTGCGTATCTTTCCGCCTAGCTCTAAATAATAGTTTTGCACCCTTTTAGAAAGCTCTAGCGAACCGCCGATTGGTATTCCGCCGTTTTTGTTGGTTACGCGGGATAGCATATAAAGAAGGCTCATAAAGTTATACGAGGGCGCCATAAACGAGGTCAAACACTCTCTAAGTTCGGGATTTTTGAACCTTTTAAAATATTCCGCACAAGAAATTTTGGAATATTTATTGACAAGTCGGTAAGCACCCGCCATAGTGAATGCAATTTTGAGCAGTTGACCGAGCCCCATAAGGTCTTTGGGTCTATCGATAGGACCTTCGATTGATTCGAACCGCTTGATAAGTTTTATAAACTTGTCGATATTCTTTTTGTCCTCGGGGGCAAAGGCGGTAAGTTCTTGGCGCAACTTTTCCTTATCCCCCCAAATAGTGATGGTTTTGCCACTATCTAGCTTAAAAACCGCATAATCGTCTTGATGAAAAATCTCGGTATCGTCGTCCAAAACCTTGGTTTCCTTCCATAATTGGTAGAATGCGGAACTGGGGTTTGTGCCGACAAGCCAGTGTAAACACCCGTCGATATAGCACCCCTTTCTTTCCCAACCGATACACGCACCGCCAGATATGGCGTTCTTTTCTAAAACCTCGGTAATATAACCGTTTTTTTGCAAGTAAATCCCCGTGATAAGCCCCGAAATACCCCCGCCTATAATAACAACTTTTTTATTCATAGTTAATAGCCTCGTCTACATAACGTAAGTTAACATTTTTATTATATCACAATTTGGTTGAAAAATCATTGAATTATAGAAAAAAGATTTCACGGCGAACAATAGAAAGAGTGAAAACCCCCTTGACAAAGCATGCTTCGGGGAATATAATAATTTTAAGGAAAATTAGGAGGCCTACTATGAAAAATTTTAGTGTAAAAAAACTTATACTTTCATTGATTACATTCGCTTGTTCGTTAATGATTTTGCTTGCCCTTTGCTATAGAGTGAGCGGAATTGTCGTTAAGGGAATGGATATGGAAGAATTGATTGGACCGTTTGCTAAAGAGACTAGAGCGAGCGGGTTCAATATGCTAGCATTTGGTTTTGCCGAGGCTTATAAAGAATTTTTGATTATGCCGGGGCTTATGACCGAATCGTTTGTGTCCACCTTTGGCGTGCTATTCGGCGTGCTATCCGTTTGCACCTTGCTTATTTCAGTGTTGTATATGACGTTGAGCGTGGTGTTCTTCTTTATCGGTGATGAAAGAAAGGTTCGCATCGTGCTAATCAACACTTTGATTGAGGGCGCGGTTGCATTGGTTTGCTACTTAGTGCTTGCAATCATATTTAATGCAAGCGTAAACAATTATCTTGAAGTGCTTATTGCGGAAGAATTTGCGCCCGAATTTGCCGAATTGATAAAACTAAAAACCAACCTATACGTGCCGTTAATTCTTCATGTGATTTTCGCTGTTGGTGGTATCATTTGTATCAAGGTTATCCCAAGTGCTAAAAAGGACGGAGGGGTAAAGAGCAAACGTCTTTCTGCCGACGCGGTTGTTAAAGCCGAAAAAGCACTTGTTCAATGTTTTGTTGAATACAAGGCATTGCTCGATAGCGACGTTATCAGTGCGACCGATTTTATGGAAAAGAAAGCAAAGCTACTAAAATTCTCTAACGAAAAACTACGTCAGCTTTCAGGTGGCGGTGATTATCTAACACTTGTGACTGCTGAAACCGAGATTGTTGAACTGCTTAAACTTTACAAAAAATTGCGTGACGAACAAGTTCTTTCGGATATGGACTATATCGAAAAGAAAGTTGCACTGCTCGATTGCGTAATAAAATAAAAAGACAAATGACCGCCGACGGCGGTCATTTTTTTATTGCTTTTAAGTAGGATATGTGCTATACTTTCCGTATTGAAATTTTAGAGGGAACTAATGATAGAGTTTAAATCACTTGCGGGGAATTTTTACCCCAAAACCAGTATGAGAGAAGGGGAGGAAATTCTCGTCGTGCACAACTGCGTCGTGGACGAGTTTTTTGATTACCTTAAAACCTTAAAAGATAACGGCTATAACGAGGCTTGCTACCGCCAAATAGGTGCGGACTCTCAATACCCTTACAATAAAAATTACTATGCGTGCTACACCGATGGGCATAGCGGGGCGCACGTCTTTTTCGACGCGTCAAGACACACGATTAGGATAATTCATTTAGATAACTATACACCCGTTTTAGAGGGAGAAAAGGGGGCAAAGGTTTGCCCGCCTTCACTTACGCAAGTATCCATATTTTCGGGTATGTGCTACTGCGTTCAGCTTTCAAACGGCAACTTTTTGCTGTTTGACGGCGGTGTTTACGTAAAGGAAGACGCAAAAAGGCTTTTTGATTTTTTGAAAGTAAACACAAAAAAAGAGCAAAAACCCGTTATCGAAAACTGGTTCTTTACCCACCCCGACTACGACCATATCCAACTTGCAACAAAGTTTTTTAAAGAGTATGGCGAAAAGTTAAGTGTAAAAGCCGTATCTTATAACTTCCCCGACTGCGATAAAATCAATCAAATGGTAATGACCGAAAAAGTTAAAGGGGAGATTGCAGAGTTTGAAAAAAACATTGAAATCAATCTTAAGGGCGTGCAAATATACACCTTGTATACGGGGCAAACTTATAACTATGCAGCGGCAGAGGTAGAAGTTATTTGGAGTGCAGAGGCAAATTATCCAAAGACCTTTACTTCTTATAACGATATAAGCGCGGCGTTTTGTTTGACGTTTGACGGCGGTAAAAAAGCCGTGCTACTCGGCGACTGCGGGCACGACGAATGCCGTAGAATTTCCGACCTTTACGGTGACTATTTAAAAAGTGAAGTATTGCAACTTGCTCACCACGGCTTAATCGGTGGGGATAAAAGACTTTATCAACAAATCGACCCCGATATTTGCTTTTGGCCAACAACCGAAATTCGCTTTTTGGGGAAACTTCCTAACCAAAAATATCAGTGGTGCATTGGCGAGGGCGGTTGCGATTATAACACTTTTATAAGAGATGAAAGCATTAAAAAGAGAGTTCACCACACACACGAAAACACGGTAACGTTAAAGTTTGATAAAGACCAAATTATAACGGAAACTATTGAAATTTAATCAAAAATCTATAAAAAATAGTAAAAACGACGAAGATACGTTCGTCGTTTTTTTGTTATAAATATCCACAGATGCTTGCTTTTGTACTATAAAAGTGCTAAAATGAAAATGCGACATATCTTAATATTTATCCTACATAAAGGGAATACTATGCAAAATTGTATTCTCTCGCCTTTATGTGGGAAAAAAGATGTGTCGCAACATCGAGAGATGCATTTTTGGTGTGTCTCTTAATGAGACACACTTTTTTGTTTTAGGAGAGAGAGATGAAGAAATCTAAATTTATTAAAGTTTTGGTTTCAATACTCGTAGTGTGTGGCATCGCAGTAGGGGGCTTTTTTGTTGTTCGCAGTTTATCTAAGCATGAACACGTGTTTGATAAACAAGTAACAACAAGCGAGTATTTGCAAAAGGAAGCGACTTGCAAGCAAAAAGCAAGTTATTTTTACTCATGCGAATGTGGTGAAAAGGGCACGGAAACGTTTGAGCATGGAGAGTTGGGCGAGCATGATTACACCACTTGCGTTAACAATGGTGACGGCACGCACACAAAAATATGTTCTAGAGATAGTAGTCACACCATGACCGAAAATTGTTATGGTGGAACGGCAACTTGCAAAGAAAAAGCAAAGTGCGAAGGCTGTGGCGAAGAATATGGCGACTTAAAAGCGCATGATTATACGGAATTAAAGCATAATGAAACTGAACACTGGCATGAATGCGCGTGCGGTGAAAAGAGCGGTATAGAAGGACATAAAGGCGGTACGGCAACTTGCACGGAAAAAGCAAAGTGCGAGGTTTGTGGTAAAGAATATGGCGACTTAAAAGCGCATGATTATACGGAATTAAAGCATAATGAAACTGAACACTGGTACGAGTGTGTGTGTGGGGATAAACAAACAGTACAACCGCACGATTATAGTACGTTAAAAAAGAATGAAACTGAACACTGGCATGAATGCGCGTGCGGTGAAAAGAGCGGTGTAGAAGGACATAAAGGCGGAACAGCAACTTGCACGGAAAAAGCAAAGTGTGAGATTTGTGGTGAAGCGTATGGAAGCTTAAAAGACCATAGTTTTACAAATTATCAATACGATAACAATGCAGAGTGCGAAAAGGACGGAACGGAAACTGCACGTTGTGATTATGGCTGTGGCGAGACCGATACGAGAACAAAGCAAGGCTCGGCATTATCGCATACGTATAGCGATTGGATTCCTAACGAAGACGGCACGCATTACAAATACTGCACACATGGCTGTGGCGATAAAACAACGGAAGATTGCACAATTGTAGACGGAGAATGTCAAACTTGCGGATACACAATCTTTACAGATGGCTTAGTGCTTACCTTAAATAGTGCAGGAACAGAATATTCAGTAACAGGATACACTGGCACGGAAAAAAGTGTTGTAATACCAAACACATACAAAAGCAAGCCCGTAACAAGAATAGAAAATGTTGCTTTCTATAATTGTAGCAAATTAATAAGTATAAAAATACCAACTAGCGTGACGAGTATAGGTTTATCGGCGTTATTTGGTTGCAATTCCTTGGAGAGTATTACTTTGCCATTTGCAGGTGCTACAAAAGAAGGAGTTTCAAACACACATTTTGGTTACTTGTTTGGTGCGAGCAGATATCAAGACAATCGTAGTTATGTCCCGACATCCCTTAAAACAGTTGTGATTACTGGCGAAACAATTATAAGAAAGTATGCGTTCTACCAATGCACCTCGTTAAGGAGCATAGAAATCCCTAACAGTATAACAAGAATAAGTCAGTCTGCGTTTTATGGTTGCAACTCATTAAAAAGTATAGCTTTACCATTTATAAACATAGGGTTTAAGGGAGAATCAAGTACCTACTTAGGTTACATATTCGCTTACGAACATGCATCACAGAATGACTTTGTTCCAACAACCCTTAAAACAGTTGTGATTACTGGTGGAACAAGTATAGGCGATTATACATTCTCTTATTGTAAATCTTTAACAAATATAGTAATAGGAAATAGTGTAACGAGTATCGGTTATAGGGCATTCTCTGGTTGCAGCTCATTAGCAAGTATAAGTATAGGTAACAACGTAACAAATATAGGTAACGAAGCATTCAAAGGTTGTGACAATCTACAATATAACATTGAAGGGAACCTAAAATATTTAGGGAATGATGAAAACAGATATCATTACTTAGTTGCTCCTACGAGCACAGATATAACAAGTGCCACTATAAATGGCAGATGTAAAGTTATAGGGAATTCCGCGTTTACCAATTGTCAAGCATTAACAAATATAACAATTCCCGACAGTGTAACAAGTATAGATAGATATGCGTTCTATTATTGCACCTCATTAACAAGTATAGAAATCCCAAACAGTGTAACAAGCATAGGTGAAGGGGCGTTCTATGATTGTAGTTCGTTAAAGTATAATGAAAAGGACGGGTTAAAATATTTGGGCAATAGTGATAATGCATATCTATATCTCGCAGATGTAGTAGATACAAGTGTAAAAACTGTGAAAATAGATAGCAATTGTAAATTTATAGGCACTTCTGCCTTCTCTAATTGCAGTTCATTAACAAGTGTAGAAATTCCCGACAGCGTAACAAGTATAGGTGATTATGCGTTCTATTATTGTCGTTCATTATCAAGCGTAAAAATAGGAAACAGTGTAACAATTATAGGTTCTTCTGCGTTCTCTGGTTGCAGTTCGTTAACAAGCATAACAATACCAAATAGTGTAACAAGTATAGGTTCTACTGCGTTCTCTAGTTGTAAGTCATTAACAAATGTATACTTTGTAAATCCTAATGGCTGGTGGTGTTCGCTCTCTTCAACAGCTACAAGAGGAACGAACATTTTAAGTAGCGATTTATCAAACACTTCAAATGCGGCAAAACTTTTAGCAGTGACATACAATAATTACTACTGGAATCGTGCTAGCTAAAAAATAAAAACGGCAAGGATAACCCTTGCCGTTTTTTGTATGGAAACGATATTACTTGGGTTACTGTAAAGATAAGTAAGCTAAAGAAAAATTATCCAAATTAATGTGAAATTTATATAAAAACGTTTGACAGAGGGGCAAAAATGTTGTATTATAATAGGGCTTAAAGAAGAAGTGACCCTTCTCGCCGACGGAAAATTGTTCGTTCGGCTCAATACTTTTAATGGATAAAACGTCCTTATTACGTATTTTTTCGGGTTGCTTTAAAATTTAAGCGACCCGTTTTTTTGTTAAAAATTGAGATAACATCTCGGTTAAATTTTATTGAGAGGTACACTACCATTAAAAAAGAACATCAAATCAATGCCGAAATTCGCGATAGAGAAGTAAGGCTTATCGGTGAGAGTGGAGAGCAACTCGGCATCGTTTCTTCAAAAGAAGCGCTTGCAATTGCAGAAGAGAGCGGACTTGACCTTGTTAAGATTTCGCCCAATGCAAACCCACCCGTATGCAAGGTAATGAATTACGGCAAATATCTTTTTGAACTTAACAAAAAGGCAAAAGAAGCAAAGAAGAACCAAAAGGTTATCGAAACCAAGGAAATTTGGCTTTCAATGACAATCGACGTTGGCGACCTTAACGTAAAGGCAAAACAAACGCAAAAGTTTTTATCAGCCGGCAACAAGGTTAAGGTATCTATTAGAATGCGCGGTCGTCAAATGGCGCACTCGGAATTGGGGCTTGACGTTATGAAAAAGTTCTATGAACTCGTTAAAGATAACGGCACTATTGAAAAGCAACCGCAAACGGAAGGCAGAAACATTTGGATGATGCTTGTTCCTGTTAAAGCGTAACTTAAAATTATAAAAAACTAACGGAGGGTAAAATTATGCCTAAAATGAAAACTAAAAGCGCGGCTAAAAAGCGTTTCAACGTAACCGCGACGGGCAAGGTTAAAAGAGCTTGCTCTGGCAAGAACCACATTCTTACCAAGAAAGACAGAAAGAGAAAGAACAATTTGTGTGCAGGTGCATACGTAGATGCAACACAAGAAAAGACTGTAAAGACGCTTATTTACAATAAGTAATAGAAAGGAGAATTAATTATGCGTATTAAAAGAGCTGTTAACGCTGTAAAGAAGCGTAGAAAAATATTAAAACTCGCTAAGGGTTACTTTGGCGGAAGAAGTAAGAGATATAGAGTAGCAAGAGAAGCCGTTATGAAGGCTCAACTCTATGCATACGTTGGTAGAAAGGCTAAGAAAAGAGATTTCCGTTCTTTGTGGATTGCAAGAATTAACGCTGCAACCAGACTTAACGGTCTTTCTTACAGCAAGTTCATGTTCGGCTTGAAAAAGGCTGGCATCGACCTCAACAGAAAGGTTCTTGCTGAAATCGCTGTTTCAGACCCCGCAGCTTTCACCGCACTTTGCGAAAAAGCAAAAGCTAACATCTAATAAAAACGTCTATAAAGCCTATCTTTTTACAAGTTAGGCTTTATTTGGATAAAAATGATAACTTCCAAACAAAACGCATTGATAAAAGAAATACGCTCGCTTGCGGACAAAAAGTTTAGGGATAGACTTAATTTGTTCGTGGTTGAGGGGATAAAACCCGTCAACGAAGCCGTTGGTCTTTCCATGCCCGTAAAGGTGATTATTTGCACCGAAAAAGCCGTGCAATCGCTTTGTGTGGCTGGGGTGGACGTGCAAGTGGTGACTGACGAGGTGTTTAAGTCGGTGAGTGAAGAGGTTTCGCCCCAAGGCGCTCTAGCCGTGGTGGAAAAGCCCCAAACCCCCGTACAAGCACCTAAAGGCAGTTGCTTGCTTCTTGATGGTGTTTCTGACCCCGCAAACGTGGGCGCAATTATAAGGACGGCTGCCGCAAGCGGTTATAACGACGTCTACCTTACCGAAACTTGTGCCGATGCATATTCGCAAAAGGCGGTTAGGACGAGTATGAGTGGGATATTCCACGTGCGCGTTATGAGGGGCAAGATACAAGACTTGCTCGCTTGCATTGACCTACCTATTTGCGTTGCCGATATGAACGGCGAAAACGTTTTCGAGTATAGTGCAAAAACCGACGTGTGCCTTGTTATTGGTAACGAGGGGCATGGCGTTTCGGAAGAAATCAAAAAGATTGCTAATTTTACCGTTAAAATTCCTATGGAAAACGGTATGGAAAGTTTGAATGCTGGCGTTTCTGCGGGTATACTTATGTATAACCTTAAAAACCGCAAGCAAAAATAAGGAGAATATTATGTCAGGACACTCTCATGCAGCCAATATCGCCGCTAAAAAGGCAAAAACCGATGCTGCAAAAGGTAAAATATTTACAAAAGTAGGTAGGGAAATTGCCGTTGCTGCAAAATCTAACCCCGACCCCGATACTAACAGCAAGCTTGCCGATGCTATCGCTAAAGCAAAAGCCGTTAACATGCCCAATGAAAACATCAAAAGATGTATCGCAAAGGCTGCTGGCGAACTTTCTAGTGACAACTATGAAGAATTGACTTACGAAGGTTACGGCCCCGCTGGTAGCGCGCTTATTATCAACGCACTTACCGACAACAAAAACCGTACCGTTGACTACGTACGTACCGCTATGAGAAAGCACGGCGGTTCAATGGGTAACAGCGGTTGCGTTTCTTTCACCTTCACTAACCTCGGTGTTATCGTTATTGAAAGAACTGCCGACCTTGAAGAAGACGTTGTTATGGAATATGCACTAGATGCTGGTGCGGACGACTTTATCGCTGAAGACGACGCGTTTATCGTTCATACCGCCCCCGCAAACTTCTCGGCTGTTAGAAAGTATTTGGAAGAAAAAGGACTTAACTTCTTTGAAGCACAAGTGGAAATGGTTCCCCAAAACAAAATCACTTTAACTGGTGACGACCTTGCAAAATTCCAAAGACTCGTTGACGCATTAGAAGATTTGGATGACGTACAAAACGTATATCATAACGTGGACCTTCCCGACGAAACAGAAGAATAATTTTAAGCCAAATATACTTCGTTGCAGGTCGTTTCTTCTTAGTGTTTTGACTTCGATAACCAACAAGGTTTATCTCACCCAAAACACTTCGCGAGCCTACTGCAACTCGCATCCTTGTCTTAAAATGGGCTAACAGTTAGCCTAGCCACACTGCTTGTAAACCTTTATTAAAGGCATTTTTGCGTCGTGTGGCGTCGTTAACTTATTCGCTAAGATACTATCAAAACAAACTTAAACCACCGAATTTTCGGCGGTTTTTTGTTTTAAATAAAATCATTGCAAATTTATTCTTATTGTGATATACTTTAATTGCCAAACCATTTAAATCATTTTAGGAGGGGTTTTGTGAAAAAAACTTTGAGAAAAGCCTTAACGTTGACAAGTATACTATTGCTTTCGATAATGGCAGTATTATTGACTGCATGTTTTTCTAAAGACAAAGTTAAACTTTACGTTGATGGTAAAGAATATGCGAAAATAGAGGTCGAATCAGATACTTACATAGATTTACCCGAAGACCCTTATAAAGAAGGCTATGAATTTATGGGCTGGTTTAGCGATGAGGATAGGGATTCTGCGCATCATCAAATAAAGACTGAAATTAACGAAAACGGAGAGATTGTTGGTCGCTTGCCTATTTCCTTGTCGCACGTTGACAAATATTACGCGTGTTTTGAGAAACTTTATTATTTAAGTTTTGATGCAGCGAGCGGAAAAATTGTTGAAGAGGAGTTCGCTCAAAAAGATGGGAAGTATGTTGTTTCTAGAATTAGTGGCGGTTACCTAACTTATCCTATTCCTGAAAAAGAAGGCAACACCTTCGTCGGTTGGAAACTCGGCGATGAATTTGTTTACGAGCACGGCAAGAAAAACCAGCAAACAAGTTTTCGCGTAGGTGAGGAGGATAAAAACTTTGTTGCAGTTTGGAATGTCAATTATTATACCATTAACACCTATAGTTATGAAGGGTATAGTGATGCTGAGTATATAACCAAATACACAAAGTTTATTTCAACTAGTTCATACGAGGCATTATATGGCTCTAGAGTACAATTTTCGGTAAATATTCCTTCAGATTACAAATTTTTGTGCTGGTATAATGTTAAAGACACAGAATATTATCAAATAGGAAGTGATTTTTTCTCAGAATTGAGAAACGGGTTGAATAAAGAAAATATAATTGGCTCAGCAACGACCATTAACATGGAAATGCCTGCAGAAGATTTGCATTTGGTTGCTATATATTTCCCTTATAGATTTACTAGCGGTGTTACTAATCAAAAAGACGGTGGGACGATAAGCCAAACGTACAACGGACAGATTGCAAAGCCTGGTGACACGTTTACTTTAACCGCTACTGTTAACGAGGGGTATACTTTCAATGGTTGGTATGCTAATGGGGAGAAGGTGTCCGACCAATTTACGTTAAATCATGTAATGGGCGAGGCAAGTTTTAGCGTATACGCAAGATTTGACGTTTGTCCAATCAGTGTTGAAGCAGTTAAGGTTGATTACTCTACAGTGGTTGATAATTCACTATTAGAGTTGCCTACCGATTTTTGTTTATCATATAAAAGTTATACGTTAACAGCAAAACCCCTAGAAAAGTATTTGTTTGATGGGTGGTATTTAGGCGACAAATTTTTAACACATGATTTTAATGTTGATATAGACGTCAAGCCCGTTTCAAACAATAAAGTTGAAACTTATCAGGCAAGGTACATAAGAAATAGAATAAATATTTCTCAAAATATCAAAAGTGCAGGAACCATCCTTCTACCAGAAATGCTTTACGTTGGACAAGAGGTTGAGTTTGTAGCACAGGTTTTCCCAGGACATAAGTTTGTCGGCTGGTACATTCTTCCATTTAACACTACAAAAACCGAGCTTATTACCGAAGATAACATATTTAAACTTAAGCTAAGTGGGGAATCGGCAAGATATATTGCGACTTACACAGAAAACAAGTTAAGCATTACCCAAAATATAGCCGAGGCGGGTGATTTGACTGAAGGCTATGTGGTTACTTATGATTACTGTTTAGGAGGGAGTTTTATAAAGACGCAGACGGTTAATTCTAAAAAACCGTTAGTCCCGCCAGAAAAAATAGAGAATGGGCTAAAAGTTGTAACGGGTTGGTATATGGATAAGGAGTATACTCTTCCGTTTGAGTTTGGTAAGATGGTTGTTAACGGCGATATAACTTTGTATGCAAAGTGGCAAAATGTTGACGAACCTTACTATGCCGATGATACTAGAACTTACGCTCACAATGGAAACAGTATAAGCGATTTGATTGATTATACCTCATATAATAGTAGAAAAGTATATTATTACTCGGCTGACTACGACCAGTCAATTCACCTTCAAATGCAAGCTTATAGATATGGCAGAGGTAGTCATTTCCATATAAACGCAAGCGTTAAAATTGTAAACGAAACGACAAACGAAATATTGTATAATAAAGCATTAAGTTCGTGTGATACTTATGATGATACTGCGATAAACCAAAATTTGAGAGTAAACTTAAAGAGAGGAGACATTATAAGAATAGAAGTTTATTATTTAGGACCATCAAATAGTGATGGTTTGGGTGCTTGTCCCGAGTCGGCAAGCGACGAAATTTTCCGTTTCAGAATAAAACTTGAAGGTAATAGTGCAGATAGCCCGGTGTCAATAAATTGTGTTGATGGTCACTATCATGAGGGAGAGGTTATAACACTTAAGACCGACCTAAAAGAAGGATATACGTTTGATGGTTGGTATATTGGCGAAACTTGTATTGGAAACGCTCTGGAAATGACTTACATAATGCCTAACGAAAGCATTAACATAGAGGCAAGATATTCGCTTATAAGTTAATTGAGCAACTTATAAAAATCAAAAAACAAAAAAATTTTTAATAATCGTGTATAAAATCACCTTGCTTGCCTATACTTAATGTTGTCGGCGGTAAGGTGATTTTACTTAAGGCAAAAGTTAGAACAATAACTTAATAGTTTATCAAAAACCATTATAAATTTGTTTAATTTTTAGTCTTGTAATACCAATTATCCGTAAAATTACGTTGTTTACTGCCGTTTCAATATCCATTTTAGCCCTCTTTGACGGCAGTAGAAGTTCTTTCTGCTCCATCAAAAAGGCTGACTTTGGAGCGGAAAGAACGACTTTATTTAGCCGTTCTTTCTTTTTTATAAAAAATTTTTGTAAAATTAATTTATTTTCAATAAAAATGTGATAGAATATATCTATATAGAATTTCTTACCATAGGAGAATTAGATGAAGAAACTTTTTAGAAAGTCTATTTTATTTTTATTAATAAGTCTATTTTGCTTGTCGGTTGGCGGGTGTTCGTTATTTCAAGGTAACGGAGGAACGTCAAATAGCGGCAAGGTTCCGGGGTACGAGGCTACGTTGCCAAACTCTTCACTACTTACCGAAAAGGTGGAGTTCGGCACGATTGACGAGGCGGATAGGGTTTATAACCGCGTCAAAGCGGTGGCAAACGTTTCCCGCTCGGTAGTTGCGATACTATACCCATACCAAAACCAAAATGGTGAAATCGAATACGGCGGTGGCAGTGGTGTTATCGTTGATATTTCCACCCTCGACGGAGAAACTAAGAACGAGAGTGAGAACGAGTTTTATATTTTGACTTGTGCGCACGTGCTCGGCTTTACTGGTGAATTTTACGTTTACGTTCCCGACAAGAACGGCAGAAACTTTACCGACAGCGACTATGACCAAAACTTTATTTTTGGCGGTATGATAGGAAATGAAATTTATACCAACCAACAAGTGACCTTGGTTGGCGGGGATAAAAATGCCGATATCGCCGTGTTAAAACTTGATATAACGGGAGCAACGGGCGTTAGTGCAAGAGATATTGTGGAGTGCAAGATTGCACCCGACAACTATTCGCTAAGCCTTGGTGAAGACGTTTTTGCTGTCGGCAACCCGAGTGGACAATTGCCAATGACCGTTTCTAACGGCATCGTAAGTTATATTGACCGCGAAGTTTTGATTGAAGGTCAATATATGAACTTGGTTCAAATCGACGTTCAAATAAACCACGGCAATTCGGGTGGCGGACTATTCAACTATTACGGTGAACTTGTAGGTATAACAAACGGCGGTAGTGAGGTGTACGACGGCATTAACTATGCTATTCCGTTCAAGAACGTTTATGCTGAAGAAGACAACGGCTTTGTCACAATCGCAAAACAACTTATTGCAACCAAAACGTCGTCTAACTACGGCTACGTTTCGGGAAGATGGATTTTGGGTATAACAACCACAAATTCAAAACACCCCGAGACGAATGGAGATTGCTTGATTGTTTCGTCGGTTGTTGCGGGTAGTAACGCCGAAAAGTCGGGACTTATCCAAAACGACGTTATCACCACCGTAAAATATACCAGTGGTGGTGAAGATTTAAGTATCCCCGTTACAAGCAACGTAGATTTCTTGCTCTGTTTTGCAGAGATAAAGCAAAACCATTCGGTTGGTGATAGCTTCTTGCTGGTTGTTGAAAGAAAGGTTGACGGTGCTTATGAAGAGCGCACGATAAGAATAAACATTACCGAGCAATTTATTTTCTGCGACACGGGTAGATAGGTAAAAAATAATAACCGCTTTGCTGAAAAGCAGAGCGGTTTTTGTTTTTATATAAAGTATTTATATAATATTTCCTTTTCCATTGACTTTTTTGCAAAATTAAAGTAAAATTATTACGTATGATAATCGTAGGCTTTGACCCTGGCTTAGCGACTTTAGGCTACGGGGTAATTTCAACTGATAAGCGGTCCAAACCGCAAATGGTAGATTACGGCATCGTTTCCACACCAAAGGAGGAAAACCTTGCCGTCCGTCTTGCTATGATTGAAAAGGGTGTTAAACAAATTATCGAAAAGTTTAAGCCGGACGAAATTGCCATTGAAGAATTGTTCTTTGCAAAAAACGTAACAACGGGTATCAACGTTGCACACGCACGTGGCGTAACGCTGTTGACGGCGGTTAAGGAGTGCGGAAAGATTTTCGAATACACCCCCCTTCAAATAAAACAAGCACTTACGGGGTATGGTAGGGCGGACAAGCACCAAATTCAAAGCATGGTAAAGACTATGCTCGGCTTAAAGGGTATTCCGCGCCCCGACGACGCGGCGGACGCACTTGCAGTTGCGCTTTGCCACTCGCAAACAAACAAACTTGGCGGGCTATTTAGCATTTAAGGTGGATTATGATAGGATATATTAAAGGTAACGTATTGAATGCAACGGACGGTGTTGTTTTGCTTGAAAATAACGGCGTTGGTTACGAGATTATTTGTTCGGCAAGTGTATTCCAAAAACTTGCTAGTGACAAAAAAGGTGAGGTTTATACCTACCTTGCGGTAAGGGAAGACGGCGTTTCTTTGTTCGGGTTTGAAAGCCTAGAAGAAAAGGCGATGTTTCTAAAGCTTATTTCCGTTTCGGGCGTTGGTCCAAAAATGGGTATAACAGTGCTCTCTGGCATGAAACTATCCGACCTTGCAATTAAAATCGCCACGTCCGACGTCAAGGGGCTGTCAAAGGTCAAAGGACTTGGAAAGAAGACGGCTGAGAGAATTATTCTAGAACTCCGTGAAAAAATCGGTCAAGACATGACCGAGCAGGGCGAAGATAGTGCGGTTGAAGAAATCGTCAACGATGCCGATATGGACGACGCAATCATTGCACTTATGAGTTTAGGGTTTACTAAAACCGAGTGCGTTTCGGCAGTAAAAGGGGCAAAACAAGCGGGTGCAGTAGGGGTAGAAAAGATTATTGCATACGCTATCAAGAATATCAAATAGGATAGATAAGATGGAAGAAGAAAGATTGGTGCAAAGCACTATAAACGAGACGGAAACCGAGATAGAGAACGTTCTCCGTCCAAAATCGATGGATGGTTACGTTGGGCAAGACAAGGTAAAAGATAACCTTGCCGTTAGTATTGCCGCGTCCAAAATGAGAGAGGAAGCACTCGACCACGTGTTGCTTTACGGCCCCGCAGGGCTTGGTAAAACCACCCTTGCGCACATTATTGCAAACGAACTGGGAACGCAACTTAAAGTTACCAGCGGTCCTGCAATAGAGCGTGCGGGCGACCTTGCCGCAATACTTACCAACCTAAACGAACGCGACGTGCTATTTATTGACGAAATTCATAGATTAAACCACAACGTTGAAGAAATTCTTTATCCTGCAATGGAAGATTTTACCTTGGACTTTATTATCGGTAAAGGTCCTTCGGCAAAGAACGTTCAACTTCCCCTTCCTAAGTTTACCCTAATCGGCGCAACAACAAAGGCGGGTATGTTATCATCCCCACTTCGCGATAGGTTTGGGCTTATTTGTAGGTTAGAAACTTATACCACCGAAGAACTTGCCGAAATCGTTACACGTTCTGCAATTAAGCTCGGTGTGGAAATAGAGCCTTTAGCATCGGTAGAGATTGCAAAGCGCAGTCGCGGTACGCCTAGAATTGCAAACAGGCTACTTCGCAGAGTGCGTGACTACGCAATGGTTAAGGGGCACGAAAGCCTTCTAAAAAGCGATGCCGACGGCGCGCTTAAAATGATGGAAATAGACTATCTTGGACTTGACGCAATCGACGTTAAACTTCTAAAATCTATGGCGGAAAAGTTTGGCGGTGGACCTTGCGGGTTAGACACTCTTGCAGCAACCATAAACGAGGACGCAAACACCATAGAAGACGTTTACGAGCCTTACCTTCTCCAACTCGGCTTTATCGCAAGAAGCCCTAGGGGAAGAATTCTACTAAGAAAAGGGTATGAGCATATAGGACTTAAAATGCCGGCTGATAAGGCTGAGCAGTATTCGATATTTGAAACAAATGAAAACAAGTGACTTTGATTACAATTTGCCCGAAAACTTAATAGCGCAAACACCCGTTTATCCCCGTGATAGTTCAAGAATGCTTGTTTTTGATAGAAAGAGCGATACCTTTACGCATAAGCATTTTTACGATTTGGTAGACTATCTAAAAGAGGGTGACGTACTCGTTCGCAACAACACCAAAGTTTTGCCTGCAAGAATGTTCGGCTACACAAAAAACGGCGGAAAGGTTGAGGTGCTTCTTCTAAAGCGTTTTAATTTGAACGAGTGGGAAGTGCTTGTTAAACCTGGTAAAAAGGCAAGGATAGGTGCTGAACTTACCATTGCCGAAAACCTTAAGCTTGAAGTTATCGGCAACATTGAAGAGAGTGGTAGTAGAAGGGTTAGATTTATTTACGACGGTGTTTTTGAAGATATAATCTCAAAACTCGGTGAAATGCCCTTGCCACCCTATATAACCGAAAAACTTAAAGACCAAGGTAGGTATCAAACGGTTTACGCAAAAGTTGACGGCTCGGCAGCAGCCCCCACGGCTGGCCTTCATTTTACCGATGAACTTATCGAAAAGCTGAAAGCAAAGGGTGTCATTATCGTGGACGTGCTACTTCACGTTGGACTTGGAACTTTCCGCCCCGTAAAGAGTGAGGATATTTTATCCCACCACATGCACTCGGAATATTACGAGATAAGCGAGCAAGCGGCTGAAATTATAAACAAGGCAAAACAAGAGGGTAGACGTGTTATCGCCGTTGGAACGACCAGTGTTAGAACTTTAGAGAGTGCTGCTGACGAGAAAGGATTTGTTAAAGCGGTTAAGGATAACACCGAAATATTTATTTATCCGCCCTATAAATTTAAGTGTGTAGACGCACTTATAACAAACTTTCACTTGCCAAAATCAACTTTAATTATGCTAGTATCGGCACTATCTTCAAGAGAGAGAACTTTGGATATGTATAACTTAGCAGTAGAAGAAAAGTATCGGTTTTTCTCTTTTGGCGACTCGTGTTTGATTTTATAAGCATCGCAATACTGCGTTAACTGCTTCACGTTTGGATTTCGATGACCAAAAAGGTCTATCTCACCCCAAACGCTTGCGAGCCTTGTCTTGCTCGCTTCTAAAATTAGACAAAACTTGTTTCTAACCACTTAAAATGTTGCGCTAAGGTTTACGGCAAAAAACAAACTTGAACTAATATATTATGGAAAAATTTTACTTTGAACAACTAAAACAAGATTCTAAAACGGGCGCGAGGACGGGTATACTGCACACCCCCCACGGCGATATCTTGACGCCAACCTTTATGCCCGTTGGTACGCAGGCGACCGTGAAAGGCGTTATGCCCAAGGACTTAAAAGAGGCAAAATCGCAAATTATTCTAGCAAACACCTACCACCTCTATATGCGACCGGGGGACGAAACGGTTAAAAAGGCGGGTGGACTGCACAAGTTTATGGCATGGGATAGACCTATACTTACCGATAGTGGTGGGTTTCAAGTCTTTTCACTTGCCAAACTCAATAAGATAAAGGATGACGGCGTGTATTTCAATTCACACGTGGACGGAAGCTTGCATTTTATAACACCCGAAAATGCAATAGAGATAGAAAATAACTTGGGTGCGGATATCATTATGGCGTTTGACCAATGCTCGCCTTATGGTGCAGACTATACTGATTCTAAAATCGCTATGGAAAGGACACTCAAATGGCTTGATAGGTGCTTAAACGCACATAAAAACGATAGCCAAGCACTTTTCCCAATCGTTCAAGGCAATATGTTTAAGGATTTAAGGGCAACCAGCTTAAAAGAAACCATTCCCTATGCAAAATACGGCATAGCAATCGGCGGACTATCGGTTGGTGAACCTAAGGAAATAATGTATGACATTATGGATAGCATGTTGCCTTATTATCCCACCAACGTGCCTAGGTACCTTATGGGTGTTGGAAGTCCCGACTGTCTTGTAGAAGGCGTAAGGCGGGGTATAGACATGTTCGACTGCGTGCTTGCAACAAGGGTTGGAAGGAACGGCACCGCCCTTACCTCAAGCGGAAAAGTGGTGGTGAGAAACGGTGCGTATAAGGAAGATTTCACTCCGCTTGACCCCGAGTGCGATTGTTATTGTTGCAAAAATTACACCAAGGCTTATTTAAGACATATGATAAACGTTGGCGAAATGATGGGCGGTATGATGCTTAGCCTTCACAACATCACTTACCTAAATAATCTTATGGAACAAATTAGACACGCCATAATGCAAGATAGTTTTAGTGAGTTTTGTGAGGAGTTTTATCGTAAAACGGGCGATACTTACCCAAAATTTAACCATTAAAATTGTCGAAAAGCAAAAAAAACTTAAAAACGCTTGCTTTTAACAAAAAAAACCTTTACAATATATAAAAACAAAGACGACAAAAAGGAGATACAATATGTTACTTTGGAACTTACTTACTGAAGCGGCAAAAGATGCTGCAGATGAAGGCGCAAAAAAGAGCAACCCCACTTCACTTATCATTATGGGCGTGCTTATCGTTGGTGTTATCGGCTTATTTATTTGGTCAACCATATCAAACAAGAAAAAGCAAAAAAAAGCACAAGAAATGGTTTCTTCACTTAAAATTGGCGATAGGGTTAAAACTATCGGCGGTATTTGCGGTTTCGTTGCGCAAATCAACGATGCTGAAAACACTTTCGTTTTGGAAACCGGTTTAGAGGGTAACAAGAGCTACGTTAAGTTCGATAGGGGCGCTATTTATCAAACCGCACCTGCCGTAACCGAAGCACCTGCTCCCGCGGAGGAAGTTACTGCAACTGCTGAAGAAAAGAAAGCACCTGCAAAAAAGACCACCGCAAAGAAAACGGCTACCAAAAAAGCACCCGCTAAAAAGGCAGAAGAAAAAGCAGAATAATAAAACTATCATATAAAAAGTCCCCCTTGCATACTATTAGGATGTAAGGGGGTTTTTTATGCAAGAAAAGACGAATGGCGGATTGTTTTTGACAATTAAGGGTGTGGGGGTGTCGCTTATCACTGCACTTATTGGGATACTGATTTTTGCACTTGTTGCAAAACTTGCTACGCTTAATTCGGGCGTTATCAAAGCGGTCAATCAGTTTATCAAAATTCTAGCGGTTTTTATGGGGTGCTTAACTGCCACAAAGGGCGGTAGGGGGCTTATAAAGGGCATTTTCGTTGGTGCATTCTTTACCGTTTTGATATACCTAATTTTTGCACTGATAGGCGGTCAGTCGATTTTTTCGGCAAACTTTTTTATCGACCTAATTTTCGGTGTGATTATCGGCGGAATTTCTGGCATTATAACGGTTAAATAAAAAACGGCGTAGCAATTTTGCTACGCTCTATTATTTTATTTGAAAAATATTAACAAAAGGTGCGTTTTAAGAATAATATAAATGGTGCGAAAAAGCTTTTCGGTAAATAAAGAATGAAAATTTGCGTATACTTTAATTATAAAAATGCGCAAATTTGTTTTCGACAAAAAACCAAAAAACAATTTATTTTTAGATAAAAAGTTGTTTTTTTTGGAATAAAGTATTGACAAATTAGGGTTATGAGAGTAAAATAGATATAACAAAAAGTATGGGTGTAAATCACCTCATTAATAACTTTTAAGGAGGACCAATATGTCTCAAGAAAAGAAATGTAAAGGCAAAATGAAAAAGAAAGTTGACAGTGTTGTCGGATTTACCATTTTCGGCGGTGCAGTCGTTCTTGCTGTTCTTATTGGCGTAATTTGTATTTGCCTATAATTGAACGAAAAAATTAGTGCAAAAACTATAAGGAGAAAAGACATGAAGAAAAACAACAAAAAAGGTTTTACTATCGTAGAACTCGTTATCGTTATCGCGGTAATTGCAATTCTTGCGGCAGTACTTATCCCCACCTTCTCAGGCATTGTTAAGAAGTCTAGAATTTCTTCAGACACAACGCTTGTAAGGAACATCAACACGGCTCTCGCAACCGAAATCGAAAAGCACGAAACTGCTTACGATGCTATCAAGACCGTTGAAGAAAACGGTTATTCGGTAGAAAAGCTTACTCCCACCACTAAGAATTACGACATTCTTTGGGATAGCAAACTCGACAGATTTGTTTTGGTTGACGACGAGGGTGAAGAAGTTTACCCCGACGACGGCAATACGTCTACAAACAAGACTGCACTCTTTAAGATTTACGACAGCGTACCCGCACTTAGCGACCAAAGCTACTCAATCTATCTTAAAGAAAACCCAGCAATCACTACTGCAAACGTTAAAGTAGGCTTTGATGCTGGTAGAAACACTGGTATCAACGTTAACTTGACTGAATTGTCAGGTGAAGCAACTATTCGTACCAACCAAGGTAATTTGACCATCAACGCAGCAAACGCAACCGTTTACCACTATGGTGAAGCTGGTCTCGTTGACATTATCGCAGTTGACGGCAATTCTTACTACTTGAAAGGTGCAGTAGAAAGCGTTATCATTAAACAAGGTCACTTCGTTGCTGAAGCTGGTTCTTCTGTAAAAGTTCTTGCAGTAGACAACAACGCAACAAACGTTGTTCTTGAAAACAAGGGCGGTCAAATTGACAAAGCTTTCGGCGGTAAAGACGGCGCAACCTATGGTGATGTCGAAGTTGAATACGTTCAAGTAGAAAACATTAAAGACGCAACAACTGGTTTTGCATTGTTTGCTGGCGGTGAAGGTACTGAGGCTAACCCCTACGTTATCGAAACTGCTGAACAAGCTCAAAACATTTCAACTTTGTACGGGGTTGATTACAACTACTACAAAGTTGCAGACGGCGTAACTGCTCTTAACTGGAGTGGCAAAACCCAAATAAACATGCAAGGTTCATTCGACGGCAATGGAGTAGCGTTTGATAACGTTGCAGACGGCTTGTTTGGAACTGTTTGCGGTGAAACTGCTCAAAAGGGCGAAGGTACTGCTTACGTTAAGAATTTAACCGTTAACTTTGCCAGCACCAACACACAAGGTGTTGTTGATTATAACATCAGCAAAAACTTCACTATGGAAAACGTAACTGCACATGGTTATTTGGAAAACAGCTATAACGCAGCTTCTTTCATCGACTATGCAGGTGCTAACAACCAAACCGAACACAACGTAGCTTTGATTAATTGTAACTCTGATATGACAATCGTTATCACCCAAGGCGGTGCAAGTGCAATGATTGGTCACTTCTATAGTGCAAGCACAAGTACGTTCACTTTCACCAACTGCTCTTATACTGGTAACATCTTTAGTTCAAGTGGCGCAAACAAATGCTATGAAATCGGTAGCGTTGGTGGTAGAGAAGTAATTTGGAATGGTGAAACCGTTCATACTAGCAAGAGATTAGTTACTGAAAATGCATATGCAATTAAAGCTATTAAAGGCGGTGCTACTGAAAAGTACGCAACCTTTGAAACTGAAAAGGTTGCAGGCTGTGCATTCGCAAAAGCAATTTTGACCATTGGACCTAACGGTAACGGCACTACTGTTATCGGCGGATATTTCTGTGGCGACTATATGACAGAAGACCTCATCGTTAGCGGAGATACTCTTTCTACTGAACAAATTAAGTTCTTTGATATCACCTCTAATGGAAACGCAACCTCAAAAACTGGTTTGTCTGCAGACGGAAAGACCTTTAACATCGTTAACTCTAAATACAACAACGAAATTGGCGGTGCATCTGTAAGAATTATCCAATACAATGACGCAGGACTTCCCATTGCAATTACTACTTGGAAACTTGTTTAATTGAAATAAAAAATTTAAGAGCTTAAAACCGACGCAAGTCGGTTTTAAGTAAATAAAAGGAGAAAAAAATGAAAAAGAGTAACAAAAAAGGTTTTACTATCGTAGAACTTGTAATCGTAATTGCAGTTATTGCAATTTTGGCAGCAGTTCTTATCCCCACCTTCACTGGTGTTAGCAGAAGAGCTAAAGAATCAGCAGCACTCCAAGGTGCACGTGATGCTTACACAAAAGTTGCAGCGTTTGACGGCTTTAATGACGACGACGATACCGATATTGGTGAAAACTACCTCATCAAATCTGGTGACTACTACTTCGAAGTTAAAGACGGCAAGTTGGTAGAACCCGAAGAATACACCAAATCTAAGCCCGCTGGTTACGATACTGACATTGTAGAAAGCACCATTGAAGACCTTGCTGACGGCATTGAACTTTGGAAATAATTAAAATTTAACAAATCAAAAATAAACACCTCGTATAACGAGGTGTTTTTTTTATAAAAAAGTGGTTAAATTTGCAAAACCACCTTTATTTTTTTTTCCTTTTGTGGTAAAATAAATAGAAGAATAAGAGTGGGGGAATGCGGTCTATGAAAAACAATGCAAAAAGACGTGGCTTTACCGTGTTAGAATTAAGCATTGTTTTAGCACTTGTTGCGATAATTGGCGTTATGACCGTGACTTTCACCATACTTATAAGTAAACGCGCAAAAGAGAGCAAGAGCGCTTTAGAGTTTGCAGAGCAAACGGCAAGCGTGGAAAGGACGGCAAAACTTTGGCTTGACCAAATGCAAAGGGCGGATGCAACCTTTGTTGTTGAACAAAATAGGCTTTCCGCCGTGGTTTTAGATAAAGAAGCGTTTATAGAAATAAAAGACGGCAAGTTTACGGTGGCTTTACTAGACGGCACTTCTTCGTCTATAGACGCAGGTAGGTTTACCGGGCTAGAGTGTGAGATAAAAACGAATGCAAAGAACGAGGAGTTTTTCGTTTTCTCACTTTTATATCTAAAGCAAAGTGGGGACGAAACAAGCATTGAAAGATACGTCTTTGTTATAGACACTTTCGTTGGTGACACTATTCTTATTGGAGGTGGCGCGTAATGAAAAATAAAAAACGCGGTATCTCGATTATGGAAGTGGTTGTTGCAATACTTGTTATAACCATAATATCCGTTTCAGCAACTACGCTTGCACTAAGTTCAACTAAAAACCAAAAGTCAACGGCTCGCGGTATTGAGATTGCTTGTTTTTGTGAAAATACTATAGAAAGTTTCCGCTTTTACGACGATTATGACCAGTTTGTCGCTCAAGTTAAAGACTTTGATAGTTCGGCGGTAGAACAAAACGGCGAAATCACCGTTCAAAAAAACGGATACGAAATTTTAATAATTACCGATTGGCAAAATAACCATATATCAATAACGGCGACAAGTGAAAAGGGCGACGACCTTTATTCTATCTCGTACACCAAAGGGGGTGCGCTATGAAAAGATTAAAAGGTAAACGCGGTATTGCTATTGAAATGGCAATCTTGGTTTTGTTTGTGTTCGTCCTTCTAGGCACGCTTATCGTGTCCATATCAATGTCCTCGTCAAAGCGCAAACAAGAAAAACTTGACGGGCTTACCGAAAGGGTGGCTATTGAAAGCATTGGCGAGGGGTATTTGCAATCGATAAAAACGTCCACCGATTTTGACGTGTGGAAAACCTCCTTAGAGGAGGGCTACACCGCCACTGAAAGTGCTTGGGCGGATACTGACGGCGAAGGCTTGACGTTTAATCTTTATAATGAAGAAGGCGAGCAAGTGCTTTTTATAAAACTACAAAAAACCCAAACGGGCTATACCGTTTTGGAGTGGAAATAATTTAGGGGTGAAAAATGTTTGAAAGTTTGCCATCTTTAATAATTTCAATTGACAACGACTATCAGTCCATACACTTTTTCTCTATCGATAAAAAAGAGAAAAAGGTATCGCACTCGGTAGAATTTTATAAGTCCGAGGCTTTTAGTGAGGACTTTTTCGAGATGCTTAAAAACGTGGTTAAACTCCACGCGGGCAAAAAGGGTGGAAAGGCGGTTTTGCTTTTACCCGATAGAGTGTTCTTTACCGATACGGTAATCGTTCCGTCCGTGCAAAAGGCAATAAACGCGTCGCTAAACTTGGCGGTTGAAACGTTATATAAAAACTATAATGATTTAAGCATAAACTTTAGCCCGCTATTCCAAAACAAAAAGACCACTTCTTTTGCACTCGTTGGAGTAAGAAAGGAAATCTTAAATAAAACGGTAAAAGCAATAGAGCAAGGCGGTATTGCTATAGGCGGGGTAACCTTTTATTCAAACGCAATCGTTAACGGCGCAATATCGGTTAACCCAAAACTTAAAAATGCAACCTGCGTTTTGGCGGACGTTCAACCACATAGAACTTGCCTTTGCTTAATGGTAGGCGGTAAAACGGTTGGCTTTTATGCTTTGCCGTTCGGCGTGGACGTGCTAAGTGAAGACGCAGTTAACGTTGAGGGTGACCTATTTGAACACTCCTCTGCCGAACTTTTGGTTCTAAACGCAATAGAGCGCGCAAGAAGGAAGAGGCTTACCGTCGCTGAAGACGATGAGACTGAGGGGGAAGAAGATAAGTCAAAGCAAGGCAAAAAGGCTTATAGGTTACCTAAATCAATGCTTGCAAACCCCGTTACACCCGAAGAATTCGTTTACGAAAACCTTTGCACCATAGCAAAGTGGATTACCGAGTTTGCTATAGCCAACAAAGAATACGTTCCCGACGGGCAGTTTGAAAACGTTTATATAAATATCCCCGAAAAGTATCACGAGGCGGTGGAGAAGCTTAACGGCGATGGAAATTTAAAGTTTACCGCGCTAGAAGGCGAGGCTGATAGCCTTAAGAACTTAGGGCTTATCGGCGGGCAATTTATAAAGAAATTTAACAAAACCAACAACTTTTAAGGAGAGAGATGGGCAAAGAAATTATGATTGCCGTGTATATATTGGCTGGCGTTTTGGGGCTTTGTATCGGCAGTTTTTTGAACGTGGTTATCTACCGATTGCCACTTAATATGAGCCTATCTAAGCCCGCCTCGCACTGCACTAAGTGTGATTACGTGCTTAAGTGGTACGATAATATCCCCGTTTTATCGTATATAATTTTGGGCGGAAAGTGCAGAAAGTGCAAAAAAAAGATTTCACCAAGGTATATGCTTGTGGAACTTTTTACCGCTATTATGTACCTGCTCAGCGTTTATCTTTTTTGGGATAAAAGTATAGTTTACGCAGTGCTATCCGCACTTACCTCATCCGTGCTCGTTTGCATTTTCTTTATCGATTTAGAGCATATGATAATTCTTGACCGCTTTCAGATTATCCTTTTGGTGTTTGGTGTGGTTGCAATCTTTTTCGATAGTGCAACGGTTTGGTACGACCACTTAATCGGTTTAGGTGGCGGGGTGGTGTTCCTACTCATATATTACGGTGCGATTTTAATGCTTAAAAAAGAGGGGCTTGGGTTTGGCGACGTTAAACTTGCGTTCGTCACGGGGCTGTTCCTTGGTTGGCAAAAGTTTTTGCTTTCAATGTTAATCGCGTCCCTTTCGGCACTTATCGTGCTTATACCTAGAAGGTTTAGCAAAAAAGAAAAACAAAAAGAGTTTCCGTTTGCTCCGTTTATCACCTTGGGTGTGCTCGTAGCGATGCTTGTTGGAAACTATATAATAAATTGGTATATAGGAATTTTAGGACTATAAAAGGAGGGAGATTGTGTCTTTAAAGAAGTTTAAGTATACTGCCGTTAATTTGCAAAAACAAAAAATTAAAGGCACGTTCATAGCAAAGGACGAAAAGGACCTTGCAAGTCAACTTGCAAAGCAAAGCCTTTACGTTATTTCTTGCACCCCGTATAAAGATAAAACCCCGTCCGCATTTTTAACGCTCGGTTCGGGCAAGGTTAAACTTTCGGAAATAACCACTTTTTGCCGTCAGTTTTCCATAATGTTAAACACGCATATCCCTATCCTCGATAGTTTGGATATACTTAAAAACCAATCTTTTTCGGCATATTTTAAAAAGATTTTAGACGTTGTGTATAACGACGTTAAGGGCGGAGCAATACTCTCAAAGGCGCTTGAAAAGCACAAAAAAGTGTTCCCGCAGTTCTTTAGAAGTATGGTTTACGTGGGGGAAATGAGCGGTAAACTGGACTTGGTGTTTACTTCGCTTGCCGACTATTACGAAAAGGACGCGCAGTTAAAACGCAAAATCAAAAGCGCAATGGCATACCCCATAATGCTTATGCTTATGACGGTTGCAATTATCGTGCTAATGTTTGCTATGGTCGTTCCTACCTTTAGAGATTCTATGTCTACTTTGGAAGTAGAACCCTCGGGACTGACAAAAGCCGTTTATAATATCGCGGACTTTTTCTCGGCGCACTGGTATCACGTGGTGCTTGGTATATTGGTTTTCTTTGTGCTTTTGTTCTTGATTGGCAGAACGGAAAAGGGTAAATACGCATTCGACTATCTAAAACTTAAACTACCGCTTATTAAAAAAGTTCAACAAAACATAATAACCGCCCGCTTTGCAAGGGGGTTTGGCTTGCTTTTATCAAGCGGTATGGACCTTAACGAAGCAATGGACACTATCGAAGTGGTGCTTGGTAACCGCTACGTAAAGAGGAGATTTCACGATGCTGCCGAAAGCGTTCGTCACGGAATGTCTTTGACCGTTGCGTTTGAAACGTATAAGTTGTTCCCGCCGATAATGATACAAATGATACAAATCGGTGAAAAAACTGCGTCAATTGACGAGGTTTTAATCCGTGCGTGTGACTTTTTCGACGGACAAGTGGAATCTACCATGAATTCGCTCGTTTCAAAAATTCAACCGACAATGCTTATTATTATGGGCGGTATTATAGGCACGTTGTTTATTGCCGTATACTCGCCAATGCTCTCTATTATGAACACTTTGGGTTAAAAGGGGAAGATATGAACGTTAATCGTGAATTATTAAACTATTATATCCACAAAAAACTGCTTAGCAAAAAAGAAGCGGACGATATCTATAGTGATTGTGAGGAACTTGGCGTTTCGGTAAGGGAATATTTGCTCGCTAAAGAGTACGTTACCGAAAGCAGTGAACTTCCCGTGCTTGCAGATTATTATTCGCTTCCTAGCATAGAAATGGATATGCTTGACGTGGATAAAAATCTTTTCAATCAATTCTCGTTCGAGTTTATGAAAAAGCACCAAGTCGTTCCCGTTTCCTTTGATAGAAACGGCAAACTTTTGCTTGCGGTGGGTAAGCCGTTAAACGCAAGTGCAATGAGTAGTATTGCCTCGCAGTTTAATTGCAAGTGCGACTATGTTTTAGTTCCGCCCTCTCAAATCGAAAGATACATCGATTCGGTGTCAGCAGTGCTTTCGACCTCGCTTGCACTTTCCGACTTAAAGTCCGAAAAAGAGCAAGTTCAAAACCAAGAACTTCAATCGGGCAAAAAGGACGACGTTCCCGTGTCTAAAGAAGACGAGGTTATCAATAACCCCGCCGTTAGACTTGTTGATTCGATTATTAAAGAAGCCATTCCTTATAGGGCGAGCGATATTCACATCGAGCCTTTTGAAAAGAACGTTAAGGTGCGTTACAGAATTGACGGCGACCTTCAAGATAGGGCAGAGTTCCCTATAGAAGCTTATTCGGCAATTTGTGCAAGGCTAAAAATTATGTCGGGCTTAAACATTGCAGAGCGCCGTAGACCGCAAGACGGAAGAATAAACCTCGTTATCGGTGGAAAGGAATTTGACTTCCGTGTGTCCACGCTTCCTACCGTGTTTGGTGAAAAGTTCGTTATTCGTATTTTGGATAAAACCACCTTCCACTTTACGCGTGCCGACCTTGGCTTTACCCCCGAAGAGAATGCAATTGTAGACAAAATGTTAAAACGTCCGCACGGCATAATCTTGCTTACCGGACCTACCGGTTGCGGAAAGTCGACCACGCTATATTCCTTCTTAAAAGAAATCAACAGCCCTGACGTAAATATCGTTACGGTTGAAGACCCCGTAGAATACACTATGCAAGGGGTTAACCAAACCCAAGTTAACGCTAAAGCCGACATGACCTTTGCAGTTGCCCTCCGCTCCATTCTCCGTCAAGACCCCGACGTTATAATGGTGGGCGAAATTCGTGACGAGGAGACGGCGGAAATTGCCGTTCGTTCGGCAATCACGGGGCATATCGTGTTTTCAACCTTGCACACAAACGACGCGCCTGGTGCTATCTTAAGGCTTGTTGATATGGGTGTGGAAGACTATTTGGTTGCCGACGCATTGGTTGGCGTCATCGCGCAAAGGCTTGTTAAAAAACTTTGTCCCGCTTGTAAAAAGAGAGGTCGCACCAACGCACGTGAAATGCAAATTTTAGGTTTAACTGAACCCGCAACAATCTACCGCCCCGACGGTTGTCAGTTCTGTAACCACACTGGTTATAAGGGTAGAACGGCTGTTCACGAAGTTATGTACCTAAACGAAACTATGAAAAACATTTTGCTCAATGAAAAGAACCTTGAGGTATTAAGACGTCACGCAGTAGAGAACGGCATGATTCCGCTTTTCGATTCGTGCAAAAACCTTGTGCTTAAAGGTGAAACGAGTATTCAAGAACTTATGACACTCTTTATAGAGTAATAATAAACCCCGAAGGCAGTTGCCTTCGGGGTTTATTTTTGTCGAAAAGTCGACGAAGAGTAGACAAATTATTGTTGAAAATGATAGGTAATTGTGCTATAATAATTTTAACCTAAAAAAAGGAAAAGGAATTTTTTATGGGAATTGTACTTAAAACTTTTGACCTAACAAAAACGTATAGGCAAACTAGGGCGGTCGATAATGCGTGCATGACCGTTAGCGAAGGGGATATTTACGGCTTCGTTGGTGAAAACGGCTCTGGTAAAACCACTATTATCCGTTTAATCAGTGGGCTTATATTTGCCGATAGCGGTAGTTATGAATTGTTCGGTGTCAAGAGCACCGACCCAAAGATTGTCGAAGCAAGACGTAAAATTGGTGCGATTGTGGAAAGCCCGTCTATCTATCCAAACATGACGGCAATCGACAACGTTAAACTTCAAAGTAAACTCTTAGGTGTGGACGGCGACGAGCAGTTTTATAAGGACGCACTTAAAGAAGTAGGACTTGATGCGGACGTGCTTGGCAAGAAAAAGGCGGGTGACTTTTCACTTGGCATGCGCCAAAGACTTGCAATCGCAATGGCACTTGTTGGAAAACCGCAGTTCATTATGCTTGACGAACCAATGAACGGACTTGACCCCGCGGGTATTGTTGAGATAAGGGAACTTATCTTAAAACTAAACCGCGAAAACAAGATAACCTTTTTGATTTCTTCGCACATTTTGACCGAACTTGCACTTGTCGCAACAAAGTACGGCATAATTTCTAAAGGAAGAATCGTTGAGGAAATAACCGCCAAACAACTACACGAAAAGTGTGGAAAATACGTTATTGTTAAAACCGATAATAACCAAAAACTTATTGAACTTGTAAGCGTGCTTAAAGGTGCAATCGCTATAGAAGATGGGGATTCGGTAAAAATTTCTGGCGACGTTCAATTAACAGAGCTACTTAAGGTTATTTCAAATAGCGACTTAAACGTTGAAAAGGTTAACTGCGAAGAAACCAGTTTTGAGCAATATTACCTTTCGATTATAGGAGGTAAGAAATGAGAAACCTTTTGAAAGTTGATTTTACACGCGTGCTTAAAGATAAGTTATTTATGATAACTTGCATAATTGCTGGTGCGTTTGCGCTTTTTGTTCCACTTCTTAACCTTGCGATATTCTATGGACTAAGTGGCGGGGATATGGGCGAAGTTAACGAAATGCTCGACCTAATGGGTATGGCAATAAATGCTAAATCATTCTTTTTCAGTTCGCTATCACTCGCTAACAATTTAGGTCTTTTCTTGCCAATCTTGGTTGGCATCATGATTTTTAAAGACCACAGCAGAGGAACGGTTAGGAACAAAATTGTGGGCGGATATAAACGCAGTTCAATATTTATCTCTAACCTTATCGTGTGCTTTGTGGTTATGTTCGGTATAATCTTGGCTCACGCACTCGTAACCTTGTTCTTTAGCCTAATTTTCTTCCCCTTCCAATCAACACCTTTTACTGGGGCGGATTTTGGAAACTTTATGCTAGGTATATTGTTTGAGGTTTTAATCTATGCGTTCGTAGCGGTATTCGTTGTGTATTTATGCGCGACCAAAAAGAGCATGGGTGGGGTCATAGTTTTATATCTCGCTATTTCAATGGGGCTAAGTTTGGTTGGCTCTATAATGAGCGTGGGCGAAGCCTTCTTGCAAATATACGAAGGCACCGAAACGGCAGTAAAACTGCTACACGTGTTCCAAAGAATAAACATTTTCGGCTATTCATCAATGATTGTGGGCGAGGGGTATACGGTTACCGAAATTCTTTGCTACACCTTGTCCCCAATACTTTTAGGCACGGGCTTGTGTTTGTTAGGGATATTAAGGTTTAAGCGCAAAGACTTAAAATAAAGGCTTATTTGCGTCGCGTGGCATCGTTTCTGTTAACTTTCAAGACTTCGATAACCAGACGGTTAATCTCACCCTTTCAAGTTAACGAGCCTCCCCACGCTTGCAACTAACCCTTTATTATCATAAATATTTTTAAATGAAAAAAAGGATAGGCTTTTGCCTATCCTTTTTTGGTGTGTCTTTATGTGAAATTTCATCGGGGATATTGCAACAAGTTGCAAAACTTTGTCCGTCAAGATAAGTCCGTCAAATGACGGATAGGTATATTGCCATCGGGGATTCGCTTCTTTCGAGCCTCCCGCAAAACAGTCCACTGGACTGTTTTTTTGCCTACGGCAAACACGCAACTAAAGTTGCTGGCTCCTAATTCGAATCCCCTTGAATAATAAACAAAAAACCCAACCAGTAATACTGGTTGGGTTTTGTTGGTGATCCATCGGGGATTCGAACCCCGGACACCGTGATTAAAAGTCACGTGCTCTACCGACTGAGCTAATGAATCTGGTGCACCTTCAGGGACTCGAACCCTGGACCCACTGATTAAGAGTCAGTTGCTCCATCGACTCAATTTATTGAGTCGATGATACAAGTGGCTAAAAAATTCTACGAATTTTTTACCACGCG
>JAFQJB010000022.1 GCA_017397305.1 Clostridia bacterium | reverse complement strand
CACCAGCTTATTTAGTTTTAATTTTACGGGTGGAACAACGGCAGGTCGCAAGACCTGATGGAGCCGAGCGAAGCGAACGCCTTCGTGCATCGCACGAAATTACGAATCAGCTGCTCTACCGACTGAGCCACACCAGCTTATAAGATTAAACAAATTTGCCTAATCATATTATCATAAAAGAAAAAAAATATCAACGTTTTTTATTGCCGTTTGATAAATTTTTTGTTTATTTTGCGCTTACAAAATCAATTGCTTAATTTTATTTATTGCTTCTTTGCCTAGTTCGTAGCCTTTTTCAAAAGCGAAATCGAGTTTTTTGAATTTATACTGCGACATATCGCCAAGATTTGGCTCTAAATAGAGGTCGGGCGATTGATTTTTAAGTTTTTCTTTTGCAAGGGCGGTATCGTAAACGTCTAGAGTTCTAAACAGCATTGCGGGAAGCCTTTTCTTCCCCTTCATCTCTCTAAAATCGCCAAGAACGTCTATAACGACAACAACTTCGGCTCCCATATCCCTAATCTCATCAATAGGAAGACGGCATTTAAGTCCACCGTCAACGAGAAGCATATCTTCATAAGCAACGGGCTTAAACACGCAAGGAATTGCAGAACTTGCCAAAACCCCGTCAAGCACCTTTTCAGCTGACGAGAACACTTTTGTCTTTCCACTTATAACGTCGACAGAAACACAGCGAAAAGGGATTTTGAGCTGGTCAAAAGTAACGTCGCCAAGATAAGAGTGCATTTTTTTACGCACCTTTTTAGAGCGCAGAAGTGCTTTGTTCCTAAAAGGCGCAAAGGATAGGTCGATAAGTTTTCTCGGCTTTAAACTTAAAAGTTCCCCTTTCATAAAATCGGCAGTCAGCCCCAAAGCATAGCAACTGCCAACCACCGCGCCCATAGAACTGCCGGTGATATAATCGGGAAAGATATTTTCTTCTTCTAAGGCCTTGATAAACCCTGCGTGCGCAACGCCACGGCTTCCGCCCGCGCCGAGCACCAACCCCCACTTTTTTGCCATATTACTCCACGTCCTTAATAACGTATCCCCTTTGTTTTAACCACGTTACCGAAAGCCCTATCCAAGCTTGAACGGGCTCGTTAACAAACCTTGTTTCTTTTGTTGCAACCGACAGCCCGTGCGAGCCGTTTTCGAATATATGAAACTCAAACGGAATACCCTTTTCCTTATACGCCCTAGCAAGAGCAAAAGAGTTTTCGGACGGAACCACCCCGTCGTTAAGCGTGCCCCAAATAAACGCAGGGGGGCTGTTCTTCTTAATGTGTTTTTCGATAGATAATCTATTTGCAAGACGTTTGCAACCGCCAGAAATATTTGTTATGCTACCTTGATGTGCAAAGTATTCGTTGCTGACAACGGCATAAGAGAAAATAACTTCGTTTGGCTTAATAAGTTTTGCCCTTTCCCCAAACGTTTCTTTAACTTCCTTGCAATCGAAAAGTGTTGCGAGCATACCCGTTAAGTGCCCGCCAGCCGAAAAGCCGACAGCACAAATTTTTTGAGGGTCAATCATAAATTCTTCAGCGTGTTCCCTTATATAAATCATCGCCATAGAGGCTTCCAATAGTTGCGTAGGGAAATGCAAGGGCTTACACGAATAGGTAAGCGTAAAAGTAGTCAAACCTTGCACTGCGTAACTTAACGCAATAGGCTCTTTTTCGCGAAGGGACACCGCCGAATATCCGCCCCCTGCAATAACTAGCATTGCGGGACGAATTCTGCCCTGATAAATGGGGTCAAGAACAAAGGTGTCCAAATATCCCGCACCACCTTCTGGGCGGGTTAGGTTAAATTCTTTATACAAATCAATTCTTTTTGCAATCATAAGTAACCTCAAATTCAACTTTATGTTTTTATTATATACCTTGTTTATAATAAAATCAAGCAATCACTTGAATTTTACCCACTCTTTTGGTATAATACTTGTATGGCATACCATATTGATACAGGTTTAATTAAAGAAAAGTTTAAGGTTGATTGTGAATGTCCGCTGTGCGAAATACAAAAAATTGTTGAGGAACAATTTTTGCACGAGTTTCTAAACGATGCGGTCATGGAAGAAAACACAAGAATCACCGTTGGCAAAAAAGGGTTTTGTTCCCGCCACTTCGATATGCTCTTTACTAGACAAAATAAATTGTCAGTCGCGCTTCAAATAGGCACGCGTGCCGAAGTATTGCAGAATTATATGGGCGAGATTAAAAGCGCAAAGCAAGCAAAAAAACTTGCCGAGCAAATTGACGATGCAAGTAAAAGGTGCGTAATTTGCTCTTTGACTGAGGATAGTATGGTTAAATACTATAAAACCATTGCGCAAATGTTTACCAAAGAGAAAGACTTTTTTAAGTCAATCATATCCTCTAAAGGCTTTTGTCTACACCACTATGCCGAACTTTTGCGTTACTCATCTTTTGCTGGCTTTATGAAAGACGAATACGTTTCGGTGCTATCTTCTACGCAAAACCGCAACTTTAATAGGCTAAGCAGTGAACTTAAAACCTTTTGTGACAAGCACGATTATCGCCGTGCCCTAGAACCGCTTGGCGATGCGGAAACCGCCCTTCCCCGTATGAGAATCAAACTCTACGGCGAAAAAATTGAATAAAAATAAAAACGCTGAAAAATCAGCGTTTTTTTATTTGTGTAATTTTTATGCATTTTTTTGTTGTTTCTTTGCCCACTCGATAGCTTTTTTATTTTCGTTATCAAGGAAGAGTCCAAAAATAATATCAATCACTAAAAATACAATTGCAACTATTAATTCAGTAGTAAATTTAAATTTATATCCCCCTGTCCCAAAATACGCACCTAAAACCGTTTGCTCTATCATATTAGACATGAAAATATAAGCGCAGATAGCAATAACTGTCCAGCATATTATATCCACAAGTGCGGATAAAATTACGGGGGTTTTCTTGGAAGGGTCTTCCTTGTAGCGTACAGCATTAATTAGTTCAACCTCTCCCCAACTTAATTCAAGCTCCCCCCAACTCTTCCAGTCGGAACTGCCATCAATTTTCTTAACAGTCGCAGGACTTTTGTAGTACGTTTTATAATCAAACTTCATCGATTTAATTTTCCTATTTATTGCACTAACACTAAATATTGTTCTAAATTCTTTAATTACGTTTGATAAAATATTAACTAGCACATCTAATATTAAAACTACTTTACAAACTGAAATAATTGTTCTTGCTTTGCTCAATGTAAGCACTCTCGACGAGTTTGTATACAATAAACCTATAACAATCACAACAATAAGTATAGCAAAACTAACTCCTTCTAATATCCCCCCAATTTTTCGATACTTTTTGTTTTCACTTTGAGCAAATGCGGATAAATTAACGGCTTTCTTTCTTAACTTTTCGAAGTTATCTTCCTTCTCAACTACCTCTTCAACCGTTTTTTCTTCCTTTACTTCAAAAATATAACCGCAATAATCGCAAGTCGTTTGGCTGTACTCCATAACGTTTTCACATTCGGGACATTTTTTAAGTTTGATTCCGCAGTGCTCACAAGTATCGTTAAGCATTGCCGTCTTTTTCCCACATTCAGGACAGTTTATTATCATGATTTCTCCTTTATTATAAATCTAAATCTTGTAATTTGCGTATTTCTATCGCATTGACCGTTTGGGCTATCGCATAGCCTTCGATTCCACGTTTATTAAGCCACGATTCAAAACGCTTGCTTGCGAAAATAAATTTTTGCCTTGTTGCTTTTAAAATTATAATAAAAATTATAAATACAATCCATAAGATAAAACTTAACCCAAGCCCACCAAACGCAATTATAAAATCAATCGCACTGGGATTGGGAACGCTCAAAACTTTTTTACCCAGCGTAAAAAGAATTATCAAACTAACTATAGAGAGCAATATAGCAATTCCGCCAAAAATAAGTTGCATTTTTACGTTAATATCTTTAGAGTGGATAACCTTATATTGCAAAGGCTCGTCCACGCCAAACCGAAGAAGCAACCCATCCCTATCATCTTTATCAAGAGAATAAAAATCTTTTTTCTCTTGGCTTACTGTTTTATGCACCTTTATTGGAGCCTGGTCTTTGTTTTCCACTTTGGGTGCAATAGTTTCTTGCGGTTTAATAGTTGCCGTACCCAAAATAAATTTACAATGTTGACACTGCTCTGCCTTGTCGCTGACAGGCTTTCCGCAGTTAGGACAACTTATTAACATTCTTCTTCCTCCGTTTTTTATTAGATTATACCTAAAAATAGGATGATGTGTCAACCATTTGGATGACCTATCATCCTATTTTTTTGTTTTATATAGGGTACAATATAGATAAGGGGATAAAAATGAAAGAAAAAGTTAAAACACTAAACGACGTTGTGGTGGAAAGGCTATATTTTTATATGGAGCAAAAAAATCTATCGCAGTATAAACTCGCTCAATTAAGCGGGGTGCCTTTTCCTACCCTAAAAAGCATTATGCAAAGAAGAACGAGGGGAATATCCTTAAAAACCATAATTCTTCTATCAAACGGCTTAGGTATAACACCAAGTGAGTTTATAAACCACCCCTCTTTTAGTAGCGAAAATATTGATTTAGAATAAAACTTAAACCCCCGTGGAGTTTTCCACGGGGGTTTTGCTTTTAAATTATAAAATTATTCTTCCACAATTTCTTCTTTTGCTACCGAAATTGCTTGCTCGATTTTAGATAAGATTTCTTCCTTACCAAAGCCCGTTTCCGCACTAGATGCGGTGAGGTCGGCAATACCAACGCAAAGTTCGGTTGCAATCTCTTTTAAGCGGGGTTTAACCTTTGTTTTCGGCAGTTTATCCGCCTTTGTGGCTATAAGGTTAAAGGGGAGCGCATAGTGATAGAGATAATCTACCATCATTTTATCGTCACTCGTCGGGTCGTGGCGGATATCTACAAGTGAGAGCACAAGTTTAATATCTTGGGTTGCTAAAAAACTCTCTAAGAGTTGCCCCCACTTTTTCTTTTCTTCTTTGCTGACCTTTGCAAAGCCGTAACCGGGGAGGTCGGCAAGCACGAATTCACCAAAGTCGAAGTAGTTGATAAGCCTTGTTCTACCAGGGGTAACCGAGGTTTTTGCAAGTTTTTTGCGGTTTGCGAGCATATTTATTAGTGAACTTTTGCCCACGTTAGACTTTCCGCAAATTGCGATTAGTGGCTTATTCACTTTTAAGAACTTATCTTTACTAGCCACGCTTGTTATAAAGGTTGCTTCCTTTATCTTCATTTTTCTCTCCTAAAACTTTATTGCGTTTTTGAACACTTCTTCTACACTGTCAGCCGTAATAAAGTTGATTTCCTTTCGTATTTCTTTTGGTATATCCTGCAAATCTTTTTTGTTTGCAGTGGGAATTATAACCGTCTTTATCCCTTGTCTATAAGCGGCAAGGGCTTTTTCTTTTAAGCCACCGATAGCAAGCACCTTTCCGCGAAGGGTAATTTCACCAGTCATTGCAACGCTACTCTTTACCGCCTTTTCGGTAAATGCAGACAAAATTGCCGTAGCAATAGTGATACCAGCGCTTGGTCCGTCTTTTGGTGTTGCACCTTCGGGAACGTGCACGTGGATATCGGTTTTTTCAAACCTTTCGTCGTCTATGCCGAACTTAGACGCTCTTGAACGTATATAACTTATTGCGGCGCGGGCAGATTCTTTCATAACGTCACCGAGTTTACCAGTGAGAAGAATTTCTCCCTTGCCTTTCATTAAACTTACTTCGATTGTCAAGGTCGTTCCGCCAACTCTAGTCCATGCAAGCCCCGTACAAGCGCCTATTTCGTCTTTATCGAGTGTTTGGTCACGCAAATATTTCCTTACACCCAAATAGTTTTTAACCAAATCGGCGGTAACAATTTGCTTTCTCGTACGTTTGTTTTGGGCAACTTTTGTTGCAACCTTTCTTATAACGCTTGCAATTTCACGTTCCAAATTTCTTACGCCCGCTTCCATTGTGTAGCCGGTTATGATTTCGGTTATTGCGTCATCTTCAATCTGGACTTTTGAATCGGTTAAGCCGTTGTTTTTAATTTGCTTAGGAATAAGGTATCTCTTTGCAATCTCAACCTTTTCTTCGTTGGTGTATCCGTTAAGTTCGATAACTTCCATTCTATCAAGCAAGGGCTGAGGAATGGTGTCCACGGTGTTTGCGGTGGTTATGAACATAACTTTTGAAAGGTCGAACGGCACTTCCAAAAATCTATCGCGGAAAGTGGGGTTTTGCTCGGGGTCAAGCACCTCTAAAAGCGCAGAAGCGGGGTCGCCGTGAATATCCGAAGATAGTTTATCTATCTCGTCAAGTAGAAACACGGGGTTTTTGCTTCCTGCATTTTTAAGCTCGAATATAATTCTACCAGGTCTTGCGCCAACGTAAGTTCTTCTATGTCCTCTAATTTCCGCCTCGTCTTTAACGCCACCCAAACTCATACGCACGAACTTTCTGTTTAATGCGCGTGCAATAGAGGTTGCAACCGAGGTTTTACCAACCCCTGGGGGCCCTACAAAGCACAGTATCGGGCCTTTAAGTTCTTTTGTTAGGTGCAATACCGCAAGGTATTCTACTATTCTTTGTTTAACCTTTTCTAAGCCGAAATGGTCTTTATCCAAAATTTCCTCGGCGATAGACAAATCGTCGGTATCCTCTGTCGACTCGTTAAAAGGTAGTTCCCTTATCCAGTCAAGATAGTTTAATATTATAGAATAGTCGGGCGAGGACGGATTGATTTTATCTAGACGTTTAACTTCCTTTAATGCCTTTTCTTCAATGTCTTTAGGAAGATTTTTTTCCTTTATTTTTTGTGCAAGCTCGTCGCCTTCTTCGGGGTCGTCGCCAAGTTCGGTGTGAATGGCTTTAAGTTGTTCCCTTAAATAAAACTCCTTTTGGCTTTTATCAATGCTTTGACGCACCTTGCCCGTTATTTTTCTTTCAATCCTTAAAATTTCCGATTCTCTATTGAAAAGTTTTTCAAACTCGATTAGCCTTTTTATAGTTTGGTCGGTCTCTAAAATAACTTGAACGTCGCTTTCTTTAAAGTTTACTATAGTCACAGCATTATCCACGAATTCGTTGGGAGTTTTAATCTCGGTAATGGTGGAAAGCATATCTTTAGAAATGCGTTTATCGGCAAGTGCATACTCGTAGAATGCGTTTTTAGCCACTCTAAAGTGCGCCTCTATCTCAACGTCGCTACCGTCGTCAATGTATGGCGCTTCTTCAACCATAACCGACATACAATCTTTTCCGTCGATAAAATCTATGATTTTTGCCCTTGCGATTGCCTCAACCGAAACTTTAATATTGTTAGAGTTTTGAACTTTCATAACTTGTTTAATGCGGGCAATAACACCGCACGTTAAAAGTTCGGATTTTTTGGGCAATTCTATGAACGCGTTCTTTTGTGCAACGATAAAAATATCCGTCTTGTCCTCTACTGCCTTATTTACCGCTGAAATCGATTGCGGTCTACCCACGTCGAAGTTAAGGAATGTTTTAGGAAACAAAACCTTTCCACGAAGGGCGATTAAGGGCATTGTTTTTACGTTATTCGTTTGATTTATTAAGTTTATTATATCTTTTTCTTCCATATCAAGCCTTTCTTATGTATTAATCGTTTAAGCAATATTTTTCAAGTAAGTGTTTAACGGGTTTTTCATTAAATGGTACGGTAACTTCTTTAGCAACCCTTTTAAGTTCTTCCCTGCCGTCACCAACGGCAACGCCGTGCCATTCGCCCACAACCAAACCAATATCGTTGGTGCTGTCGCCCACCGTTATAACTTGGTCAAGAGGTATACCATAGTGTTTTGCAAGCACCCTAACAGCATTGCCTTTTGCGTGTTCTGGGTTTATTGCTTCAAGCAAACACTCTGCACCGCTATTAAACATCAAGTTTGGGCATTTGTTGTTTGCGTTTAAGGTTTTTTCCACGTTTTTAACAACGGTATCATCACCAACCCAACAAATCTTGCTAACACTTTCTTCTTGACTTTTAACCCTTTCTCTAATATCCGTAATCACAACGTCAATCTTTACAGCCTTGCTATAAAGTTCAACGTATGAGTTAAGTTCTTGGGCGTAAAAAATATTGTCGCCATATGAAAGAGGGGTTAAGCCGTTGCCTTTGGCCATATCCAATGCTTTAAGTGCGGTCGTTTTATCAAGCCCACCGTTAAACAGGTGTTTTCCGCTTTTTATTTCAGTTATCCTTGCGCCTTGGAAAGAAGCGACTATTCCGTCCAAATCGTACGACCTTAGTATACGCAATATTGAAGAAGTTTCTCTTCCCGTGCAAACGGCAAAAATTCCACCTTTATCGGTAAACTTCTTTATCGCTTCTAAAGTTTCTTCATCTATGTTGTTTTTTGGTGCTACACCAAGTGTCCCATCATAATCGCTTATAAATAAACTATATTTCATCACTTAAGCCCTTCCTTCGTTAGATAATATATTATCTCTTTTGCTCGCTTCTCGCCTATTCCGTCCACTTGTTTTAGTTGCTCTTCGGTGGCGGAAATTATTCCGCTAAGGTCACGGAATCGCTCTAAAAGTGCGCCTTTTTTGACCTTACCAAGCCCTTTTATGCCGTCTAAAACCGAAGATAGAGCGCGTTTTCCACGCAAGGTGCGGTGATAGGTTATTGCAAAGCGGTGTGCCTCGTCACGAATGCGTTGAAGCATTTTTAAACAGTATTCCCGCCTATCCATAACGATTGGTTGATTGCTATCTAGGGTGTAAATCTCTTCTTCCCTTTCAGCAAGAGCGATTAAGTCGATATCGGTTACGTTAAACTTATCAAAAATCTCTTTTACCGCAGAGAGTTGTCCCTTTCCGCCGTCAATTATAACAAGGTCGGGTTTGGGGAATTTTTCCGCATCAGTAGATAGTCTATTGAGCCGTCTTTCCATCATTTCTTGGTGGCTCTTATAATCGTCCGCCCCCTCAAACGATGTTATCTTAAACCGCCTATACGCATCTCTATCAGGCTCTCCGTCGGTAAACACAACCATGCTTCCAACCTTGTCCACCCCGCTGATGTTGGATATATCGAAACACTCCATTCGCTTGGGGTAATTTTTGAGATTTAGCCTTTCTTTTAAGGTTTGACAAGCGGTTATCGTCATATCGTTTTTATGCTTTATTTTGTCAACCGCGGTGGTTAGATGTTCTTCGGCATTAACCCCCGCCATATCGACAAGTTGACGGCGAACACCTTGCTTTACGTGTAAAATATTGACTGTCTTTTGGTGGTTTTCTTTAATAAACCTTTCCAAAACGTCAGCATCAGGGATTTCCACACCCGAAATAATTTCGTCGGGAATATCCGAGTACTCCCTATAATAGCGGGAAATAAATTCCGAGATAGCCTCGCCGTCGGATAGCGTTGCACTTTCAAAAGCGAAGTTCTTTCCGCCAAGCATTCTGCCGTTACGAACAAACAACACGTTTATGGTCGAATAAAGCCCGTTAGAGCAGTGTGCAATAACGTCCGCATTGATAAATTTATTGAGAGCGGTTATTCGTTTTAACCCTATCTTTTCCAAACTTAAAAGGTTCTCTTTATACTTTAGGGCAAGTTCGAACTCCTCTCTCTCGCTAGCAGATAGCATTTTTTGTTTGAGCAGTTTTTCGGTCTCCGCCGTATCCCCGCTCAAAAAATCTATCGCACCTAAAACCTTTTCATTGTATTCTTCCTGTGTGATTTTGCCCGCACAAGGCGCGTGACAACGCTTTATATGATAGTTTAAGCACTCTTTAATGCATTTATCCTTACAAAGCTTTTTTTCACACGGACGAATCTCAAACGCGAGGTTTATAAGTTCCAAAACCGATTTGACCGACACCCCACCCATAAAAGGCCCAAAATACTTTGCTCCGTCCTTTTTTATTTTCCTTGTGACCTTAAAGGTGGGAAAATCTTCTTTTAGGTCGATTTTTAGATATGGATAGGTCTTGTCGTCCTTTAATAATATGTTATATCTAGGCTTATGCTTTTTGATAAGGTTGTTCTCTAAAGATAGCGCATCTATTTCGCTGGGAACGATTATATAGTAAAAGTCGGCAACGTTTTTTACCATTGCCATAACTTTGTCGGTCTTTACGCTATTAGTAAAATATTGTTTAACTCGGTTTTTAATGTTTTTAGCCTTGCCGACGTATATGATTTGCCCTTCCGCCGAAAGCATAACGTACACTCCAGGACTTGTGGGCAAGTGTTTTAACTTCTCTTGTAACTCGTTCACGGACTTATTATAACCGATTTTTAATTATTTTACAAGCGGTTATTATCAATACCCTAAAAATTCCACTCCTTTTAAAAGCACGTCGGATAGCGTGTCGTTGCGGAGCGAATAGAACACGATTTTGCCCTGTCTTTTGGTTGTGACCGCGTTTAAGTTTTTAAGCAATCTTAGTTGGTGCGACACGGTGGTTTGGTTTATTTTTAATAGGTTTGATATGTCACTTACGCACATTTCACTGATTGATAGTGCCGAAATTATGCGTAGCCTTGTATAGTCGGAAAAAATCGAAAAAAAGCAAACGAGTTCGTCCAAAATCTCACCACTTGGAACGTAATCGGCTACCATTGATTGCAAACGTTTATCTAAAATTATTTGTTGCATATTTACCTCCCTCTTTTTTATGTATGCACATATATTGTAACAAAAATTTTATAAGTAATCTTTGAAATATTTTTCGCATATTATATAAAAATAGCGTTTTTTAAGGAAAAGGAGGTTGGTTATGAATAATAACTTGGTACTTATTGCGCTTTTGTTTTTACTTCTTAATAACAACACGATAAACTGCACGCAGTTACTTTTGCTTCTTGCCCTCTTAACTTCTTCGGGGTGTGGCAATTCGCTTTTTAATAACAACAATAACTGCAATTGCAACTGCAACGGCTAAACTTAAAAAACGATAGATAAAAAAGGCAAGTCACCCGACTTGCCTTTTGGTTTTGTTTTATATCTTAAGCCAAAGATACAGAAAAAAGGAGGAAAACGAAAAGCCACCGATTGCTCGGTGGCTTTGTTCTCTTATTAAATATTTTAAGTTGTTAGTTGCAAGCAAGACAAGGCTCGCGAAGTGTTTTGGATGAGATAAACCGTCTGGTTATCGAAGTCAAAACACTAAGCAGTAAACAATGTTTTGACTCGAAACTTGTTACGAGTTGTTTTTTAAGCCAAACAAAAAGCCACCGCGTTTGCGATGGCTTTGATTTTTCTTTTACCTTATTTAAGGAATTAGATGCAAGCATTTCAAGGCTCGCGAAGTAAAACGGGTGAAACAAACCTTTTTGGTTGTTGAAGTCGTTTTACTAAGCAGTAAACGAAGAAATGCGCCGTAGATAATTTCTTAAATTTCGGAGAAGTATTTGATAGTTCTTACCATTTGGCTGGTGTAAGAGTTTTCGTTGTCGTACCAAGAAACAACTTGAACTTGGTAAGTTTCTTCGTCAATCTTAGATACCATGGTTTGAGTAGCATCAAAGAGTGAACCAAATCTCATACCGATAACGTCAGAAGATACGATTTCGTCGGTGTTGTAGCCGAAAGATTCGGTAGTTTGTGCCTTCATAGCAGCGTTGATGCCTTCCTTGGTAACGTCCTTACCCTTAACAACAGCGATAAGAATGGTGGTTGAACCAGTAGCGGTGGGAACACGTTGTGCAGCACCGATAAGCTTGCCGTTGAGTTCGGGGATAACAAGACCGATAGCTTTTGCAGCACCAGTAGAGTTAGGAACGATGTTCATAGCGCCTGCTCTTGAACGTCTCTTGTCGCCCTTTCTTTGAGGTCCGTCAAGAATCATTTGGTCACCAGTGTAAGCGTGAACGGTGGTCATGATACCAGATTGGATGGGAGCGTAATCGTTGAGAGCCTTAGCCATAGGAGCAAGACAGTTGGTGGTGCAAGATGCAGCAGAAATAATCTTGTCTTCAGCGGTAAGGGTCTTGTGGTTTACGTTGTAAACGATAGTGGGGAGGTCGTTACCTGCAGGAGCAGAGATAACAACTTTCTTAGCGCCAGCAGCGATGTGTGCAGAAGCCTTTTCTTTGCTGGTGTAAAAACCAGTACATTCCAAAACAACGTCAACGTCGTATTTAGCCCAGGGGCAATCAGCAGCGTTCTTTTCAGCAGAAATTTTGATTTCCTTTCCGTCAACGATGATAGAATCTTCAGTAGATTCTACAGTGTGGCCTGCTGCTACGTAGTTACCTTGCATGGTGTCGTATTTCAAAAGATGAGCGAGCATTTCAGGGCTGGTGAGGTCGTTGATAGCAACAACTTCGTAGCCTTCTGCACCGAACATTTGTCTGAAAGCAAGACGACCGATACGTCCGAAACCGTTAATTGCAACTTTAGTTACTTTTGACATTTCAATGTCCTCCAAAAATATGATTTTTTCTAAAATTTTACAAATTTATTTAAAATTTTTCCAAATTTCGTCTTTTACATTATATCTATAAAAAGTCAAATAGTCAATCAATTTTTATCGTTATTTTAAATTTTCGGCATTTAAACAAGCCAAATCGTCGGGAACGAACACTCCGTCCTTTCTAATTAGTTCGCCGTCGATATAAATTTCGCCACCACCGTACTCTTTTGTTTGGATAAGCACCAAGTCCCAATGCAGTGCCGAAACGTTTCCGTTATAGCAATCGTCATAGCAACATCCGGGGGTAAAATGGATAGAGCCTGATATCTTTTCGTCAAACAAGATATCCCCCATCGGCTTTGTTATATACGGGTTAACGCCAAACGCAAACTCACCTACGTATCTTGAGCCCTCGTCTGTGTTTAGTATTGCGTTAAGCTTTTCGGTATCGTTCGCGGTTGCGTTTATAATCTTTCCGTCCTTAAAGGTAAGGCTTACGTTTTCAAACTTAAAGCCTTGTTCAACCGATGGTGCGTTGTAGGTTATAACCCCGTTAACGCTATCCTTTACGGGTGCGGTATAAATCTCGCCGTCGGGGATATTTCTCTCGCCCGAACACTTTTTACTACCTATTCCTTTAATAGAAAAACTGATGTCGGTGCCCTTGCCAACGATACGAACTTTATCGGCTTTGTCTAGGCGGGCTTTTAGGGCGTCCATTGCCCTATCCATTTTAGAATAGTCGAGGTTGCACACCTTAAAATAGAAGTCTTCAAAAGCATCCGTACTCATACCCGCTTGCTGTGCCATGCCTTGATTGGGGTAACGGAGCACCACCCACTTGGTCTTTTTAACCCTTATTTCGTGGTGAACGGGGTGGGAATAAAACTCGCTTTCAGCCTTCATATTTTGTTCGGGAACGTCGGATAGTTCGTTGCAGTTTTCCCCGCCACGAATACCTATATATGCGTCCATTTCTTGCATACGGAAGGCATCGAACTTGGCTTTTAGTTTAGCACCTTCCTCGGTTTGACCAAGCAACAATTCGCGAGTAACCCTGTTGTCGTAAATTTCAACAAAAGGAAATGCCCCCACTTTATACGCCTCTTTTACCAATGCGTTGACAAGCATATAGTCAATGCCCTTTGCTTCAATCAAAACTTTTTCGCCCTTTTTTAAGGCGCAAGAATAGTTAATTAAACCTTTTGCAAGTGCGTTAATTCTTTCATCAACCATAATTCACCCGTAATTTTTACTTATTTTTGTATTTATTATACAACTATTACGCATTTTTACAAAGTATTTTCGATTAAATTTGAAATTTATTTGCCAATTTGACAAAAACGATATATAATAGTAGTTGTAAAAAGTTGGGCAAAAAATATTTTGCTCTGCGATAAAGAAAAAGAAAATTATTATTTATTTTATTTGGAGGACTTTTATTATGGCACTCGTAAACTCAAAGAAAATGTTTGAGCAAGCGTACAAAAACGGCTATGCTATCGGCGCTTTCAACGTAAACAACATGGAAATCGTTCAAGGTATCACCGAAGCTTGTAAGGAAGCAAACGCTCCCGTTATTTTGCAAGTATCTAAGGGCGCAAGAGCATACGCAAACCACACCTATCTCGTTAAACTCGTTGAAGCTGCAGTTGCAGAATGCCCGGAAATCCCAATCGTTTTGCACCTCGACCACGGTCCCGACTTCGAAACTTGTAAGTCTTGCATCGACGGTGGCTTCACTTCTGTTATGATTGACGGCTCTCACCTTCCCTTCGAAGAAAACATCGAACTCACCAAAAAGGTTGTTGAATACGCACACGCAAGAGGCGTTACAGTTGAAGGCGAACTTGGTACTTTGGCTGGTATCGAAGACGACGTTAAGGTTGAACACGGTGCTGAAAGCTATACCAAACCCGAAGAAGTTATCGAATTCGTAACCAGAACTGGTGTTGATAGCCTCGCTATCGCTATCGGTACTTCACACGGCGCATACAAGTTCAAACCCGAACAATGCACCAGAAACGAAGAAGGTATCCTCGTTCCCCCCGCACTCCGTTTTGACATTTTGGAAGCAGTTTCTGAAAAACTCCCTGGCTTCCCCATCGTACTCCACGGTTCTTCTTCAGTTCCCCAAGAATACGTTAAAATGGTAAACGAAAACGGCGGTAAAATGCCCGACGCTATCGGTGTTCCCGAAGAACAACTTAGAAAAGCTGCTGGTCTTTCAGTTTGCAAAATCAACATCGACTCTGACCTCCGTCTCGCAATGACTGGTACTATCCGTAAGTTCTTCAACGAAAAACCCGACAAGTTCGACCCCAGAGAATATCTTAAACCCGCTCGTGCTAACATCAAAGAAATCGTTAAACACAAACTCATTAACGTTCTTGGTTGCGCTGGCAAAGCTGACGAATGCAAATAAGATAAAACTTAAAACAAAATTAAAACCCTTGCTTTCTCGCAAGGGTTTTTTGTTTATTTGTGCTCGTTTTCTTCAATCGCTTTGTTTATTGTGTTTGTAAATTCCTTTGCATTACTAACCGCCGGAATTAATAAACCTTTAGAAGTTCCGCTAACGATTTTCATACCAGCATGAGAAATATCAACAGTATAATAATTAAACATTCTGCCCCAAAAACCACAAGTTATACTACTATTAGATATTTGCTTTATAGGAATATCAATAGTTTTAAGGCTTATCAACCCAACCTTTCCAAAAAGGCGGTTGTTAGTGATTACCACCTCTAAAGAAAGCGTTTTAATTAAACTTCTAATCAAAACTACCACTGGGATAAACGTAAGTATAAACCAAACAAACACCTTTACCAAAATTTCCGCACCCCGTGGAGCAGCACCATTTTTGAGCAAAAACTCTTGATTATGGAATAAAAGTTTATTTAATAGCAAATGTCCAACAACAGCGATTATCAAGAGGAATATCGCGGTAATTAGTGGACCGACAATAGCAAGTTTGTTAATTTTTGCTCTACACATGATTTTTTCGTCTTTCGACAAGTTCGAAATTAAGTAACTACTCATATTTTTTCTCCTTTTTTGATAGCGTATTGCTATATTTTGTATTAATTATATAGCAATTTGCTATAATTGTCAATGATAAAGGGTGGAAAAATGAAAATTTTTTGTGAAAGGCTGATTGAACAGCGGAAGATTAATAAAATGACTCAACGGCAAGTCGCAGAGGCGTTAAAAATAAAACAGCCCTCTTATATCCGTTATGAAAAGGGCGACGCACAGCCGTCGCTTGAAAGCCTTGTTGCCCTTGCCAATCTATTTGACGTTTCGGTTGATTATCTTTTAGGAAGAGTTGAATATTAAAAGCACTTTGCGATACGCAAAGTGCTTATTTTTTAATAACAACTTTCAAAAATCTCTTTAATAACTTTATAATCTAACGTAATATAACTCTTCACCGTTCTCGTTTTTTGATAGGTGCAAAGTTCCGCAAGCCTTTCTGCCACGTTGGGAATATTAAACTCACGTAAAGTTGTCGGCATACCGATACTCTTAAAGTAGCTAGACATTGCCTCTATACCCATAATTGCCGCCTTTTCGTCGTCGCTTTCCACCACGTCCCAAACGCGTCTAGCAAACTGCGAAAAACGTTTTACGTTGGTTTTATAAACGTATTTTGCCCATGCGGGAAATAACACTGCAAGTCCTGCACCGTGTGCCACGTGGTCGTATTCCCCACTTAGTGCATGCTCTAACTGGTGAACGGCAAGGTAATTTTCTCTACCGCAACCGGTAAGTCCATTGTGCGATAGGCTTGAAGCCCACATTATAGTTGCCCTTGCCTCGTAATCGGTGGGGTGCTCTACCGCTACTCTACCCGCACTTATAACCGCCTTTAAGATGCTTTCGGCAATTCTATCGGTAAGGTCGGTATCTTCGCAAACGGTAAAGTAACGTTCCATAGTGTGCGCCATAATATCTACCACCCCACAAGCCGTTTGATATGCGGGAAGCGTGTAGGTAAGTTCGGGGTTCATAACGGCAAACTTTAAGCGATTAAGTTCGGTTGAACAACCCTTTTTCATATTTAGTTCAAGGTTGGTTATAACGGCGGAATTGCTCATTTCACTGCCCGCGGCAGAGTGCGTTAAAACGCACGCAACGTCGATTGCGTCAACGGGTTTAGATTTTCCCATAGCAAAGTCCCACACGTCGCAATCGGCTTTAGCACCGAGTGCGGTGTACTTGCACGAATCTATAACACTTCCACCGCCAACGGCAACGATTAAATCTACATTTTGTTCTTTAGCAACCTTTATAGCCTCTCTAACAAAGGTGATTTTTGGGTTAGGTTCTACACCGCCCATTTCACAAAACTCTATTCCACTTTCGGTAAGAGAGGTTTTAACAGTATCCAAAAGCCCGCTCCTAACAACACTGCCTTTGCCGTATTGGAGCATTACTTTTTTGTATCCGTATTCGGCAATTATACTGCCTAGTTCCTTTTCCCTACCCTTTCCAAAATATACTTTTGTGGGGGTATTATAAATAAAATCGTTCATATTAAATAACCTTTTCAAACTTGCTTATTCTTGCTTTAACCTTTTTATTTGCACCAACAAAATCAAGTGTTTTGCCTTGAACACTAAGTTTTTTTCTTAAAGTAGAAATCTTTTCAAACGCGCTCTCGTCAATACTCGCTATTTTACTTAGGTCGAGGGTAACTAGTTGCTTATCGGTAAACGCCTTTTCTATAACGTCAACAAGCTTGTTTGCATTAACAAAAAATATCGTGCCCTTTGCCTTTACAACGTTTCTCTTCTTTCCTTCAACGACTTCGGTCTTTAAGCCTTTCTTAAAGTTGCCCGCGTTCAAAATAAAGGTAACCGCAACGCCACCTAGTACGCCGTAAGTTAGGTCGAATACAATGGTCAAAACGCAAGTCACGATTAAAATTATGCTATCCCTTATACCAAAGGTGGTAAGGCGGGCAAACAACTTAAATCTACTCATATTGATAGCAACTGAGATTAAGATTGCCGAGAAAACTGCGAGCGGGATATATTGCACCACACTCATAAGAAGGAAATAGAACACCAACAAGAAAAGCGCGTGGAACACACCAGTTAAAGGACTTCTTGCCCCGTTTTCAATACCAGCAGCCGTTCTTGCGATTGCACCCGTTGCGGGAAGTCCGCCAAGGAGCGAAGATGCAATGTTTGCAACACCTTGTCCCATAAGTTCTTGGTTGGGGTTAAAGGTGGTGTTGGTCATGCCCGAGGCAACGGTTGCAGAAAGCAAACTTTCTATCGCGCAGAGGAATGCAATCACTATTGACGGAACGATAAGTGCGGTAAACTTAACGTCGCCAATGGACGAAAAGTTTATGGGGAAAAAGCCCGCTTCAATCTTTCCAAATTTAGAGCCGATTGTTGCAACGGACGCACCAAACGCACCGTTAAATAGGAAGGTCGCCCCCGTGCAAACGATAAGCGCAACGAATGCCGACGGAATTTTTTTGTTTATTTTGGGTAATAAAATAACGCATAAAAGCCCGATTGCTCCCACGCCAAAGGTTGCAAAGTCGAAATTTTTGATATTGTGGAAGTATCCAATGAATTTATGAAGTGCTTCTGGCTCGGTCACCCCAAACCCGCAAAGGTCGTTTATTTGACCGATTATAAGGGTTATACCTATTCCCGTGGTAAAGCCTATGGTTATGGGGTACGGGAAAAACTTCATAACGCTTCCCGCACGAAGTAAGCCGAGTAAAATTAGGATTACACCCGCCATAATACCCGCAATTGCAAGTCCCAAAAGTCCAATGTTTGGATTTGATACGTAAGATGCAAGTATTACGACAAAAGCCGCGGTTGGTCCGCCAATTTGATACTTAGAGCCTCCTAGAAAGGATATAAAAAAGCCCGCAACGATTGCCGTTATAATACCAAACTGAACGGCACGAGCAGAGCCCGGTACCGACTGAATACCAAGTGCGATTGATAGTGGCAACGCAATGATTGCAACCATAAGCCCTGCGAACAAGTCTTTAACTAAATCGTGTTTTTTATAGCCTTTTAGCGACGCGAATAATTGTGGTTTCATTTATCTTTTCCTTATATAAAAATTTTCCTTTTATTATCCTTTTCATTTTATCACTTTTTATCATAAAAGTAAATAAATATGCGGTATATAAAAAGAAAACTCCGCTAGTTAGCGGAGCTTTGGGATTAATTTTTTTCTATTAATTTATCAATCGCCTCTAAATACCCGTCAAAGCCTTTACCTGCGATGGTGAGGAATGCGTACTCTCTAACAAAGGAAATCTTCCTAAACTCTTCCCTTTCATTAACGTTAGAGATATGCACCTCGACGGTGGGGATTTGCACGCATTTTAGTGCGTCTAAAAGTGCAATGCTGGTGTGCGTGTAAGCACCGGGGTTGATAACTATTCCGTCAAACTTTTTATACGCCTTTTGAATTGCCGTAACAATTTCACCCTCGCAGTTTGATTGATAGCATTTTACCTTTACGCCCTTATCCTTCGCGTGCATCTTTATGCTCTTAATAAGGCTAGCGTAAGTTTTGTCGCCGTAAATGTTTTTTTCCCTAACCCCAAGCATATTGAGGTTTGGTCCGTTTATAACAAGAATTTTCATAATTTTTCTAAAACTCCTTTTACGGCAGTCAAAAGTTCGCCGTCGTTATCGATTTGGTGGTCGCTAAACGCCAAATACTTATCTTTGCGTTCCTCGTAAAGCTTTTTTACCGTTTCCAAGTCTTTTGATAGCGGTCTTCCCTTAGTAACAAGTTTTGTAGCATCCCTTTTTATCCAAAAAATTATGCCGTTGCTCTTTAAGGGATAAAGGTTTTCACTATCCTTAACCACACCGCCACCCGTTGCAATAACCTTTCCCGTCATTGCACCGACTTCTCTTAGTACTTGCTTTTCTATTTCGCGGAATCTCCCCTCGCCATACTCACTAAATATGTCGGGTATACTCATTCCCGCCTTTTTCTCGATTTCTTTATCGGTATCTATAAATTGCCTCTTTAGTCGTTTTGCAACTTCTTTTGCAATGGTGCTCTTTCCCGAGCCTGGCATACCCACAAGAACGACGTTGGTGCTTTTGCTTTTCATTTCTCTAATAATCTCGTCTATCTTGGTATCTGCAATAGGTCTACCCTTAAACTTTTCGCTTGCAAACTTTGCTTGCGCAACAAGCATTGCAAGTCCGTTAACGTGCTTTAAGCCCCTATTTTTTGCATTAAAGCAAAGCATGGTAAGCATGGGGTTATACACGACGTCAGCAACCCCTTCAAGCCTATCAAAACCGCTCAAATCAACGGGTGCGTCGTAGTTATTAGGGAACATTCCCACGGGGGTGGTATTGATAATAACTTGAACGTCCGTTTGACTGTTATAGTTTTGATAGTTTATTTCGCCCGAACGGGAAACCTTAAAAACTCGCTTTGCACCGAGATGCTTTGCAACAGCTTCCGCCGTCTTGCTCGTCCCACCGCTACCGAGAATCATAACCACCTTATCTTTTAAGGTTATGTTTGCACTATTAAGCATATACACCATGCCGTCAAAGTCGGTATTATAGCCTTTTAGCCCCTTTTTCTTTCTAACCACGGTGTTTACCGCGCCGATATCTTTTGCACGCTGGTCTATTTCGGTCAAATATTCAATTATATCCGTCTTGTAAGGAATGGTAACGTTAAAACCGCTTATCTTTTTATCCAAAGCAAATTCGTTAAGTTGGTCCTCTCTTAAAGGGTAAAGCTCATAATCGTATTTGCCAAGCCTATTATGTATGCCCTTAGAAAAGCTGTGTTTTAAGGTTTTTCCTATAAGTCCGTATCTACTTTTAATTTGCATTTACACCATTTCCCTATACGCACCGAGGAAGGTAAACTGCTCGGTAGAATTGTCAAGTTCTATCAAAAGGTTTTTAACACCCTTATCCCTAATGTCGCACATAAAGTCGAAGTAGAACATAAACTCAAACGACGAGCCGACTATTGGTCTTGATTCAAGTTTGGTAAGGTTTACGCCGAGAGCCGAGAATTTTGACAAAAGTTTATTCAAACTTCCCGGTGTGTTTTGGGGAAGGGTTGTCATTATACTTATCTTTTGTGCGCCTTGATAGAATTCCATATCCTTTGCAATAAGGATAAAGCGAGTGTAATTGTTGTCGCTATCTTGAACGTTGTTTTGTAATATTTTAAGCCCGTAAAGTTCGGCACATTCCCTTGACGAAATAGCCGCAACGTCGTGTCTACCGCTTTCAGCAAGCGTTCTTGCAGCAACCGCCGTGTTTGCGACTGCGGTAACTTTTACGTCCTTAAATTGCTCCAAAAACTTCTTGCACTGGGATAGTGCTTGCTCGTGAGAAATTATCTCTTTGATATCTTCTAATTTTGTATCCTTGTTTACGATAAGGTTGTGTGATATAGGCAAACGAATACTTCTTACGATATAGAAGCGGTGCTCTTTCATAAGGTCGTAAACTTGGTTAACTGAACCTGCAGAGCTGTTTTCTATCGGGAGCACGCCATACTTACAAAAGCCTTTTTCAACGGCTTGGAACACTCCGTCGAAATTCTTAAAATAGGTGATGTCGGCAAGTTCAAAAAGTCTATCCGCTGCGATACCGGAATATGCACCCGAAACGCCTTGGCAAGCGACCTTGGCTTTAGCGGGAAGCACCAATTCTCCTTTAAGAAGTGCTTTATCTATTTGTTCGCCTATCTTAGAGTGGTATTCGGCGTTCATGGTTTGATAAGCCTTGCTTGTTTCGAATATGGTTTCGAACACTCTTTTTAGGTAAACTTGGTTTTCTTCCGCAACGTTTTCGGTAACGCGAAGAAGAATTTTCTTTTCTCTATCGGGGTCGTTAACCGCCTTTCCGCTTTGCTTTTTCGCCTCGCTAACTTGACCAACGAGTTTCATTCTCTCATCGTAAAGTTTTGCAATATTATCGTCGATTTTATCGATTTGTTCTCTTATTTTATTTAGTTCCATTTTGTTGCTCCTTACATTAAGTCAAAAATTGCTATTGCTGATATTGCTTCTATAACCGCCACCGCTCTCGGTACTATGCAACTATCGTGCCTACCAGGTATAACAAGTTTAACGTTTGTCTTTTGTTCAAGATTAATCGTGTCTTGCTCCTTTGCGATTGACGGGGTGGGTTTTATTGCCACCCTAAAGGTTATCGGCATTCCGTTTGCCATACCGCCGTTTATACCGCCGTTATGGTTGGTTTTTGTTTTAACCTTGCCGTCCGCATCGTAATAAAAGCTATCGTTTGCGATGCTTCCAAGCATTTTTGTTAGGTCAAAACCACTGCCAAACTCTATCCCCTTAACCGCGGGAACGGCAAAGGCTAGTGTGGAAATAACGCTCTCTATACTATCGAACATATACTCGCCAGCACCCACGGGTACACCCTTTATAACGCACTCTATCGAACCGCCCACCGAATCGCCTTGCACTTTTGCGCTCTCGATTTGCTCTTTCATTTTTTCCGTATCGCTATCGTCAAGCACGGGGAAATCTTTGTTTAGATTGTTAAAGTCAAACTGGTTTTGGTCAACGTCGTTATAACCCTTTCCAACAGCCGTCCCGATTGAACGAATATATGCGTTTATCTCTATACCTTTCTCTTCTAGAATTTGTTTGCAAATTCCCCCGACTATGCATATCGGCGCGGTCATTCTGCCAGAAAATTTTCCACCGCCACGATAATCGAAGCTATCGCCGTACTTTATCCACGCAACGTAGTCGGCATGCGACGGTCTTGGGGTTTTTATAAGCGACGAATAATCCCCGCTTTTTGCGTTGCTATTTTTTATAACGGCTAAAAATTCCCCCTCTATCTTATCGCCTGCCATTTGGCTTTTAACGATAAAATTATCCCCTTCCTTTCTACTCGTCGAAAAGGCTTCTTTTTTAGGCTTTCTTCTATCTAGAAAGGTTTGAAGTTGTTCTCCGTCAAAAGTATATCCGTCAAGCCCCTCGCATTTAACACCTATCTCTTCGGTATGCGAGCCGCCGAAAACTTCTAGGGAAATTTTTCTTCCGCTATATATGGAACGTTGTATATCTTTAGTCATATTCTACACGCCCTCCAACTTTTGTTAAATGCTCGAAAAAACTGGGATACGATTTTTCCACCGCTTTTGCATCGGTTAAAACGCTTTGCCCCTCGCAAGCCGTAGCCATAACGGCAATGGACATTGCAATTCTGTGGTCGTTATGCGAATCGGCAACCGCACTCTTTGGCTTTCCGCCGTAAATGGTGAGCGTCTTTCCGTCGCTTTCCGCCTTTATGCCGAATTTTTCAAGCATATCTATGGTCGTTAAAATTCTATCGCTCTCTTTTATTTTAAGTCTTTCAACGTGCTCTATCACGGTGGTGCCCTTTGCAAACGCGCCCAAAACCGACACTATCGGCACTAAATCGGGGCAGTTTTCCGCATCGAGAGTAAAACAATTAAGCTGGCTCTTTTGCACCCTTATTCCGCCATTTTCCGCGCTGACCTTTGCTCCCGCTTTTTCTAAAACGTCCATTATGACCTTGTCACCTTGAACGCTATCGGGGTTTAAGCCAAACAGGGTAACGTCGCCCGCTAGCGCACCTAAACTTAAAAAGAATGCGCCGTTCGACCAGTCGCCCTCGGCTTTTGCCAAACCGCAATACTTTTGATTGCCACGGATAAAATATCCGTAGTCGGTCCTTTCTATCTTTACGTTGAACTTTTCTAACACTTCTATAGTGATATCCACGTATGAAGAAGATGCGAGCGGAGTTGTTAAAACAATTTTACTGTCCTCTTTAAGAGAGGGAAGTGCCATAAGTAGCCCCGAAACGTACTGCGAACTTATATCCCCGCGAAGTCTAAACTCACCGCCAGTAAGCTTACCCTTCACCTTTACGCAATCGGTTTGCTCAACCGTTACGCCGTGACCTATAAGTGCGTCGGCAAGTTCTTTGTTGGGGCGGGACATAAGTTTGCCTTGCCCGTTTAGAATATATTCCCCACCGAGAGAGGCAACAAGCGGTATCAAAAACCTTAAGGTTGAACCCGACTCCGTGCAGTCTAAAACCTTTTCGCCCTTATTTAGTTGGTTTAAACACCGCTCGGTTGCAATTATGTCCTTTGAACTGAAATCCCCGCACGTTGTAGTTATCGGGTTTTTAGCAAAAAATGAACAAATTGCAATTCTATGCGCGTAAGATTTTGAGGGTATTGCCTCTATTTCTCCGCGCGCGGTTGTCCCGCAAATTTTTACGTTCATCTTAAATATCCTTTAAGGTTTGATATATCAATCTTATGCTCTTTAACGTTGCCAACACCATGCACCATAAGAAGAGAAATCTTGTTGGCACTGCGCTTTTTATCCTGCGCGCATGCCTTGACGATTTGTTCCATGGTAAACGGGTTTTCTTCCGCCCTCAATTTGCCATCTAAAATCTCTTTTATGCGTACGTATTCTTCCTTTTTTATAAGGTTTAACGTAGCAGAATTTTTCAAAATAATATCTATACCCATTCTTACGGCTTTTCCGTGTGAAATGGTGTATTTTGAAAGTTTTTCTATTGCGTGTGCGGGGGTGTGACCAAGATTCAATAACTTTCTCTTGTTCTTTTCAAACTCGTCAGCCTCCACCACTTGCCTTTTATAATCGATACAAAGGGTAACAAGTTTACCAAGTTCAAGTTTTTCGCTTTCAAAAAGCTTAAACACCTTTTTGCTAAGGAGCGCATACTTAACCGCCTCCCCCATTCCGTCGTCAAAAACGCTTTTTGGAAGGGTGGATAAAACGTCGGTATCGCAAAGCACGAGAGAGGGCTGATAGAACGCGCCTACCAAGTTTTTGCCCTCTTTTAAGTCGATTGCGGTTTTTCCACCAACCGAAGAATCTATTTGGGATAAAAGCGTGGTTGGAATTTGTACGTACTTTATACCCCTAAGGAAAGTAGAGGCAACAAAACCTGCCATATCCCCTACAACGCCACCGCCTAGCGCAACTATTCCGTCAGTCCTTGTCACTTGGTTTTTTGCCAAAAACTTAAGCATTTGACCATAAGTGGTGAGATTTTTTCTCTCCTCACCGTTTTCAAAGACGTATTTTAGCACTTCAAAGCCGTTTGATGACAAAGATTGCTCAACCTTTCTAGAATAGATTTTATCCACGATATCATCGGTGATAATCACGATTTTTTGTGCGGAAATTTTTTGCTTAATATAACTTCCCGCATTTTCAATCAAACCGCTACCTATCTTTATAGGATATTTTGAAGATGCTTTTACCATTATTGTGGTAATGTTTTCACTATTTTTCATTATTCCAACTCCTTCTCATTTTTTCAGAGAGCAACTTTTTCTCGTTGCCGTCTGCGAGAAGCTCTTTCATCTTTTGTTTATCTTTTTTCTCTAACGCATTTTTATATTCGGTAAGACTTGATATAATTTGGTCGAGTTCTGTCGTCAAAAAGTCGGCATTATCAATGGTCAATTGCGCCCACATTTCAGGCGAAAGCCTTGCAACCCTCGTCATATCCCTAAAACTGCCCGCCGAAAAACCCATAAACTGACTTGCCGTGGGGCTTTTTATATACGCACTAGAAACAAGGTGGGCAAGTTGCGAGGTGTATGCAATAATTTGGTCGTGTTTTTCAGCAGTAGATATAACCACTTTTGAAAAACCAAGGTCAACGCAAAATGCTTTTAGCCACGCAAGAACCCTAATATCCGCTTGTACGGGCACTAAAATCATGGACGCCTTGTCGAATAAGCCCGCTGTGGAGTGGGTTATACCCGAAAACTCACGCCCTGCCATTGGGTGCGCACTTATAAAGTTTACGTGCGGGAATTTTTTTGAAAGGGTTTGCATTTGCCCAACAATTCTTCGCTTGTTGCCACAGCAATCGCACACCGTTGCGCCCTCTTTTAAAAGCGGGCAATACCTTTCCAAAACCTCTTCTAACGCGTCGGGATAGAGGGATAAGAATAATAAGTCCAACTCCTTTACGTTCTCGTCGTTAAGCTCTATGTGGTATGCTTCTAAAAGTTTACCGTTAAGCATTGCCTTTTTATCGATATCGGTCGCATACACGGTGCTATCCGTTCTAGCAACTATTACTCTTCCAAGCGAACCGCCGATAAGTCCAAGCCCTATAATACCAATTTTCATACTATCCACCGTAAGTTTTATCCACCAAAGGAAGCATTGCTTTAATCTTTTTCATGAGGTTATCAAACTGCTCGGGATTAAGTGATTGAGCACCGTCGCAAAGCGCACGTTTGGGGTCGTTATGAACTTCGATAATAAGTCCGTCCGCCCCCGCGCCAACCGATGCAAGCGACATAGGTTCAACGTACTTTGCAATACCCGTCGAGTGACTGGGGTCGATAATTATCGGTAAGTGCGTTCTATCTTTTAATGCGGGAATTGCCGATAAGTCGAGAGTGTTTCTAGTCATAGTTTCAAACGTTCTAATACCCCTTTCGCAAAGGATAACTTCGCTGTCGCCTTCCGCCATAATGTATTCGGCACTCATAAGAAGTTCTTGTAAGGTGTTTGCAAGTCCACGTTTTAATAGAATGGGTTTTCCCGTCTTTCCAACCTCTTTTAAGAGTTCAAAGTTTTGCATATTCCTTGCACCTATTTGAATAACGTCAACGTCTTGGAATAGGTCAAGGTTATTTACACTCAAAAGTTCGGTAACGATTGGTAGTCCCGTTTCCTTTTTGGCTTTAAGCAAAAGTTCAATACCCGTGTCCTTTAAGCCTTGGAATGCATAGGGCGAAGTTCTAGGCTTAAACGCACCGCCACGAAGCATAGTCGCGCCCGATGCCTTAACCGCCTCTGCAACCTCTATGATTTGCTTTTCCGATTCTACCGAGCAAGGCCCCGCAATAACGTGGAATTTGTTCTTTCCTATCTCGCGACCAGCCACCTTTACAACCGAATCTTCGGGGTGGAATTTTCTATTTGCATTTTTATAGGGCTCTTGAACGCGTTGAACTTTTTCAACAATGTCAAGACTTGAAATAAGGTCCATATCAACCCTACTCGTATCCCCAACAAGCCCTAAAACCGTGGAAGTTTCACCACGGCTTACGTGCACGTCAAGTCCAAGTTCTTTAACCCAATCTATAAGGTTGGTAAACTGCTTTTCTTCACAAGTATTTTTTACAACGATTATCATAAAGCTATCTCCAGTTTATATATGTAACGTTTATTTCAGTATTAATAAGATAAGTAGGTGCAACACTAAGCAGTAACGCAGTATTGCGAAGTATTTTACCTTCCAGTTTAGGAACGTCAAATGCGAGCAAGACAAGGCTCGCGAAAGGTTTACGTAACAGCCAATTACTATCTACTCGTTAGACTTTGAAGTAAAATGGTTGACATTTTGTTTGGTTTGTCAAACACAAGCAAGACAAAGATAGACGCGATGGAAAGAGTATACATCTTTTCAAGCGGATATCTGCCGTATTGCAAAGGGTTTCACAAAACGAACGGTCAACCCTTTTTGCGTAAAAGGCTAACTAATTAAAAAAGGCTCTGTAGCGATTACTACAAAGCCGTTTTTTTATTTCCAAGCAAAAACAATCCGTATAGTAACTACTATCGAAATATTAAACTTTGCTATTAAAATAAAAGTAAAAATAAGAATTGTATTTTTTCATCTCTTTCTCCAAAACACTTAGATTATACTCCTCTTGTTTTACCTATGTCAAGTGTTTTTTTAAAAAAATATAAGGTTTTCCCTAAAAAGACAGCCTACGTAAAGTAGGCTGTCTTTTGCTTAAATTTTTCTTGAGGTTATCTTTGCATAAATTTCTTTATACTTATCAAAGTAAAAGAGGTTTGTTCCACTTGTGGTAACGGCTGCCGTTCCCGCAGCGACGCTCATTTTGAGAAGTTCGTGCATAGGAACGCCCTTGATAAGCCCCACGCACACGGCTGCAACCATGCAGTCACCCGCTCCTACGGTAGAGTTTACTGCAACAGACGCGCTCTTGCAATAATAACTATCCACTCCGTCGGTAAGCACCGCCCCTTCAGAGCCCAAAGATACCAAAACGTTTTGAACACCCATATCGAGATATTTTTTTGATGCTTTCACGATATCGTCGATAGAACTTATGCTTGCCCCGGTAAACTTTTCAAACTCTCTAAGGTTTGGTTTTACCATATAGATTTGTCTTTTGTCTATAGCGGAGAGCATATTTTCGCGTTCGGTGTCAACTATAACCTTAACGTTACTTGGAACTGCCGACAAAACGTCGCCGTAAAATTCGGGACTTACGCCCTTTGGCAAACTTCCGCTCATAACCGCAATCTTAAAGTTTGGTGAAATCTCTCTAACAAGGTCGATTAGTTCGGCTTGTTTTTCTTTTGTTACCGTTTCGCCCTTATCGTTAATCTCGGTCAACATAGAACGTTTGTCGATTATTTTGTAGTTAACCCTTGCCCTACCTTTGTTGTAAATAAATTTGTATTTTACACCTTCCCTATCGAGAACGTGTTCAAACAACTTGCCTTGGTCGTCGAACATAAAGCCTGTGGTAAAACTTTCCTCTCCAAGCCTTGCGACACCCATAGCAACGTTTAGTGCTTTGCCCGAATAAGTTTCCACCTTGCTGTCTATCCTATTGAGCATACCAACGTTTAAGCTATCGAGCTCTATCGTGCAGTCAATGCTCGGGTTCGGGCATATTGATAGTATCATTTATAAATCATCTCCAATCGCGCTCGAATATTAGCGCACTTATTTTTTTGCGTTCTCAATTATCTTTTCTTGTGCCGAGAACGGAACTTCTTCATAGCACAAGAATTGTGCCGAGAACTTGCCCCTACCTTGCGTCATACTGCGAAGGTCAATTGCGTATTTAAGCATTTCTACAAGGGGTGCTTCTGCAAGAATCTCTTGTTGTCCGTTAACCATTTCCATACCGAGAATTCTACCACGACGTTTGTTCATGTCGCCCAATATGTCGCCCGTATAAGTGTCGGGTGCGATAATCTTATAAGAATAAACGGGTTCAAGTATGGTCGGTTTTGCACGGCGAATACCATCGTCGTAAGCAAGTTTTGCAGCCGATACGAATGCAACTTCCTTAGAGTCAACAGGGTGATATTTGCCGTCGAACAAGGTACACTTTAAGTTGATTAACGGGTAGCCCGCCAAAACACCTTTTTGGATTGCTTCTCTTAATCCCTTTTCAACTGCGGGGATAAATTGTCTTGGAACGGCACCGCCAACAACCGCGTCTACAAATTCGAAGTTGCCGTCCGCTGCGCCCGGTTCAAACTTAATGTTAACAACGCCGTATTGACCTGCACCACCAGTTTGCTTTTTGTGTTTTCCTTCGGCTTCAACAACGCCGTTAATGGTTTCCTTAAACGCAACTCTAGGCTCTCTTAGTACTGCCTCTGCGCCAAATTTAGCCTTTAATTTCTTGCACAAAACGTCAAGTTGGGTTTCGCCTTGTCCGCGAATAACCATTTCGCCCGTTTCTAAATCTTTTTCAACCTTAAAGGTCAAATCTTCTTCAGCTAGGCGGTTAAGTCCTTGGAAAACCTTGTCTTCTTCACCGCTCTTTTGTGCGGAGATTGCCATGGTTAATACGGGTTCGGGGAATGCGATATCATAATACTTAATCTTTGCACTTTCATCGCAAAGCGTATCGCTGGTGTTGGTGTTAACGAGCTTATTTACCGCACCAATATCGCCCGCAACAAGTTCGTCAACAACTTCTTGCTTTTTGCCTTTCATTACGTATATGCTGTTGATTCTTTCTTTTTCACCAGTTGTAGAATTGTAAACGGTCATACCGCTCTTTAACGTTCCCGAGAATACCCTTATCATATTGAGTTTACCAACGAATGGGTCGGCAACGGTCTTGAACACTTGCGCCGAGAAGGGCTTGTCTTTATCGAATACAACCGATTCAACTTCGCCTTTGTCGTTGGTTGCAAGAACGGGACGTCTATTAAACGGTGAGGGCAATAGGTCAACGATTTCGTACATGAGGTTGATAACACCCATGTTTTGAAGGGCTGAACCGCCCATGATTGCAATGGTGTCACCTGTGCAAAGACCGCTTCTAACACCCGCAACAACCTCGTCGTTATTTAATGTGCCTTCCATTATAAACTTATCGAGCAACGCTTCCGAACTTTCAGCCGCAGCCTCAATAAGTGCGTCTTTAAGAAGTGCAAGGTCGGGTTTAAGATTTTCTGGCGTTTCAATTTGTTCTCTTCCGCCGGGTGAAAATTCATAAGCCTTTTCGGAAATAACCGAAACGTAACCTTTCATTTTGCCGTCACGCATAATAGGTAAGTGAGTCGGTGAAATCTTTCTGCCGTATTTTTGACGGAAAGCCTCAACCGTAGCAACGTAGTTAGCGTTTTCTTTATCCACGCCGTTAACGAAAATCAAAAGCGGAATGTGACGACGTAAGCAGTGTTCAATCGCCTTTTCTGCACCAACTGCAACCGTGCCGTTTGCGTCGGCAACTAAAACTGCCGCGCCAACCGCTCTCATTGCGCTTTCGAATTCACCTTCAAAATCAAAAAAGCCAGGTACGTCGATAATGTTTATCTTGGTATCTTGCCAATATGTATACGCTGCCGAAAGAGAAATTGATATTCCCCTTTGCATTTCTTGTTCATCGTGGTCCATAACGGTATTCTTGTCCGCAGTTTTGCCCATTCTGTCAATGCTTTTGCCGTTGAACAAAATGGCTTCTGCAAGCGTGGTTTTACCCGCACCGCTGTGACCGATGATTGCAATATTTCTAATGTTTTGTGATAAAACTTTACCCATAATATATATTCCCCCTTAATTGCACGGTAAATTTTTTATCCCGCCTATAGCGGTTACGTTTATTATAAACCATAATTTTGCATTTTTCAAGGGGGTTTATAAAATTTGTTTTGCTCTATTAATAATTTTATGGGCATATAGGTAAACTGCTAATAATCGTCCACGTCTATTCTTCCGTCAACGTTGCCGAATATTGAAAACTCGTAACTTTGCTCCTTGCCTTCAGGATAAGGGTTACGGTCTTTTTGGTGTTGGGGCGGGCATGGCGGTGGACAAGGTGGCGGGCAAACGGGTTTTGGCGGTGGCACGGGCTTTTTTGGTTTATGTTCCCCTCCGCCAAGATTTACAAGTATAACGTCCCCACCTATCTTGATAATTCTTGCTTGGTCTATGTATATAACCGACTTATCGAATAGGTGCATAAGCCCCCTTTTTCTTCTACCGGGAACGTAAATTCCAAGTAATTCGCCTTGGGGAAATGAAAGCCTTAAATCTACAACGTTACCTAGGCATCTCCCGTCGGCAACGTTGATTACGTCTCTTTTTGTTAGTTCAATAAACGTCAATTCCATACTTCATTATATGCTTGAAAAGGTTCACATATGTGAAAAGCACACCGCTTTATAGACGCAGTGTGCTTTTATTTACACTCTTATTAAGTTTTTCATTTCTTTTAAGGCGTTTTTTTCAAGGCGGGAAACTTGCGCTTGCGAAATTCCTATCTCTTCGCTTATTTCCGTTTGAGTTTTCCCCTCGAAATACCTAAGCCTTATAATCTTTTGCTCTCTGCCCTCCAACGTGTCTAGCGCAGTGAGAAGTGCAACGTTTTCCGTCCAAATTTCCTCCGAACACTTGTCGTCGCCTATTTGGTCTACAAGTAAAAGCTCGTCACCCGACTTGTTATACACGGGGTCGAACAACGAAACGGTGTCCGAAATGGCGTCTAACGCGTAAACGACTTCCTTTAATGCGACGTTCATTTCCACGGCAATACGTTCTAAGGTCGCTTCCTCGTCACGTTTTTCAATCTCGCCCCTAGTTTTTAGCACTTGATAAGCGGTGTCTCGAATACTTCTCGGCACTCGAAGAGAATTGCCGTCACGCAAAAACCTTTTAATCTCGCCTATTATCATTGGGACTGCATAGGTGGAAAATTTTACACCAACGGATAAATCAAAGTTATCCACCGCCTTAATTAGCCCTATGCAACCCGCTTGGAAAACGTCATCCGAACTTTTGCATTTTGACCAAAACCGCTTAATTACCGACAAAACAAGTCGCATGTTGCCCACGATAAATTGTTCTTTCGCGACCTCGTCGCCCGATTTTATTTTGGCAAGTAAATCGTTTGTTTGTTGTTCGTTAAGCCTTGGCAGAGTGGACGTATCCACACCGCAAATTACCACTTTATGACTCATAAAATCCTCCTTTATGTAAGGAGCGCAAGAAAAATTTTATAAGTAGGTATTAAGTATGGCACAAAAGATTTTTTTTATACCTAGCAAAAATTTTCGAGCAGTTAAACATATATTTTACAATCTTTATAAAGTGTGATATAATAAAAAAAGAGGTGAAAATATGAAAGAATATAATATTGCAGTTATCGCGGGCGACGGAATAGGCCCCGAAGTTATCAGTGAAGGCATAAAGGTTTTAGACGAAGTTGCAAGACTTGACGGAACTTTTAAGTTTAACTTTACCCACTTCCCCTGGGGTTGTGAGTATTATAAAGAAAATGGAAGAATGATGGCTGAAGACGGCATTGAGCAACTTAAAAAGTTTGACGCTATCTTTTTAGGTGCGGTGGGTGCTCCCGGTGTTCCCGACCATATTTCGCTTTGGGACTTACTGCTTGTTATCCGTAAAAACTTTGACCAATACATAAATTTAAGACCTGTTAAACTTCTTAAAGGTGCACCCTGTCCGTTAAAGGACGTTAAGGAAGAAGACGTGGATATGATTTTCGTGCGTGAAAACACCGAGGGCGAATATGCGGGTAGCGGAAGCTGGCTATTTAAGGATAAACCCAACGAAGTTGTTATTCAAGACGGTGTATTCTCAAGAAAGGGTTGCGAAAGGGTTATCCGCTACGCATATGAACTTGCAAAAAAGGAAGGCAAAACGCTTACCAGCATAAGCAAAGGGAACGCGCTTAACTACTCTATGGTTTTCTGGGATAAAATCTTTAAAGAAGTTGGTCAAGATTATCCCGAAGTTAAAACCTATTCTTACCTTGTCGACGCGGCAAGTATGTTTATGATTAAGGACCCAAAGAGATTTGAAGTTGTTGTAACCTCTAACCTTTTCGGCGATATTTTGACCGACCTCGGCGCAGCAATCGCGGGCGGTATGGGGCTTGCGGCGGGTGCAAACGTTAACCCCGAACGCACCTTCCCCTCTATGTTTGAACCCATTCACGGCTCTGCCCCCGACATTGCGGGAAAGGGACTTGCAAACCCCTTAGCAACCGTGTGGTCGGCAAGCCAAATGTTAGACTTTTTCGGCCACGAAGACTGGGGCAAAAAACTTATCGATATAATTGAGCAAATGCTTGTTGAAGGAAAAGTTTTAACCCCCGACCTTAAGGGCACGGCTTCAACAAAAGAAGTTGGCGACGAGGTTATTAGAATACTTAATAGTTAAATTAAAGGCGGTGCTCGGCACCGCCTTTTTTATACCATTTTGGCAAATTCTTTTTTTAATCTAACGATTATCTTTTTTTCTAATCTTGATATGTAACTTTGAGAAATCCCTAGTAGGTCTGCAACTTCCTTTTGGGTTTTTTCTTCCCCACCGTTAAGCCCGTATCTAAGCTCCATAATTTCCTTTTCCCTGATAGATAGTTTTTCAAGTGCGACGACCAAAAGGTCGTTCTCAACCCCCCTTTCAATCTTTTTATAAACAACGTCCCCGTCGGTACCCATAACGTCGGATAGCATAAGTTCGTTGCCTTCCCAGTCGGTAGAGAGTGGCTCGTCAAAGGACACTTCGCTCTTTAATTTAACCGTACGGCGAAGGTGCATTAAAATTTCGTTTTCTACACAGCGGGAGGCGTAAGTAGCAAGTTTTATGTTTTTTTCTGCGTTAAACGAATTAACCGCCTTAATAAGCCCAATCGTGCCCACGGAAACGAGGTCGTCAAGGTCGACACCCGTGTTTTCAAAACGGCGGGCAATGTAGACAACCAAGCGAAGATTGTGCTCGATAAGTTTATCCTTTATCCCCTCTTCCCCTTCGGTCAGTTTTTCTATCATAAACGCTTCTTCATCGGGCGAAAAGGGTTGCGGAAGCACTTCACCCCCACCTATAAACCTTATTAAGTTTTCGTTTAGATTGAAAAAATTAAGAAACTTTTTTAATCTTAAAATCGCTATTCCCACTATAATTTCCCTCCATTAGTGCGGGGTGCAAAATGACGTCGTATCCGTCCCCCACACCGCCTTTTGAAATACAAACGGTTACGTTTTTATATATATTCGGTTTATCCCCACAATATATCAAAAGGCTATCCAACTTAAATGCCGAATTTTGTTCTTTTCCGTTTATCGTTCTTATCGTTATCTTTTTTAATTTTAACCTTAAAAAATTGTCGCCTATAAGTTTTAATATAAACGCCTTATCACACACTATCACTGGGCTATCCCCGTCGTAGAGTGCGTTGCCAGTGTCTATAAAGCCAACTCCTTCTACACTCGTTCCTAGGTGAGATAGGCTGATTTTGTAGTAATATTTTTGCTCTTTTTGCTTTTTAGAAAGGTGTTTTATCACCCCGACTATTCCTTTAACCAAAAGGAATGCGGGAAGCACCATAATTGCAACCGAAATTTCGGTCGAATATGAAATATTAAAAAGCGAAAATATGCCGATGATTGCACCGCCAAGGCTTGCCGTCAGCACCAAAAACACAACGAAGTTTTTATAAAGCGCGCGTATGCTTTTACCCTTAACCGAAAGAGCAACCATTATAAGTCCCGATAAAACCTTTATTGGAATCATTATAAAGAGCGGCAGGCTTATTAGCGGAAGAATAAGTGCGAAGATTGCCCCTAAAAATGAGCAAATTATAAGTCTAAACCTACCCACCTTGTTTGCCGTGAGCGAAAAAGTTGCTTTAAGTAGCATATAGTCTATAAAGAAGTTGTCGATTAAAACGTATTCTATATAAACCAGCATTCCCGCCCTCCGCAAAAATGATAGCATATAGAATAAAGTGTATTAAGTAATTTTTTTTAGTATTATAAAAGTTTTTGTAAAAAATATTATAAATTAAAACGGAAAGAAAAAAGACTAACGCAAATTTGCATTAGTCTTTTTTGTGTAATAAAGCCTTACTTCATAAATTCCAAAATAATATCGTTTTGAACGTATAGGTATTGGTCTTTAATTTTAATCTTGTCCCCGTTACGTTCCAAAAATTGTGCTTTTTTACGCAGGGACTCACTATACTCATTATCAAAATCTTCATTGAAAATTTTGTTGTATTCAGCCGTGTCAAGTCCGTCTGCCGTGCGAAGAGCGAGCATAATAAACTCGAACTTAGCATCGTCACCCTCTATCATATCGCTAGAAATTTCGGGCGATTTGTTGTAGATAACGGCATTTATATACTCGTCAATCTTAAAGGTATTGGTAAACCTTCTATTCTCCATAAACGAACTTGCCGACACGCCGACCCCAATGTATTCCCCACGTTTCCAATAGTTCATATTGTGGCGAGAATAAGCCCCGTCTAAAGCAAAGTTAGAAACTTCGTATCTATTAAAGCCCTTGCCTTTAAGATACTTAACAACGTGTTCGTAAATATCCGCCGTCTCGTCTTCACTTAATAGTTCGCCGTTAAGATAGTCGGTGTAAATTGGCGTTCCAACCTCTGGGGTTAGTGCGTAAACTGAAAGGTGACTCACCCCGCCCGCAATAGCAAGGTCGATGGTCTTTTCAACTTGGGCAGCCGTTTGGTCGTGAAGCCCAATAAGAATGTCCGCACTTATATTTTCACCCTTCAAAAGATTGGTGCAAAGCAAAAAGTCTTTTGCGGTGTGTATCCTATTAAGCCTTTTTAACTGGTCGTCAAACCCCGTTTGAAGCCCGATAGAAAACCTATTTATCCCAACGCTTTTATAGTCTTTAATCTTACCTTCGTCCACGGTGCCGGGGTTAAGTTCGATAGTGATTTCGGCATCGTCTTTTACCTTAAAGCACTTTCTAACCTGACGGAGCGCACCCATAATAAATTTGGATTCCACCACCGACGGAGTGCCCCCACCGATATAAACGGTATCAATCACCGTGTCTTTATACTGTTTTGAACGTCCTTCTATCTCACGATAAAGGCACGCAAAGTAACTTTCCACCTTGCCTATTTCCTTTGGGAAGGAAGCAAAGTCGCAATACGTACATTTTTGTTTGCAGAAGGGAACGTGTATATATAGTCCTGCCATAATTACCTATCGTTATCCGTTTTAAGAATAGAGATAAACGCTTCACTCGGTATTTCAACCGTACCGATAGAACGCATCTTTTTCTTACCTTCTTTTTGTTTTTCAAGAAGTTTTTTCTTTCTGGTCACGTCACCGCCGTAACACTTTGCCAAAACGTCCTTTCTAAACGCTTTAACCGTCTCTCTTGCAATAATCTTTCCGCCCACAGCCGCTTGAATAGGAATTTCAAACATTTGGCGGGGAATAACTTCTTTTAACTTTTCGGCAATTTGTCTACCGCGTTCATACGCCTTATCCTTGTGAACTATAATAGAGAGTGCGTCACAAATATCGCCGTTTAAGAGCATATCCATTTTCACAAGGTCGCTTCTTTGATAACCGGTAACCTCATAGTCAAAAGATGCATAACCCTTGGTGCGTGATTTTAGGCTATCGAAAAAGTCGTATATAATTTCGTTTAAGGGCAAAATGTATTTAAGTTCTACCCTAGATTTATCAAGGTACACTAAGTCTTTATAAATACCGCGTTTATATTGGCAAAGTTCCATAATAGGTCCAACGAATTCGGGCGGAGTCAATATGCTTGCCTTTATAATCGGCTCTTCCATATAATCAATCTCGGTAACGGGTGGTAAGTGCGTGGGGTTTTCGATAACTAGTTCAGTGCCGTCCGTCTTATAAACCTTATACGATACCGATGGAGCCGTGGTTATAATCTCTAAATCAAACTCTCTTTCGATACGTTCTTGGATAACGTCCATGTGTAAAAGCCCCAAAAATCCGCACCTAAACCCAAAGCCTAGTGCAGCAGAGTTATCGGGTTCGATAGAGAGTGCCGCGTCGTTAAGTTTAAGCTTTAAGAGTGCGTCTTTTAAGTCGTTATACTTGCTTCCGTCCAATGGGAACACACCCGAGAACACCATAGGAAGTGCCTTTTTATATCCAGGCAGTGCTTCTTTTGCGGGGTTTAACGCGTCGGTAATAGTGTCGCCGACGGCGGTATCTTCAATACTTTTAATGCTTGCCGCAATATAGCCAACCTCACCAGCAACAAGGCTATCTTTGGGTTGCATTTTTGGTGAGAACACGCCGACCTCAGTAACGTCAAACTGCTTGTCCGACATAAAGGTTTTTATTCTCGTACCGATTTTAACCTCGCCGTCCATAATTCTAACAAAACAAATAACGCCCTTAAAGTTATCGTAATAACTATCGAATATAAGTGCTTTTAAGGGTGCCTTTTCGTCACCTTTCGGGGCGGGGATTTTTTCTATAATTTGCTCCAAAACGTCCTCGACGTTAAGCCCTGTTTTTGCTGAAATTCTTGGTGCGGTCTTTGCCTCTACACCCAAAATCTCCTCCACCTCTTCAGCAACCTCGTCAGGACGTGCGGAAGCGAGGTCCATTTTGTTTATAACGGGCATAATTTCCAAATCGTTATCTATTGCAAGGTATGCGTTTGCAAGTGTTTGCGCTTGAACGCCTTGGGTTGCGTCCACGATGAGTATTGCGCCCTCGCAAGCCTTTAACGAACGTGAAACCTCGTAAGTAAAGTCCACGTGTCCGGGGGTGTCGATAAGGTTGAAGATATATTCCTCGCCGTTTTTTGCCTTGTAAAACATACGAACGGGGGTAAGTTTTATGGTTATCCCCCTTTCTTTTTCAAGGTCCATCGAGTCGAGAAGTTGTTCTTCCATATCACGTTCACTAACCTGCCCAGTCTTTTCCATAAGGCGGTCTGCAAGCGTGCTCTTACCGTGGTCGATGTGTGCGACTATACAAAAGTTTCTTACGTTTTGTTTATTAATTGACATATAATACCTTTTTGCTGTATAATATTTGTGTTAAATTTCAATCAATAGTATATACTATTGAACAAAATTTTGCAAGTATTTTATAAACGGAGTTACAATGCGAATCGATCAAAATCACTGGCTATTATCCCGCCCAATCGCTCACAGAGGACTTTGGGGTGGCGATATTATTGAAAATTCTATCACCGCATATAAAAAGGCAGCGGAATTGGGTTATCCAATAGAGATTGACCTATTTTTAACCACTGATAAAAAACTTGTATGTTTTCACGATGATAATCTTAAGCGCATGACCGGTGTGGATAAGAAAATTTTTGAATGTTCTTATGAAGAATTATCCGCCCTATCCCTTAGTGGTAGTGAAGAAAAAATACCCACTTTTGAACAAGTGAAAGAGATTGCGTGTGGAAAAGTTCCCCTTCTTATAGAACTTAAAAGCCACCCCCAAAAAGATTTTGTGGATATTGTTGTAAATAGCCTTAAAGACTATAAGGGTGAATTTGCAGTGCAATCTTTTAACCCAACCTATATCAAAAAAATTAAAAATCTTGCGCCCGAATTTATTCGCGGTGTGCTAGGCACCGAATGTTGCTCAAAAGAACAAAACTTTTTTATAAGATACGTTCTAAAACATATGCCGTTGAACAGAAAAATTGAGCCGGATTTTATAAGCTACTCTCACACGGGGCTTCCAATAAAAACCAAAGCGCCCGTTATTGCGTGGACGATAACCGATAAAACAACTTTAGAAAAAGTTAAGCCCTATTGCGACAACTTTATCTTTGAAAACTTTATACCAGACTAAAATTAAAGCCCCGAAAATTCGGGGCTTATTTTTTTAGGTCGATGATTTTTTAACTCTAGGAAGCAAATCTATTCTAATCGTTCCGTCCACTTCTTCAAAGTTGGGGAAGTTATCAGCATTTGCAATAGTTCCACTGGTAACGATTATTCTTGCATTGTTCATATAGTAGAACCAGTTTGTGAATATATATGCTCTAGAGTCGTTCGCACTTGCGGGTATATTAACGGTAACGTCCGACTTAGAGGGTAAAATCAGTTGTTCGCCTTCTTTAAGTTTAATCACAAGTTCAGTGCCCTTGGGCAAAGAGCAAGTTACTCTAACCGTCTCGGTAACCTGACTCTCTAATGAAAGGGTGAACACGTAAGTGGTTTGGAACACGGCAACCAAAATAACGCTTCCGTCCTTTATATCCCAAACGGTATCTTCGGTAATAATGCTATCTTTATACTTCCAACCGATAAAGGTAGAATCGGTTTCAGAAATCTCGGGTAGTTCACCAATGGGCTCGCCAAAAGTAACTATTTTCGTCGTCTCTTTCAAGCCGTTTTCAAACACGCCGTAAGGTGTGGTTAGGGTTATAGAATAATTTTCGCTATGCCACACGGCTTTAAGATACACGTCTTTAGTGCGTGAAGAATAAATTTCCAAGTTTTCGGTGGGTGTTGCCCCTTCAAGCACGTTGCCGTTTTTATCCGTTTCCACCCAGCCGACAAACACGTAACCTTCTCTTTCAAGGTTGGAAACGACGGTCACACCACTTGTGGGAACTCTCGTAGGATTCAATCGCCATTCCCCGCCGTTATAATCGTATCTAATCATTTTGCCGTCAAGACAAACGGGTTCTAGCACGATATCGTTGGTGTACTGCCAGCATTGACCTTCATACACGTAATCTTGCAACGACCCCTTTTGTTTCCAGGCAAAAATTCTTTTACCCATAATAGAGCCTTCTGGTAAATCGGGGACTTTTTGACCATATCCAACGGTAATCGGCTCCATATTGTTAAAAGGCGAGCCGTCCTTATTCACGAACGAAAGTTTATACTCCGACGGAACCCAACTGCCAGTTATCGTGCAAGTTTCCTTTACTTCGGATAACTTTTTATCCCAAATAAGCACGTATCCTTCTTTTTTATAAACGGGTGCAACCAAATCGTTGCCCCTAACAACCGACTGAATGAGGTCACCGCTTACGTATTCACCGCCACTAACTATAAAAGTGACCGTGAACATAACCGGCTTCCAAACAGCCTTTACGGTTGCATCTTCTTTTATTTCCGAAATAACTCTATCCCAGCCGACAAAGATATGCCCTTCCTTTTCAAAAATAGGCATCTCTAAGTTGTCCACGCTGGAAACAGTTTGCTCTATAGCACCACCGCCAACCCATTGCCCACCATTCGCGTCAAAGGTAATGGTAAACTTATTTTTCCCACCACAGCCGACAACAGACAGCAGTGTAGATATTGCAACTAAAAGGGCAAGTGCTATGCCGAAAATCCTTTTTTTCACTATTTATCCCCTAACAAAGAAATTTCAAACTAATCTCGTTACATTAATAGCCAAGTTATATTATATATCAATAACTGTATATTGTCAACAAAAAATTAAAAAACCGCCTTTTTCAAGCGGTTTTGTCTTTTTTTTGTTATCTTTTAAGCGCCGTGTTTGGACATGATTTTTAATAGTGCGCCCAGTCCGTCGTTTATTTTTTCGTTTATTCTATCGTCTTTTACTCCGTTTTCCGCCGAATAAATAAGTGCGTTGAGGTCACTCACTTGCTTTTTTTCCGCCGTGTTTAAGGGAAAATATTCCATTCTATTAAGCACGTTTTTAACGTGTGAAAAGTCTAACCCGCAATCACTTAAATCGCTAGGTTTTTGCTCGCTATACTTAATATTCGGCTGTTCGAAAAGTTTGGGATGCTTGTCTTCAAAATTTTCCACACACCGCTCTTTTGCTTTATTTGTTAACATTCTAGCAAGTTCAAGTTCTTTTTCGCCTATCACTCGCTTTCTTTCCCGCACGGATAAAATGGGTGCTATTAGTAAAAGCGACAGCCCAAAGTTTATAATAAAATACGTTTGCCCCGCTTGAACAATAGAAAAGGTTGCATAGCAAAAACAATTGATTAACCCTATCACCCCAAAAAACCACGTGCGTTTTTTTATGGAAAAATCGTAAACGCAAAGTGATAACACCAGCACGATAGAGAAGGCAAGCAATTGACCGAGCGCAAAAATTAAAAGCACTCGGTCACATCCAAATTTGATTAAAATTTTGTTTGTCCAAGTCAAAATGGTTTGGTTCATAAGCACCTCTTTGCCATTTTAACTTGTTTTTCTTTGTCGGTTTTAACCCTTTTTTGCCGTTTTTAGCCTTTTATTAGGGAATTTTAACCGTTTGCCCAGTGTAGACGTTTACAATGGTTTTTTCATTCACCTTAACCCCTAGCACCTTCTCTACGGCATAAGCATATAAATCTAACTGCTTTTTATACGTTGCAACAAGGCTTTCGGCACTTTTTTTGCTGTATTTATAGTCTAAAATTCTCGCACCGTCACTATCTAGCACAAGAAGGTCGATAATACCTTGCAAAAGCACCGATTCGCTTGTGTCGACGTCTAAAACCATGTTTGCGGGAAGTTTAACCATAAAGCTTTGCTCCCTAAACAACTGGCTTTTTTCAAGCCCCTTAAACGCGGGAGAATCGATTGCACTCTTGATTCTATTTAGGTCAACGTCCGCGACCTTTTCAGCGGTAAGTTCGCCCGCCTCAATCATTGTTTGTACTTGGGTAAATAACCCCTCGCCCGAACAAAAATCGTAAAGCTCTAAGATTTTGTGGGCGGTAACACCCTTTTCGGTGTCCATTCCCTCTTGATTAAATAGAACGACCGATTTTGCTTGGTCTTCGTCCATATTTTTTTGGTTTGCCTTTGTAACCGTTGTTTTTAGCGGTAAAGTGGTATCCACCTCAAACGGATATACGTAGCCAAACCTATTTCTCATCTCTTCAACTTTAGATTGGTCGGTATCTGCTATAATAACCTTTCTCGTCCCGCGGGATAGGTCGGTAAAACTTAAATCTTGCTCTTCAACCAAGTCTAGTTCTAAGTCTTTTGGGATATAGTCCATAAACTTTTCAGCACCGACAAATCTGCGTCTTCTATTTTCCTTTCTTCCGCAATAAGTTAGGTGAAGAGAATACGTCGCACGCGTCGTTGCCACGTAAAGCAGTCTCATTTCCTCCCTTACGCGTTCTTCTTCCATAAGTTTTTGCACCAACCCGCGAAGCAGAGTTTCTTTTGAACTCCTCTTTGCGTCGTCAAAACTTTTAACGGCAAACCCGTATTTCCTATTGAAAAGCACGGGGGCGGTACCGCTCCTGCTGTTTAGTCCTTTTTCCATACCGCAAACGATAACGACAGGGAACTCTAACCCCTTAGACGCATGTATGGTCATAACCTTAACGTCGTTTTCTTGCTCGCAGTCAGCAAAACCAAACGCATCGGGGCTTTGCTCTACTTTAGACAAAAACTCTTTTACCGAAAGAATTCTTCCGCCGTCACAACTTGCAAGTAAAAATCTGCTGAGCCGTTTTGCGCGCGCCTTTCCGTTGGACCAAGATAAAAAGCACGCTTCCAAGTCCTTATCCAAAACCAACTTTTTAAGCACGCCTTGTGCCCCGACGTAATCGCTTAAATACCTTAGTTCTTCTATGTATTTCTTAAATTCACTAAGCCGTGATTGAAGGGTGGTTTTAGCATTAACTAAGTAATAGTCGAACGCAACCGCAAACCCCGACCTCTTGTCCCCACCGCTCTCATCAAAGAAGGTGACGATATCCAAAAGTTCTTCGTCGGTAAACCCTCCGATAGGCCCACGCAGAGTGGTGGCTAACGGCACGTCGAGAACAAAGCAATCGACAAGTTTAAGTGCGTTTACGAGCATATCTATCTCGGGATAATCACAAACGCTTTCAGTAACTTCGCTCGACACAGGTATCCCGTGCCTTTTTAAGCCTCGCACCAAGTTTTGCACGTAAGCCGACTTTTTCGTCCTTGCTAGTATGGTTATATCCTTATACTGCACGGGCTTAAAGCTATCGCTCTTTACGCCGTAATAGGTGTTTTGCAATTCTTCGTTTATAATTTTGGTTATTAATGAGGCAGTGGAAGAAATATCCTCGTCAAAAGTTCCACCTAAGTCTTCAATTAAATCGTAAACCCTTGGCTCTTCTTGTTTTTTCTTTGCTCCGTCGCGCTTTAAGAAGGAAAACTTTGCCCTCCCCTCCGCTTGTTCGGGGAAAAGCCCGCCAAAACGCAACTGGGAAGTTTGACTATATTCTTCACCAAAGAATTCTTCAACCATACAAAAATCGAAGATGCGGTTTACCATATTCACAACTGCCCTTGCCGAACGGAAGTTGTCGTTAAGCCTTACAACCGTTTGACCGCTTCTTTCCATTTGAGAGGACTTGTTTGTGAATAGTTCGGGTCTACACCCTCTAAATCCGTATATGCTTTGCTTTGCGTCGCCCACCATAAGCAAATTATTGTTGCTTACCGTAGAAATGATTTTATCTTGAACACCGTTAGTGTCCTGATATTCGTCCACAAAAACGTATTTATACTTGCTCTTAACGTCGCTAGTAATTTCCTCGTCTTCCAAAATTTTAAGTGCAAAGTGTTCTAGGTCACTAAAGTCAAGCAGGTTTTCTTCGCGCTTTGCCGTCTCATAATTTTTGCCGAACGCACGGATAAGATTTACCAAATTTTCGGTGTCTTGCATGCAAGACTCAAGGTCGTCTTCCTCGCCAAAATACTTCTCTACCGCCGATAAATATTGCTTTACAACCTTTTTATATCTATCCCTGCAGTCAGTAACCATTTGCTTATACTCAAGCTGTTCTTCGGTCAGTTTTTTATCAAAATCAAACCTTGTGGTTATTTCTTTATATTTTAACAGTGCACCAAAACCGCTGTCGTCTATAATTGCGTCGGTATACTCGAAAAGAACTTCACATAGTTTAGAAGATTTTGTAAGTCCGTCCCTATCAAACACCTTTTTTGCCGTATAAACGTCCGCCCTAATAGCGCGCATTTCCCTATCAAGAAAGTCTTTATAACTCTCTTTTATGCGCTCGTAACCCTGTTTGGTATAGTTTTCTTTGTGCTTTTGTAAAATGGTTTCGGGGTCGGCTTCGGACATACAAAAATCGTATGCGGAAAGCACGATTTCTTTAAGTCCCGTGTCGGTACGTTTTTGTGCGTACCTATCCACCATCGTTAAAAACCATTTTTCTTTTTTTTCGTAAAACTGCTTAAAAGTTGCGTCTATACACTCGCTTCTAATAATATCGGCTTGTGCTTGGTCTGAAATTCCATAGTCGGGGCTTAAACCCACCTTAAAAAAGTAATTCCTTATTAACTTTGCGCAAAATGCGTGCAAGGTGCAAATATCGGCGGTGTGAACGTCTGCTATTTGCTCTAAAAGTTTTTTATCCCCCGTTGCAACGATAGCGTCGTTTAGGGCTTTTTTAAGTTTTTCCTTCATTTCAAGCGCAGCCATTTCGGTAAAAGTAACCGCCAAAATCTCTTTAACGTCGGCTTTACCTTCGGTAACAAGCTTTATAACGCGCTCTATCATGGTGTGTGTCTTTCCACTTCCCGCAGAGGCGGTAACCAAAATGTCGCCCGCTTGGTGATTTACAATGCGCTGTTGTTCTAAAGTCAATTTTGGCATACTACTCACCTCTCCTTTGGGATTTTTCTATTGTTTCATTATCTACCGAGCCGAGCGTTCTAACGTGAACGTCCTCGTCCCCGCAAATAGCCTTATACGGACAATACGAACATGCATCGTCAAGCGGGGATTTTACAATCACACCCTCTTTAAGCCTTTCTACCGCGAGGTTGGAGATGTTTAGAGCATACTCTAAACAGCTATCGAGTGTAATTTGTTCAACGGCGTTTTTGATATTACCCTTATCGTCTATTTTAGCGGGAATAAATTGGCTTGACAAATTATCAAAGAAGTTTTTATCTTGTGCGAGCAAGGCTTCTTTTTCATTAAGCGTTTTACCAACGGCTAACGGAGACTCTTCCTCTCCGTCCTTTTGATATGCGTTTGAAACGGGCAAATAATATAGCCCCGCGGGTTTTTTGTTTCCGTCGTATTTTCCCGCTACCGCCAATGCGTAGAGGTATAGTTGAAGTTTAACACCCGCAAAAAGACCTTTTGCCGTGCCGTCCGTTGTCCCCGTTTTATAATCTATTATCCTAAAATACTTATCCCCCTCGTCCACGCGGTCAATCTTTCCCTTAATTGTTACCCTTCCGTTATCAAGGCTAATCGCGGGATATTCACAGTTTTTAGAACTGCCAAAAGCCACTTCGGTTTTGGTTTTATTAAGTGAGGTGTCCTTTAGGGTTTCCGCCATTTTATTGCAATACCCTTCGCACTCAACGAGCACGCGTTCAATGGTTGCAAAAGTGCAGTCGTCTTCTAAGAATTTCTTATATTCGTCACGCAACAGAACTTGCTCTTTGATTTGAGCAAATGTTTGACTTGTAGGTGTTTTATCGTCCATTTTTACGATAAACTGACTTAAAATTTCGTGCATAAGGTTTCCCACCGAAAGCACGTCTACACGCCCCTCGTCGCGTAGTTTTATCCTTAAAGTGCGTGACAAAAAGGCACGATACGGACACTTATAATAGTCCTCTATCGTAGTTGGTGAAATTTCACTGCCGATAAGTTGCCCTCTTCGGTCAAGCCTTATTTTCATCTCTTTGTTAGAATAGTCTAAAAAGCGGTTAAGTTCTTCTTCCCCTACCGCCTTAAAGAAGTTGGACGCCAAGGTAAAGTCGTCTAAAAGGCACTGAGCGAACTGGCTTGACTCCTTAGCAAAAGTTTTAAGTCCCTGTTTTTTGGTTAAATATTTATTTGCTGAGGGAAAGTCACCTGTTGTAAGGTGCTTATCCACAAAGGTTAAAACTTCGCTCTTGACGTTCTTCTTTCCATCCGCCTCTAAAATGGGATAGCTTAAATACAAGTGCTCGGAAAAAGCCGAAAGGCACATTGCAAGGTTTTCTTTGGCGCGGTGATTTACCACCTTGATTTTTGGTTCTATTAAAACCTTTACCTTTTCCAACTCGTCTATATCGCCGTCGGAAAGTATAGCGACGTCTTGTTTGATTTGCGGGACGCTTGCGGTAAGCCCCATAACGAACAATTTTTTTGCTTTTGCAAGTGCAGTTTCCTTAAACCCGCCAACGAAAACCGCGTCGTTATATTGAGGAATAATGGATACTTTCATTGCCGAAACACCGCTTGTGAACACTTGCTTAAACTCGTTAAGCGTCATATCCACACCCGATAAAATCGAACGCATTTGGTCGAGCACACCCACAGTGAAATCATAGATTTGCTCGTTAACAGCCGATTCTTCTATTAATCCCTTCTGCTTTAACACCTCGGTCTCGCCTGCAATTTTATCTTTGACGTCTAAAAGGGATAACAACCTATAAACGTCAAACCTTTCAAACACGGTAAGAATTTGCTCTCTAACCGCGTTAAACTGCTCTAGAGTATATCCGCCGTCCACCTCAAAGGTAAAGGGCGTTTTTATTCTGCCGTAATTTATATTATATTTTACAAGATAATTTTCAAACGCATCGCCAAAGTTTTTATCTGCAATAAATAGCGGGTTCTTAATAAACTTAACAAGTGCGTTTCTTTGGAAGTTCTTTCTTAAAACCTCGACGTACGATAAAATAAGCGATATCAACGGGTGGGTATCGGCGGGTTTTCTTTCGTCGAGATAGTATGGGATTTCCAAAAGGTTAAATGCCGACCTTATATACTCTTTATAACCATCCACGTCGGGCACGGCAACCGAAATATCGCGGTATCTACATTCCCCGCTTAGCACCGCACTCTTAATCACTTCAGCCACGCGTTCTGCTTCGTTAAAGCCGTTTAGCGCACTAAATAGACTGACCTTTTGACTATCAAGTTTTTTAGCATTACGAAGCGATAGTGGAGAAAAAAGCCCGTCCACAAAAAGTTTGCCTTCATCGGTATAATCGCTATCGATTTTTTGTTCGGCTAGCGGTAGATTAAGTTTTAGTGCCGTTTGGCGAATGAAGTTTGCCGTTTCATTAACGAAAACTTGAATATTTCCTCCCTCGGTTAAAATTGCAGTCACCGATTTAGCCCTAAGCATTAGCCTTTCTATAATAGAGCGGGCTTGGGCAGTAAAACCGCTGTAACCAACAAGGTACACGTTCGCCTCTTTTATCTCTTCACTACTATCAATAACGTCTGGTAAAAAGTCTAAAAGTGAGCTTTGGTCGACAAAATCGTTGTCCTTAATAAAACGTTCGTATTGGTTATATATAGAATAAATATCTTCGAGTTTATTTTTTAACACGCCGTTACTGAGCGCACTATTATCCGCCAAAACTTCGGGCGAAATCTTTGCGCTTTTAAGCAATATTATAAGGTTATAAAGGGAAGGCGCAAGTGTGCGGTAACTAGCCTTAAAACATTTTAAGCCAACTTTAGAAAGTATCTTTTTTACCGCCATTGCAGAACCTTCTGCCGAGAGCACTTTGTCTAACTTTTTGTGTTTGTGCAAGTATTTGCCGAACGAATACACTTCGGTGTTAAACGTCCCGCCAAGTTGTTCGCACAAAAACCTCTCTATCATAAGCGAAACTTTGGCTTCACAAAAGATAACGTTCTTCTCCCCAATATCCTTAGGCGACTTTTTTATTAAGTTTGTTAGGGCTGGAAATAGTTCAAAATAAGAATCAGCCGTTATCAAATTAATCATAATAATATTATAACATATTTTTGCTACATTTTTGTCACATAGATTTACATTTTTTGTTATTTGTGATATTATTAGATAAGAAATATGTTTTGGAGTGAAAAATGAAAAAATTTTTCTTGACTTTTTTTAGTTTAGCACTGTCAATCGTGCTGTGCTTTTCTCTTGCGGGTTGTAACGGCTGTAACGAAAGCGTTCTTGCCTTTTCAAACAACTTCTCCGGTCAATCGGGAACGGCACCAACAAATTATACCGAGGTTCTAACTTACGATATCGACTACGTTGAAGATTATAACAACGGATACGTTATAAAGAGTGCCAATCTTACCGACAACGTTATAAAGTGCGATTATTCGGGCAAGCTTGTTCAAACGTTTGAAATCGTTAGTATTCTTCCCTCATGGGTCAATGAAAAAGACCACGTCGACGTTGGCCAAAACAGAATTTACCACTTAACCAGTGAGGCGACGATTAACGCGACCTATTATCTAAACGGAAGTGAAACCCCTCAAGTATTTACCGATAAAGTTTATCAAGAAGTTTATTTCCTTCCCGCAAATATGTCGTTCGCACCAATCTACTCTAAGGTTGAGCAAGAAAATACGCTCGTTCATTATTATAATGATAGCAACGCGACCAGCCTTATCCGTTATAAATACCTAACCGAAACAACTTATGGCAACAAGAATTATACAATGGATAAAGCGATTACCGAGTTTTTGGGAAGCGAAAATGAAAAAACAACGACCTCGTCCACCCAAAGAAAGTACGATTTTAGACAAGTTATCGACAACACGCAATTTATTTTTGCTACTAGAAACGTAAACATCTCACAAGATGCATCGGTGTCTCTCCCCGTTCAATCTCTCTCCTACGGCTACCCCGTAAGCCTTTTGATTAAAAACGTAAATGAAAGAACGCTTCCTGCTCTCCCGTTAACTTATAACGGAACGTCAATAACCGAAGACGTGCAAATTCAAGAATTTGCTTACCGCATCAATTCAAGTAAAAATGCAGGCGCGGCACAATTCGTTCTAGTTCAAAAGCAAGGCACCGAAAAATTGCCGTATAACGCTTTGCCCATTCAAATTGTAGAAACACTTACAACCTACTCTTCATTTGAATCATTAGGCGCTCTCGTGTACACCTTAACTGACGTATCAATTGTAAAATAAAATATTATACAAACAAAAAAGGCACCTTTAAGGTGCCTTTTAGTTTTGCTCTCTTTTTTATTCAGCCTTGCCAAAGATTTCATCTCTCATATTTTCATCAATACCACTAATGTTGCCGTCTAGTGCGTTTCTATTAATCTTGGTACCAACGAAAGCATCTTTTTTAACAATCAAGCTTGCGTTTGCGTCAACGGTTAAGGTTGCAAGTTTAGCGCAGTTAATAAACGCGCCGTCATAAATTGTGTTTACCGATGAGGGAAGTTCGATTGCTTTAAGTTCCTTACAACCGCCGAATGCGTATTCGCCGATAGCAGTAATGTTGCCGATAAGTTTAATAGAAGTGAGGTTTACCGCGCCGTTGAATGCATACATAGGAATGCTGTATTCGTCTTGGGTATTAACCACGATTTCTTTTAAGGTAATGGGCATATAGCAAGTGGTTGAAGAAGAACTATTATAACTAATCTTAACGGGAACACCAACGCTATAATCGGTATCACCAAAGAAGTGTGCAATCGTTCTTTCACTATCAACAGCCTTATCTACTTGTGCTTGGCTTTGGTTTGGGTAAACGTCTGCATTTGCAGTTTTACCGATAAAGCATACTTCCAAACTTTCCAAACTCTTCATTCCTTCGAAAGCACCCTTGTCGATTTGCGTGATTTTATTAGAAACGATAATCTTCTTTAAGGTGTCGTTACCCTTGAATGCGCCCTTTTTGATACGAACGTCGGTAACGTCATCGCCAAGTTCTTCGCCGAGGTTGATTACACTTTTGCCCTCTTCGGCAACGTATTTATAAATGGTGTAAACACCATCTATCTTCTTGTATTTTATTCCGCCGTCAGCACTTTTGTTTCCGCCCTTATCACCACAAGCAACAAGTGACATCGCAAAAAGAACTGCAAGCGATAAAATCAATAATGTTTTTAAAACCTTTTTCATATTGACTCCTTATCTAGCTAATATACTCGTATACCCAATTAGTTTAACATTTTAACGCGGTTTTGTCAATAGTTGGTATTTATTTATTAAACCTTTTTTTAAATACTACCCCTTTTTTCTTATATTAACACGAAAAACGGGCAAGTTTTTTGCTTCCCTGCCCGTTATAAATAATTTTTATATGATTACCTTGCCTTCAAAAAAGCTATAAAAGAACCCGTTGGTGTCCGTTCCGCACTTTTCAAACACTCCCACTAAATCGTCGGGGGTTGCGTTTAAAAAAGAATATTGTTTATAATACTTTTTAAGTCCGTTAAAAAATGCTTTATCCCCAATCGTTTGCCTTAGCATGTCGTACATTATACACGGCTTTATGTATGCCATATTGACGTATTCGTATTCGCTTGTAAAGTCTTTTAGGCTACGTAGCATCACCGTGTTTACCTTGCCGTAGATTTTATCGTAAACAGAGCAAAACACCTTATACGTTTTTTGCGAGGAATCTATCAAGAGTTCTCTTGTCAAATTATATTCAGGGTAGTTTTCGTAAAATATCACAACCGAATACTCGGCAAGTCCTTCGTCTAAAAAGCCGTGCTCTATCTCGTTATTCCCCACCACGCTTTGCCACCACTGGTGCGCCGTTTCATGCACGATAACCTCACCGTATGCACTTGGCTCTAAATTATCGCTTATCATTACTAGGGCGGGGAATTCCATACCGCCTTGGATAAATTCCGTTTGCACAACTGCGTACGTGGGATAGGGATATTTTCCAAACTTTTCATTAAAAAGTTTCATGCTCTTTACTGCGTATTGTAACGACTTTTCGGGGGCACTATCGTCGTAATAATAATAGTTTATTTCCACCCCTAAGGAATTATCTTGCAAACTATCGAATTCTTTGCTTAAAACAAAAGCAAAGGAACGGGCATTTTTAATAGCGTATTCCCCTGTGGCTTTTGTCCCCTCAACCTTTCTCGACAAAAGCTTACCGCTCGATGCAACGATATATTCAGCATCGCAAGTAAAGTTTACCTTGTAGTTTGCACAATCGCTGAAAAAGGGGTCACCAACAGAATAATAAACGCACTCGTAAAAACCGTTAGAGTATCCGCAAAGTATTGGGTAAAAGGAGGCAAGGTTTATCACCTTGTCAGTATATCCCGTGCGTGCTACAACGTTTGCAAGCGTCAAGGTAAAATCTATGGTAACTTCGATAAACTCGTCGGGGAACACTTCTTTTTCCAGCATTACAATGAGTACGTTTTTATCTTCACCACCTATTAAAAACTGCAAATCTTTGCCACCGCTTTGCACCTTTTCAATGGTCATTTCGCCATAGCTTAGTCCGTTTGGATAAGCCCTGTTAACGTACTGCGCGCCGATTGGCGAATACTTTGCGTCCTTTCTAAACGCATTGCCAAAAAGGTTAAACTTTAAGCAATCTAGTGCCGTTTCGGTGTGGTTATAAAAGTTTACGCTCTCCTGCCCTTTAAGGACGTTTCCACTAAGTTCGCACCTAATCGAATACTCGGTAAGCTTATCCGCCTTTTTGCACCCCGCAAAGTTAACACAGCACACGGCTAGCAATAGGGCAATAAAAATTACACTCGCTCTTTTCATAATAAAACCCCGAATCAATACTTTTTATAAGTATCTTATTCAGGGTTTTTGTTTAATATTCTTTATTGTTTTTATTTTTCGTCAATGGTCAAATACTTTGATGGGTCGATTGTTTTGCCGTCTTCTATAACCTCAAAGTGAAGGTGCGCGCCAGAGCCCGCTTCTTGCCTATTTGAAAGGGAAACTTCGCCTATCACTTGACCTTTTTGCACCTTTTGTCCAACGGTTACGCTATCGCCGTCCGCCAAAGAGTTATACACCGTTTTAAGCCCGTTGCCGTGGTCTATAACGATTGTCGTGCCGTAAAGAAGGGTGTTTTCCACACTTTCAACCGTGCCGTCGAATACTGCCAAAACCGCCGTTCCCTCGTCAGCAAAAAAGTCTAAGCCGAGGTGGGTTGAAAACCTACCTAGAGTGCCGTTAAACACCATCGTTTCGCTATATTCACCAATGGAAATAACCGCTTGGACGGGCATAGCAAACTCTATCGGCACGTCGACTGGCTTAGTGGGGGTATCGTCGGGGTCTACGATAGAATCGGACGGAGTGTCCACAGGGTTGTTGATTGTGGGGTTATCGTTCGATAAAGTTTGTTCTTGCTGACGTACAAGCATAAGCGTTATGGAAAGTGCAACCGCAATTATGCATAGTGATAAAACGATGTACGCTAAGTTCCTTTTCAAAAAATAAAGTAATCTGTTTTCTTCTTTCATTTCTTATCTCCTTATTTGTTTTGCTTGATTATTGCCCTAATTTTTTCTTTTATACCTAAAAATTAAAAACTTCCGTAAATAATGGGTGTTCCTATAACGACAGCGTTATCTCTTACCGCCACGTGAAGATTTACTTTTTTGCCGTTAACCTTTTCTAAATATTTAACTTTGGGCGAAAATGCATAATAACAAACTATATCTCCAACCTTTTCACAAGCCACCATCTCCGCTTCAAAGTCGGTTAAAAATGCGTTTATGTCAAAGTTTTCTTTTTTTACTTCGCAACTCTCGCCCTTTATTCCTCTATAAAGAGCAAAATCACTTTTATTCACTGTTAAAATGCTGTTAGAAAACGACCCGTTATCTAAACTTATTTCAAAAGTATTGGCATAGTTAGAAAAGGTGGGAACGTTTGTCGTTCTATGTATAGAAAAAAGCGAAAATATCGCAAGGAATACACACAAAAGTTTTTTGGGCATAAAAAAATACTCTCCTTATCTTTTGGAGAGTATTCCCTATTTTTTTATTTATATACTATAATTTGAAACGTTATTTTCACGCACCAAACTCATTCCGTTTACCGAAAAAGGCGTGTCGCCCGAAAGCATAATAGCATGGCTAAGTTTATCCACGTCGTAATCTTTTTTTCCGCCAAGCAAAATATATTTATCCACAACTGCGTTATATAGTTTATTCTCGCTAATTAGTTCGGCTTTAAGGTCAAGGAAAAGTTGATTTATCTTTGCCTTTCTCATTGCAAAGCGGTTGCCCTGCATTTTGTAAGTTGAGAGAATGCTATCTTCGAGTATTCCCGACGTTAAACTTAATTTTTTAGAGCGCGAATAGTAATTTATAGGCATGTTCGTTTTATCGTATTGTCCACTAAAGAGTGCACTATAACAATCTAATCCCACGTTTGCGCATAAAAGTTCTACACCGCTATCGCCCGCAAATTTGCCGTTATAGATATATTCTGCAAGAGATGGTGCGGAAAAACTTATTAGTTTACCTTTAGTAAGATTATCTGCAATCTCTAATAAAAAGGCATTATAAATTAGGTCACAAAGCGAAAATTCGCTTTTCCCCACCTCTTTTAAAGTGCCTAGAACGGCTTGCCTTGCAAGATTAAATGCTTCGGGAAAAAGTGGCTGACGCATAACAACACCCATAACTCTATAATCGGTTAGGGATAAAATTTTTGAAAGGACGTACGCAAGGGTGTTTGGCATTACGTCGCTAGAGATTGCCCCTTCGTAAATTACAACAGTGCGCTCCACGTCGGCAACAAAAAGGTCGACGTCGTTACCATTTTTGATTAAAAGGCTATTTGCCATTATGCGCTTTGGAACGAACTTATGTAAAACTTCAACAAGGTGCACCTTTTTTATCGCACAAAAATATAGTGCGGTATCAAAAAGCGAATAGTCAAGAACAATTACCACCCTAACATCTTCGGGGGCATTCATAAGCCCACAAATCCCTTCAACCGACAATGGCTCTTCTTCGCTTAATATCACGTTTACGGGTTTTATTCCCGCCCTTTCAAGCTGTTCGATAATTTCCTTTCCCCTTTCTTCAAAGGTCTTTTCAGTCGATAAAACGAGCACCTTTGCTTGCGGAAAACTACGCGATAAATGATTTGCGATATCGTTATAATTCCCACATATTATACGTGTATTTTTTAATTTGTTGTCCGCCGACAAGGTTGAAAGCTTTTGGTTCAACTGCTCGGCTTTCACTGTAAAATCCATCTTCTTCCCCTTTGGTTTCGCTTAAATTATAGGCGGAATACCAAAAAATGTCAAGCAAACGGCAAAAAAAGCATAAAACATCAAAAAATACGCCATTTTTAGCACAATTTTGCTAAAAATTTTACAAAACCCCTTGAAAAAATTCGTATATGTGGTATAATAATAACATAAAAACTTGGAGGTTTTTTATGAATAAAAATGAATTGGTAAGGGCAATCGCAAACAACATCGGCATCACTCTTAAAGATGCAGCTATCGTTTTGGACGGTACAATCGATGCAATCACAGAAGGCTTAAAAGCTGGTGAAAAAGTTCAAATTTCCGGCTTCGGCACTTTCGAACTCAAAACTAAACCCGCTAGAGACGGTATCAATCCCAAAACTGGCGAAAAAATCAAGATTGCTGAAAGCAAAATTCCCGCTTTCAAATTCGGCAAAGCATACAAAGATTCTTTTAACTAACTTGCGATTCACTCTAAAGCCTGTCCTTTTTGGACAGGCTTCTTTGTTTATATAAAACTTTTATGCGTTTTCCCTCAATAGAAACAAATAAAAAAAGCGTTAGAAAATCTAACGCTTTTTAATTTTTAGTTTTTCGTTAATTATTTAACGATTTTAGCAACAACGCCTGAACCAACGGTTCTGCCACCTTCACGGATAGCGAAACGGAGACCTTCTTCCATAGCGATAGGAGTGATAAGTTCAACGCTCATGGTGATGTTGTCACCAGGCATAACCATTTCTACGCCTTCAGGAAGTTTGATTGAACCGGTAACGTCGGTAGTTCTGAAATAGAATTGAGGACGATAGTTGTTGAAGAACGGGGTGTGACGGCCACCTTCTTCTTTGGTAAGGATATACACTTGACCTTCGAATGCGGTGTGGGGTTTAACCGAACCGGGTTTAGCAATAACTTGACCACGTTCGATATCTCTCTTGTCGATACCACGGAGAAGAGCACCTACGTTGTCACCAGCTTGTGCTTCGTCAAGAAGTTTACGGAACATTTCAAGACCGGTAATAACGGTAGTCTTAGATTCTTCAGAAAGACCTACGATTTCAGCAGGGTCGTTAACGTGTGCAACACCTCTTTCTACTCTACCAGTAGCAACGGTACCACGACCAGAAATGGTGAATACGTCTTCTACAGGGAGAAGGAAGGGTTTAGCTTCGTCACGTTCGGGAGTAGGAATGTAGCTGTCTACAGCATCCATAAGTTCTCTAATGCAAGCGGTTTCAGGTGCGGTGCTAACAGCGTCGCCTTCGTTAGCTTGTGCATATTCGAGTGCTTTAAGAGCAGAACCCTTGATGATGGGGGTATCGTCTCCGGGGAAACCATACTCAGAAAGAAGTTCTCTGATTTCCATTTCAACGAGTTCCAAAAGTT
>JAFQJB010000021.1 GCA_017397305.1 Clostridia bacterium | reverse complement strand
GCTCGTCAAATTCCGGATACACCAACCCTTCCTTACTCGCAAATTTCCCGTATCGCCTCGATTGCAGCGTCACCTCGTCCAAACACCCTTCCAAAGCCTCGATCTCACGCCTGTCCAAGAACGGATTGTCCGCCCATTCCATAAACTCGTACCACACCTCAGGGGAATTGCCCTTGTTTAGATAGATTTGGTCGTAAATAAAGGTCAAGCCTTTAAGTGGTGTCATCGTGCCGAAAATATCCCCACGTCTATCCAAAACACGCATACGGCACTCCTCGTAAATATCTTCGGGCGGTTCTTCGTCAAACCACACGAAGTCGAGTGAACTGCCTTGAAACTTTTCTCTACCCTGGTCGCACGACTTAAAACCGATAACCGACCTTCCGCCAAACACGTTTTTGATAACGATTTGGTCGATTACGCCGTATTTTAGGCTGTCCTTTTTACCCGATAGCATGGTCACGTCCTCTATCCAACTCTTGTTTAGATAAGATAGAATTTTTGACTGAGCAACGTCCCTTTGCACTTGTTGGGAAAGGGATACTACCCACCCGAAAACGTCCTTTCTATTTTCTCTATAAGGATGAATCCCCCTTGCCATATACACCGCTTCCACTGCACCGCACTCCGTCTTTCCACTTCTATTCCCACCAAACACCCACCTGTTCTTTTTTTGGCATTTGTGAAAGGCAAGTTGTTTTAAGTGCTTAATCTCCCCCGTGTTATAACTTGATAGCCTGTCCTCCGTCCGCCTTTTTAACTGCTCTTCTTCAATTTGTTTAATACGCCCGATAATATCTCTCAATGCTTCCGCCTCCCGACTGCACTGTGATTTTACCAGTCATAAATAAAAAAGCAATAGCTATATGTCAAAAATTTTTTGATTATTTTGCTTTGGCGAATTTTTGCTCTGTATACAAAAATGCAATTTTTTTATACTATTTTCTATTGCTTTTTGTTTATATAAGTGTTAAAATTATATTTAATAAAATTGACATTAGGAGAAAATGTAATGAACACTCAAAAAACTGCTTCTCGCGATATGATTAAGGGTATATCTTTTCTAAACCCCGTTGACGTTGACAGAGATTATTATCTTTTCGTCGTTGATTACGCAATCAAAAACGGATTTGACCACGTTCAACTAATCGGTCCTACCCACCACAACGTTAAGGGTAACGTTGACGGTATGATTTACCTTAAAAAATATTCGCAATTTAACGGAGAAAAGGATAAAGAATACGTTGACTACTGTCTTGACTGCGTTAACGAAGCAATCAATAAAGCGCACGACGCGGGGCTTAAAAACTTCTTCTGGCACCACGAACTTGACCTTCCCAACGGCTTTAAGGAAGCTTTCCCTGAAACGCTTAACGAAAACGGCGATATCGAAGTTACCCATCCCATCGTTAAGGACTATTTGGAAAACAGACTTTACGATTTCTTTGACGCTTATCCCAATATGGACGGCTTGATTTTGACCTTGCACGAAACTAAGGTTCCCCTACTTAAACTTAAAAATCAAAAACTTGACAAGATTGGTAGGGTAAAATACGTTACCGAAATTCTTTACAAAACTTGTAAAGCACTTGGCAAGGAACTTATCGTTCGTCCGTTTGCGAGCTTAGAAGAAGACTATATTATGATGACCAAAGCATACGAACAAATTTCTACCGATATGCTTATGATGGATAAATGGACTCAGTTCGACTGGTCGCTTACCGCACCACACAACCAATTCTTTAAAAAGATTGAAAAAAATCCTCTATTCGTAGAGGCAGATATCTATGGCGAGTTCTTCGGTAAAGGCAGACTTCCCTTGATGCTTAAAGACCATATTAAGCAAAAATTTGCTTACTGCGAACAATTTAAGCCCGCTGGTTACGTCGCTCGTATCGATAGAAACGGCAATATCCCCTTTAACACCGTTCAAGAAGTCAACCTTGTTATTTATCACGCGGTTATTTCTGGTGAAGACGTGGACGAGGCTATCGCTAAATTCATGAAAGAAAGATATGGCGAAAACTATCAAGAAGTTATCGACGTAATGGAAAATACCGAAGAAATCTTGAAAAAGATTATTTATCTTAAAGGGTATTATTATAGCGAACTCAGTATGTTCCCCACCTTAAATCACTGCAAAAACCACTTCTACTTTGAAATGATGAAAAAAGATTGGAAGATTGCTTCTAACGAATGGTTTATTCCTATCAATTGGGAACGCGGTGATATTGAAGGCGTGTTTGAAGAAAAACGCCAAGCTAGAGACGACGCTAAGATTGCTTACGAAAAGGCACTTAAATTAAAGGGCAGAATCCCTGATGCTGAATATGAAAAATTGTTCGTTCAATTCGCTAACCTTGCTCTCGTTGCTGAAGCGTGGTACGTTCTTACCGAAGCGCACTTCAACTATGCAAGATATATGGAAAGCGGTTTGGAACAATATAAAAACGACCTGTTCGTTGCTCTTGATAAGTTGTTAGAGATTAACGAACGCGGTGAAAAACTTCTCGGCGACAAGTTCTTGTGCTTAATTAGCGACGGCTCTTACGATTTAAATAACCGCATTGAACTTATAAAAGATTACGTTAGAGAAACAAAGATAAGTTTTGCTTACGAAGATAAACTCAACAAGCAAATGCTTGCAGAAAACCTTACCGATTACGTTATTTGCGGTGGTGCAAATGAATCGCATAAACTTCAAAAGGAAGTTAACTTCTCTGACAGCATGATTATCGACGACGAACTTTGCCGTATTTGTGGTCACAGAAACGGACTTAAGTGGAGTGCAATCAATGCGCACGGCTGGTTCTCTTACGAAGTTAAAGTAAAAGAAGGCGCAAACACGATTGAACTTCTTTTAGGTAGTGCAACAGGCCATATCGACGTTAAGGTTGACATCGACGGCGAACAAACCATTATCACCGAAGCAGTTGAAGGCAAAAAGTCTTTCACAATTCCCTACACCGCAAAAGCTGGTCAAACTTGTGCAAGAATTCGCTTTGACAGAATCTCTGCAAACACTCCTTGCGTATACTCAATCAAAGTTAAATAAGTTTTTAAAACTAAAAGAGTTACTTGATAATCAAGTAACTCTTTTTTTGTTTATTATTTTTTAGCCTAAAAAGAAATCAACCGCAAGCATTATACAAAAGCCGACAAGGAGCGTAAAGGTCGAAGCCCGCTCGTTGCCGTGTGCGTGCGTTTCGGGTATCATTTCATCGCTTATAATATAAAGCATTGTTCCGCCAGCAAAAGCAAGGGCAAAAGGCAAAATCACCGTGGAAATTGACACCGCAAAATAACCGATGAACGTGCCGATAATTTCCACAACACCCGTCATTAATGCGATAAACAAGGTGCGTTTTTTACTTATGCCCGCGGCAACCATTGGCGCGATAATCACCATACCTTCAGGGATATTTTGAAGGGCGATACCACCCGCAACCGTCAATGCGTCTGCCGTATTTCCCGTGCCGAAACTTACGCCCGTTGCTATACCTTCGGGGAAGTTGTGTATTGCGATTGCAAGCACGAAAAGTAAAACTTTGCTTGCGTTTTTGCTTTTGCTTGGGTGCTTTTCTTCGCCTATGCCTGAAAATTTATGCAAGTGCGGAACGCATCTATCGATAACGAATAGTAACACTGCTCCCGCAAAAATACCGAGCACGGTAATAAGCACCGGCCACCCACCCTTTCCGTATGAGAGCGACGGAACGATAAGCCCCATTACCGCAGCGCATAGCATTATGCCCGCAGCAAAAGATAAAATCAAATCGTTAAACTTATGTGAAGGGTTTTTAAACAAAAACCCTATGAGCGCACCGACCGCGGTTGCACCGCCAACGCCAAGTGCCGTCCATAACACTATTAACATTTTTCCTCCTTTAATCTATAGCGGTTTTCCCTCTATAGCTATTTTTGTCTTTTTATAGGTTATAGGTGTAAATATTAGGTAACATATTATAGTTATAATCCAGCTTGCAGGATACGACCAGTAAATAGTTGCAAAGTACGGGAAGAAGTGCATCATTATTTTTAAGAACGCTATCCTAAATACCGTTGCACCCATAACGCTTATTATAAGCGAAACGATTGGCCTTCCCATTGCCCTGTTGGAGTTTGCAAAAACTTCCATAACACCACACATAAAATATAAATAGCCTAGTATCCTTAGTCTTACCGACGCCATTTGGATAACCTTTTCGCCACTTGCAATCAGCGAACACAAGGCTGGTGCTAATATACCGAAGATGAGCCCAACTGAAAACTGGAATATCACTACGAGCAAAATCGCGTACAAAATAACCTTTTTTATGTTTTTAGCATTTTTTGCGCCGATATTTTGACCGATAAACGCCATACACGACATTGAGATTGCGTTGCCCACGTTATAAACTATTGCGTCGAACTGCTGGGCTGCGGTGTTTGCAGCCATGCCGATTTCTTCGTCAAAGCCGTTTATAGTCTTTTGAATAATTACGTTTGCAATGTTAAAAGCAACACTCTGTAACCCTGACGGAATACCAATTACTGCAATTTCCTTTAATTGAAAACCAAAAACTTTTAAATATCTTACTCTTAATCTTGCATAGCCTTTGCTCTTAAATAGCACGGTGAGGCAACATATAGCCGATATGGTTTGCGATACGATGGTCGCTATTGCAACGCCTTCAACCGTCATCTTAAACACGAGCACGAATAAAATATTTAGTCCAACGTTTACAGCGCCCGATATTGAAAGAAATATGAGCGGACGGCGAGTATCACCAACCGAACGCAAAACCGATGCGCTAAAATTATAAAGTAGCATTGACGGTGCGCCGATAAAGTAAATTCTTAAATACGTAGTTGCATCCTCGATTACACTTTCCGCGCAGTCCATTATCCTTAAAAACCAAGGTGCAAGTATAAGTCCTAGCACCATGAGTGCAATTCCCGATAAAAATGCTATAACGATAGAAGTGCCAACCGTTCGGCTTGCGCCTTCTTTATCCTTTGCGCCGACGTACCTAGCCAGTACGACGTTTGTACCGATAGAAAGCCCTACGAATAGCCCTACGATTAGGATGGTAAGCGAAGAACTTGCACCGACTGCGGCAACCGCCGTGTCCCCAGCAAAAATACCAAGCACCGCAATATCCGCCGCGTTAAATAAAACTTGGAGAATGTTGGTGAATATAAACGGCACCGAATATATTATCATTTTTTTCATTATGGAGCCAGTTGTCAGGTCCATTTCTTTGCTTTTTCGCATTTTAATCCTCATCTAAGTTGTAAATAAACAAAAAAATAAAAAGTTCGCTGGCGGAGTTTCCGCAGTTTACAAACTTTTTATCTTAAAACCATTAAATTTTTATTGCGGAACTTTCCGCCGTCAAAAATATATTCATTTTCTTCTCTTGACTATTTATCTTTAGGTTTAATTATATACCCCAAGAAAATAAATGTCAACGTAATAAGAGCCAAACTTTTTCGATTAATTAAAAACTTTTTACCGCCGTGTTTTTGTAGGTGGTAAAACGGAATTTATAGCCGTTGTTTATCTGTTCTTCACCCTCAAAAATAACCTTAAAGTTGTCAAGTTTATCAAGGTTTTCAAAAAAGACGTCGGCTTTTCCGTCCGCCTCGACCTTGGTCACCAAAATCTCGTCGATAAAGGGAAGCATTTCCCTATAAACACTTGCTCCACCGATAACAAAAACCTCGTCGCTCTCGTATCTTTTTATAATCTCAAAAAGTTCACTATAACTGCGGGCAATAATACAATCTTCCCTATTAATTCTAGTGGATAAAACCACGTTTATTCTATTCTTTAAGGGATTTCCGTTTGGGAAAGAACGCAAGGTGTTACCCCCCATAACAACCACTTTGTTTAAGGTGGTTGAACGGAAAAATTTCATATCTTCGGGGATAGAAAATAGTAAGTCGTTATTTTTACCTATACCCCAGTTTTTATCAACGGCAACGATGGCTTTCATTAAATTGCAACCTCAAACTTTTCGTCAATCTTGTTAAATTCATACCCTTCAATCTTAAAGTCGTCCACGGTGAACTTATAAAAGTCCTTAACGTCGGGATTAAGCGTAACCTTAGGTGCGGGGAATTGTGGGTTTTTCATCATCTTTTCAACCACGGGAATATGCCTATCGTAAAGGTGTGCGTCTGCAATAACGTGCACCAGTTCACCCGCAACGAGTCCTGAAACTTGCGCCATCATCATAAGAAGCGCTGCGTACTGAACAACGTTCCAGTTGTTTGCAACGGCAACGTCGTTAGAACGTTGGTTCAATATGCCGTTTAGAACGTTTCCGCTAACGTTAAAGGTCATTGAATACGCACAAGGATATAAGTGCATTTCGTGAAGGTCTTCAAAGGTATAAATGTTCGTCAAAATTCGTCTTGAAGAGGGGTTGTTTTTAAGGTCATATAAAACCCTATCCACTTGGTCGAACTCCCCTTCTTTATATTTGTGCTTAATGCCGAGTTGGTAGCCGTACGCCTTACCGATAGAGCCCGTTTCATCCGCCCAGCTATCCCAAATATGACTATTTAGGTCGTTTACGTTGTTGGACTTTTTTTGCCAAATCCACAAAATCTCGTCTATTGCCGACTTAAAAGCAGTACGGCGGAGGGTTAAAATAGGAAATTCTTCCCTCAAATCGTACCTATTAACTATGCAAAACTTTTTTACGGTATGGGCGGGCGTTCCGTCAAGCCACCTTGGGCGAACGGGAAGGTCTGTATCCCAAACACCGTTAGTTATTATGTCCGTGCAGTTTTTAATAAAGATTTCGTCTGCTCTACTCATATGTTTTTCTCCTTATCTTAAAAGGCGTCTTTTCTTTCTTTTTTCCAGCGCTTTGCAATAAAGCTAAGCACAAGTTTTTTTGGTAAAATTTTCATTATCACGTTAAGAAAGCGGTTAAAAAATCCGGGGATATATTTAACTTTGTTCCTTCTTACCGCTATTAAACTCTTTTTTGCAATAAACTCTGGTTGCTTTGCGGTAAGTTTTCCCCAAAGTCCTTGCCCCTTTATTTGCTCGATAACATCGTGTCTTGTGTACACACCGCCCGGTATTATCGTGGTGACCTTTACCCTATCTTTTTTTAGTTCATAGTGAAGGGAAGTAAAAAAGTTGGTCAGCATTGCCTTGCTTGCACTATATAGTGCAAAGTACGGCATAGGCGTTTGCCCCGACATACTAGATATGCAAATAACTTCCACGTCGCTCGCCCTAAAGTTAAGTAAGGCACGTGTTAAAAAAATGGTTGCTTCTGCGTTTACCCTAATTTGCATGAGCACCTTATTCTCTTTATATTCCATAAAGGGCATTTGGGTATCTACGCCCGCAACGTGAACTATTCTACAAAACCTTAGGTCGTTTGCTCTTATATAGTCCACCATTTGCGCTCTAGAATTTTCATTGGTTAAATCGCATGCAAATACGCTAACGTCAACGCCATAGTGGTTTACAATATCTTCTTTTAAGGCGCAAAGTTTTTCGTGGTCTCTCCCCGTCAAAAAAAGCGGGGCGCCCTTGCTTGCAAGTTGATAGGCAAAGGCCTTGCCGATACCGCCAGTTGCACCGCTGATAAAGGTGTATTCCATCATTTTGCGGTAAGCACCTTGCTTTTAACCCCCGGTATCATGCCGAGTTTTCCCGAAAGGTTGTTTATTATTTCTTGCGGTGCATCCATAACCACGCTTATCACGTTTACACCCTTTTGTTTATAGGGAATGCCAAGCCTTCCTATAATATACTCACCAAAGGTGTGAAGAAGGGCGTTTATTTTCTCAACGGCGTCAGTATCGCTCACTATTATCGCCACAACGGAAATTTTGCTGTCCATAGTTTTTCTCCTATACGTTTATTGTATCACATGCACGAACATTTAGCAATAAAATTGTCCTTTTTTTACCGCCTCTTTAAGTTTTTCTATGGCTTTTTTTTCAATTCTCGATATATACGAGCGGGAAATTTTCAAAAATTTTGCCACTTCCCTTTGCGCGTAGTTAGTTCCGCCCTTAAGCCCGTACCTTAAACAAAGCACGGTATATTCCCTTTCGGTAAGCACGCCCCTAATAAACTGCAAAAACTTTTCCCGCTCTATCCCCTTATCCACTTGCTCTAAAACGGCGTCTTCCTTTTCAAAAAGCAAATCCATAATGCTCATTTCATTGCCGTCTTTATCCGTCCCAACGGGGTCTGATAGGGATAGGTCGTTTTTGAACTTTTTGTTTGCGCGAAGAAGCATTAAAATCTCATTCTCGATACACCTTGCAGTGTACGTTGCAAGCCCCGTGCCCTTTCCCAACTCATAAGTATTAACCGCCTTAATAAGCCCGATGCTTCCCACCGATATCAAATCGTCCGTTTCGGCAGCGCCCGTATACTTTTTTACCACGTGCGCCACAAGGCGCATGTTGTGGGTTATAAGTTTTTCACGCGCACTGCTATCCCCCGCCTTCATTTTAATTAAGCACTCTTCTTCCTCTTCCTTACTAAGCGGTTTTGGGTACGAACTGCCGTTTAATACACTCCCCGCAAAAAAAGTAAGTTTTCCTATCACGAAAGATAAAAATTCAAACAAAACAACATTCCTCCTAATATTCTTTTATTTACCTTATGCCAAAGTGCCCCGTGATATTTTTAACTGCAAGTCCTAAAAAAATTTGACATATAGCACTTGCTTTTTTGTTTATCGGTGATACACTCTCTTTAGCGTTTGGAAAAAATATAAAGGGGGAAATTGCAATCAAAACTCATTTTTTAAGATTCAACGGCTTTTATAGGCGGTTGCAAAACATTTACGCATTGAGAAAATAAGGTGATTTTCCCTTTAAAAGAAGGTGAATCATGGACTATATTTTACTCAAAAACTTTTTATCTTCTTATAGCCTACCCACTCTGCTTATCGCTTTGGGGGTTGCGCTATGCTGTTTTCTTATCGAACTAATAATAAAAGCAAAAATACCCGTTATGCTAAGGGCTCAACTGCCCTTCATCTTAGCGGTGCTGACTTATTTTGCTTACGATATGATTTTTATATCTAAAGCATTCACTTTTAAAGAAACCGCCTTTATCGGCGGGGTGGTGTGCGGTTCGCTTGCCGTAATCTTTAAGGCGCTTATAAATAAATTAAAGCGCGGGGATAGCACCACCAACAGTGCAGTAGGGCTTTTACTTGAAGGGATTTTAGAAGGAATTATTCCAAAATCTCAGCTTGGCGTTGTAGTCGCTTCGCTAGAACAAATTTTTAGTAGCGACCAAAAAAGCCAAGACCAGCTTTTAGAAGAAGTTGAACTTTTGATAAGAGAAAAATCGATAAAGAAAATTACCGACAGCGATGCGCGTGCTATCGCCGATATGATTTATAAGGCGGTTAAAGGGCTAAACGAGTAAAAAAGACGGCGAAAGCCGTCTTTTTTCTTGCTTTACATAAAATATTTGCTTAAAGCAATACTAAAAGTATGAAAATTTTTCCTAACCTAAAAGATAATGAAAAACTGCTTAAACAAAGGTTAACTTCAGAGGACGTGACCTTTTTACCAATAAATTTAGGCGAAACTAAGGCCACAATTATCTTTATTAACGATATCGTAAACAAAGATTCTATCGGTGACCTCGTTTTACGCCCCGCTTATAAACTTGAAGGAAGACTTTCTTTTAAGGAAATTTCAAATTGCTTTTTGTTTCCCGAAAAAGTTGAGATTTACACTATAAAGAAGGTGTGCGACGACGTTCTTTTAGGGAACGCCGTTTTAATTGTGGACCAAAGCACAACCGCTCTCTCTTTCGGGCTTAAACAATTTGAAAAGCGCGCCATTACCGAACCGCCCACTTCCACCGTTCTAAAAGGACCTAGAGAGGGATTTGTGGAAAGTTTGCCGGTAAACATCAGCCTTATGAGAAGAAGGCTTAAAAGCGAGCATTTAATATTTGAAAACGTTACGGTCGGAAAGTATTCCAAAACCCCTATAGCGCTGTGCTACGTGGACGGAATAGCCGATAAATCACTTGTAAAAAAACTAAAGGGCAAACTAGAAAACATAAGTATTGATGCGGTTTTAGACTCTTCTTATATATCTAAATACTTAGGTGAGCACGATATTTCTATATTTAAGCAGGTGGGAAACACTGAAAAACCCGACATTTTAGCGGCAAAAATTTTGGAAGGTAGGGTTGCTATCTTTGTTGACGGTTCACCGATTGCACTTACCGTGCCCTACCTATTAATTGAGGACTTTCAAAGCCCAAGCGACTACTATAACTCCCCATACAGCGCTACTGTAGCGCGTTTGCTTAGATTTTTCTCGGTACTTCTCGCCCTATTTTTGCCTGCCTTTTTCGTTGCGAGTGAACTTTTCCATTTGCAACTTATCCCCCTATCTTTTTTGCTTACTATTGTAAACAGCATAAAGGGTATCCCCTTGTCGCCAAGCTACGAAATGTTTTTTACCATTATGATTTTTGAAATACTCAACGAAGCAAGTGTACGTATGCCAAAGTACGTGGGAATGGTGGTATCTATCGTAGGTGGTTTGGTGCTTGGCGAAACGGCGGTTAACGCGGGGATTATATCCGCACCGACGCTTATGATTGTTGCCCTTTCTGGTATTTGTCTTTACACCGTTCCAGAACTTGAACAAACCTTCTCGGTGCTACGCATTTTATTTTTAGTGGTTGCTGGCTCTTTAGGTGGGTACGGAATTTTGGTTGCGATAGCAATATTTTTCGTGCATTTAATCACCTTTGAAAACTACAACGCACCTCTTTGCGCACCTTTTTCACCCCTCATTAAAGAGGATATGAAGGACGCATTCTATAAAGGATTTTTAAGCGAACTGCAGTTCCGCCCAAAGTCTTTAAGGAACAAAAACAAACGAAGAATAGATTTTGATGAATATTCTAAAGGAGAATAGTATGCAGTATCAACTTAAAACTAGGCAAGTTTGTTTGTTCTTTATTGCCTTTTTACCACTTGCAAAATTATTTATGATGCCAAGTGTTATGGCGGGAAAGGCAAACGAGGATATGTGGATGTGTGCGCTTATTAACCTTGCGTTAGACTTTTTAACGGCGTTTATCATACTAAAAACCACCAGTAAAACCGACAAAAACGTGTATCAATTGCTTGAAGGCAAGGTTGGAAAAGGGGGCACGAAATTTATAATGTGCTTGTTTTTCGTTTACTTTTTATTAAAGAGTTTGTTGCCAATAAACGAACAAAAAGAATACGTTATCCGCACGTTATACACCCTCACCCCCACACTTCTTTACTTTTTGCCCTTCTTTTTCGTGTGCTTTTATTTTTGCACAAAACCGTTAAGGGTTATTGGAAGGGCTTCCGACGTGTTGTGGCTTATAACCTCGCTAGGTATAATTATTCTGCTTTGCCTATCTATCGGCAACTTTGAGCTATCCGCACTACTCCCCGTCGGTGCAAATGGAATAGCGAATGTGATAGAAGGGAGTTACGCCACTTTAACTTGGTTTGGGGACGGGCTATATTTATTGTTCTTTATGGGCGAATTTTCTTATCGCAAAAAGGATAATCTAAAAATTTTAGGTTGTTATCTTTTGGGTGCGCTTGCAGTTATGGTCTTTGTGATAGTGTTCTACTGCGTGTTTACCTCCATTGCGTTTAGGCAACGTTTTGCCCTTACCGAAATATCAAAATATTCGACCGTTATAAACAATATCGGTAGGTTTGACTATATCGGTATTATGATGATTTTGTTCTCAAATATCTTCGCCCTATCTATACCCCTATTCTTTTCGGCAAAAATATTATCTTATATTTTTTCCATAAAGAAAAAGTGGGTATCGCCCTTAATCGTAGTGCTTTTTCACGCCTTCGTGATAATCTTTTTGTATCAAAGAATACACGGCATAGAAGTTTTTATTATGAAGTTTACGGGGTGGTTTTTCCTTCTTACCGCCAATATTTTGCCAATAATTATTTGCCTTACCGCAAAAAAGGAGAAAGGTTATGCAATCAAGGAGAACTAAGTTTATATTTCTTGCCGTGCTTGCCCTATTCGTATTCTTTTTTTCAAGCGATTTCGGGCTTATCGACGTGGAAAAAACCGCTATTATCACGGCAATTGCCATTGATAAAGATAATGATTTATACGAGGTCACAGCGCAAATCGCCGTGCCTGAAGCAACCGACACCAATAGTGAAAACTTAAAGACGCAAATAACGGCAAAAGACACTACAATCGGCGGTGCAATAAAAAATTTGGGCGATTATTCGGGGTGGTTTCCTAAACTTGCATTTTGCAACCTTATTCTTTTAGGCGATAGTTTATTAGAAGATAACGTCATTGACGTTTTAGATTACTTTGCAAAATCCTTGCGCGTGCAAGATTCTGCCCTAGTTGCCCTTGCCGACGGAAAAGCGGGAGAACTTATTTCAAAAGCCACACCGCTAGATAATATTTCGGCTTTCGCACTACAAAAAATAATGCTAAAAAACGTAGGGTTTGACGCGGATATCGCTTCAACCGACATAAAAACTTTTTGCGTTGGACACTACTCGTTAAACTCTTCAGCATTAATGCCTATCGTTAAGGTTATAAAGTCTAGTGAAAACCAAACGGATACGGGTGGCGGTGGCTCTAGCGGTGCGGGTAGCGGAACAAGTTCAAGTGGTGGCGGGTCATCTTCAAAGGAAGATAAAAACAACCTTTTCGACGCAAGGACGACCGCGCTTTTCGTTAAGGGGAAAAAGGTGGGCGAACTATCCCCCGAACTGACGCAAACCTATAGCGCACTATATAAGACCTTTGAAGGCACGTCCTTCTCGGTAAACGACGTTGATTTTAAGGGGCAAAAAACAAATTATCTATTGTCGGTAGTAGACTGCAGACCAAAGATTAAACTGCACGCTACCGAAAACGATTTAAGGCTTTCAATCACCTTAAAACTATACTGCAAAATCAGTGACCATTCGGCTGACGGCTCTAGTGAAGCCTTATCACAAAACAACCCTATTCCCGAAAAGGTGAAGGAAAAAGCCGAGCAATACTTTACCGATAATATAAACGAACTTTTGCGCACCGAAAAGCAAACTGGATGTGATTTTATGCAAATAAAACAAAAACTGTACCGCTATAATCACAAGCAGTACAGTCGCTATAAAGATAATTATTTATCAGTATTAAAAACCGACGTTAACGTTTCGGTTTTCGGTCAAAAGTAAGTTTATCTCTCAAAAATTGCATCGACGATTTCTATTGCGGAAGCATTAACTATGTATTCGTCAACACGTTTTAACCGCTCTAACAACTCGTCTTTATTAAACTTAGCCCCGTTTAACGCGTCAGCAAGCGGGGTTATATCTTTTTTTGCAAAAAAATCGCCCTTGATTTCAGCATCGGCAATCTTGCCGTCTATGGTGTTAAAGTAAAGGGTAAATATCCCAAAACCAAACTTTTTGCTAAACTGGTTTACACCTTTCGGGGAATTGCCTATATTCCATTCGTATCTAGAATATTTGTTTTCTATCAACTCGTTTATAGCCTTTTTATCACTATCGGTGAAGGTATACGGCTCGCAAACGGATAAAAACTTTTTAGCAAGCCCTTCTTTAAACTCGCGTATAGTAATAGGCTTTTGTAAATGCTCTTTAACGTTAGTTACCCTTGCTCTAACCGACTTTATCCCCTTGCTTTCCATCTTGATTTTAGAAGGCTTAATAGCGCGAGACAAAACTGACATATCGGTATCGAACAAAATTGGTCCGTGGTGCATTATGCGGTCTTTATAAACCGTTTGTGCATTGCCCGAAATTTTTTGTCCGTCTATAACGATATCGTTTCGTCCCGAAAATTCGGCTTTCACACCAAGCTCGTTAAGGTATTCAATAACGGGCAAGGTGAATGCTTTGTAGTTATCTTGTTCAGCATTAAAGGGCGCTATCACAGTGTAACAAAGGTTACCTAAATCGTGATAAACGGTACCACCCCCCGTCATTCGCCTAACTACCTTTATGGAATTTTCTTCTACGTAGTTAAGGTTGACCTCTTCTATTGCATTTTGATTTACGCCAACAATAACCGCGGGGGCATTTATCCAAAGATAAAAGTAATACCCGTCGGTATGTTTTAGAAGATATTCTTCAGACGCAAGATTAAAATAAGCATCTAGGTTGTCATGAGTTATAAACTTAAATTTTTGCATATCCTTATATAAACTTTCGGGGGCTTAAAATAAGCCCCCGTTTTAGTTTTTGTTTTGCTACAAAATATCGTAGCCAATTGTTTTAAGTGGTTAGATACAAGCGAGACAAGGCTCGCGATTAACCAATAAAGTATTAGAAGCAAGTGCTAGTTAAACCAACTTGTTCTATTGATTTAAGTGGTTAGATACAAGCGAGACAAGGCTCGCACTACACACATATTCCATTTAACGACGTAGATACAAGCAGGTCAAGGCACGCGAGCATTGCGACGTGGCGCGTACGTCTGTACGTAACACGAGCAACGCGGAGCGTAACGATGAGATGCGCAGTATATACGCTCGTTAAATTATACGCCTTTCTTTGCTTTGCGTAAAGCCTCAGCGTCAGAAGTGTTAATCTTAGAAACGTGACCTTTGAGCGGAAGGATTTTATCGTTGATGTTGTCGATAATCCAATCAGCTTGCGGGAAGAAGTCTGCGTCGAATTCGAACGGAGGAGTAATCCAGTTTTGTGCGCCAACAACAACTGCAGGTGCATCGAGATAATCGAAGCAAAGTTCTGAAATGTTTCTAGCGAAGTCGTTAAGGATAGAACCTCTGGTGCAAGCATCAGAAGCAAGGATAATTCTACCAGTCTTCTTAACTGATTCGATAACCTTTTCGTAGTTGAAAGGAACGATTGACCTTGCGTCGATAACTTCAGCTTCTACGCCGTATTTTTCAGAAAGAGTTTTTGCTGCGTCCATTGCTCTATAAAGGGTTGCACCGATGGTAAGAATGGTGATATCGCTACCAACTCTCTTAACGTCGGGTTCGCCGAGCGGGATTTCATAGTAGCCTTCGGGTACGCCTTCTTTTCTAAATTCTTCACCCTTGTCGTAAATTCTTTGGCTTTCAAAGAAGATTACGGGGTCGGTACCATTAAGTGCAGAGTTCATAAGACCCTTTGCATCGTAAGGAGTTACAGGGAAGCAAACTTTAAGTCCGGGAACGTGTGCAGGAAGAGCAACCCAGTCTTGTGAGTGTTGTGCGCCGTATTTAGCACCAACTGATACACGAAGAACAACGGGCATCTTCAAGATACCAGAACTCATTGCTTGCCATTTTGCAAGTTGGTTAAAGATTTCGTCGCCTGCTCTACCCATAAAGTCAGCATACATAAGTTCTACGATAACTCTACCACCGCAGAGGCCGTAACCTACTGCTGAAGAAACGATTGCTGCTTCAGAAATAGGAGAGTTGAATAGTCTGTGGTAAGGAAGCGCTTCGGTAAGTCCTTTATAAACTGCGAATGCACCACCCCAGTCACGAACGTCTTCACCATAAGCGGTAAGGGTCGGGTCTTTATAGTATTTATCAATGATTGCTTCGAACAAGCCGTCACGGATATTGTATCTCTTCATGTTAGAAACTTGTTGTCCCTTTTCGTCAAATGCATAACGGAGTTTGCCTGCGATTTGTTTTACTCTGGGGTTTTCTTCCATAGGAATCTTAACGTCCTTGCCAACTTCAACAGGTCTATCACCCATGCTTTCAACCGAACCGTTAGAGAACATAAGGTCTTCAACGTAATAGGGGTCTTTCTTGAAATCAAGATAAGGTGATTCAACGGGGTCTGCTGCGAGTTTGCAGAGTTTAAGCATTCTTTCTTTAATGCTTGCAAGGATATCGTCGAACTTGCCGTCAGATTCAATCTTAGCGTCAACAAGCGATTTTCTGTAAGTAATCATCGGGTCGTATTGCTTCCAGTTTTCTACTTCTTCGATAGTTCTGTAGCTCATAGAGTCTGACGGAGAGTGTCCACCATAACGATAAGTTACAACGTCGAGAAGAACAGGGCCGTCGCCGTCTACCAAAATCTTCTTCTTTCTCTTCATTGCATCGATAACTGCGAGCGGGTTGAAGCCGTCTACTCTTTCAGCATAGAGTTGTGTGGGAGAAACACCAGCGCCAAGACGAGCAAGGAAGTCGTAAGCCATGGTTTCGCCTCTGGTTTGACCGCCCATGCCGTAGCCGTTGTTGAAGAAGTTGAAAAGAATAGGAAGTCCACCCTTCTTTTCCCAAAGTTGACGGAGTTGGTCCATAGCAGCGAAGTTCATAGATTCGTATACAACACCGCAACCAACAGCGCCGTCACCAACGTTACTGATAACGATACCAGGTTTGTCGTTAACCTTCTTGTAGAGCGCAGCACCGAGTGCTACGGGAGCAGCACCACCAACCAATGCGTTGTTGGGGTAAATACCGAACGGGAGGAAGAATACGTGCATTGAACCGCCCATACCTCTGTGGAAACCAGTGCGACGTGCAAAGATTTCGCTCATGAAACCATAGAGAAGGAAGTCAACAGCGAGGTCTTTAACGTTGCCAGTCTTGTTGAGTTTTTCAACGGGAGCAAGCGTTTCACCGCCCATGAAGTCCTTCATGATTTGATAAAGTTTGTCTTCGGGGAGTTTGTTGATAGATGCAAGACCACGTGCAAGCACTTCACTATGTGAACGGTGTGAACCGAAGGTCATATCATCCATATCGAGAATATAAGCTTGACCTACCGCAGCTGCTTCTTGACCGATTGAAAGGTGAGCAGGACCGGGATAAGAGTGCTTAAAGCCTTGATATTCGCCCTTGATTTTGATTTCGTTAATCATGCTTTCGAATTCGCGGAGCATTGCGATATCGTTATAGATACGAACGAAGTCTGCTTTTTTGAAGTTCTTCTTTTCGTCTTCGATAGTCTTGTTATATACGTTAACAGGAATATCCGTAAATTCGATTTTGCCCTTTGCCCTAATAAAATTAGGGTCAATAACTAGATTTTTTGGCATTTTTATATCTCCTTATTTATTTTTAACTAAATTAGATTTGGAAAATCGCTTCTCTAACGATTTCGCATACGGTCGGGTGCGGGAATACGAGTTTCTTGATGTTTTCAATATCAACTTCAAGGTCAACCATTGCAGATACTGCAACGATAAATTCGCCTGCATAAGAACCGATGATGTGTGCACCGATTAAGGTGTTGGTCTTTTTGTTTACAACGAGTTTGCAAATACCGTTGAGGTCGGTGTTTTCAGCAATGTATCTTCCAGAGAAAGTGAGAGGAATTGATACGCCCTTAACGTCGATACCCTTTGCCTTTGCAGATTCTTCAGTTTCACCAACAGAAGCAACTTCGGGGTTGGTGTAGATAACTGAAGGAATTACGTTATAACGCATACGGTCTTTCTTGCCAACGATGTTGTTAACTGCAACTTCTGCTTCTCTATAAGCGGTATGAGCGAGCATAATCTTGCCGTTTACGTCGCCTACTGCGTATACGTTTGCAACGTTAGTTCTCATCATATCGTCGGTGATGATTGCACCGCGTTCCATATTAACGCCGATGTTTTCTAAGCCGATGCCTTGGGTAACTGCACGTCTACCGATTGAGCAAAGAATTTTGTCTGCTGCAACCTTTTCGCTCTTGCCGTCTTTTTCGTAAACAACGCCGTCCTTTTCAACAGCGGTAACCTTGCAACCGAGTTTGAATTCAACACCCTTCTTTTCGAGGCTCTTTTGAAGAATTGAAGAGATTTCATTTTCAGTGGGGCCTGCGATTTTGTTGAGCATTTCAACAACGGTAACTTTAGAACCAACTGATGAGAAATAACTTGCCATTTCAAGACCGATAACACCACCGCCGATTACTACGAACTTTTCGGGGATTTCGGTAAGGTCGAGCACTTCCCTATTGGTAAGAACTACGCCAGTTTCGAGATTTTCACGAAGACCGGGAATTGGGGGAACAACGGGCATAGAACCAGTTGCAACGATTAAACGTTTTGCAATGAACTTTTCTTCGCCAGCTTTGATGATGTAGCCTTCGTCGTTCTTTCCTTCGATATAACCTTCGGTTTCCTTCATGGTAACCTTGTTTCTCTTGAGTTGACCCTTTACGCCTGAAACGAGCATTTTAACAACGCCGTTCTTTCTCTCTACAACGAACTTTTGGTCAACGGCAGTTTTGCCTTCAACGGTTACGCCGTATGCTTTTGCGTGGTTAGCATAGTCGAAAACCTTTGCGGAGTTAAGGAAAGTTTTGCTGGGAACGCAACCTTCGTTAAGGCAAACGCCACCAAACGCTCTCTTTTCGATAACCATGGTCTTCAAACCTGCGTGTCCAGCACGTTCAGCAGCGAGATATCCACCAGGACCGCCACCGATAACTATTAAATCAAAAATTTCCATAATGTTCTCCTTATTAGATTGAATCAGCCATAAGATTTACGCTGAAGTTTTCGAGATAATCTTTTAAGTCTTTCAAGAATCTTGATGCAGGTGCACCATCGAGTGCTCTGTGGTCGTATGAGAGTGAGAGAGCCATTGCGGTGTAAGGAACGATTTCGCCTTCCTTGCCAATCTTAACTCTGGTTTCCAAGGTGTTTACGCCGAGAATACCAGTTTGAGGAGGATTAACAACAGGAGTAAAGCTTTCGATACCCATAGTACCTACGTTGCTGATGGTGAAGCTTCCGCCCGTCAAAAGTTCGGGTGCAAGTTTGCCGTCGATTGCGTCTTGAGAAAGTTTTTTAGATTTAACTGCGATTTCTGAAAGGGTCATGGTGTCAGCACCAAAGAGCGTGGGAACCAAAAGTCCTCTAGGCGTATCGGTTGCAATACCCATGTTTACGTGTTCAAAATAACGCATTGTGTCGCCGTTTATTAAGTGAGCATTCAAATCTCTGTGTTTTTTCAATACTCTTGATACTGCATAAACGATGATGTTGTTGATAGTGATAGGAGGAAGTTTAAGAGTTTCAGCATTGTCTTTCAAGAACTTTCTAAATGCCATAACGTTGGTGCAGTCGAAAGAAATGGTGTGGGTAAGTTGTGCCATAGTAGACAAGCTTAATACCATGTTCTTTGCGATTACCTTTCTTATGTTGGACATCTTTTCGTCCTTGTAAGCCTTCAAGTCGGTAGAAGCTTTTTCTTCTACTGCGGGAGCGGCAGCGGGTGCTGCTGCGGGAGCAGGTGCAGCTGCGGGTGCAACTTCAACAACTTTTGCGTTTACACTTGCTTCGCGAACGTCTCTTTCAATAATTCTTCCGTTAGGACCAGTTGCAGTAGCAGTTTTAAGGTCCACACCGAGTTTTTCAGCGAGATTCTTTGCTCTAGGTGAAACGAAGATTTTTCCGTCAGCACTAGCGGTTGCAGTTTGAACGGGTGCAGCAGCTGCTTGTACAGGTGCTTCAGCCTTAACTTCAACAGCGGGTGCAGCTGCGGGTGCGCCACCGGGAGCGAGACAAGAAGCGTCTTCCCCATGTTCACCTACTGCACATACATTTGAAAGAACGGGAACTTCGTCGCCTTCTTCGCAGAAGATTGCAAGAACTTCACCTTCGATTTCAGCTTGATAGTCGAAAGAAGATTTATCAGTTTCATATGAGAACATAACGTCGCCCACCTTAACGGTGTCGCCAACCTTAACGTTCCACTTAGTGAGGATACAACTTTCAACGGTGATACCAGCCTTGGGCATGGTAACGGGTTTAGCATTAGTAGAAACTGGAGCGGGTGCAGGTGCTGCCGCGGGTGCGGGAGCGGGGGCTTCTGCCTTAACTTCAACAGCGGGAGCAGCAGCGGGTGCACCATTAGGTGCGAGTGCAGAGAAATCTTCACCCTTTGCGCCTACTGCAGCAATGTTGGTAAGTACGGGAACTTCGTCGCCTTCTTCACAGAAGAGTGCAAGAACTTCACCTTCTACTTCAGCAGTGAGGTCGAATGCAGATTTGTCGGTTTCATAAGAACATACAACGTCACCAATTTTAACGGTGTCGCCTACCTTTACGTTCCAGCTGGTAAGAATACAGCTTTCTACCGTAATACCTGCTTTAGGCATCAATATAGGTTTTGCCATAAATAAATTCTCCTTATATAGATTTGATATTTAACTTAAATTAGATTTTCTTTGCGTTTGCAAGAAGATATTTTTCAGCTTCAGCCGACCAAATACCATTGTTCTTATCACAGATGTCTGCGAGGTCAAGATAGAACTTGTCGCCAGTTTCTTCGCCAATCTTTCTAAAGTCCGCAATAGCGGTCATGGGCATTGAAACGTGAGTGTATGCAAGTTTTTTAGCACCCTTGATGTTGGGAAGGTTCAAAGTAGTTTCGATAACGCTGTCAAGACCACCAACGTGTGAAATCATGATAGACGGGTCGATTCTGCCTTCGCCTGCAAGTTTAAGTGCTTCTTTAAGGTCGTTGGTGTTACCGCCAGAGGTACCGGTGATTCTGTGGAACGCATAGTGAACGTCATAGAAGTTGAACTTAGCAGAGAAATCGGTTTTGGTGGGACCAGCAAAGAAGTTTAAGCATCCGTTGTAAGCAAGAAGTGCGTCGCCTTGTTCGATAAGGGGTGCAACGGGTGCGTATACGAATACGTCGTCATAACCATTACCGCCGTTGAGTTCTTTCATGTATGCAACGGGGTCTTCAATGGTAGAAGTGTTAACGTAAACGAGTTTAACGCCATTTTTAGCAGCTTCCTCTACGGTGAGAAGGGTTGCCGCTCTATCAAGTCTTGCTTGGTCGATATCGGTTACAACCATGAGCGAGGGTTTTCTGTCGCCGTGGATACCGTAGTCAACTGCGCCGAGACCCATGGGACCAACGCCTGCAAGAATTGCAACAGCACCACCTTCTTTAATACCCATTTCGTGTGAGTGGGTTTCGTAAACGCTGTGATAGTTTTCGTGATAGCCTGCGATAATGCAAGACATAGGTTCAGCAAGTGAAGCCTTAAAGTAGCTGTCACCTTCGTAAGGAATAAGGCAATCGCTTTCCATTACTTCGTTAGGGATAATAACGTAAGTTGCGTCACCGCCGATTTTGGTGTATGAATATCCGGGTGCGATAACGGGGTTTTCGGGAAGGTTCATTGCGGGTTGAATACCGAACTTCATACCTTCTTTGAAAAGGTGTTGCCATTTTGCGCCAACCTTAACGATATCACCGCAGAATTCGTGACCAATGATAACGGGATTGGTTGCGATGTCTTCGGGAACTCTCTTGTGGTTTGCACCTTGGATAGCAGCTTTATAGCTTGACATACAAATACTGTCTGATACTACGCGTGCTAAAATTTCGTTTTCTGTAATTTCCGGCAATTCGAACTCTTCAAGTCTCAAATCGCTTTGTCCGTAAAGTCTAACGGCTTTAGTTTTCATATAGGTTTGTCCTCCTAAGATTTTTATACTTTTTTATTATAACATATATATAATGTTTTCGCACCATTTGTAAATAAGTTGCAAAAAAAATTTTTTTGTGTTAAAATATGAAAGCAAGTGAAAACAAATGAACATCGTTTTCGGCAAAAATTAGGTTTTTAGGAGAAAAAAAGTGCTCACACTTGAACGTCAAGAAGAAATTTTGGAAATTTTGAACAAAAATAAATCGGCTACGGTTGAAGAACTTGCACACGAACTTTTCGTAAGCGGTGCTACTATTAGGCGTGACCTTCGCATTATGGAAAAGCAAGGACTTATCAAACGTTCTCACGGCGGAGCTATGCCCTTTAAGTCGAGTGCCGAAGAATCGGCTTTTGCGATAAGAGAGCAAGAAAACATAGTCGCAAAAAAAACAATAGCCACCCTAGCCTCAAAACTTATTAAAAACGGTGATTCGGTATTTATTGATTCGTCGAGTACGGTGGGTACGGTAGTTCCCCTACTCAACAACTTCCAATTTCTATCGGTTACCACTACTGGACTTAGAAACGCACTACTATTATCACAAACAAACAACGTTAAAATTTATATTGCCGGCGGGCAAATACAAAACCACTCCAACTCCATAATCGGCACTGACACAATGGATTACATTGCAAGAATTCACGCCGATATTTCGCTCGTTTCTTGTTCGGGCGTGGGGCTTAACAGCGGTTTTACCGACTCGAGTATAGAGCAGTCCAAACTTAAACAACAAATGCGTAAAAACTCCAGCGTGGTTGCCGTGCTTTGCGACAGCACAAAGTTCAATAAGACCTTCCTTTGTAGAAACTTTAACTTTGACGAGGTAGACTATTTGATTACCGAAAAGACACCCCCTATCGAATTCGTGGAAAAGATTGCAGAGACAAAATGTAAGATTATTACCCCCGAAAACACCAATTACTAAACATTTAACCGACAAATTTCAATTTTGATATTGACTTTTTACATAAAATAGTATAATCTTAATGCATAATAATACGCGCACGCACGTTCGTGCGCAAAAATTTTTTACAAAGGAGAAATTTATGTCAAGTACCTTTTGGGCGTTTGTGCCAGCATTAGTGGCAATTCTTCTCGCCCTTATTACCAAACAAGTGTACGTTTCGCTTTTCCTAGGTATTTTCGTTGGCGGTATGTTCTTAGCCTGCGGTAACCCGATTGAAGCACTCGGCACAACATTCACCGTCATGAGCGAAAAGGTGGGCGCAAACGTATCCATCCTAGCATTTTTGGTTGTTTTAGGAATCATCGTTGTACTCATGCAAAAGTCGGGCGGTTCGCAAGCTTACGGCAGGTGGGCGTCAAAGAAAATCAAGTCCGAAAAAGGCGCACTCACCGCTACTGCGGCTCTCGGTTGTGCAATCTTTGTGGACGACTACTTTAACTGCTTAACAGTTGGCTCGGTTATGAAACCGCTTACCGATAAGTATAGAGTTTCGCGCTCTAAACTTGCGTGGATTATCGACTCTACCGCTGCCCCCGTTTGCATAATTGCCCCCATCTCTTCTTGGGCGGCAGCAGTTTCGGGCGAACTTGAAGGCAACAGCCTTTCGGTATTTATGCGCACCGTTCCCTTTAACGTTTACGCAATACTAACGATAGTAATGGTTTTCGTCTTCTGTATTTGGAAGTTTAACTTCGGCAAAATGCGTAAGCACGAATACATTGCAAAGACGACTGGCGACCTAAACGCAGGCGCAACCGACCTTCCCGCTGAAGAAAAGGTTGAATTTAAGGCTAAAAAGAAAGCAAAAGTTCAATACCTTCTTATACCCGTTATCATACTTATCGTATGTTGCATAGGCGGTATGATTTACGTTGGATATTTTTATAACTGGGGTTCTTCGCTTGACCTTTCGTTTGCAAGAGCTGACGTTATCGGCATTTTAACTAACGCGGACGGCTCTATTGTAGCAACCTTAAATAACACCCCCGAAATCCTTGAAATGCTTGGCGAGGCGGGTGCTAATCTCGGTGCTACGGGCGAAACGTATTACTACCTAATAAACGACTTAGGACAAATCGAATTGTTCGTTAACTCAGTAACGTCGGTTACTTGGGGCGAAACGGTTGCAATCTTTACTGAGTTCCAAGCGGAAGGGCTGGGCACTGTTCCGCAAGTTACAAGCCTTATCGACGCATTCTCTAGTTGCGACGCGGGTTTAAGTCTTGCAATCGGTTCTACCGTTGCTCTTATCATAATCGCCGTATACTATATGGCAATGAAAGCACTTTCATTTAAGGAAATCACCGAAAGTTTCACACAAGGTTTTAAGGCTATGGTACCCGCAATCTTAATCTTGACGTTTGCGTGGACGCTCTCTGGCATCATGGGTGCTAAGGGTGGATACTTAGACGCAAGAGGCTTTGTAGAAGGCGCGCTCACCGGTATAAACTTAAACTGGCTATTCCCCGCTGTATTCTTTGCTCTTGCTTGCGGTATTGCTTTTGCAACCGGCACGTCTTGGGGCACGTTCGGCGTTCTTATCCCGTTATCAACGGCAATACTAGGTACGGAAGTTACAACCCTTACCATAATGACAATCTCCGCAACTTTAGGCGGTGCGGTATTCGGCGACCACATATCACCTATTTCCGACACCACTATCCTTGCTTCAGCCGGTGCAAACTGCAACCACGTTAACCACGTTAACACTCAACTCCCCTATGCGGGTTTGATTGCAATTATATCCTTTATAGCATACCTCGTTGGCGGACTTGCATTGCCACTTGGCGGACTTGCTTCGGGACTTATCATTTGGGGCGTTGCCCTAATACTTTTCGGCTCGGCACTACTTGTTATTAAACTTATCGATAAGAAAAAAGAGCCTATCCCCGACTTTACACCGACCGACGTTGAAGAATAATAATTAAAACAAAAAAAGACCTCGTTTGAGGTCTTTTTTTAATGCTTAAATTAATATTTTACACTATACAAAATGTCTTCATAGGTTGGGCAATCGATAAAGCTCTTACCCGTATATAATTCCATTTCGTCAGCATACTCTCTAAGTTTTTGCATATCGAAGAGCAACACGTCCTTGCAATATTTTGCCTTTTCTAGATTGGTCCAAGTCGCTTTATAGCGTTCTACGTCGTGCGTAAGTTTGTTTAGTGCGTAATGGAATTTTTCCGAAAGGGAAGCAAGCTTTCTAACAAGTTCTCTCTCGAGCACCCTCGATAAAGATATGCGTGAACGTTTTTTGAGGTTGATTTCTTTAAGCAAAAAGGACTGATACCCGATAACCGACGGCAAAATTTCTTTTCTTGCCATATCGATTGCGGTAAGCGCTTCGATGTGCACGATATTGCTGTAATTTTCTAAAAGAATTTCCATTCTCGAATGAATTTCATTCTCGGACAAAATCTTGTGACGTTCAAAAAGTTCAACGTTTTTCTTTTCGGTGTAATGCGGAAGTGCGTCTACCGTTGTCTTTAAGTTCAAAAGCCCACGTTTTTCGGCTTCCTTTTCCCACTCTTTAGAATAGTTGTTTCCACTAAACAATATGCGTTTATGATTTCTTATAGTCTCTTTAATCAAAAGGTCAAGTTCAACGTTAAAGTCGGTTGCACCCTCTAACCTATCGGCAAACACGCGAAGTTCTTCAGCAACGATTGCGTTTAGAATAAAGTTAGGACAAGCGATGTTTGCGGACGAGCCTACCATACGGAACTCAAACTTATTACCAGTAAATGCAAAGGGTGAAGTTCTGTTTCTATCGGTAGAATCTTTTGGTATTGGCGGGAGTGCCGACACGCCGATTTTAAGTTCGCTCTTTTGTTTTACACTATATTCTTCCCCGCTCTCGATGGAACGCAAAATCTCGTCTAATTCTTCACCAAGATAGATAGAGATTATTGCGGGGGGAGCCTCGCTTGCGCCAAGTCTGTGGTCGTTCCCAGCCGTTGCAACGCTTATTCTAAGCAAGTCTTGATACTCGTCCACGGCTTTAATAACCGCAACCAAGAAAAGCAAGAATTGTGCGTTTTTATTCGGGGTATCCCCCGGCTCTAAAAGGTTTTCTCCCGTATCGGTAGATACTGACCAGTTGTTATGTTTACCACTACCGCTAACCGACTCGAAAGGTTTTTCGTGGAGCAAGCAAACCAAATCGTGCTTGTTTGCAACGCTCTTTAAAAGTTCCATAGTAAGTTGGTTATGGTCGGATGCAGTGTTTGTTGACGTGTAGATAGGTGCAAGTTCGTGCTGAGCAGGTGCAACTTCGTTGTGCTTAGTTTTTGCGTAAACACCAAGTTTCCAAAGTTCGCTATCAAGGTCTTTCATAAATGCCGAAACCTTTGATTTTATCGCTCCGTAATAGTGGTCCTCAAGTTCTTGTCCCTTAGACGGTCTTGCGCCAAACAACGTTCTACCGCAGTGTACGAGGTCTAACCTCTTTTCGTAAACACTTTTATCAATCAAAAAATACTCTTGCTCAGCACCGACGGTTGGGGTTACCCTTTTAACCTTATCGTTACCAAACAACCTTAGCACGCGGAGTGCTTGCTTATTAAACGCTTCCATAGAGCGAAGCAAGGGTGTCTTTTTGTCAAGAGCCTCACCGCTATACGAACAAAACGCGGTAGGAATATAAAGACTGCCGTCCTTTACAAATGCGTATGAAGTGGGGTCCCAAGCCGTGTAACCGCGCGCTTCAAAGGTTGCGCGAAGTCCACCAGAAGGAAAACTTGAAGCATCCGATTCGCCTTTAACCAGCGACTTTTCAGAAAACTTCATAATAACCTCACACTCACCGCTCTTTTCAATAAAGCTGTCGTGTTTTTCGGCGGTAATCCCAGTCATCGGTTGGAACCAGTGGGTAAAGTGGGTTGCCCCCTTTTCAATAGCCCACTCTTTCATTGCCGAAGCAACCACCTTTGCGTGTTCATAAGAAAGGGGTTCTTCGCCTCTCATTGCGCGTTTTACCGCACTATACGATTCTTTGGGCAATCGCTCTTTCATTACCTTTTCGTTAAAAACGTTCGTACCGAAAATTTCCGGAATGTTCTTTCCGTCCATACTTTCTCCTTAAGTGTAGTTAGAATTTTAATGATTTTAACACTAAAAAATTATTGTGTCAATTATTTATAATTGATTTTCAAGGTTTTAAGCAAATTATCCATTGCAAAGGCAAGATTTTGCTGACTTTTATACCTTGCCGTCTCAAAAGCTTCTGGCATGCGGTTTATGGAAAATATTGCCGTAACCCCCTCTTCGTAAGCCTTTTGCATATCGCCCTCGGCACCACCGACAACGGCAATCACGGGAACACCCGCCTTTTTAGACGCCCTAGCAACGCCTATAACGACTTTTCCACGTAAGCTTTGCCCGTCGATTTTACCCTCGCCCGTAAACACAAAATGGGCATTTTCAAGCATTTTTTCAAAGCCGACCGTTTCAAGAACGGTATCTATCCCCATCTTTAATTGCCCGCCTAAAAAGGCAACGACACCTGCGCCCAAAGCACCTGCCGCGCCACCGCCTTTAAGGGTTTCTACGTCAACCCCTAAACACTCTTTAATGACGTTGCAACCACTTTTAACGCCACTATCTAGTATTTCAATCGCCCTTTCATCCGCACCCTTTTGAGCCGCGAAAACGTATGATGCTCCGCTCTTTCCGTAAGGCAAATTATCCACGTCGCACATAGCAACGATTTGAACTCCGTTAAGTTCTTTCGCCTTGTTGCTAATATCTATTTTTTTAATCTTTGAAAGGCTTTCTCCCGTGGGAATAAACTTGTTATTGCTATCGTCAAAAAACTCTATACCGAGTGCTGATGCCATACCGCACCCCAAATCGTTAGTGCATGAGCCTCCAAGCCCCAAAATAATCTTCTTCGCACCACCTTTTACCGCGTGCAAAATAAGTTCACCAACGCCGTACGTGGTTGTTTTAAGGGGGTTTTTACAGCCTTCTACAAGGGGCAAGCCAGCAACTGCCGCCATTTCGATTACCGCCGTCTTTCCGCCCTCTATAAGCCCGTAAAAGCCTTTCATTTCTTCAAAGTAAGGTCCTTTTGCCGTGCATTCCACTCTTTTGCCTTTAAGTGCGGTTAAAAAGCAGTCCACACTTCCCTCTCCGCCGTCCGCAACGGGAACGGAAACAACCTCTGCATCTCTAAATTCTTTTAGTATTGAATCTTTCATTATCCCACAAATCTCTTTTGAAGACATTGTGCCCTTAAAACTATCGGGGATTAAAATAAATTTTTTCATTAGATAAAGTCCTTGCTAATTTTTTTCATTTTTGCATATAACTTTTTAGCCATTAAATACATACCTAAAGTGTTGGGGTGGCACCTATCTACCGTGCAAATTTCTCTATTGTCTATATTAAAGAAATTTTTGCCGTTATAAAAGTAAACGTTTTTATCCCCACTTCTTCTTGCTCTTCTATAAGAGGCTTTTATAACCTTTTGCCGTTCCTCTTCTTGATGTTCATTTTCCATATCGGGTTTAGAAACCATCAATATCGGTGTATTTGGGTGGGTTTTTCTAAAACTTTCGTAAAGTGGATAGTGTGTTTTTTCAAGGTAGTCGGCGTTTGGGGCATTATAATCATAATCCATAACGAAAAGCGAACAATCTATCCCACACATATATTCAACCACAGACGGTTGTGCCGTTGCAGAACCCGAAAAACCAAGGTTTATAAAGTCAATGTTGTTCCATTTTGATATTATTGCTTGGTAAGACGCGTCTGCCCTTGCAGCACACCCCCCTTGCGTAATTGACGAGCCGTAATAAAGTATAGGCAAAATATCCTTATACTTTTTTCCACCTTCAACTTTTGCACCTTTGCTTAAACCTATTTTAAGTTCGGTTATGGTGTTATAGTTAGGCAAATACAAAATATAATTTTTCATCTCTCCAGAAAGGTTGCAAGATGAAATATTCTCTTTGGGGTCAATAGAAAGCCTTGTTACCATTTGTGTCCAAAAACTTCCATCAATGCGTTCCTCTAACAAAATAACACCACTTCTAGCAATCTCACTCATATTATCCCCTGGGGACATACCCAAATACTTCACGTGAACGGAAAATAAGGTTGAGTTTGTTCTAAAACGAATTCTGCCACCAGCAGTGCATTTGTGTAGGAAATTTACACCTATTCCAGCCTTGCTTGCTGCTTCTTTATCTATTCTTCTAAAGGTGCAATCTTGAGCATCATAAAACACACCGTAAAGGTCAAACTTTACGTGTGGTATAGTGTATATATCTTTATCGTCAGTGGTATAAACTTCTTCGTTTTTTACCATATTTTTGTCAATTTTAGAAATATCCATTTTGTTTTGTTTACTCCTTGACTTTTTTATCGTTTTAGACTAAAATTAAAGAAAAAAACGAGGTGAAAAAATGTATATAGATAAGCTTGAAAATTTGTCAAACTATATTAAAGACCAAAAGCTCGCTAAGGCAATAACAGAATTTTTGTTAAACTCCGCAAACGTTGAAGCGGGCAAGCACCCCATTTTAGACGGAACTTTTGCAAACGTTTTGGAATATACCACAAAGCCGTTTGAAGCAGTTAAAATGGAAGCACATAGAAAATATCTTGACCTTCAATACGTTGTTTGTGGCGAAGAAGCCGTGCTTAAACAAGATTTAGCGGATAACCAGCCTATCAACGAGTATAACGAAGTTAAAGACGTTGTGCATTATTCCCCCAAGGCTTTCGATAAAGCACTTTTACTTGAAGGCACTTTTGGAATAATGTTCCCAGAAGATTTGCACCAATGCATAGCGGTAACCGCCCCCGCCCCCATAAAAAAGGTGGTTGTTAAAATACCCGTTGGGATTATTTAGTAACGAATGGTGAACTTATAACAAGGTCAGCGGTTGCAACGTTTGTTGCAATAGGCACGTTATAAACGTTTGCTATTCTAAGAAGTGCCTTAACGTCGGGGTCGTGCGGTTGTGCTTGCAAGGGGTCGCAGAAAAAGACGATTACGTCTATCTCACCTTGTGCAGCAAGTGCACCGATTTGTTGGTCGCCACCAAGTGGCCCCGATAAGTACCCTTTTACGTTAAGTCCCGTTGCATCGGCAACCCTTTTAGACGTTGTACCCGTTCCACAAAGTTGGTAACGTGCTAGAACGTCTTTATTTTTTATTGCCCATTCAATCATTTCTTGCTTTTTATTGTCGTGTGCAATTAAAGCAATAGTTTTTATTTCTTTTGCCATATATTTCTCCTATTTATACTATAAAACTCTATTTTATAGTATAAACCATAAAAATTTGGCTGTCAATGGTAAGCAAAACAAAATGCAAAATAAAATTTATTAAAATTAAGCAAATTCCCCCGTTAAATATTTGTAAAATTTATTTTAATGTGCTATAATAAAATTCACGCGGATATGGCGGAATTGGCAGACGCGCTAGACTTAGGATCTAGTGGGAGACCGTGGGGGTTCAAGTCCCTTTATCCGCACCAAAGAGTTCTAAAACGAACCGCAAGGTTTGTTGTGGAACTCTTTTTTTGCGTATATAAGGAGAAAGGGACTTGGGCGAAGCTATCGTAGCGAAGCGGAGATACATGAGGAGAAAATTTGCTTTGCAAATTTCCCGTAGGGTAAAACGTCCAGTGGACGTTTTATCGGAGAAGGGCGCACAGACGCCAAGTCCCCTTTATCCGCACCAAAAAAGCGACAAGTTTTTCTTGTCGCCTTTTTTACGTCAAATTTGCAAAATTTGACTATAATGTTGCGATAGCAACTATCATACGAGCGGACAGCGAGTTATTATTTTTTATTAATGCAAATTTGAATTATAGTTCGCTTTGCTCACATGATAGCACCTTTTGTTGCATTATAGTTCACTTACGTTCACGTTTCGAGGATGGCTTAATCTCTATTCTTTATTTTACTCACTCTTAAACCAAACGGATAGTTTATTGTTTTGATTCCATACTTTTCCGCAAGATGCGTAATCGGTTAATATTATCTTTTTATTTTTATCCACCACTTCAAAGCGAATCAATTCGTTATCGGCTTCCTTGACTCTATTAAACGTTGCTTTATTTAGGTCCAAACCGACGTTAGAAAGTTCCCCTATAACCTTTTCTTTTTTATCGTCCCTAGCAAGCAATATCGGTCCATACGAATACGAGGTATATCCGTTAAGCTCAAAAGGTTTTACACTCTTTTTAATATCGATTTTAATCTCGTCGCCGACTTTCCAAGCCTTTATAACTTCCTTGTACCCCGCTTTAACGCCTTTTACCGCTCCGTCCGTTTGCACCGAAAAGTCGTCACACCAAGCGGGAACCCTAAGTTTAATCTTTATTTTCTTATCGCAAGAATTGGTGATTGTAATCAATACGTTATCGTCTATAGGATAATTGCTTTTTATGGTAAAAGACAAGTCCTCATCAACGCAAAATTTTCCATCGTAGTATGCGTTTACGTAAACGTTTTTATCATCCTTTAGCACGGCGGTTAAGGGGACTAAGGCTACGGCAACGCCACCAATACAAGCACAGCAACCATAATATCCGCCACCTGGTAAATTCCTAAACCCACCTATTCCCCTATTCCTAGTGCTATCTAAAAGCGGGCTATAACTATCGAAAGCAAAAGTTCCGCATTCTTCATCGGTATGTATTTTCACACTTGGCAAATTGTTGACGTTTATACTGCCATAAAGTCCGTTTAGTGCTGAAATCTCAAAACTATCCGCATATTTTACGTCGCCCCTTATAAAGAATGCTTTTGCTAAGAGGCGCATCCACGTTACCGTTACGCAAGTTTCTTGCATAGGCTCTACTGCGGGGTCTGTTTGAACGCGACTTGCGTCGTTAAACTCTTCACTCTTGCACCCAGCACATCCAATAACGGTTATTTCGTGCTTTTGCAACGCGTCAATAAAATTCAATGCCGAATCAAGATATTTTTTGTCCCCACATATCTTGTAATATTCAAGCAATCCTTCAAAAAAAGACATCATTTCGTACGCTTTTTTCACGGGATACTGGCTTGGACGTAAAGATTTGTCGTTAACCGCGTCGATTAAATTACCCCACGCACAACCACCTGTGGATATGATGTATTCAGCAAAGTCAAGATATTTTTGTTCTTTGTTTCTATTATAAAAATTAATGATTGTCTCTAAAATAGAGCATGAGTTTACACCGCCCCAAGTAGTGCTCGTCAAGGTAATATCCTTCTTTCCGTCACCTTTTCCAACCTTACTTATAATATAATCAACGTGCATTTTTAGAGCAATCATAATTCGCTTTTTAATTGCGTCACTATCGCAAATATCATAGTAATGCAAAAGTCCGCTTATAACGTATTTTCTGCCCCACATATCCCAGCCGTTAAATTCCTTTTCCACCGAATAAGAAGAAATCCTACCAAACTCGTCCTGGGTTTTTAATAACTTTTCTACCGCATAGGTAAGCACGTTATAAAGTTCTATATCCCTAGAATAATAGTAGCAAGTGCAAGCGGCACGCATGCTTTTACCCCAATATTCACACCGCCAACCTCTATCGTTATCGTCGGCAAGGTCAACGAAAACTTGCACGAATTTATCCCAAATAGCGCGGTCTTTTAAGTGCAAATTTTCAACCAAGGTAACGTAATAGTCGGCTTTCCCGTTAATTTTAATCGAGCCGGATTGTAATGTGGTAATGTTTTGCATTTTATTTTCCTCTTTTTCTACGTTATAATAATTTTAATACATAATATTTTGTCCGTCAAGTGCAATTACAAATTGGTCAAATTTTTTGAAATATTAAAGCGAGAGAACATTTTCTCTCGCTTTATTTTTTATGAATAGATTGCCGATTTTACCTTTATTAAGGTCAATTTGAGACTAACGGTTAACCCATCAACACTTCGGATATAACGTCGAGCACCTTTTGATAGCATCCGCCACAACCGGTTGAACAGTGCGTAACGTTTTGTACGTCTTTGAAAACTTGTTCAACGTCTTCTAATTTAGTGTGACTTTCAAGTGCAGTCGCTATATCGTGATACGTAACTTTTTTGCAATTACAAACGGTATAATTTTCTTTCATTTTAGTTACCTCTTATTCTTCTACTTCAAATTCGTCCTTACCAACACCACAAAGTGGGCAAGCATAATCTTCGGGGAGAGCGTCAAACTTTACACCCTCTGCTTCTTCGTCGTAAACGTAACCACAAACCTTACAAACGTATTTCATTTTTCTATCCCCTTTTATTTGAAATATCTTTTAAGAAGACCTTCGAAAGCCTTGCCGTGACGTGCTTCGTCCCTTGCCATTTCGTGAACGGTGTCGTGGATAGCATCGAGGTTAAGTTCTTTTGCCTTTTTAGCAAGTTGAAATTTACCAGCCGTTGCGCCGTTTTCAGCATCAACTCTAAGTTCCAAATTCTTCTTGGTAGAATCGGTTACCACTTCGCCCAAAAGTTCAGCGAATTTTGCTGCGTGTTCAGCTTCTTCCCAAGCGGCCTTTTCATAGTAGAGCCCAATTTCGGGATAGCCTTCTCTATGTGCAACTCTTGCCATTGCAAGATACATACCAACTTCGGTGCATTCGCCGTTGAAGTTCATTCTAAGTCCTTCAATGATTTCGGGGTCAACCCCTTTAGCAACGCCTACAACGTGTTCTGCAGCCCAAGTCAAGCCTTCTGCTTGTTCTTTGAACTTGCTAGCAGGTGCTCCGCAAAGGGGGCATCTAGCAGGTGCTGAATCACCTTCGTGTACGTAACCGCAAACTGTGCAAACAAACTTTTTCATAATTAATCTCCTTTTATGGTTTTACCATCTATAAATTTTTTATTTAGCTCCGCAACTAGAACATAGTCCGTAATAAACGCACTTCTCACCAGTCACGGTAAGTCCCAATTCTTCTATTTCGTTAGGGGTTTTACTCGGCTTAAATAGGTCGACTATCTTTCCGCATTCGTTACAGATAAAGTGGCTGTGCCTTGAAACGTCTCCGTCATAATGTAGCCTTTTATCTTCGGTCTCCAGCGTTATTATCACCCCTTCGTCCGCAAGAAGTTTTAAATTGCGGTATACAGTGCCCAAACTTATGTTAGGCTCCAACTCTCTTGCCGACTCGTATATCATATCGGCGGTGGGATGGTCACATCTGCCTTTTAGTATATGCGTTATCAATGCGCGTTGTCTTGAATACCTCATCTTTTACCTCCTTGCAAAATCGTTATCAGTAATGATTACTGTTATTATATTCGATAAATCACAATTTGTCAATAGTTTTTTCAAAAAAATTTTAAAAAAATAAAAAAAATTTTGCGGAAGAGATTTTTCGCAAAATTTTTCTAAACATTATATATAAATAATTATTTTACAGCCGTTTTCTTTCTCTTTTGATATAAAATTATTGCTACGGTATTTGCAACGAGTTCAAAACAATAAGAAATTATAACAAACGGCGTTGCGTGGCTTAAGATAAAATATACAATACTTATGATTGTAGGGGGAATAAAACACAGTCTAAGTTTACACATATTTCTCATTGCAAACACAAAAGTATACATCAAATTTGCTATCAATATCAATAAATCTACAGCACCATAGTTTTGGAGTATTATTATGTTTGTAAGCACGTAAGAAATCACAACAAGAAGGGCAAATATTCCACTTATCCAGAGTTTAATTGGCTTATCTTTTCTTTCAAATATATAGTATATAAAAACCCTTACCAATGATATACCATAGGATATACAAGCGTAGTATTGAACGTTAAAAAGACAGGAAACTGCTAATAATATTATCGCCAAGGCTTGTAGCACCAAAAATATTGCTTTCTTTTTAACAAAATAACTTACACAAGCACATAACATTGCTAAAAGTCCCGCTATAAACGAAATTGTGTAGTTATACATAGGTCACCTATAAATTTTCCAACTGGTCAAGCCAAAGCTTACAAACTGCGTCGGAGGGCATCTTCCATTCGCCTCTTGCCGAAAGTCCAACCGAACCCACCTTTATTCCATCGGGAGCGCAAGAACGTTTAAATTGCTGTATGAAAAATCTCTTTACAAAAATCTTAAGCCACTTTAGTATGGTCTCTTTCTTAAAGTCGCCCTCGAACGTTTTGCAAGCGACGTAGTAAAGTTTTTCTGGGGAAAAGCCACGTCTTACCATATTGAAAAGGAAAAAGTCGTGCAAAATATAAGGCCCAACGATATCTTCAGTCTTTTGCGAAATAGCATCGTTTTCAGCAGGGAGAAGTTCGGGGCTGACCGGTGTATCTAAAATATCCATAAGCACCGCCTTTAATTTCCCCTTACTCTTATTTGCATAAGCCTCTACAACGTGACGCACGAGGGTTTTAGGGATAGAATTGTTTACTGCATACATGCTCATATGGTCACCGTTATAGGTCGACCAACCGAGCGCAACTTCTGAAAGGTCCCCCGTGCCTATAACCAAGCCGTTACTCATATTTGCAACGTCCATCAAAACTTGCGTCCTCTCCCTTGCTTGCGCGTTCTCAAAGGTAACGTCAAAGAGGTCGAGCGGGTGGTTAATGTCTTTTAAGTGCCTTGTAACCGCCTTGCCGATATCCACCTTTTTCAAGGTCACGCCAAGCGCCTTGCCAAGTTTAATTGTGTTTTGGAAAGTTCTAGACGTTGTGCCAAAACAAGGCATAGTGAGTGCTATAACGTCTTTAAGCGGTCTATTTAGTTTTTTCATAGCAGTAACAGCCACCAAAATTGCGAGGGTGGAATCAAGCCCCCCTGAAAGTCCAAGCACCACCGAACCGCTATGTGCGTGTGCAACGCGTTTTTTAAGCCCTTCGGCTTGAATGGATAAAATTAACTCCGCCCTCTCGCCTAGCATTTTTTCTTCCGTAGGAACGAAGGGCGTTTTTTCGTAAACCCTTGTAATATCCCCCCAATTTCCGTCACAAGTAAAATCTATGCTTTGAACTTGACTATCCGTGTAGTTATCCCCACCTTTCGTGCGTTCGCTAGCAATAAAACTTAAATCAATTTCGGTATAGCAATATTTTTCACCAAAAGGCTTTGTCGAATTTAGAAGCTTTCCGTTCTCGCAAACGACGTTGCAACCGCCGAAAACCATTTCAGAGGTCGATTCCCCTTCGCCTGCGTTTGATAAGATGTATCCGCACTTAGAAAATCTTGACCTAGAAAGCACGTTCTCTTGCAAAAGTTCGCTCTTGCCTACCGTAATTGGCGTTGCGCAAAGGTTTACTATAAGGTTTGCCCCGCTTGGCGCAGTCCATTGAAGCAAGTCCCCGCCAATCTCAACACCAACGGTCAAGTTTTGATTATCTTTACACGTAAAAATAAAGTTTTTGCCGAGCGGGATTTCTTGACCGAAAAAGTCAAAGGTAAGGTTACTTTCAAGTGAAGAAAAATACCTATTTTCCCCAAGGTCACTTACCCCGCCGATTGCGGTTTTTGTAATATACGATAAAACCTTACCCTCGTTTATAACCGCCGCTACGTTATATAGTTTGTTGTTTTTTCTTAAGGGAAGTCCAACAAATATCAATGCTTTTTTGTTTAACGTGTTTTTTGCGATTTCTTTTAGTCCTAAAAGCGCGGCTTCTTGCAACACGTCGGTAAAAAACAAGTCGCCACACGTTGCCCCCGTCAGGCAAAGTTCGGGGAAAACTATTATTTCCGCACCATTTTCATTGTACGCCTTATCAATACAATCGATAATTGAGGAGGTGTTAAATTGCACGTCGGCAACTTTAACCTCGGGAGTAACAGCACAAACTTTTGCATATCCAAATTTCATAAAAAACCTCGTTTTTGCTAAAAATTGATTTTTTTCATTTACTATTTTACTACTTTTGTTAAGTTTTTGCAATATTTTAACATAACAAAAAAGCGATTTTTTGCATTTTTTACAAAAAACCGCTAATTTTAGTTGTTCATTTTAGCCTATTCGTCGTAGCCGTTTGGATTTTTATTTTGCCAGTTCATAGCATCGCGACACATATCGTCAAGATTTTTCTCAGCAACAAAACCCAAAACCTCTTTTGCAAGGGCGGGGTCTGCATAACACTCGTCAATGTCACCTGGGCGACGAGGCATAATTTTATAAGGAATAGGTTTTCCCGTAGCCTTTTCAAAGGCTTTTACCATATCTAAAACACTGTATCCCACGCCAGTACCGAGGTTTACGATAACAAGACCTGGGTTTTTAGTAAGTTTGTCAACGGCAAGCACGTGACCTTTTGCAAGGTCGACAACGTGGATATAGTCCCTTACACCCGTTCCGTCGTGCGTGTCGTAATCGTTGCCAAATACGCCGAGATATTCCCTCTTGCCAACCGCAACTTGCGTTATATAAGGGCATAAATTGTTGGGAATACCTTTTGGGTCTTCACCAATTTCACCCGACGGGTGCGCACCCACGGGGTTAAAATACCTAAGTATAGCAATGTTAAAGGTTGGGTCAGCCTTATATAAATCTTTCAAGATATATTCGATAAAGAGTTTGGTGCTTCCGTACGGATTAGACGTGGACAAGGGAAAATCTTCCTTAATCGGCACGCTCTTTGGCTTTCCGTATACGGTAGCGGACGATGAGAACACCAAGTTTTTAACGTTGTGGTCGCGCATTGCAAAGCACAAAACCAACAATCCTTCAATATTGTTTTCGTAATATTCAAGCGGTTTTGCACACGATTCGCCCACCGCTTTAAGCCCAGCAAAGTTTATAACCGAGTCTATCTTGTTTTCTGTAAAGATTTTATCCAAGATTTTCCTATCCCTGATATCACCTTCGTAAAACTTAACCTTTTTACCCGTGATTTTTTCCACACGGCGAACGGCTTCCATTTTGCTATTCATAAAATTATCGATTGCAACAACGGTATGCCCCGCATTAAGAAGCTCTACCGTCGTGTGAGAGCCTATATAACCCGCTCCACCAGTAACTAAAACGTTCATAACTTTCTCCTATTTGATTTTTGCACCAATTTTATTCATAAAGCGGTCAAAACCCGCCTTGCCACACTCGGTATCCTTAAACACCGCTGTGTTATAAAGAATGTTCTTACAAACCTCGTTAACCCAAAGGGTAACCCTCTCGTTAGCGCTTTGTAAATCAGCCTTATACCCTTCCTCAACAAGTGCTTTTATCATATCTCTATGGGCATATAAGTAGTTTTCGGGGGTAGCGATTTCTTCCTTATTATATTCTACTTCCTTGCACAAAATTTGTGCAATCATATTTAATTGTTTTTTTAGTCTACCAGGGAGGATAAACAGTCCCATTGCCTCGATAAGCCCTATACCTTCTTTCTTTATATTGTGGTATTCGGGGTGAGCGTGGAAAATTCCTTCGGGAAACTCTTCACTCGTTCTATTGTTACGCAAAATCAAATCAATTTGATACTCGTCACCAATCTTTCTGCAAACGGGCGACAAGGAATTGTGCGGAACACCGTCAGTATAGCTATAAATTTCGTTATCAGCATCGGTATAATCTTCCCAAACACTGATAATTTCGGTTGCAAAGCCCGATAGCGCGTCTCTATCGCCACTATTAAGCCTTATTACGCTGTTGTACCAATCTAGAATACCTACCTTAACCGACGGATATTTTTCACTGACGTACTCCACCTTAACTTTGGAGTTATGCATAGGCATCAAGTGTTCGCCACCTTGGAAATGTTCGTGGTTTAATATTGAACCGCCAACTATGGGTAGTGCTGCGTTAGAGCCTATCATGTAGTTAGGGAAGAAGTCCACAAAGTCAAGCAGTTTTTGCACCGTGTCTGCCTTAATATGCATTGGTGCGTGCTTTTCGGAAATAGCAATCATATGCTCGTTATAATATGCATAGGGCGAATATTGAACAAACCATTTTTCTCCACCTAGATTTAGAGATATCGTCCTAATATTCTCTCTTGCCGGATGAGTCGCCGTGCCTTGATATCCCTCGTTTTCCTTACAGAGCAAGCATTCGGGATACTTTTCGTCCGATTTTTTTATTGTTAAAAGTTTTGCGATTTCCTTGTTGTCTTTTTCGGGCTTACTTAAGTTAACCGTTATCTCAAGATATTTATCACCATCTGGATAATCCCACTTCAAGTTTCTTCCAATAGCCGTTTTTTGAACGTAGTTATTCATTACCGAAAGATTATAAAAGTATTCGCAAGCCTTTTCTATGCCTTCGGCATTTTTTATTTCCATAAAGGTTTGATTAACCTTAGAGGGCAAGGGCGACAAAATACCCATTACGTACGTGCTATAAAGGTTTTCAAGCCCCTTTTCGCAAAGGCCGTTTTCGGTTGCGTACCCCTCGATTTCTTCCACCAAAACGTCGGGAACGGAAAGCTTTTTCACAAAACTTAAATCCCCCGTATCCCTGCAAGGTGCGTCAAGCTTAAATTCGCGGAGCAAAAGGTTTCTAAAATACACTTCATCTCGGGGCGATAAGTGCAAAAACTCTTCCGCGTAAACCAAAAGTTTTTCTATAAGCAATTTGCCGTCTACCATAATTTTCTCCATGTTATCACGTTATGTATTATTATAAAACAATTGGCACGTAAAATCAACCCTTTTACTAGATTTTACCTCCTTCCACCGTCCAATATTTTTTTAAGGATTAAAAATTTTTGCTTTGGAAGATATTTCCTTTTTTCAACCATTGACTTTTATTATATAATTTAGTAAAATTATATATACAATGGGTGAGAAGTTCGAAATGAAGGAAAAACAAAAAACAGATAAGATTAAGCCGTTTTTGTTCGGCGACGCGATTGTGTATATTGTCCTTGCACTTTTGATTATCGCGCTGTTTTTATCCTTTTTCTTTTCTTCCAAAAACAAATCGCACGACGGATTTATATTTTCACTAAACGGCAAAACCGTTCTAACCTACAACGTAAAGGAAGACAAGTTCGATATTGCCGACGAATTTTTAGGTAGTGTTGAAATAGAAGATAAGGACGGCGGTTATCAGGTTGTAATTTATTCTTCGGCTGATAAAACCAAGTCCAACACCGCTTTTATAAATAAGCGTGAAAAATCGGTATCGGTAACCGACAGCACTTGCAAGAAAGAGTATTGCGTGCACTCCCCCAGCATTACTAGTGACGGGGTTATATACTGCGACCCACACGGGTTAAAGATTGCGCCTATCGGTGCGGAGGGGACTTCGCGTCCCATAGTTGTGGGGTGAGCATATGAGCACTAATCGTAAAATAGTTTTATGTGCAATTTTATCCACGCTTGCGGTGTTATCCTTCGTTTTAGCCCCTTCGATTCTCGAAAGGGCTGCGGGTTCATGGTAGGTTGTGCCGCAAAGAGGGCACACAGCGGAAAT
>JAFQJB010000020.1 GCA_017397305.1 Clostridia bacterium | reverse complement strand
AAGACCGGGGCCGGGGAAGGGTTGACGGTCAACCATTGAAGCGGGAAGACCGAGTGCTTTACCAACAACTCTAACTTCGTCTTTATAAAGAAGTTTAACGGGCTCAACAAGTTCAAATTGCATATCTTCGGGAAGTCCGCCAACGTTGTGGTGGGCTTTAACACCGTCGCTCTCTAAGATGTCGGGATAGATTGTGCCTTGAGCGAGGAAGGAAATGCCCTTTAATTTAGAGGCCTCTTCGTCGAACACCTTAATAAATTCACCACCGATAATTTTTCTCTTTTTCTCGGGTGCAGAGACGCCTTCAAGAAGTGATAAGAAACGGTCGGTTGCGTCGATATATATAAGGTTTGCGTCAAGTTCTTTACCGAACACTTCGATAACTTGTTCGCTTTCACCCTTTCTCATTAAGCCGTGGTTAACGTGTACGCAAACGAGTTGTTTGCCGATTGCTTTTATTAAAAGTGCTGCAACGACAGAACTATCCACACCGCCAGAGAGAGCGAGAAGAACTTTTTTGTCGCCCACTTGTTCGCGAACAAGTTTAACTTGCTCGTCAATAAATGCGTTTGCAAGTGCGGGGGTAGTGATGCGTTCCATTGTATCTGGTCTTTTGTTGCTATCCATAAAATTCTCCAAAAATTTATTACAAGGTAATTATACACCACAAGGGGCGCAAATTCAAGTAAAATTAATTAAAAAATTGGTTATACGTCTATTAAAATTTCTAATTCTATATATAATTTCAAGATATGTTTTGTAATTTTTGGTGTCGATTGGGATAAATTTGCAAATTTTGTTTGATTTATTGCTGATTTAGGGATATAATAGTTGCGTTATTAATTTATAAGGAAAAGTAAAATTATGGCAAAAAAACAAACTGCACTTAGCGGTGAAAGGGAAGGCTTTGGTTCAAGACTTGGCTTTATTCTTATATCCGCGGGCTGTGCAATAGGGCTAGGCAACGTTTGGCGTTTTCCGTATATTGTTGGTCAATATGGCGGTGCCGCGTTTATCTTAATGTATTTATTGTTCCTCGTTATATTCGGGCTTCCCATTATGACTATGGAATTTGCCGTTGGTAGAGCGAGCAGAAAGAGTATTATTTCCTCTTTTAAAACGCTTGAACCAAAGGGCACTAAATGGCACGCATTCGGCTACGTCGGTGCGGTAGGTAACTATATTCTAATGATGTTCTACGTCGCTGTGACGGGGTGGATGTTTATATACTTCTTTAAGTCAATAGGCGGTTCGTTCGTCGGGGTAGATAAGTCTGCCGTTAGCAGTCAAATTGACGCTGTTAAAGGCAACCTTCCCGTTCAAGTGTGCACTGCGTTTTTGGTTGTTGCACTCGGCATTTTCGTTTGCTCACTAGGACTTAAAAAGGGTGTGGAAAGAGTTAATAAAGTAATGATGATTTTACTCCTTGTTATCATCGTTTGCCTTGCCGTGTACGTGGTTACGTTAAAAGGTGCGGGTGCAGGACTTAAATATTATCTCGTTCCCGATTTTAAAAAGTTGTTTAGTGATAACTTTGGCGAAGCCGTTTTTGCCGCTATGGGACAAGCCTTCTTTACCCTTTCTATAGGTATGGGTTCTATGGCAATTTTCGGTAGTTATATAAAGAAGGATAAACGCCTTTTCGGTGAGGCGACCACCATTGCCGTTTTAGATACGGGTGTTGCGTTCGTTGCTGGCTTAATCGTTATCCCCGCATGCTTTGCATTTGGCGTTGGTATTAAAGATGGTAAATTTAATGAGTCTGGCCCTGATCTTATCTTTAAGGCTCTTCCCCAAGTGTTTAACAGTATGGGACCAGTTATGGGTAGAATAGTTGGCTCGTTCTTCTTCCTATTTATGATTTTTGCCGCTATGTCAACCGTTATCGCGGTGTTTGAAAACATCATTGCTTTCGGTATGGATAGATGGGGTTGGAATAGGCACAAGTCTTGTCTAATAAACTTTATCCTATTGCTCGTTTTGGTGTTGCCGTGTATTCTAGGTTTCAACGTGTGGTCGGGCTTCACTCCGCTCGGTGCGGAAAGCGATATTATGAAGCTAGAAGACTTTATAATTTCAAGCAACATTTTGCCGTTAGGCTCGCTTGTTTACGTTCTTTTCTGCACGTGGGATAAAAAGGCGTGGGGCTGGCATAAATTCTTGACCGAAGCCAACACGGGTAAGGGTGCAAAATTCCCTTCTAAACTCCGCTTTTATTGCAAATATATATTACCGATATTATTGCTTTTGTTATGGGGGCAGGGTATAATCAGCACTTTTCGTTGGTTCAAATAATAAAAGAAAAAGCACATCGCCGATGTGCTTTTTGTTTTTTTAAACTTAAAATATAAATCCACCTATCAAAACGCCAATGCAAGAGAGCAGTGCAACGATGATAAGCGATTGCTTGCAAATGGAGGCTATAAGGGCAACCGCCGTGCCGATTAGTGCCGTCCAAAGATTGCCCGTTGCGTAAAAAATGTAGGGAAAGGTCATTGCCGAAAGAACGGCATAGGGTATGTAGTATAGTAAACTTTGGATATATCGGGAAGTTATTTTCTTTCTAAAAAGAACTAGTGGAAGCATTCTTATAAGATAGGTAACACCCGCCATAACAACAATCATTAAGGCCATTCTACCTAACGGCATCGCTATCACCCTCCTTTTTTATGGGGAACAAAAACGCCATAAGGCAAGCCGTTATAAGTGCACTTATAACTATTTTTATACCGTCTTTTAGAACACTGAATACGGGGATAAAATAGAGTGCGCAACTTATACCCGCGCTCATAAGTACGGCGAGTGCAACCCCGAGTTGCTTTGTGGACGGCGGAACGATAATTGCAATAAACATTGCGTATAGCGCTATGTTTAGGGAATTGGTTATTATCGGGGGAAGAATACTGCCCGCCGTTGCACCGAGCAAAGTTCCAAGCGACCAACCGACGTAGGGAAGGATAACAAGCCCTAGGAAGTATTTTTTATTGATGGGAAGCTTTTTGGAAGAAGCCACTGCAAAAATCTCGTCGGTAACGAAAGCAGAATAGAAAAATCTGTTCGCAAACGAAAAATTATCGTCCATTTTTTGAGAGAGGGTTATGCTCATCAAAAAGTATCTGGAATTTATTACCAACTGGGTAACGGCAATTTCAAGAAAAGTGCCCAGCGTTGTGATAACCGTAAGCCCCGCGAGTTGACCTGCTGAGGTAAGGTTTGTCATGGAAATAAAAAGCGCCATAAACCACGGTACCCCCGCGACAACGGCCTTTACGCCGAACGCAAAAGCGACCGAAAGGTAACCAAGACCAATCGGCAATCCGTCTTTTAACCCAAACTTAAAGGTGAGGGGTTTATTAAAATCGGTGCTTTTTTGTTTTTTCACTTTTTTCTCTCCAAAAATCGACCAAAATATTTTATCACAAATTATATCTGCTTGCAAACGATTTTTAGGTTAAGTGGTAATTTTACGTTAAGGGGCGATTATTTTTTGGGTTTAGGTGGAAAATTTCTATATTTTTCTAGTTTTATTTATATATAAATAATTTACAAACGGCGCGAAATTTGTTATAATTAAGCAAAAAGAATTTATAATGACGATTTATACGGTTTTTTAGCCTTGATTTTACTGGCGAAAACCTAAAAAGGAGATTGATTATGGATTATCGTATTGAACACGACTCAATGGGTGAGGTAAAAGTTCCTGCCGATAGATATTGGGCAGCGCAAACTCAAAGAAGTCACGAGAACTTTAAGATTGGCGAAGGTATTGAAATTATGCCACGCGAAATAACCAAAGCATTCGGTGTTCTCAAAAAGGCGGCTGCTCTTGCAAACCACGAGCTTCGTCCTGAAAAGATGACCGATAAAAAACTTCAAGCAATCGTAACGGCTTGCGACGAAGTTATCAGCGGTTCTCTAAACGACCACTTCCCACTCGTTGTATGGCAAACTGGCTCTGGCACTCAATCTAACATGAACGCAAACGAAGTTATTGCAAACCGCGGTAACGAAATTGCGGGCGAAAAGATTTTGCACCCCAACGACGATATCAATATGAGCCAATCTTCAAACGATACTTTCCCCACTGCAATGCACATTTCTGCAGTAACCGCACTTGAAGATAAACTTATCCCCGCGGTTGAACTTCTTATCTCAACGTTTAAGCGTTTAGAAAAGGAAGAAGGCGAAATCGTTAAGTGCGGAAGAACCCACCTTCAAGACGCAACCCCGATTAAGTTCGGTCAAGAAATCAGCGGTTGGAGAACGAGTTTGGAACGCGACGTTGAACTTCTTAAACTTTCCCTTAAACCGCTCGCTGAACTCGCTCTTGGCGGTACGGCAGTAGGTACTGGACTTAACGCACCTAAAGGTTTTGATACCTTGGTTGCTGAAAAGGTTTCTGAAATCACCGGCAAAAAGTTTGTTACCGCTGGCAACAAATTTCACGCACTTACCAGTAAAGACGAATTGGTGTTCGCACACGGCGCGATTAAAGCACTCGCTTGCGACATGATGAAGATTGCAAACGACGTACGTTGGCTTGCAAGTGGACCTAGAGACGGTCTTGGTGAAATCTTCATTCCCGAAAACGAACCCGGCTCTTCAATCATGCCAGGTAAAGTTAACCCCACTCAATGCGAAGCGGTTACAATGGTTGCCGTTCAAGTTATGGGTAACGACGTTGCGGTTAGCATGGCAGCATCACAAGGTAACTTTGAATTAAACGTATTCATGCCCGTATGTATTTATAACTTCTTGCAATCGGCAAGACTTTTGGCAGAAGCAATCGTTTCGTTCAACAACAACTGTGCGGTAGGTATTAAGGCAAATCGTGAAAAGATGGACCACAACCTTCAAAACTCACTCATGCTCGTTACCGCATTGAACCCCTACATTGGATATGAAAATGCAGCAAAGACTGCAAAGAAAGCATATAAAGACAACATTTCACTAAAAGAAGCTTGCGTTCAGCTTGGCTTCTTGACAGAAGAAAGATTTGACGAGGTGTTCCATCCCGAACAAATGGTATAAAAGGAGCGACAGATAAATGAAAGTAAGTTATTTTCCCGGCTGTACGTTAAAGACTAAAGCTAAAGTGCTTGACGAGTATGCTAGAAAGTGTGCGGAAGTGCTTGGCGTTACGCTTGAAGAAATTGATAATTGGCAATGCTGTGGCGGTGTGTTTACAACCGCTAACGACGAGATTGCTACAAAACTTTCTTCAGTGCGCGCGTTAAAACACGCAAACGACAAAGGTCAACCGCTAGTTTCGGTATGTTCGGCTTGTCACAACGTGTTAAAACAAACCAACAATGCAATGCAAACGGATGACGGCTTTAATTTCCGTGTAAACCAATACATTGCACCAGATAAGTATAATGGCGAGACCGAAGTTATCCATTACTTAGAACTTCTTCGTGACAAAATCGGTTACGAAAAGGTTAAGGAAAAGGTTGTTAACTCTCTCGCAGGCAAAAAGATTGCTCCCTATTATGGTTGTCTTCTTCTCCGTCCTGGTAAAGTTATGGCTATGGACGACGTGGAAAACCCCACCATTATGGAAGATTTAATCCGTGCAATCGGCGGTGAGCCCGTAAGTTACGCTTTCCGTAACGAATGTTGCGGTGGATATATCACCTTAGAGAGCAAGGAACTTGCAAAGGCAAAGAGTAAGAGGGTTTCTGACAACGCAAAACTCAACGGCGCAGAAGTTATCGTAACCGCTTGTCCGCTTTGTAAGTACAACTTAGAAAAGAACGGCAGTGATTTGCCGGTAGTATACATCACCGAATTGCTTGCAGAAGCGTTTGGGATAAAGGAGTAGAACAATGGAAAATTCCAAAAACGTATGTGATGAAATCGTTCGCATAAGCAAGGTTAACCCTAGAAAGTGCATGAAATGCGGAAAATGTTCTGGAACTTGCCCTGCGTATGACGAAATGGAATATCATCCCCATCAATTCGTGTATATGGTTGAAACGGGTGATATCGAACCGCTACTAAAATCAAAATCAATCTATCGTTGTCTTTCTTGCTTTGCTTGTATCGACAGATGCCCGAGGGGAGTTGAACCTGCTAAACTCGTTGAAGCAGTTCGCCTTATGGTTGTTAGACAGCAAGGCAACAATCACTTAAAGCCAGACGATATTCCTGAACTTTTGGACGAAGATTTGCCCCAACAAGCAATCGTAAGTGCGTTTAGGAAATACACTAAGTAAAAAGGAGAGTACAAATGCAGAGAATAGGAGTATTCGTATGTTGGTGCGGAAGTAACATCGCGGGCACTGTTGACGTTGTTAAGGTTGCTGAAGCATTGAAGAGCGAACCGGGTGTTGTTCATTCCGCCAACTATCAATATATGTGTTCACAAGCGGGTCAACAACTAATAAAAGACGCTATTAAAGAACACAACCTCACTGGTATCGTAGTATGTTCTTGTTCACCGAGAATGCACGAAGCCACCTTTAGAAAGACTGCTGCCGCAGCCGGACTCAATCCCTATATGGTGGAAATTGCAAACATTCGTGAACAATGTTCTTGGATACATAAAGATATGCAAGAGGGTACCGAAAAGGCTATCGTTTTAGGTAGAACGGCTATTGCAAAGGTTAACCTCAACGCACCGCTAAAACCGGGTGAGAGTCCCGTTACCAAACGTGCACTCGTTATCGGTGGCGGTATTGCTGGTATTCAAACGGCGCTCGACATTGCAGATGCAGGCTTTGAAGTTGATATCGTTGAGAAAAAGCCCACCATCGGTGGTAAAATGGCTCAACTTGATAAAACCTTCCCGACGCTTGACTGTGCGGCTTGTATTTTGACGCCTAAGATGGTTGACGTTGCTCAACACGAAAAAATTAGAATTTTCTCTTACAGCGAAGTTGAAGAAGTTAAAGGCTTTGTAGGTAACTTCGACGTTAAGATTAGAAAGAAAGCACGTTACGTAAAGGAAGACGTTTGTACGGGTTGCGGACTTTGTACCGAAAAGTGCCCGATGAAAAAAGTTCCTAACGACTTTAACTTGGGAATGGATAATAAACGTGCAATCTATATTCCGTTCGCTCAAGCAGTTCCTAAGATTGCAACAATCGACGCGGATTACTGCAATATGTTAAAGAACGGCAAGTGCGGTGTTTGTGCAAAAGTTTGTACGGCAAAGGCAATCGACTATACCCAAAAGGACGAATTCGTTGAAGAAAAGTACGGCGCAATCGTTGCTGCAACAGGATTTAATCCTATCAGTATGGACAAGTTTGACGAATTTGCATACAGCCAAAGCAAAGACGTTATCACTTCGTTAGAATTTGAACGTTTGATGAACGCGGCTGGTCCTACCGCTGGTAAACTTCTCCGTCCGTCAGACGGCGTACACCCCCACAAAATCGTGTTCGTTCAATGCGTTGGTTCGCGTTGCGCGTCATGTGCAGAAAAAGGTAAAGAGTATTGCTCGAAGATTTGCTGTATGTATACCGCAAAACACGCAATGCTAACGAGAGATAAATATCCCGATACCGACGTAACCGTTTTCTATATCGACGTTAGAACACCCGGTAAACAATTTGACGAGTTCTATCGTAGAGCGGCTGAAGAATACGGCGTACATTATATTAAAGGTATGGTTGGTAAGGTTTCACCCGAAGGTAACAAACTTATCGTTCAAGGTTCCGACCTTATCGCAAATAAACAATTAAAGATAGAAGCAGACCTAGTTGTTTTGGCGGCTGCAATCGAGCCTGATAAATCGGCAAGACCGCTCGCAACAATGCTCACCGCAAGTATGGACACAAACGACTTCTTTACCGAAGCGCACCCCAAACTTCGTCCGGTAGAAAGCCCCACGGCAGGTATATTCCTCTCTGGTGCTTGCCAAGGACCTAAAGATATTCCTGAAACGGTATCTCAAGCGGGTGCAGCGGCAGCAAAGGTTATTGGCCTTCTTGCTAAAGATAAGCTTACTGGTAACCCCTGCGTTGCACAGTCCGACGAATTGATGTGTAACGGTTGTTCTTCTTGTGAAAAGGTTTGTCCTTACGGCGCAATCACTTATGCTGATAAAGAATTCCGTGGGCCGAATAGAACTACGCTTATTCGTCGCGTAGCACAAGTTAACGAAGCAATATGTCAAGGATGCGGTTGCTGTACGGTTGCTTGTCCGTCAGGCGCTATGGACCTTAAAGGATTTGCAAACAAACAAATTATGGCGGAGGTAGACGCAATATGCAAGTAAACGAATATAAACCCAAAATCGTAGCTTTTTGTTGTAACTGGTGTTCGTATGCGGGTGCTGACCTTGCAGGTAGCAACCGTTTGGCGTATCCCGCTGAAGTAAAGGTTATCCGTGTTCCTTGTTCTTGCCGTGTTAACCCGATGTTCATTCTCCGCGCATTCCAACGCGGTGCGGACGGGGTTATCCTTTGCGGTTGTCACCCAGGGGACTGCCACTACACTTCGGGTAACTATTACACAAGACGTAGAATGGCACTACTTTTTTCAATGCTCGACTATTTGGGTATCGAAAAAGAACGTACTAGAGTAGAGTGGGTATCGGCTGCTGAAGGTGCAAAGTTCGCAGCGACCATGAACGACTTTGTTAAAACGGTAACCGCTCTTGGTGAAAATAAGAGATTGGAGGACTTAAGATGCAAAAAATAACTCGTGAAGTGCTTATCGCAAAAGCAGAAGAACTTCTTAGTAACGGCACTGTTTCAAAAGTTCTCGGTCTAAAGAAAGGTGAATTTTCTTACGACCAAACACCCGCGGTTTTCACCGATATTGAAAGTATGAAGAAAGATTTTGTGTTCGACGATTTTTCGGGCGCAAACTTCTCAAAATACCTAATTAAAGAAACTAAAAAGGGCGAAGGCAAAACACTTGTGTTCTTAAAGCCTTGCGACACTTATAGTTTTAACCAACTCTTAACCGAGCACCGCTTTGACCGTGAAAAAGTTTACGTCGTTGGCATTGCTTGTGACGGCATGGTTGATATCAAAAAAATTAAGAACGCTTTTGGTGACGGAATAGTGTCGGTTGACGCAACTACCGATACCTTAAAGGTTGAAACCCTTTACGACGGCGTTAAAGAAATCGCTAAAGCCGAAGTTTTGGCAGAACGTTGCCGTAACTGTAAGAGCAAAAAGCACGTTGCTTACGACGAACTTATCGGTGAAGACGGCGAAGTTATTTCTTCAAATCGCTTCGACCAAGTTGACGAGCTTGAAAAGATGACGGCGGATGAAAGATTTGCTTTCTGGCAAAACGAATTATCACGTTGTATCCGTTGTAACGCTTGCCGTGACGTTTGCCCCGCATGTACTTGTGAAAAGTGCGTGTTCGACAACCCCAACTCAGGCGTTCAAAATAAAGCTGCTGCAAACAGCTTTGAAGAGCAAATGTTCCACATTATCCGTGCATTCCACGTTGCAGGACGTTGTACCGACTGCGGTGAATGTTCAAGGGTGTGCCCACAACAAATTCCGCTCCACTTGCTCAATAGAAAATTCATTAAAGATATCAACGGATTCTACGGCGATTACCAAGCTGGTGAAGAAGTTGGCAACAGAGCACCGCTCGTTAACTACACCAAGGAAGACTTGGAACCGAGCGAAGCAGTTAATAAGGGGGATAAATAATGCGTAAAATTTCTCTTTCAAATTTAGATAAAGCGTTTGCATTGATTGCGGAAAACGCAAAACTATATATTCCCGTTGACGGCAAAGGCGGTGCGTCATTTAAACTTTGGCAAGAAGGTGTTAAGATGAGCGACGCGCTCAACACCGTTAGAAGTGCAAAAGATTTCTTCTTTCCTCAAATGGAAACTCTTATGGAGTTCAAGACCGAAGGAAAGAATATCGAAATTATCGACAATAGACAAGAAAAAGAAGACTTCGTTGTATTCGGCGTTCGTGCGTGCGACGTAAAGAGTTTTGAAATTCTTGATAGAGTGTTCCTCTCCGAACCCGTTGATAGTTATTACGCATCTAGAAGGGAAAAGGGCGTTATCGTTTCCCTCGCTTGCGGAAGACCTAGCGAAACTTGTTTTTGTAAGACCTTCGGTATCGATGCGGCAAACCCCGCTGGCGATATAACCGCGTGGAAGACCGAAACTGACTTATATCTTCTTGCAAACACCGAAAAGGGCGAAAAGCTTTTAAGTGCAATCTCATCTATAACTGAAGATTGTGACGGAAAGGCAGTTGAAGAACAAAAGAAACAAATTTCCGCTATCATGGAAAAACTTCCCCTAAGTAACGTTACTACTGAAAAGTTTGGCGCAGGCAAGACCAAAGAATACTTTGATTCACCCGCGTGGGACGAGCTTTCTTCACACTGCTTAGGTTGTGGAACTTGTACTTTCGTTTGCCCGACTTGTCAATGCTACGACATTAAAGATTTTAAGACAAACGAGGGTGTTCAACGTTTTAGATGTTGGGACTCTTGTATGTATAGCGATTTCACGTTGATGGCTCACGGCAACTCAAGAGCATCGCAAAAGGAACGTTTCCGTCAAAGATTTATGCACAAACTCGTGTACTATCCCGACAATAACGACGGAATGTTCAGCTGTGTAGGTTGCGGACGTTGTCTTACAAAGTGCCCGATATCAATGAATATCGTTAAGGTTATGAAAACTCTCGGAGGTAAGGAAAATGATTAATGAAACTTTAATCCCAAAACTCGGCGTTATAACCGAGATTAGACAAGACACCCCCGATATTAAAACCTTTAGGGTTGTTTCACCCGAAGGTAAGAAACTTTTTGAACACCGCCCCGGTCAATGCGCAATGCTTTCTATCCCTGGTATAGGCGAAGCGATGTTTTCAATAACGTCCTCTCCCACAAATACCGAGTATATGGAATTTTCTATTAAGAAATGCGGTTGCGTAACCACTTGGCTTCACGCGGCTGAACCCGGTCAAAACGTTACCGTTCGCGGACCTTACGGCAATCCGTTCCCCGTTGACGACGTGTTTGCAGGTAAAGACCTTTTGTTCGTTGCAGGTGGCGTTGGTCTAGCACCGCTCCGCTCTGTAATTAACTATTGCAGACATTATCGTGATAGATACGGCAAAATCGATATCGTTTACGGTTCAAGAAGTAAAGACGACCTACTTGACTATCAAGAAATTATAAACGAATGGGCGACCGATAGTGGTGTAAACGTTCACTTAACTATCGACCGCGAACAAGAAGGTTGGGACGGACACGTTGGTTTTGTTCCTAACTACGTTAAAGAACTTGGCTTTGATACCAATAAGATTGCAGTTCTTTGCGGTCCGCCTATTATGATTAAGTTTACTTTGGAAGGGCTTAGGTCACTAGGCTTTGAAAAGACCCAAGTTTACACGACGTTAGAGCTTCGTATGAAGTGCGGTGTTGGTAAATGCGGAAGATGTAACGTAGGTTCAAAATATGTATGTAAAGACGGTCCGGTATTCCGTTTCGACGAACTCGACGAATTGCCGAACGAGTATTAATAAGGAGAAAACAAATGGAAAATTTAGTTAACGTTTATTTTTTCGGTAAGAAATATCAAGTGCCCGAAAGTTTAACTATTATGAAGGCAATGGAATATGCCGGATACCAACTCGTTCGCGGTTGCGGATGCAGAAACGGTTTCTGCGGTGCATGTTCAACTATTTACCGTATCAAAGGCGATAGGGAATTGCACGCGTGCCTCGCTTGTCAACAAAAGGTTGAAAACGATATGTACGTTGCAACGCTTCCTTTCTTCCCCCTCGTAAAATCAGTTTACGATATTGAAAAGATTAAGCCGACCGAACAAATCATGATGCAACTTTACCCCGAAATCTATGCGTGCGTAGGTTGCAATGCTTGTACTAAGGCTTGTACGCAAGGACTTAACGTTATGCAATACATTGCATACGCACAACGCGGTGACTATGCTAACTGCGCGGAAGAATCTTTTGACTGCGTAATGTGTGGCGTTTGCTCTTCAAGATGTCCCGCTGGTATTTCTCATCCCCAAGTTGCTGAACTTGCAAGAAGACTTTACGGCAAGTATATGGCTCCTGAAACTCAACATCTTATCGATAGGGTAAAAGAAATCGAAGACGGCAAGTACGTAGAACTTATCGAAACGCTTATGAATAAGCCTATCGAAGAACTCAAAGAACTCTATAACAATAGAGAAATCGAGAAATAGGGGGAAGAGTTATGTATAAGTATACACAAGAACAATTAGATTCAATGAAGAAGGTCGAAGCGACCAGAGAACAAAGACTTCAAAACTTGTTCGCAAGAATGACTGCGGACGAAAAGCAAACGGTTTTGCAAGAAAACCACCCCGACTACATAACTTCTGCTTATGAAGAATTGAAAGTTGGTCCCAACAAGGGCGGAAAAGTATTGCACGAACTTGCTGACCTTTTGCAAGGTAAATCAAGAGTGCTCGATTTAGATATCGACCTCTCTAAACCCGACTACGACGTAGACGTTTTGGTTATCGGTGGCGGTGGTGCAGGTTCTTCTGCTGCTATCGAAGCGCACAATGCTGGCGCAAACGTTATGATGGTAACCAAACTCCGTATCGGTGATGCAAACACCATGATGGCAGAGGGCGGAATTCAAGCGGCTGATAAACCCAACGATAGCCCCGCTATTCACTATCTAGACGCTTTCGGTGGCGGTCACTTTGCTGCAAAGCACGAACTTTTATATAAGCTCGTTAACGATGCTCCCGATGCTATCAAATGGCTCAACGAACTCGGCGTTATGTTCGATAAGGAAGCAGACGGCACTATGATTACCACCCACGGTGGCGGTACTAGTAGAAAACGTATGCACGCTTGTAAGGACTATTCGGGTGCGGAAATTATGAGAACCCTTCGTGACGAAGTGTTGAACCGCCAAATCCCCGTTGTTGACTTTACCGCTGCTATCGAAATTATTAAGGATACAGAAGGCAAGGCGGCTGGTGCAGTTCTTCTCAATATGGAAACCAAAGACATTTACGTTGCAAAGGCAAAAACCGTTATCATTGCAACTGGTGGTGCAGGTAGACTTCACTATCAAGGTTTCCCAACCTCTAACCACTACGGCGCAACGGCTGACGGCTTGGTATTAGGTTATAGAGCAGGTGCAAAACTCCTTTATGCTGACACCCTTCAATATCACCCCACTGGCGTTGCTGAACCCACTCAAATCTTCGGTGCACTCGTTACCGAAAAAGTTCGTTCACTCGGCGCACAACTCGTAAATAAAGACGGCGAAGCATTCGTTTACTCGCTTGAAACCCGTGACGTGACCGCATCTTCTATCATTAGAGAATGCAAAAAACGCAACAACGGTATCAAGACCACCGATGGTGAAGGCGTATGGCTTGACACCCCGATGATTGATATTATTCACGGTGAAGGCACTATCGAAAAACGTATTCCCGCAATGCTCCGCATGTTCGGTAAATACGGCATCGATATTAGAAAAGACCCCATTCTTATCTATCCCACACTCCACTATCAAAACGGTGGACTTGATATCTCGGCTGACGGCATGACCACTACCGTTCCCAACCTCTTCGTTGCAGGTGAGGCAGTAGGGGGAATCCACGGCAGAAATAGACTTATGGGTAACTCTCTCCTCGACATTATCGTATTCGGTAGAAACGCAGGTAAGAGCGTAGGTAAGATTTATAAAGACGTTGAGGTTAAAGAACTCACCTTAGACCACGTTAAAGCATTCGATAAGGAATTAAAGGATGCTGGTATTAACGCAACTAAGTTGTCACCTCAATTGTTGCCGAACTATACAAAGCAACCCAACGTTTAAACGTTTATAAGCATCGTTGCAGGTCGTTTCTGCTTAGTGTTTTGACTTCGATAACCAACAAGGTTTATCTCATCCAAAACACTTCGCGAGCCTACTGCAACTCGCTTCTAACCCTTTAAGAAAAAGTAAAAATTACCCGACGGCATTTTTGCCGTCGGGTAGCAAACTGTTATATCGTATATAGTGATAGGGAAAAGATGAAATATAGTTTCATAAATTAAAGGAGAAAAAATGGAAAAGGAAAACTTGCAAACGGAACAGACCGAATTTGTGCCTGCTCCTAAAAAGAAAAGCCTAAAATGGCTTTGGATAACCATTGCTCTCGTTGTTGTTGCTGGTATTGCCGTTTGGTGTGCTATTGCATCAACTTGGGGCAAGGACGTTTACGATAAGTTTGGTGACTACCAAAAAACAACTTTCGGTATATCAAACATTATCAGTATCGCTGCATTCTTAGTGGGTATCTTTATTATAACTGCGCTTGGCTATTTGCTTGGTAGAGTAACTATTAAAGGCGTATCACTTGGTACTGCTGGTGTATTCTTGGTTGCAATCTTGTTCGGCTTTTTGTGTACTCTTATTCCGGAAAACATGCCCGTTTTAGGCGCATTGCATCTCCAAGCAGAAATCGTTGACAAAGTAAATAACGAGGTTATTCAAAAAGCATCAACCAACTTGCCCTACTATAAGAGTGCGCTTCAAAACGTTGGTTTGGTACTTTTCGTTGGCTCGGTTGGTTTCATTGCTGGACCTAAATTCTTTAGAGACTTAAAGAAAAACTTCAAAACCTATATCGTTATGGGTATCGTAATCATTTTGGTTGGTACTCTTACCGCAGTTGTGTTTGCGCTTATTCCCGAAATCGGTCCTGAATATTCTGCTGGTATTTTGTCTGGTGCGCTCACATCAACCCCCGGATATTCTGCAGCACTAGAAGTTGCAGGGGAATCTGCGGGGCTGGTAACACTCGGTCACGCAGTTGCATATCCCTTCGGCGTTATCGGTGTTGTTCTTTTCGTTCAACTTATGCCCAAATTTATGAAGGCTAATATGGAACACGAAAGGGGACTTTTAAAACCCGACGTTCTTGCAAGCACTGAAAAGAAAACAACCAAAAAACTCTTTAAGTGTGACGACTTCGGTCTTATGCCTTTGGCACTTGCAATCGTTTCTGGTTTATTAATTGGTGCGATTAAAATCCCGCTCACTGGCAAGGGTTATAACGGCGCTTGCTTCTCACTCGGCACAACTGGTGGCGTTCTCATTATGTGTCTCGTATTCGGTCACTTTGGTAGAATCGGTAGGCTTTCTTTGGAAGTTCCCGCACACTCTGCAAAAGTTCTTCGTGAACTTGGACTTATGCTCTTCCTCATCGGTGCTGGTGTAGACGGTGGTGTTAACTTGGTTTCACAAGTTGCAAGCAATGGTGGCGGAAGAATAGTTGCTTGGGGCTTCCTCGGTGGTGCAGTAATGACACTTCTTCCCATGGTTGTTGGTTTCTTCCTTGGCAAGAAACTCTTAAAACTTCCGCTTCTTAGCAACCTCGGTTCAATCACTGGCGGTATGACTTCAACTCCCGCACTCGGCACGCTTATCAATACTGCTGAAACGGACGACGTTGCAGGTGCATACGCATCAACCTATCCTATCGCACTCGTACTTATCGTACTTGCTTGCAACCTAATGATAGGTTTGTTGTAAGATTAAATTAAAAAAAGAAAACTCGCTAAACTTTAGTTTAGCGAGTTTATTTTTTTATATCGTTTAATTTTTATCGATAGAGTTAACCGCGTCGGTAATGGTGTTAAAGTCCGCCATTTTACCAAACTTGTCAATCTTTATGCGGTTTGTGTCGCCGTGGGTTAAACATCCCGCACCGCCAACGCAACCGTTTACGCAAGCCATACCTTCAATAAAGTTTCCGTCTAAAATACGTTTGCTTGCTTTAAGCAGAGCAACCCTACAAGCCTCGATACCGTCGCACGCAACGGCTTTAAGGTCAAAGTCGGCAAGTCCACGTTCTTTAAGTCCCTCGGCAACGGCTTCTGATAACCCGCAACTCCTTGCGAAAATTCTGCCGTAGTAGGAGGCGTGGTCGATTTGCTCTTCTTCAAGCTCGGTAATCTCTATATTTTTAGAATCGAAAAGTGCTTGCAATTCTTCAAAGGTGATAACGGTGTCAACGTAAGGAGAGACGTCTTCTCTTTGGAATTCCATTTTCTTTGCCGTGCAAGGCCCGATAAACACAACTTTTGCGTTCGGCTCCTTTTCTTTAATTTGCTTTGAAATGGTAGCCATAGGGGATAGGTTGTGCGATATGTATTCAGCAAGGTCGGGGAATTGTTTTTTAACGTAAGAAACGAATGCGGGACAGCAAGAACTTGTCAAAAATCCCTTTTCAGTAAGTTCCTTTGCTTCGGATAGAGCAACGATATCTGCACCGAGAGCCGCTTCAACAACCTCATCAAAGCCGAGTTCTTTTATACCCTTTATGACCTGACCTAGTTTAGCATATACAAACTGACTTGCAATAGAGGGGGCAACGACCGCGTATACCTTGTTTTTAGCGGTTTGCTTGTTTTTAATCATTGATATAACGTCCAAAATAAACGATTTATCGTTGATTGCACCCCACGGGCATTGATAAACACACGCACCGCAAGCAATACACTTTTCATCATTGATTTTTGCAGCCTTGCTTTCGTCCATAGAAATTGCCTTAACCTTGCATGCTTGTTCGCACGGACGTTTGTGGTTTATTATTGCACTATACGGACAAACCTTTGCACACATACCACATTCAACGCATTTTTCCTTGTCGATATGCGCTTTCATTTGTGCATCTATCGTAATTGCACCCTTTTTGCACGCGTCTTCACAGCGGTGTGCAAGACAGCCTCTGCATGCGCCCGTAACTTCATATCCACCCATAGGGCATTCGTCACAAGCGATGTCTATAACCTCTATAACGTTTTTATTATCCTTGTTTCCACCGATAGCAAGTTTAACCCTTTCACTAACGATAGCGCGCTCTTTATAAACGCAACAACGCATGGTTGCAGTTTTTCCAGGGACGATAACGTTGGGGATATTGATAAGTTCTTTTTCTAAAGTATCTTCCCACGCGCATTTTGCAACCTCGCGCAAGACTTTATATTTAAGGTGTTGAACTTTTGTGTCAAATTTTCTCATTTTGTTCCTTGTTATTAGCCGTTGTTTTTTATGTGTTCTTTATAAAATAGTGCTGATTTTTTGGGTTTTCTATCAATGGTGTGTATTCCGTACTTGGTCGAATACCCAGCCGTCCACTCAAAGTTATCGAGCAGTGACCAAAGGTAATACCCTCTAACGTCTTCACCCTCGTCAAGCAATCTTTTTATAGAGTTAAAGCTTGCAGTCAAATATTTTATTCTTTCATCGTCTAAGATTATTCCGTCAACTTCTTGCTCATTCTTAAAGCCTACGCCGTTTTCAGTAATATATATGGGAAGATTAACGTTAAAATCTTTGCGTATAATTTTAACCGTATCGTAAATAGCGTCGGGGTAGTATTCTTGACCGTTTTGCAAAAAGTTTCCGCCGTTTTGGGTAAGGGTTTGCCTTACGTTTGCGCCAGACGCACTAACCACCATTCTGTTGTAGCAGTTTAGCCCAAAAAAGTCTAGCGGTGCGGAGATAAGTTCAAAATCTTTTTGCTCCGTTTGAAGTTTGATGTTGTTCTTTTCCAAATAAGAAAGATAAATATCGTTATATTTTCCAGAAAAGATAGGGGATAGGTAATTGCCGTGAGCCAAAGCATTTTGCTCTTTTGCATATTTTACGTCATCTTCATTTTTAGGGTCTAGCGGAACGCGATTCCACACGTCTATAACAATACCGATTTTTGCTTTGCTGTTAGATGCTCTAAACCTTTCAACCGCCTTTCCGTGCGATAAAAGAAGATTGTGGTTCGCTTGCCTTCCATACTCTTCAACCGCAAACCCCGGGGCAAACACCTTTTTTGCATATCCCACGTAGGTTGCAATAGGTTCGTTGTGGGTAGAGAACATATACGCATCGGGAATTTCTTTAAATATAATTTCAGCATAGTCGGCAAACCAATCGGCAACGTCGCGATTTAGCCAACCGCCAAGGCGGTGAAGTTCGTATGGTAAATCCCAGTGATATAACGTGATGTTAGGGGCGATACCCTCGTTTAGCAAGGTGTCGGTAAGCCTTTTATAATAATCAAGTCCCGCTTGATTTATCTTTCCTTTGCCTGCTGGAAGTACACGCGACCAAGATATTGAATATCGATAAGAATTTACGCCTAAGTCTTTTAGTAGTTTTACGTCTTCCCTCCAAAGTTTATAGCTAGAACAAGCGACGTCTGTCGTATCGTTGTTTGCTATGCTTCCTGGAATACGGCAAAATGCGTCCCAAATAGAAAGTCCGCGTCCATCTTCTAACACACTGCCTTCAATTTGTCCAGCCGCCGTTGAAACGCCCCACAAAAAGTCTTTTTTCATAGTATCTCCCAAAAAAATTTATAATAGTTTTTGCGCAAAACATTATAACACATTTATATAAACTAATCAAGAGAAAAGACAAATTAAAATAGGTAGTTTTTTCCTTTTATTTAGACTAAGAATTGACAAGAAGAAAGGTTTATGGTATCATTGACTTAACTAAAAATTAACCTTTAATAAAGGTTTTAAGGAGATAGATATGGATTACAAGAAATTGCAAAACGGCTCTGATATTCGTGGCGTTGCCCTAGAGGGTATTGAAGGTCAACACGTTAACCTTACCGAACAAGTATGTAAAGATATCGGTAGGGGTTTTGCCGTTTGGATTAAAAATAAAACGGGCAAAGATAAAATTCGCGTTGCAGTAGGCCGTGACTCTCGTTTATCGGGCGAAGCACTTTGCGGGTGGATTTGTTCTGCTATGGTTGAAGCAGGTCTTGACGTAACCGACTTTAAGATGGCTTCCACCCCCGCAATGTTTATGTCTACCGTAACCGAAGGCTATGCGTTCGACGGCTCGGTTATGATTACCGCAAGTCACCTTCCCTTTAACAGAAACGGCTTTAAGTTCTTTACTGCAAACGGCGGTTTAGAAAAGGAAGATATCAAAGCGATTTTAACCTATGCTGAAAACGGCGACACTACGGGGCTAGAAAAAGGGAGTCTTACCGACGGCGAGTTTATGGATACTTATTCAAAAATTCTTGCTGATAAAATTAGAAAGGCAACGGGTGAAGATATGCCACTTAAAGGCTTCAAAATCGTTGTGGACGCAGGTAATGGCGCGGGCGGATTCTACGTTGACAAAGTGCTTAAACCTCTCGGCGCGGACACTACGGGCAGTAGATATCTAGAACCCGACGGAAGCTTCCCCAACCATATCCCCAACCCCGAAAACAAAGAGGCAATGGAATCTATTACTGAGGCGGTTAAGGAACAAAACGCTGACCTCGGCATTATATTTGATACCGACGTTGATAGAGCGGGTGCGGTTTTGTCGGACGCAAGCGAACTCAATCGTAACCGCATTATCGCAATGCTCTCTGCAATTCTTCTCCGTGAACACCCCGGCACGACCATTGTTACCGACTCTATAACATCAACTGGTCTTGCTAAATTTATTGAAGAAAAGGGCGGTATTCACCATAGATTTAAGAGGGGATATAGAAACGTTATCAACGAATCAATCAAACTAAACAACGCAGGTCAAGATAGCCAACTTGCAATCGAAACCTCAGGTCACGGCGCGTTTAAGGAAAACTATTTCCTCGATGACGGCGCGTATATCGTAACCAAACTTTTAATCGAACTTGCAAGGGGCAAAAAAGAAGGTTACACTTTAGAATCTATTATTGCAACCCTAGAAGAACCCGCTGAGAGCGTAGAGTTTAGAATGAATATCTTGCTTGACGAATTTAAAGAATATGGTCAAAAGGTTATACTAGACCTTAACGCCTATGCAGAAGGCAAAGAAGGCTGGTCGCTTGCTCCCAATAATTACGAGGGTGTTAGGGTTAATTTAGATAAAGACCACGGCAACGGCTGGTTCTTGCTCCGCTTGTCACTCCACGACCCATTGCTTCCGTTAAATATTGAATCTAACGATAATGGCGGTGCTAAAAAGATTGCGGGTGAACTTGCAACGTTTATTGCAAACTACGATAAACTTGATGCAAAATCACTTTTAGATTATTCTAAATAACAAAATATAATAAAAACGGTGCGAAAATTCGCACCGTTTTTTTTCTTTATAAATTATTTGTTTTTGATAAAAAGTTTCATAATTTCCATAAAGAATATGGGGGCAAGGATAAGCCCAAAACCAATCAAATATAACTGCCAAGGCAAGTAAACGAGACCGAACGCAAAGCCAATCGGGGTTGCAAGAAGCAACACTACCGAGGCTATAGAGCCAAGAGTTGCCCAGTTAAGTTTTTTGTTTGAGAAGGGGTTAGAACTAAATAGCGAGTGGTTAGAACGCATATTGTATGCTTGAACGACTTGAGAGAGTGATAAAACCAAAAACGCGGTCGTTCTGCCTGCTTCTAAACTTCCGCCAATGTATTCGCCAAGCTTAAACCCAACGAGTGCTAAAACACCGAACATCAAGCCTTGTAGCATTATACGCACGCCTAAACCGTTTGCAAAAATGCTTTCGTTTTTGGGCTTAGGTTTTTGTTTCATTACGTCCTTTTCAACCGGTTCCATACCGAGCGCAATAGCGGGGAGGGAGTCGGTAACAAGGTTTATCCATAGAAGTTGCATTGAAAGGAAAGGGGATTGTTGCCAAAGAATCATTGCAAAAAACACGGTAATTACTTCACCAATATTTGTGCCGAGTAAAAACCCTACAACCTTTTTAATGTTAGCATAAATGCCTCTACCTTCTTTTACTGCATCGACGATTGTTGCAAAATTGTCGTCGGTCAAGGTCATATCGGCAGCGCCCTTTGCAACGTCAGTACCCGTGATACCCATTGCACAACCTATATCCGCAGCCTTTAGTGCAGGGGCGTCGTTAACGCCGTCACCGGTCATTGAAACAACTTGACCTTTTCTTTGCCATGCCTTAACAATTCTTATCTTGTTTTCGGGTGAAACTCTCGCATATACCGAAATGTTTTCTATCTCGTTGTTTAATTCCTCATCGGTCATAAGGTCAAGTTCAGCACCCGTTATAGCGCGTTCACCGTCAAGCAAAATGCCAAGTTCTCTTGCAATTGCTGAGGCGGTTACTACGTGGTCACCCGTAATCATAATAGGCTTAATGCCCGCTTCTCTACAAGTTGCAACCGCAATTTTTGCTTCGGGTCTCGGCGGGTCAATCATGCCCACAAGTCCCATGAGTGTAAGTCCGTTTTCAAGTGTAGCGGGGGATATTTCATCGGGGAGGGAATCAATCACTTTATACCCGATAGCAATAACCCTAAGTGCGCTTTGGCTCATTTGGTCAACTACCTCACGTGCCGAGCTTAAATCACCCGAAACGCAAGCCTTTTCCATAACGTCGAACGCACCCTTTACGATAACCACCGTTTTGCCGTCTATTTGGTTTATCGTGGTCATAAGTTTTCTATCCGAGTCGAAAGGAATTACCGCAAGCCTTGGATAGAGTGTATTTATTTCTTCTTTTTTAATGCCGTTACGCATTGCGCCGTATACTATGGACGTTTCGGTGGGGTCGCCAATGTGCTTAATTTCCCCGTCTATAAAGTTTACCGTGCCGTCCGAACACAACGTGCCGTAAGTCAAAAGTTTTTTAATCGCGTCGGTATTGGTGTCGCAAATTTCTTCCACTCCGTTTCCGTCAACGTAAGCTTTAACAAGCGTCATTCGGTTTTGGGTAAGCGTACCCGTTTTATCCGAACAAATTATCGAAGCACTGCCCAGAGTTTCTACCGCGGGTAACCTTCTTATAAGCGCGTTCTTTTTTACCATACGTTGAACGCCGATTGAAAGAACGATAGTAACTATTGCGGGTAGCCCTTCGGGTATAGCGGATACTGCAAGGGAGACGGCGGTCATAAACACGTCCATAGGCTCCATAGTCTTGCTTATTAGCCCTATCGCAAAGATTATCGCACAAGCCCCTAAAGCCACAAACCCTAAATATTTACCTAGTTTTGCAAGTTTTTTCTGTAAGGGGGTTTGGGAAGACTTTTCGCCTTCAAGAAGGTTAGCAATCTTACCCATTTCAGTGTTCATACCCGTTGCGGTAACCACTGCTAGTGCACTTCCGTAAGTTATAGAACAGCCCGAGAACACCATGTTGGTGCGGTCACCTATCGAGGCTTTTTCCTTTGGGGTGGAGTCGGCGTCCTTTTCGGAAGGAACTGATTCACCAGTCAGTGCCGATTCTTCACTCTTTAGGCTTGCACTCCATAAAAGCCTTGCGTCCGCAGGCACGAAGTCGCCCGCTTCAAGCTTTATAATGTCGCCGGGAACAAGTTCGGACGCGTCGATAATCTTTTCCACTCCGTCGCGGATGACCCTTGCGTGCGGGGCGGACATATTTTGCAGTGCGTCCAGTGCCTTTTCAGCCTTACTCTCTTGCATAACACCCATCACTGCGTTAACGATGACTATTAAAAGTATAAGGGCGGGTTCAAAGAATTCTTTTGCATCGCCTTCAATGCACGCGATAACGAACGATACTACCGCAGCCGCGATAAGTATCAAAATCATAACGTCTTTGAACTGGTCCAAAAACCGCATAAACAAAGACTTCTTTTTCTTTTGGTTAAGTTTGTTTGGCCCGTATTGCTCTTTTAGAGCGGTAACTTGTTCTAAAGAAAGCCCGCGTTCATGGTTAGTGTTGAGAGTTTTAAGCAGGTCTTCTTTTGGGACGGTGAAGTTTGTCAATTTTTTCTCCTTTATAAGCAGTCGCTTATGTTTTTATAAATAGTAAGGTTATTATAGCAAAAAAAACGCGACTTGTCCAAAAAATATAATAATATTTTATATAAATGACAAAGTTCAACAAAAGTTTATATTCGTTTGATTGAAAGTTGAAGGTAAATAGGTAAAATTATACCATAAATTATAAGGAGAAATATTTATGAGCAAATTTGTTATTATAACTGACTCTTGCAGTGAACTTAGCAAAGAACTTCGTCAAAAATATGATATCGACTATATTCCCATGCACTTTAGACTTGACGGGGTAGAATATGACGCAAGTCTTGACTGGGAGAAAATTAGCCCCAAACAACTCTACGATTATTTGAGAGAAGGTAAAAGGGTTACCACCGCACAAATCACCAAAGAAGAATATATGGAAAAGTTCTCTTCTTATCTTGAAAAAGGTTACGATATTTTATCACTTTCTTGCTCTTCGGCACTCTCTGCATCCGTAAAGGCAAGCACCTTTGCTAGAGACGAATTGAAAGAAAAATATCCCGATAGAAAAATTATTTGTATCGACACGCTTATGGCTTGTGCTGGTCTTGGTATCTTGTGCATTACCGCAAGTGAACTTAGAGAAGCGGGGAAAACTATTGATGAAGTTGCTGATTGGGTGGAAGAACATAAACTTACCATGAACCAAGAATGCACCGTTGAAAAACTTACCTACCTTAAGGTTGCAGGCAGGGTTAGTGCTGCTTCAGCTTTCTTTGGCGGACTTTTGTCTATTAAACCTATCATCATTTCAGACGCAAAGGGTCACAACTTTGCAATTGAAAAGGTTAAGGGTAGAGCCGCTTCTATCGAAAGGGTTATCGACCGTTTCTTTGAAGCTTATGAAGACCTTCCTTATCAACACATCTTTATCAGCCACGCTGACTGCGGTGACGTTGCCCTCGAAATGAAAGATAAGGTTCTTGCAAGACTTGGCACTGAAAAAGAAATTCAAATCTTGCCCTTAGGACCTATCGTTGGTTCAACTTGTGGCCCTGGTACCGTTGCTCTTTACTGCTACGGCAAAAAGGTTACCACTAACGCGTAAACTAAAAGAAAAAAACAAAAAAGCCTTGCATTTTGCAAGGCTTTTGCTATACAAGAAAGAGAAAGGCAGTTATTCTTGTTTTTCTACTAATTGACATTATATATATAAAATGTTATACTAAACAAAAAAACTTAAAGGTAAAAAATGAAAGGTTTGAAAGCAATTGTAACGGGTGCTGGTAGTGGAATAGGAAGGGCGATTGCCCTTGCCCTTGCAAAAGAAGGGGTGGATATTGCACTCGTTGGCGGTAAGAGAGAAGAAAAACTTAAAGAGACCAAAGAACTTGTTGAAAAAGAAGGGGCAAAGTGCGAATATTTTGCGGGCGATTTAAGGGAGGATAAAACCTTAGAAGACTGCTATAAAAGTGCAAAAGCATTTTTGGGTGGATTAGACGTTTTAATCAACAACGCGGGGCTAACCCACAATTCCTTGCTCGAAAACACCGAAATGAAGGTGTTTGACGATATGATGGCGGTTAACGTTAGAGTGCCTTATCACTTGACAAAGGTTGCCCTAGCCGACTTAAAAAATTCTAAAAGGGCAAGCATAATAAACATCGCTTCGGTTGTTGCCCACTCTGGCTATGCTTGGCAAAGTGCGTATAGCGCTTCAAAGCACGCACTTTTGGGCTTTACCAAAGCGCTTTCAGCCGAAGTTTATAAAGAGGGTATAAGGGTGCACGCCGTTTCCCCCGGTGGTGTGTTTACTGATATGGTAAAAATTTCTCGCCCCGACCTAAACCCCGACGGAATGATTATGCCTGAAGACGTTTCAAGTGCCGTAATGTTCCTCCTTAAAAACCGCACCAACGCCGTTATTGACGAGATACTTATTCATCGTGACGGAAAACAACCCTTTATGGTTTAAAGGCTTTTCCGCTTAATCTAATTGATTTTTGACGGAAAAATACTGCGTATTGCATCGCGTTTTGCTTTTGTTACATACTTTTCAAGTATGCTCCCTTGCAAGAACGCGCGCCCTACTTGTATTTTCCTCGCCAAACCGCTTGTCGCTAATCACCACGCATTGCTACAAAGCCTTTTGGTTTTAAGAGATACTGCGTATTACTTCGTGTTTTTTTGGCGAACAGACCACTATGGGTATGCTCTCCAAAAAGAACACTCGTCCTACTTGTATTTTTCTCGTCAAATCGTGCGAAGCACTAATCAATTATCTTTCGCTACAAAGCCTTTTGGCAAAATGCTACGTGGAAGAATACCACGTATTGCATCGCGTTTACGTTATAACAAACAATAAAAAGCCCACCGCTTTATGCGGTGGGTTTATGTTTTTTAGATTAAACTTCTTGGTTGTATTCAGCGATGTAGGGAAGATTTCTATATTGTTCTGCGCAATCAAGACCATAGCCGATAACAAAAAAGTCGGGGATAGTGAAAAGCGAGATATCGGGGTTAAAATCAACCACGCGTCTATCGGGTTTATCTAAAAGAGAAACAACCCTTAAGGAGTGGGGCTTTCTCTCTTTTAAAATTTCACAAATGCGTTTAAGCGTTCTGCCCGTGTCGACGATATCTTCAACGATAATAACGTCTAGGTCTTTGATATCTCTATCAATGTCCATAATGATGTTAACTTCACCAGATGAACTTGTTCCGCTGAAATAACTTTTTGCACACATAAAAGCAATCTCGCAAGGAGCATTGATTGCACGTGAAAGGTCGGCCATGAACACGAACGCACCTTTAAGCACGCTTACAAGTAAAAGGGGACGGCCAGTGTAACTTTTAGCAATTTCCGCACCAACCTTTTTAATCGCCTCTTTGATTTCTTCTTCGGTTATAACAATCCTTTTAATTCTCTTTTGATAATTTTCAATAAGTGTTTGATTTGTCATAAGTGTACCCATAAAATTATTATGTATACATTTTATCATCTAAAAGGTTTTTTGGCAATGGATATTTGAAAATTTTTGCTATTTTCCTAATAAAAAAACGGGCTTAAATCGTTAAGCCCGTTTATCGTATTAAAGGTTATAATACTTATCAAACTCTGCGGGGTGGGGAATTGCAGATAATTGTCTACATTCTTCGCGTTTAGTTTTGATAAAGTTTTTAAGCAATTCTTCGGGGAATACACCGCCTTCGGTAAGGAAGTCGTGGTCTTTTTCCAAAGCATCCAAAGATTCTTCTAATGAAGTGGGGAGGTGGTGAAGTTTTGCCTTTTCTTCGTCGCTCAAATGATAGAGGTTCATATCATATGGGCCCCAACCGTTTTCGTGCGGGTCAATCTTGTTCTTAACACCGTCAAGACCAGCCATAAGAATTGCCGCATAGCAGAAATACGGGTTGCAAGTTGCGTCGGGGTTACGAAGTTCGAAACGACGTTTGTCGGGTGATTTTGCATAAGCGGGAATACGGATAACTGCACTGCGGTTAGAGGTTGCGTAACCTACCGTAACGGGTGCTTCAAAACCGGGGATAAGGCGCTTAAAGGAGTTGGTGCTGGGGTTTGTGAGCGCACAGAGTGCAGAGATATGTTTTAATAGACCGCCCATAAAGTAGTGCGCGGTTTTACTTAAACGTGCATAGCCGTTATCGTCAGAGAAAACGGGCTGACCGTCTTTAAGTAAAAGCATATGAACGTGCATACCGCTACCAGCCTCGCCGTAAATGGGCTTGGGCATAAAGGTTGCAGACTTGCCGTATTTTAACGCGGTGTTATGAATGATATATTTAATCATCATAGTAGCGTCAGCCATTTTAGACATTTGACCGAGTTGAGGTTCAATTTCGAACTGACCAGAAGCTGCAACTTCGGGGTGGTGATAGTTGATATCAATACCCGCATCCTTCATGTGAAGGCACATTTCACTTCTGCATTCGTAAGATTGGTCGAAGGGTTTTGCAATGTGGTAAGCCTTTTGTTTTTGAACGATAACACCACGGCCTTCAACTGCACTATTCCAGTACGATTGTTGAGTGTCTAAAGAAACGCCAACGCTGTTCGGTTGAACTTCCCAACCAACTTGGTCGAAAAGATAAAATTCAAATTCGGGAAGGATAAGCATGGTATCTGCAATACCGCTGTCCTTCATATATTTTTCAGCAGCGAGCACGATATTTCTAGGGTACTGAGCGAGCGGGCGGTTTTCGGGGTTGTCGATAATCATTGCGTTACCCGTCATTGAAAGGGTTGGAATATCGCAGAAGGGGTCAACAACGGCAGTTTCGGGGTCGGGTATAAATACCATATCGCTCTTTTCAACAACGGCATAGCCGTAGTTGGACGCGTCGAAACCGATACCGCTTTTCATTGTGTCTTCCGAAAAGTTTTCCGCAGGAATAGTAACGTGACGATATTGACCGTTGATGTCTACCATCTTAAAGTCAACCATTTTAATGCCTTTTTCCTTGATAAGTGCCATTATATCTTTTGTGCTTTTTGCCATAAGAGATTTGCTCCTTAAATAAAATATATTTTATTATAACAATTTTTTAGTGGTTAGTCAATGATATAAAAAAATACTCCGCTAAAATTTGAAAATTTTTCCCCAATTTTTAATCAAATATGACAATATGCTGTCTATATTCTTTGCGATAATAAAGAAAAAAGGGGGAAATGATATGCAAAAGATAAAAAATAAAAGACGTAAGGGGAAATTTGGGGTGCTAGGTTTCGGGTGCTTTTTTTGGCTGTCTATTATTCTTATTATGGTTATAGCGACTTTTGTTATGGATATAAGTTAAAAAAACCGCCCCAAAAAAGAGGGGCGGTAAATTTTTAGTTTGTCTTTTTGAAGATTTTTTTATAGATTGCTACAACGTCGCCCCTAAACTTTTTGTGGTCGAATATCATCGACAGCATAAATGCAAAGGGGATAAGGTAGATGAACACGGGAATGATAAGCCAAAACCACGGCCAAAACTTTTCTTGCCCAGCAAACTCTCCAAACGGAATTACCCTAAAGAATTTAGGACAGAAAATAACGAAGATTTGCGCAAGCGAATCGTCGCCCGGTCCCCATATAAACGAAGTGTTTTTGTAGCCAATGTTGAAGATGTCGCCCTTTCTTAAAGGGATAAAGCCAAGTTCACTTTGCAATACTTGATTTAGCATAATAAACAGCATTACGATAAGAAGCCCGACGGGGCAAGATAAAATGCGTTTATAACTTATTTGGTGAACTTTAAGCATTACCATAAGAAGCGGAATTGCAAATAGAATGGTGTGGTGTAAATAGAATCTTATGGTGTCAAAAATCAGCGGGTTTTCAATGGTCTTGTTAAGCGCTTCGGTGGGGTATAAAAGGGCAAGCCCGCCACCGATTATGCCCATGTAAAAGATATAATCTTTGACGTATTTGTTCTTAAATAAAAACAAAAAGGGGAAGAGCGCAATGTTCGCACCGCAGATATTGATAAACCAGCTGTCCCTAAGCGCAATTTCTTGATTGGTGGTATACGGCGGGAAGAACAGTTTTACAAAGTGAAGAATAAGCGCGAATAAAAGTATGGAAAAAAGCGTCCACTTTTTTGTCTTTTGTGATTTGTTCCTCAGTAAAAAATATAAACCCACAATGGTTCCACTGGCAAATAATAACCAGAAAAAATACCAAAGGTTAAACATTCGTACAATCATATATTTTCTCCTATCCCGCGTATTATACCATTATTGCAACTCCTTGTCAATAGAGGGGTAAAGACGGTACTTGTAATAGAATAAGCAAAAGACAAAAAAATTTGCCCTAAATTTTAAAATGTAAGCACATTTGACTTGCTTTTATTTTGAAAATATATTAGAATAATTAGCGGACTTTAGGCACGGAGAGGTGTCAGAGTGGTCTAATGTGCACGCTTGGAAAGCGTGTGTACGGAAACGTACCGGAGGTTCAAATCCTCTCCTCTCCGCCAAATGTGAACAAATTCGAACCTGGAAAGGAAGATGAGTTTGTTCACTTTTTGTTTTAAATACTAAAAGACATCAGTTAATTTTTAATTAAAAAAATTTATTACTTCACCATAATTTGAAATTTTATCATTCCTGATTTGTGCAAGAAATTTTTGATAATTATAAACTTTATAGTGCGACTCATTTGTGAATTTAAATTCTTTATAACAGTCAATTACTTCTTTAAACATTCTACAACGTCTTAAAAAATCCATTTTTATTAAGATATATTTTTCAAGGTTGTTATCTTTTATTGATATTAACACGTCTAAAAATTTTAACGCCTCTTTTCTGCATTTTATCGCATTTTTTTCATCTCCTGCATCATCACATATCCAAGCAGCATTTCTTAACGCTAAAAATGATGCCGTTTCATCATTGAGTTTAGTATTTAATAAATAAATTTTATAAAATTTTTCTGCAACATCATTCTCAAATTTGATTCTATTACAATTTTTATACTCATCACTATTGACAATTTTCTTATAAACATTAGCAAATTTGTCATTTGCGATATTTGTAGCAACAAAGCCACAGTTTACGCATTCTTCTGCCTGCAAATATAACAAAGATCGCATTTGTTCAGCAGGGCGGAAATCTAAATCGCAATATCCAAACGCATGTGTGCTCCCCCAGATTTTAATCTCGTTTTCTGTTCCACAAACGGCACATTTCTTTTTAATTGTAAAAAAAGTTGACATATATTTCTCCTTGATTTCTTTTCTATTTAATTATAACAAATGAACTATGACAAAAAACTTACAACCCTTATAAATCAAAAAAAATAAGTAAAATTTAAAAACTTTTACACTTGTCATAGTTTTGTCTATATTTTTTTGTTATAATATATATAGAGGGTGTTTTTATGAAAAAGAATATTGCAAAGAAAACTATAATTTTATATGTACTTGATATGTTAGAAAAAGGCTCTTCAAAAGAAAAGCATATAACTATAACAAGTATGACGAAAGTTTTAAACTCTATGAATATTCCCTGCGATAGAAGGACTATTGGAAGAAACGTAGACTATTTGATAGAATATGGAAAACCTATTGTAAAAATAAAAGGTGGCGGTTGCTACTGGAATAAATAAAAAAGGGGATAGCAAAATGGAACAAAACATGGTGATGGATATAATTATATCTCTTGTAGAAGGCGTTAAAACAAACCAATGTATTTTATCAACTTTCAATGAAGAAGAATTAAGCCTAGATCAATGCGGATATTTGTTAAGTCAAATATTAAGGCACTATCAATTAAAACCATCTCAATGTTTTGTAAGCGAAAAGGCTTTTGCTTTGTGGTTTAAAATAAGTACAGACAGTATTTTTAAATATACATATAGAGATAAAGTTAAAAAGGATACTCACAATATTTGTTTTTGTCGACAAATATAAGGGAAGCGAAAAACACATTAAAAAATTACAACTAAAAAATGAAAATTTTGAAACAAAGGATGAAAGAAAAATAATGAATGTCACTGTAAAAGGCAACAAAGGATTAAGAAAAAAATATTTTGAAGAGTTTACTATTAATAATATCCAAAAAGTATTTAGAGGCAAAAAAGGTTACGCAGCAATAAACAGCCAAGGACAAGAAATAGGCATAGTTTTTATGGGCGACGATAAAAGAAGAAACTATGGAAATTGTGAATTATGTGTATACGAAAGCTTCTTTAATACATATGGACAATGGCATAGATTTACAGTTAATGGACAAAAAGTAAAATGGGAAGATTTGGTTCAGAAACTTAATTTGCAAGGACAAATAAAACTGTTTATTGAATAAGTCATATAGAGGAAAACATGTCAAGTTAGGATATGGCAGTATCCTCTCCTCTCCGCCAAAAAAATAGCACCCGACAAGGTGCTATTTTTTGTGTTTTAAAAATAAAGGTCTAAGGTGTTAATTAAATTATTTATATTATTCTTGCAATTTGTAATAGAAGCGCCGTAGGAACTGAAATTTCCTGACGGATTTTCTATTAATTGATAGAAAGAATTGATAGATGAGTATAAACTTGCTAAATCATCTCTATGTGTTGCTTCTTTGTTGGCATCTGTCAAGTCTCCGATAAACGTTTTGCTTTTTTCTATACAAGCAGTGGTTAGTCTTAATCCATCAGACAACCTGTTATATTCTTTTGCAACGGCAACTGCATATGAAATATTTTCTAGCGCGTTTGCCCAAAAAGCTCCGTCCGTTTGACCTGTAACGTTTTTCAACGCTTCCTTTAATATGCTTTCGCTTGGCATACCCGATGTTCTTAAAATAACTCTTTTTACTAAAAAGTCACCCCAGCCTACCCTGCTTCCTGATGCAACCATATCGCTTTTATCATCGCTGGCATAATAAATAGAATAATTCCAAATAGAATGCACTGCTGATGCCATATCTTTGGAATAAGTAAAGGCAAGACTTAATTCGTCATATGCCGATTTTGCGCTTTCAAGTTCTTTCGCAAGTTGGATTTCATTTTGAGATTGCTTGCCGTCTTCTTCTTTGCCACCGCAACCAATAGAAAAAATCATGCCCATTGCCAAAACTACGCACAATAAACTTCTTAAAAATTTTGTTTTCATTTGTTTTTCTCCTTGAACAATTTTTCCTAAAAAGGAATTTTATTATATTATATCCTACAAAATGTAGGAAGTCAAATAAATTCCTACGAATTGTAGTAAAATAATTCTATGAAAAATAATGTTTTTGGTAGAAAATTAAAAGAGTTAAGAATTGAAAAAGGCTTATCTCAACAAAAACTTGGCGAAAATTTAGGTTTTTGTAATCAAACAATAAGTTTTTGGGAGAGTGGAAGTCGAGAGCCTGATTTAGATACCTTGATTAAAATATCGCATTATTTTGAAGTTTGCCTAGAAGATTTATTGGAAGAATAAACTTTCGATAAAAAGGACAACTATATTTAATTTAATAAAAAGCACGACACTGGCTAACGCCCTGCTCGTGCTTTTTCCTTTTTTTCCCTTCTCAACCTAAATTTTGCGAAAATTCTTGAAAAATGAGAGTGTTTTACGAAAATTGTAGAATTTATCTATTTACACGTGCGTATTATTTTGGTAAAATAATACCATAAGCCGTAGGGCGAAAAGGGAGAAGAATATGAAACAATTCGACGTTGTAATAATCGGTGGTGGTCCGTCGGGCACATCAACGGGAACTATGCTTGTTAAAAGTGGGTTTTCCACACTTATAATCGACAAGCACACCTTCCCGAGAAAGAAACTTTGTGCGGGTGGCGTAACCCCACAAGCAAAAAAGTTATACGACCAAATTTTTGGCGAGGGTAGTTATACCTTTTCGGACACAACCGACAAATTCAAAATTTATTTTATGGAAAAGTTTATCCTAAACGGCGATGACTTTTACACCTTAAATTTTGTTAGAAGGGAAGTTTTTGATAACCAACTTCTTACCCGCTATAAAGAACTTGGCGGACAAACGATTGAAGGCAAGAAGGCTATAAAGTTTGATTTAGAAAACAACGTTGTAACGCTTGAGGACGGCGAACAAATAGGGTATAAGGTGCTTGTAGGCGCAGACGGTGCGACAAGCCTAGTTAGAAAGTTATTCAACAAAGATTATAAACCCAACATCTTTTGCATGGAAACCTATCCAAAGAACACTCTAGATTGCCACTCGGTATCGCTATATGCGGGACTTGGCGGTGGATACGGTTGGATATTCCCGCACGGCGATTCGGTTGCCGTTGGGTATTGCGGGCCCACTTCTCGCTCAAAACAAAATTGTGACGAGTTTGAAGATTTTATTAAACTTACCGGTTTTAGTAGCGAAGGGTGTGATATAAGGGGTGCGTATATCCCCACCGAACCCGTTGAAGTTCCGTGCTATAAAAACGTGCTACTTGTTGGTGATGCGGGCGGATTTGTTTTCCCGTTCACTGGTGAAGGTTTGTGCTTTGCGCCGTACACCGCTATGCGCGCAAGTGAAACGATTACGGCATACTTAGGCGGTCAAATCGCCCTAGAAGACCTTCCTGTAAAGTATAAAGAAAGTTTGCAAAAAATCTACAAAATCGGGCATGATTTTAACGAACTGATTAAAAGGTTTGGCAAAAAGAAATTTCTTGTTCGCGTAATAAAGAGCAGGTTGATTAGGGGTATCGGTTTAAGATATTGCCGTCGCCACCCCGACTTTGTCAACTATGTAATTCAAGAAGCGTTGGACGGCGATTTTAGTCTAAAATCTATCCGCAAAAAATTTAAAGCACAAAAAAAGGCTAATAAGAAAAAATAAGCACTCATAAAAAGATAAACAATAAAAGACCAACAAGTTGTTGGTCTTTTATTTTTCATTGAACTTGCCCCAAAAATCACCGCCCTTGCCGTTCCCGAATCGCTTGACTATTTGAGGCGGGGCGGTAGGCTTAGTGCAAGCGGTTGGGCGGTTGGAACGTTGCTTAGAATTAAGCCGATTATTATGCTTAAAGGCGGGGTGTCCGTATATACTAAAACCATAGGTATGCCCTCTGCAAAAAAGGTGCTTCTTAGAGCGCTTGATAACTGCGACACCAATTACCCAATAGTGCCGTCCTTTACCTATAAATCGGATAATCTTGACCTATTGCTAGATAAAACCGAAAAAGAATATAAAGATATCATGCTAGAAAAAGACAATCTTGACCACGCGATTGCTTGCCACTGGGGACCGAACGCGTTCGGGTTTGTGTTCGTCGAGAGAGAATAGGAAACGGCGATAAAAAATTTTGCATAAGCATACACCCCTTTTTTCATAGAATATCAACAAAAATAAAAAGGTGATAATATACGTTATACTATAACTAGATAAGAGTATTTAAACTTGACTAACGTTATGCTGTGTAGTATAATTTATAAAAAAAGGAGGAAGTGCTATGTCAAAAGCAAAGCTTACAATGATTTATATAGTTGCGCTTTTAATGTCGCTTTTTTTAGTGATTGGCTATGCACAAATGAATTCCTCCTTGCAAATTAGCGGAACGGCAAATGCTGAAAGGATAAACGACATCTACATCAGCAATGCGGCGGGGGACGCAAACTCAACGGTAAACACATACGTAGGAACAGCACTTTCTAGCAGTGTTGTATTGCCATATTCTTCTTCAACCGCAACCATATCAATTACAATAGTTAATAATAGCGAAACAACAAAGGTTTTCAACGCGGTAAAATACATGGATGATGCTTATTCCAATCCCAACATAGTATACTCCTTAAACGGAATACAAACGGGAACGGCTGTGCCAAGCTATAAAGAAAGCACAAACAATTCAATCACTTTTTCGATAACCTTTTCTTTCAGCGGTTCAAACGTTTCTAACCCAAGGCTTGATTCTGTGTTGCTTTTTGAATTCGCAGAAGAAGCGGACTTTGAACACGGTGGTGACGGAGGGGATTCTGGCGACACGGGTGGTGGCACCGGTGGCGACGTTGTTATAGAGGTTGGGCAAGACTTTCTTGCACTTATTGAAGCCGCTATGTCAAACGTTAAAAATAGTTATGGTATAAACGACCCCAATAAAGGTGATACTGTTGTTTCTGCAATAGAAAAAAACATTGTGTTGTATAGCACGACAAACATTCAGGGTGGTAACTTAAATCACTTTGCAACCGAAACGTTAAACACGCACAATCTTGATTTTATGTTTCAATATTCGAGCGATACTGAATTGTTTTTATATATGTGGCGATTAAAAGACCTTGAAGACGTAACAATGGGTCAAACAGAAATTACCGTATATAAGCAAGCATATCACAAGAAAAACGACAAGTGGGAAAAGAGTGTAACTTTGGCTGGGCATTCTGTTCCTATTCGCGTCAATAGTAGCACCATTGCAATCGACCATAATTTGTGGGAAGTTGGTGCGCCCGAAAATTAAACGCAATTTATACGGAGGGAAATATGAGCGTTTTTAAAAGAGCAAATTGGCACAGCGGATTAACTTATAGACAAGTTTGTAGCCAATGTAAAACCGTTGTCGAATACGACGACAAAAAGTTAGGCTTTCGCCCGTGGTATCCGGACGGGTTTGTTTACTGCCCGACTTGTCAAACACCACTTCGCCACAACGAAAGGCACGCGATAAACGCACCCGCTAGCGATACGGCAACGCCGAATAATAATGAAGCAAAGTTTTGCACGAGTTGTGGACACAAGTTTTTGGACGGCGACAAGTTTTGTTCTCAATGCGGTGCAAAAAGATAAAACTACAAAAAAATACACACGGCTATATCTTTTAGCCGTGTGTTTTTATTTATATATAATAATGTTCACGCGCGCGAGGGAGCGGGGAACACAATATATAGTGCTAGGGGCTAAAAAAGGGCGATAAATTAGAGCAAAAAACGGGCAAAAAGTAGGTAAAATTTTTGTCGAAATATCAAAAAAGCAAGGCAAAATCAAGCGTTTTGAGGTATTTTCAACGAAAAAGTCCAAAAAAGCCCAAAACACAAGATATTGTGGTTTTACTAAAAAAAATTTACAAAATATTGTTATAAACCATTGACAAGGGCAGTATAGATATGGTATATTAGTAACGCTCACAAAAATTAGAAATTATTACGGAGGGATGAAATATGTTTCAAGTTAAAAAAAGAGACGGAAAGTTAGTTGAATTTGACATGAGTAAGATTACAACCGCACTTTCCAAGGCGTTCAACGCAAGAAAAATTGATTACACGGCAGACATTTTGAACATGCTTGCACTACGTGTTACCGCTGATTTTGCAAAGAAAATCAAAGATAACGTTGTAAACGTAGAAGACATTCAAGATAGTGCCGAAGTTGTTCTTATTCAAGCTGGTTACGTGGATATTGCAAAAAGTTATATCCTTTATCGTAAACAAAGGGAAAAAGTTCGTAACATTAAAGACACCATCGTTGACTACAAGAAGGTAGTAGACGATTATTTGAAAGTTGCCGACTGGCGTGTTAAGGAAAATTCTACCGTAACCTATTCGGTTGGTGGACTTATCCTATCTAACAGCGGTGCGGTTACCGCAAACTATTGGCTTAGCGAAGTATACGATGATGAAATCGGCGACGCACATAGAAATGCAGATATCCACATTCACGACCTTTCTATGCTCACCGGTTACTGCGCAGGTTGGTCTCTCCGCCAACTTATTAAAGAAGGTCTTGGCGGTGTTCCCGGCAAAATCACTTCATCCCCTGCAGGACATCTTTCAACACTTTGCAACCAAATGGTTAACTTCCTCGGTATCATGCAAAACGAATGGGCAGGTGCACAAGCATTCTCTTCGTTCGATACCTATCTTGCACCCTTCGTTAAGGTTGATAACCTTACCTACAAGGAAGTTAAACAATGCATCCAATCTTTCATTTACGGCGTAAACACTCCGTCAAGATGGGGTACCCAATCTCCGTTCACCAACATCACGCTCGACTGGGTTGTTCCTAACGACCTTGCTGAAATGAACGCAATCGTTGGCGGAAAGGAAATGGACTTTAAATATAAAGACTGCGTAGAAGAAATGGCTATGGTAAACAAGGCGTTTATCGAAATCATGATTGAAGGCGACGCAAACGGCAGAGGTTTCCAATATCCTATCCCGACCTATTCAATCACTTCCGACTTCGACTGGTCTGAAACCGAAAACAACAAACTCTTGTTCGAAATGACCGCTAAATACGGCACACCATACTTCTCTAACTATATCAACAGCGATATGGAACCGAGCGACGTTCGTTCAATGTGCTGTCGTTTAAGACTCGACTTAAGAGAACTTCGTAAAAAATCAGGTGGCTTCTTTGGTAGTGGTGAATCAACCGGTTCAATCGGTGTTGTAACCATCAATATGCCTAGAATTGCTTACCTTTCAAAGACTGAAGACGAATTCTACGATAGATTGAAGCACATGATGGATATATCTGCTCGTTCACTCAAAGTTAAGAGAGATACCGTTACCAAACTTTTGGATGCAGGACTTTATCCCTACACCAAGAGATATTTGGGAACGTTCAATAACCACTTCTCAACTATCGGTCTCGTTGGTATGAACGAAGCATGTCTTAACGCAAAATGGATTGGAAAAGACTTGACTCAAAAAGAAGCTCAAAACTTCACCAAAGACGTTTTGAACTTTATGAGAAACAAACTTTCCGACTATCAAGAACTCTACGGCGACCTTTATAACCTTGAAGCAACTCCCGCAGAATCTACTTCGTTTAGACTTGCTAAACACGACAAGAAGAGATATCCCGACATTATCACCGCATCTGATACGGACAATGCACCTTATTACACCAACAGCTCGCACTTGCCCGTAGGTTATACCGACGATATCTTCTCTGCGCTCGATATTCAAGACGAACTTCAAACCCTTTACACCTCGGGTACTGTATTCCACGCATTCTTAGGTCAAAAACTTCCCGATTGGAAGTCTGCTGCTAACCTTGTTCGCAAGATTGCTCAAAACTACAAACTTCCTTACTACACCATGTCACCGACCTACTCTGTATGTGCTGACCACGGCTATATCGCTGGTGAAGTTTACGAATGTCCTACTTGCGGAAGAACGACCGAAGTTTACAGCCGTATAACCGGTTACTATCGTCCTATCCAAAACTGGAACGATGGTAAGAGAAAGGAATTTGAAGATAGAAAGGAATACAACATCGAAACTTCTAAGTTTGAAGCAAAAGAGGCTAACGCATGCGAATGCAAAAAGCAAGAAGCAGTTCAAGTTGAACTTGACGGCCCCGTACTCTTCACTAGAAACGGTTGCCCCAACTGCAAGACAAGCAAAATGATGCTTGACAAGGCTGGCATTACCTATTCTATCGTAAATGCTGAAGAAAACAAAGAACTCACCGTAAAACTCGGCGTTAAGAAAGCACCCACCTTGCTCATTCCCAACGGCAACGGCTACGATGCATACGACAACGCAAGCGAAATTAGAAAATATATAGAGAGCAGAAACTAATGTATGACGTTATCGTTATAGGCGCAGGCGCGGCAGGAATGACCTCCGCGCTCTACGCTTTAAGAAACAATAAAAAAGTTTTAGTATTAGAAAGTGAAAGCCTTGGCGGTCAAATCGCAATGTCACCAAGACTTGAAAATTATCCGTCTATAAGGCTTATCAGCGGTGAAGAATTTGCCGATAACCTTTATAATCAAATAACCGACCTCGGCGCCGACCTAGAGATTGAAAAGGTTGTTAAACTTGAAAAGGGTGAGGATAAGATTTTTACCGTTCACACCGAATATAACACCTATCAATCAAAGACGGTTATAATCGCTGCGGGTGTTAAGCATAAACACCTTCGCACCAAGTCCGAAAGGGACGATTTAGTGGGTAAGGGCGTTTATTACTGCGCACTTTGCGACGGGCCTTTCTATAAAGATAGGGAAGTTGCAGTTATTGGCGACGCGAATACCGCACTTCAATATTCGTTGCTTCTTGCGGGATATTGCAAAAAGGTTTATATCTATACCCTTTTCGATAAATTCTTTGGCGACAAAGCCCACGTTAAAGCGCTTCTATCCAAGGATAACATCGAATGGCGTCCCAACACTAGTGTAGTGGACTTTATTGGTGAAGACGAACTTACCGCAATCGAATACAAAGATGCTGACGGCGAGATTAAACGTCACGAACTCCCCGCAGTATTCGTTGCAATTGGTCAAGTGCCCGACAATAAGGTATTTGAAGAGTTTGTTGAACTTGACAAAATGGGTTACATTGTGTCGGACGAAAACTGCATGACCAAAACAGAAGGACTTTACGTGGCAGGGGACTGCCGTACCAAAGCGGTAAGGCAAGTTGTAACGGCGGTTGCTGACGGCGGAATTGCCGCAACCAACGCATGCCTTTACATAGATAGCCTAGACGCGTAAACATAAATTACAAAAGAAAAAAACTCCCGAATTTTCGGGAGTTTAATTTTTATTTGATTTTACAGTGCTGCGATAAATTCGCTTACACCGAGAAGGGCAATACCAACGAAGGTGATGGCAATAGTTAAGTAGTGTTTCCAAGAAAGTTTTTCTTTCAAGAAAATTCTGCTCCAAAGCACTGAAACAACGCAGTATGCAGAGATGATTGGTATAAATTGTTCATACGGCGAGAACATAACTGCCATATAGAAAATTTGACCAAGCGTTTCGCACGCACCACCGAGATAGATTGCACTGCCTTTCTTTGCAAAAAGTCTGTCTTTCTTTACGAATTTTACCCAAATGAAAGAGAAGATTGCAAGCAAGAAGAATGTTAATTCAAACGCAGAGTTTGCAGCATAGTCGCTTGCATTATCGCCCAAAATGAAGAAATAAACTTCATCGCCAACAGTTCCAAGTGCGTCTATGATAAGGTAGGCGATAGGGAGAAGAAGAGCCAAGAAACTTTTTGTATATTTTCTGTTGGATTCTTTTCTGCGAAGTTCTTTTAATTCTTGATTTTCTTTGCTATCAACAAGACCTATACCAAGAATGCCCAAGGTGATTGCCACAACACCGATTATGATATATGCATTAAATTCAACGGGTTCTGCACCGATAAGTGGGAAGAGTATTGCACAAAGCAAAAGGGCAAGTGAGCCAGAACAGTTACAAATAGGTGAAGAAATTGAAAGTTCAATATATCTTAAACCAATGTAACCTAAAACCATTGCCAATATGTAAAGGAATGCAACGGGCAAGTAGTAAACGAAATCAATTAACTTAAAGTCTGTGTAAAGAAGGCTAGATACAAACTTGGGCAAAGCTTCCAAACTGCCGTTTGCATCAATTATTGCACCACCGATTAAGGTGATAATAAAGTGAAGACCCATTATAAGTCCCACAGCAAAAGTGACCTTCCAATGACTGTTGGGGTCTTTCTCGTCCGTGCCTTTTTTGGAGAAAAGGTCAGAGCCACTCCAAGAAAAAAGGGCAACGAGTGCAAATATAAAATACATCATATGAAATTTTTAATCTCCTTGTTTTTGGCCATTATCAGCCTAATAATTTTTTATAGAAAGATTAAAAAATCCACGGCGGGAAAATATGGCTTGATAAAGTTTTTGCAGTTCGATTTCTTCTGTAAAACATAGATTACCGCCTTTTTTTGATAGACTTATTTTATCATAAAAACATATAAAAAGCAATTATATAAATAAAAAACCGACATAAAGTCGGTCTTTACTTTATTCTTCAATATCAAATTGTGGGGTATAAACTTGTTTAAAGTCTTCCCAAACGATTTCCCTAACTTCAATATCGCGGATACGAAGCTTGGTGCAGTATGCTGAAAACCCTGCGTGACCGCCGGAAATGGGGTTGGGGTCGATAAGTTCGGTAACGAGCACGTCGTCAACGACCATAAAGCAGTGACCACCGATTGAACCGCAAATCATTCTAACCTCGGTGCCGGGGGTGTATTTATAAAGGGAAGTGGTGGAGTACAAACCGTTTCCGCGGTGTCTTTCAATACCAGCCTTATTTTCCCACCAGCCGTTAAGTCCGCAAACGTAACCCGACTCTAAATAATCGGTAACGTCGTCCCAACGTGCAGCCCAAACTGCGTTAAGGTCACGCGTTGCGGGGAGAACAGCAGATACTGTAAAGCAAAGCATAACGTCCTTTTCAAAGAACTCTTTGGTAAAAAGTATACCGCCTTTATTGCCAGGTTCAAAACCTATAATTGCGCCGTCTTCATAATACCAGTTACCAGACTTTACGTCAAAATAATTTTTCCAATCTTCTTTGGGTTGGTAAGAAAATATTACTGGTGACTTATCAAACAAAACTTTCTTTTTTGCTAAACGAATCTCTTTCATGATTAACCTCTATAAGCTTACTTATTAATATCCACGAAGGGCAACTTTTTCAATTTTTGGTGTCAAAATTTTAACGTATTCTTCTGCCAAAGGTTGCTCTACCGCGGTTAAACCCTGATTTATACAGTTTTCGCCGTCACGGAATTTTTGCAAATAATACTTTTTTGCACCACCTATCCACTCGGCAATGTCAATAATGTTTTTTTCCTTATGATACTCGTAAATTAAAGTGGTTCTAAACTCGTAATCAACTTTTTTAGATAGAAAAAACTCCACACTTTCTTCAACCTTTTTGGTATCGTACTCGTTAAACCCGATTATCTTTGCGTAATTTTGCCTATCGTTTTTAATATCCATTGCAAAATAGTCGACAAGTTTATCGCTGACAAACTGCTTTATTAGGTCGGGGTTGGTGCCGTTTGTGTCAAGTTTAATCTTGTATCCTAAACTTTTAAGTTTACCTAAAAATTCGGGCAAGTCTTTTTGAAGGGTAGGCTCCCCACCAGAAACGCAAACTCCGTCGATAATACCTTTGCGTTTTTGTAGGTATGATAAAACCTCTTCCTCGTCTATTACGGGGAGGTTGTTGCTTTCAAGCACTAGGGCGGAGTTGTGGCAAAAACCGCACCTAAAATTGCATCCACCCGTAAATATGGTCGTTGCGACAAGCCCGTCAAAGTCCACAAGCGACATTTTTTCAAGACCGCATATATGCATATTTGTTGCTCCTTAAAATTGTATACAATTATATAATAAAACTCATAAAAAGTCAAGGGCAATATATGAACGATATGCTATAAAAACACCAAAAACGGATATACGTTATGTAAAAATTTATAATGCACTTAAAAAACAAATTTTTTAGTCGAAATTATTAACCCAAAATGCGTTTTTGTAAACTGCCGTCATTGACAAGAAGGGTAATTTTTGTTATACTTAAAAGAAAAACGAAGGTGCGGTCCTTGAGAAGAAGAAAGAGCTTTATTAGAGAAGACAAAACTATAATTTCGCAAAAAGTAAAGGAAGCTTTTTCATCCGTTTTACCAATCACCTTAATCGTGCTGGTGCTATCGTTTACAATAACACCCATAAATAGCGGTGTATTCTTAGGATTTATCGTCGGGTCGCTTTTGGTAATAGTAGGAATGGGGCTTTTCACCCTGGGTGCCGACACGGCAATGACGCCTATTGGTGAATACGTCGGCACAACCGTTATGGGTACTAAAAAATTGTGGCTGATTATCCCCATTTGCTTTATAGTGGGTGTTTTAATCACCATTTCAGAACCTGACCTTCAAGTGCTTGCACTTCAACTTGTGGACACTATTGGGTATTGGGTGCTTATCCTCACAATCGGCATGGGCGTTGGCGTTTATCTTGTAATTGCCTTTTTAAGAATAGTTTTGAAAATCAAGCTTAAATACTTGCTCATTTTCTTTTATATCGCAGTATTTACTTTGGCATTCTTCGTGCCCGAAACTTTCGTTCCACTAGCGTTTGACTCGGGCGGGGTAACCACTGGACCTATGAGCGTTCCGTTTATCATTGCAATCGGTACTGGTGTCGCTTCAATGCGTAGCGATAAGTCTGCGGAAACGGACGGCTTTGGTTTGACGGCACTTTGTTCGGTTGGACCTATCATCGCCGTTATGATACTAGGCATAATTTATCAGCCCGAATCGTTTGTAGTTACTCAAAACCAACCGATAGAGTTTACCAACTCTCGTGAAATGATATATAGTTTTGCAGTTGCTTTCCCGCACTATATGAAAGAAGTAGGCATTGCACTGCTACCAATAATTGCCTTTTTCTTTATCTTTAAGTTCTTTGGGCAAAAGATATCTAAAAACGACCTTGTTAAAATTCTAATCGGTATTTTGTACACTTACTTTGGTTTGGTGCTTTTCTTACTAGGTGTAAACGTTGGCTTCTTGCCAGTCGGCAGTTACCTTGGCGAGCAAGTCGTGTCGGGCGCACACAAGTGGCTTATCGTGCCGATAGGTATGATAATTGGTTACTTTGTTGTTGCGGCAGAACCCGCAGTGCACGTTTTAACCAAACAAGTTTACGAAATCACGTCGGGTGCAATTCCTAAAAAAGCACTTCGCTTCAGCCTTATGATAGGTGTTGCAGTGTCCGTTGGACTTGCAATGCTAAGAATATTGCTCCATATCCCGATTATGTACTTTTTAATCCCGGGGTACTTGATAGCACTTGTATTAACTTTTTTCGTGCCCGACATATTTACGGCAATAGCGTTTGACTCGGGCGGGGTTGCCTCGGGTGCAATGACGGCAAGCTTCTTGCTTCCGCTTGCACTTGGCGTTTGCTCGGCAACGGGCGGGAACGTGGCTACAGAAGGGTTTGGCGTCGTTGCAATGGTTGCAATGACACCGCTTATCACCATACAAATTCTTGGACTTGTGTTCAAAATCAAATCGGCAAAACTCAAAAAAGTCGAAGGGCCGATTGCAGTCGAGAGCGAAGATATTATCGACTAAGGGAGAAAGCTTATGTTGGCATTAAAACATATGATGGTTATAACCAAGAGGGAGTTTTCCGAGCAGTATTTGGAATTCTTTCACCGACATAACGTACACGGGGTTATAAGTAGCCTTTGTAACGGCACGGCAACCGACTCTACGCTGAATGCTCTAAGCCTTGAAAAAACCGAAAAACTTATGTTTGAAACAATGATTAGAGAGCAAGATATTGACGGAGTTATTTGTGGGCTTATTAAGGAAATGAAGATTGACGGGGCGGGTAACGGCATTGCGTTATTTTTGCCCGTAGACGGCGTTGGAAGTTCTGCCCTCAAGTTTTTCGTTGGGGAAGGAGACGTTCAAAAAAAGGAGGAACAAGTTATGGCAGAAAGCAAGTCTGTGCTTATTATAACTATAGTAGATAAAGGCAATACCGAACTGGTAATGGACGCAGCGCGCGGTGCTGGTGCGGGCGGTGGTACCGTTATGAGAGCAAAGGGAACGGGAGCGGAGATTGCTAAGTTTTTCGGCGTATCTATCAGTGAAGAAAAGGAAATGGTATACATCGTTTCTTCACGTAAAGGTAGGGACGATATTATGCGCGCCATTATGGATAAGGCGGGCAGAAATACCGAGGCGCACGGGGTTGTATTTTCACTTCCCGTCGATAAAGTTATTGGCATAAGGGAGTTTGAACAAATTTAGTATGGATAAACCCACAAGCGATATAAAAACCAAACTAAATAAGAGCGGTGTGATTGCGTTCGTTCCAGGGGGGGATAGTATGTGGCCCACCTTAAAGAACAAAAAGCAATCGGTAATCGTAAATAGTAAAAGCGGACGGCTAAACGTGGGCGACGTTGCCTTTTATACCCGTGCGGACGGAAGTTATATTCTTCACCGCGTTAAAGAGGTTGTAGACGGCGGTTACGTCATGCTTGGCGACAGCCAAATAAACCCCGAAAAAGTTGCTGAGGATAGCGTTTTTGGCGTGATGGCGGGGTTTTATCGCGGTAAAAAGTATATCGACGTCAATTCTAAGAAGTATAAAGACCAAGTAACAAAGTGGTATTCTAACGAAAACCGCAGGTTAAAAAAGATAAAGCGCTTTTATTTAAGAAGGGCTGTAATTAGAAAGATTAAAGGATTGTTTTGTAAAAAAGAGGATAAAAAATGATTGATTTAAACGCACTTGGTAAAAAGGCGAAAACGGCATCGAGCGAATTGAATTTGCTCAGCGAAGAAAAGATAAATTCCACGCTTATATTATCGGCAAAAATGCTTCGTGACAATGCTAAATATATTATTGAAGAGAATAAAAAAGATATTGAACTTGCCCTTTCAAACGGCGCAACCGACGCGTTTATAGATAGACTTACCTTAAGCGAAAAGGTTATCGACGGCATGGCGGTTGGTTTAGAGCAAGTGTCTAGCCTAAAAAGTCCGCTCGGCAAACAACTTTATTCGTATGAAAATAAAGAGCAAGGTATAAGCGTTGTCAAAAAAGCCGTGCCTTTCGGGGTGGTGGGTATCATATACGAATCTCGCCCTAACGTTACGGCAGACGCATTTGCGCTTTGTTTTAAGACGGCTAACGCAGTTATATTAAAGGGCGGAAAGGAATCACTAAAATCAAACGTAGCAATAGTTACCGTGCTAAAAAAAGCGCTTAAAGAGTGTGGGGTTGACCAAAACGCAGTCAACGTGATTGAAGATACGAGTAGGGAAACGACCACCGCATTTATGCGCCTTAATAAGTACGTCGACCTTATTATACCTCGCGGTAGCGCGTCGTTAATAAGGGCTACGGTGGAAAATTCCACCATACCGATTATCGAAACGGGGGCGGGGAATTGCCACGTTTACGTGGATAAGTTTGCTGACGTAGATATGGCGAGTGAAGTTATATTTAACGCAAAAACCCAACGTTACAGCGTTTGCAACGCGTGTGAGTCGCTTGTTATTCACTCGGCAATCGTTGATAAAGTTCTTCCTAAAATAGCCGAAAAACTTGAACAAAAACAAGTAGAAATTAGATGCGATAAGTCCTCGTACCGCGCAATAAAGGGGTATGCGTACTTAAAAGAAGCCACTGACGAAGACTTTTATACCGAATACGGCGGGCCTATTATTTCGGTAAAAACGGTCGACTCGGTTGAGGAGGCTATTGCACATATAAACGAGCATAGCACCCACCATTCTGAAGCAATTATTACAAAGGATAATGAGTCGGCTGAAAAATTCTTGAACGCAATCGATTCTTCTTCCGTTTATCTAAACGCATCTACTCGTTTTACCGACGGGTTTGTGTTTGGGCTTGGTGCTGAAATAGGAATAAGCACACAAAAACTTCACGCAAGAGGGCCAATGGGGCTAGACGCACTGGTGACCAGTAAGTACTACGTTAAAGGCGACGGAGCAGTTAGAAAATAATTAAAAATCTTTACCGCATTTGCTAGTTAAGTCAAGTGCGGTTTTACTTTTAAAAGTAAAATATTGGTAAATATGCGCTTTATGGGGTTAAAAGCGCTTGACTATCAAATTAAATTGCTTTATAATTTTATTGTATTACAATAAAAGGGGTGCGCTATGCAAGAACTTATTAAAAAACTTAACGGCGGAACGGCGGAAGATAGACTTTCTGCTTTAAAAGCACTTATCGAGTGTGAAAAGGAAAAACCCGTTCGTCGCGACAACGATGCAAACAACCACATACATACCATTTATTCTTTCTCACCCTATTCGCCGACTAAAGCGGCTTATATGGCTTACTCTGCTGGACTTACCAGTGCGGGTATTATGGACCACGATAGCTTGTCGGGTGTTGAAGAATTCAAAAAAGCTTGCGAAATTTTGGGACTCGGCTCTACTTGCGGTGTAGAAGTTCGTTGCAAGTACAATAAAGGCTTTGGCAAAATGAACCACCCCGACCAAGCGGAGTGCATTTATATGGCGGCGCATGGCATTCCCGCACAAAACGTTAAAGCGTTTAACGAATACCTTGCACCTTATCGCCAAAAGAGAAACGAACGCGACGCAGAGATGTGCAAACTTATCACCGGCAAGTTCGGTAAGTTTGGTATCGAGCTAGACTTCGATAAAGACGTTAAACCTTTGTCTGAGGCAAAGGACGGCGGTAGCGTAACCGAAAGGCACCTCTTGTTCGCTTTAGCGGTTAAACTTAACCAAAAATTCGGCAGAACCAACGAGCTTATCGCTTTCTTGGAAAACGATTTGGGACTTAAGGTTTCGGATAAAATCAAGGGTTTCTTGCTCGATGAAAATAACGAACACTTCTTGTACGACCTTTTGGGTGTGCTAAAAGCCGACACTGCATTCTTCTATATCGATGCGGACGAAGAAATGCCCGATGCTGAAGAATTTGTTAAAAAAGCAAAAGAATTCGGCGCGATTCCCGCATACGCATACCTAGGTGACGTTGGTGATTCCGTAACGGGTGACAAAAAGGCACAAAAGTTTGAGGACGACTTCCTTCCCGAATTAATTAAGGAAATCAAAAAGTCAGGCTTCCTCGCTTGTGCGTATATGCCCACCAGAAACACTCCCGCACAACTTCAAAGACTTGGCAAAATGCTTAAAGAAAACGAGCTTTTTGAAATTAGTGGTGAAGACGTAAACTCACCCCGTCAAAAGTTCGCTTGTGCAGCACTTGCACTTCCCGAATACGCACACCTTATCGATTCTACTTGGGCGCTTATCGGTCACGAAGCAATCTCGTCCGAAAAGGGTGTAGAGTACGGCATGTTTAGCGAAAAGGCTGTTAAGGAAACGCCAAACCTTTACGAAAGAATTAAAAAATACGCAAAAATCGGTCACGAAACCGTAAAATAATAGGCACTGCCTAAAATTAGAAAAACATATTTAAGGAGATATAAAAATGAGCTCAATCAATTTGAAAGGAAAAGTAGCAGTAGTAACCGGCGCAAGCCAAGGTCTTGGTGAAGCACTTGCAATGCGTCTCGACCAAGAAGGATGCAAAGTTGCAGTTTGCGATATCAACTTTGACGGCGCACAAGCAGTTGCATCAAAACTTAGCGATGCAATGGCTCTCGCAGTAGACGTTACTAAGTATGACCAATTGGAAGCTGCTGCAAAGGCAGTTATCGAAAAATGGGGTCAAGTTGACGTTCTTATTTGCAACGCAGCAATCGTTAAGAGTGGAGATATCTTCAACCTTTCTCCCGAAGCGTTCAGCTTGGTTACCAACATCAACCTCAACGGCTATTTCAACACCGTTAAAGCATTTGCACCCTACATGCTCGAAAAGAAGAGCGGAAGCATTATCCAAATCAACTCTAAATCAGGTAGAAAGGGAAGCTTCAAGAACGGCGCATACGCAGCAAGTAAGTTTGGTGGCGTAGGCTTGACTCAAAGCTTAGCACTCGAATTTGCTGAATCAGGCGTAAGAGTAAACTGCATTTGCCCCGGCAACCTTTTGAATTCACCCCTTTGGGTTAACAGCCTCTTCAAACAATATGCTGCAAACCAAGGCATAACCGAAGAAGAAGTAAGAGCAAAATATATCAACCAAGTTCCCATGAAACGTTCTTGCGAATACAAAGATATCGAAGACGTTATGGTATTCTTAGCATCTGACTACTCTGGTTACATGACTGGTCAAGCTATTAACGTAACTGGCGGACAACAAATGTAATTTTTAAGCGGTTATAAACTTCGTTATGCGTCGTTACTGCCCAACGCAAAAGACTTCGATAACCAAAAAGGTTTATCTCATCCTTTTGCGTGGTCGAGCCTAGCCTAACTCGTTTCTAACCACTTAAAATAGACGAGCCTTGACCTGCTTGCAACTAACCCTTTATCTAAAGGCTTATAAACGTCGCAATACTGCGTTACTGCTTAGTGCTTTGACTTCGATGACCAACAAGGTCAATCTCATCCAAAACACTTCGCGAGCCTACCGCAACTTGTATCTAACCACTTAAACTCGCAACTAACCCTTTATCTAAAGGTTTATAAACTACGCGATACTGCGTTACTGCTTAGTGTTTGGATTTCAATGACCAATAAGGTCAATTTCATCCCAAACACTTCGCGAGCCTTGTCTCGCTTGTTTCTAATCCTTTATTAGCATAATAGTTATTTGGGTTGTGCGATAGAGTCTCCCCACGCTTGCAACTAACCCTTTATTATCGAACTTGTTTTTAACCACATAAAACAAGGCAAAAAGGGGATAACCCTAAACAAAAACTAACTTAAAGAACAAAACTTTGCAATTTGCGTCGCGGGAAGCGACGCAAATTGTCAAATAACAACACTATTTCATTTAGGAGAAGTGACTATGAATTTTAACTTAATGCACCCCGCAGAGCAAATCGTTTTGCTTATAAACAGGGTATATCAAAAGGGACTTACAACAACTTCGGGCGGTAACCTTTCTATCCTTGATAGCGAAGGTAACATTTGGATAACCCCGTCAGGTATTGACAAGGGTTCACTCACTCCGTCTGATATTTGTAAAGTTCTTCCTGACGGAACGGTAATCGGTAAATATAAGCCGTCGGTTGAACTTCCTTTCCACAAACTTGTATACGAAACACGTCCCGACGTGTCCGCGGTTTTGCACGCGCACCCACCGGCACTTGTTAGCTATAGCCTTATAAGGCAAATCCCTGATACCAACATTATCCCAACCCCGCACCAAGTTTGCGGTCAAGTTGGTATCGCTCCTTACGAAGTCCCAGGTAGCGATGCTTTGGCACAAAGAATCGTTAAGGAAATCAAAAAAGGGCTTAACGTTGTTATTATGGAAAACCACGGTGTTATCACTTGTGCGGACAATCTTTTTGAAGCGTTCAAACGTTTTGAAACCTTAAACTTTGCCGCATCAATCAGTATCACCGCGTCGATTTTAGGCAAGCCCGAGGCATTGACCGACGAACAAATCGAACTTAACGCAAGAAAGGGAATGACCTCACTTGGCGAATTTATCCCCACAACGTTCAGTTCGGAAGAAAGAAAACTTAGAAAGGAAATGTGTGCGCTCATCCACAGGTCTTACGACCAAGGTTTGTTCACCAGCACGCAGGGAACTTTCTCAGTTCGTCTAGACGATAATTCTTTCCTTATCACACCTTACGGCGTTGATAGAAAGTATATCGAACCTGAAGATATCGTTCGTATCGAGCACAATTGGAGAGAGGCGGGCAAAAACCCCAGCCGTTCGGTAGGACTTCATAAACTTATCTACGACGAGCACCCTGAGATTAACGCAATCACCGTTGCTCACCCCAAACACCTTATGGCGTTCGGCGTAACCCACACGGCAATCGACAGCAGAACTATTCCCGAATCTTATATCGCTATGAGAGATATTGGTAGAGTTCCGTTTGGAACAAATATCTTAAACCCCAAAAAGATTTCGGATATGATTTCAGCAAAATCCCCCGTTGTTCTAGTTGAAAACGACAGCGTTATCAGTACTGGTAACACCCTTATCAATGCGTTCGACCGTTTGGAAGTTGCTGAATTTACAGCAAACACCATTATCCACGCAAAGATGATTGGTGATATCGTTATGATAAGCGATAAGGAAGTTGAAGATATCAACAAGGCTTTCAATCTAGAATAAGACGCTAACTATCAAAAAACATTAAAGAGGAAAAAATAATGCAAAAAACCATAAAAGATTTGATTGAAATTTCACAATATGCAGGCAATCGTGCCGACTACACCCAAGGTGGTGGCGGTAACACGTCTGTAAAGAACTTTGAAAACGGCACTATGCTTATCAAGGCTTCAGGGTATAGACTTGTTGACATCAACGAAAACACCGCTTTTGTTGCTGTTGATAAAAACAAAATCGAAACCTATTATAAGAGCGTAGACCTTTCGGTTGAAAAGGACTATGAAAAGGAAAGTGCGGAAGTTTCTAAAACTTCGGTTGTTGAAATTTCAGGTATGGCGACCCTTCGTCCTAGTGTTGAAGTTGGTTTCCACGCAATACTTAAAAAATACGTTATTCACACCCACTCGGTATATGCAAACCTTTTGACTTGCAGTCAAGAAGGTGAAACACTAGCCGAAAAACTTTTTGCCGGTAAAGATTTCGGCTTTATCTTCTTGCCTTATATCAACCCCGGTTTTGAACTTACCCTTGCAATGATGAACAAAATCGATGAGTACGTAAAAGCAACTGGTAAATATCCCGAAGTTATCTTTATGAAAAACCACGGCTTAGTTGTTACCGGCGATTATATCGAAAGGGTAAAGGCTGTTAACACCGACGTTAACGAAACCATTAGAAAATACTTTGGTTTGGAAGACAATTTTAGAAGCGTAACATTAAAGGCAACCGAAACGGGTTTTGTTTCCGAAACACCTCTTGTTAACGAATTTGTTAAAGCAAACGTTCTCGACAAGGCTCTTCTTGACGAAACTCCCTTGTATCCCGACCAACTCGTATACCTAAACAACATTCTCGCACACTCACCAAACACCTTGGTCGTTGACGGCGGAAAGGTATATTACAACACCGATATTAAGCAAGCAACCACTTTAGAAGAAACGCTTGCTGCATATCTCTTCGTTGTTACCACCGTTAAAAAAGCAAACCTCACCGTTTCCAAAATGAACGAAAAAGAAGTTTACTTCATCAACAACTGGGAAGCGGAAAAATATCGTCGCTCGGTTAAATAATTAAGGCTTTTCCGCAATGCTTAGGTGATTTTTGGCGGGAAAATACTGCGTATTGCATCGCGTTTTGCTCAGTTACAGACCTTACAGGTATGCTCCTTCACAATAACGCGCGCCCTACTTGTATTTTTCTCACCAAACCGCTTGTCGCTAATCACCACACATTGCTCCAAAGCCTTTAGAAAGATATAAGATAAGTGCAAAGCACTAAACAATTATTTTTCGCTTCAAAGCATCTAGGCTTGTAGTGTAGGTAAACGTTAGCTAATCACCGCACATTGCTACAAAACCTTTAGAAAGATATAAGATAAGTACAAAGCATTAAACAATTATCTTTCACCATAAAGCCTACGTGCAACGAATTATTATACTGTAATAAATGCATAATACTTGCATAATTTTACCTTTATGCATTTTTACAAAATCAAAAACGAATAGAAAATAAAAATATTCATTAAATTATGCATAAAATAAAAAAATATTCTAAAATTTGCAAATATTTTTGATTTTTATGCACAAATTGTTTGACAAGTTTTTCCCGTTGGTTTATAATGAACGGGAAATTAAACAAAGAGAGGAGAACTCACATGAAAAAAGAAGACATCAAAAAGGTTGTATTAGCATATTCGGGTGGTCTTGATACCTCAATCATTATCCCTTGGCTTAAAGAAAACTATAACAACTGTGAAGTTATCGCAGTTGCAGCAAACGTTGGTCAAGCTGACGAACTTGACGGTTTGGAAGAAAAGGCAATTAAAACTGGTGCTTCAAAGTGCTACGTTTTAGACCTTACCGACGATTACGTAGATAACTACATCGTTCCTTGTGTAAAGGCGGGTGCTATTTATGAAGAATACCTTTTAGGTACCAGCCACGCACGTCCTTGCATTGCAAAGGCTTTGGCTGAAATTGCAATCAAAGAAGGTGCTGATGCTATTGCGCACGGCTGTACTGGTAAAGGTAACGACCAAGTTCGTTTTGAACTTACCTTCAAGCACTTTGTTCCCAATATGCCCATCATTGCACCTTGGCGTGAATGGGACATTAAGTCTCGTGAAGAAGAAATCGATTATGCTGAAGCGCATAACGTTCCTTTGAAGATAAACAGAGAAACCAACTATTCTAAGGACAAAAACCTTTGGCACTTATCACACGAAGGTTTAGATTTAGAAGATACGGGTAACGAACCCACTTACGAAAAGAAAGGCTTTTTGGAATTGGGCGTTTCACCCATTAACGCACCTGATAAACCCACTTACGTAGAAATCGAATTTGAAAAGGGTGCACCCGTTGCGCTTGACGGAAAGAAGATGAGCGCAAAAGAAATTATTCTAAAACTCAACCAACTCGGTGGTGCAAACGGCATTGGACTTCTCGATATCGTAGAAAACCGTTTGGTTGGTATGAAATGTCGTGGCGTGTACGAAACGCCGGGCGGTGCAATTCTTTATAAAGCGCATAGCGTACTTGAAACATTGTGCTTAGATAAAATCACTATGCACGAAAAGCAAAAACTTGCAATCACTTATGGTGAACTTGTTTATAACGGACAATGGTTTACACCTTTACGTGAAGCACTTGCAGCTTTTGTTGACAAGACGCAAGAAACGGTTACCGGTAAGGTAAGACTTAAACTTTATAAAGGCAATATGATTAATGCAGGTGTATGGAGTAAGTATTCGCTCTATAGCGAAGAAATTGCAACCTTTGGTGAAAGTGATTATAACCAAAAAGATGCAGAGGGCTTTATCAACCTTTTCGGCTTGCCCATTAAAGTTCAAGCAATGGTAGACGAAGCTAATAAATAAAGCAAAACCAGATTAGTCCTGCACGGGAGTTTTTTCCGCGCAGGACAATTGTCGTTTTTAACGGAGAAAAATTTTATGGCAAAAATGTGGACGGGACGTACTAGTGGCGTTACCGAGAAGATTGCGGACGACTTTAATTCGTCCATTAAGTTCGATAGCAGAATGTATAAGCAAGATATTCTCGGCAGTATGGCGCACGCAAGTATGCTCGGTGCAAAAAATATTATAACCAAGGAAGAGGCTGACACACTCATTGGTGGCTTAGAAGAAATTTTAGCCGATATAGAAAGTGGAAAACTTGCTATCGATATGACTGCTGAAGATATCCATATGTTTATCGAGCAAGAATTGACTGCGCGTTTAGGTGCGGTTGGCAAAAAACTTCATACCGCAAGGAGTAGAAACGACCAAGTTGCACTCGACACGCGTATGTATCTAAAGGACGTTGCTAATTCCATAATTGAAAAATTGGTTAATTTAACTACTGCAATAACTTTAAAGGCAGAGGAGCACAAAAGCACCATTATGCCGGGGTACACCCACTTGCAACGCGCTCAACCCATAACGTTTGGGCATCACTTAATGGCGTATGCAATGATGTTTCTCCGTGATATTGATAGATTCAAAGACACCATTAAACGTATGGACGTTTGCCCTATAGGGAGTTGTGCTTTAGCTGGCACCACATACGATACGGATAGAAGGTACGAGGCGGAAAAACTTGGTTTTTCTTCCATTGCACTAAATAGCATTGACGGTGTATCGGATAGAGATTTTTGTGTAGAATTTGCCTCCTCATCGGCAATCACTATGATGCACCTATCAAGGCTTAGCGAAGAAATTATTCTTTGGACAAGTTGGGAGTTTAAGTTTGTTGAACTTTCTGATGCGTTCACAACGGGCTCGTCTATTATGCCACAAAAGAAGAACTCTGATATGGCTGAACTTGTTCGTGGCAAGACTGGTAGGGTATACGGCGATTTGATTGCACTACTTACCATGCTTAAAGGGCTTCCGCTTGCGTACAACAAAGATATGCAAGAGGACAAGGAAAACGTTTTTGACTCAGCCGACACGTTAGTTATGTGCTTAGACGTGTTTGCACCTATGATAGAGAGCATGACAGTTTTAGCGGACAACATGAAACTTGCCGCTCAAAAAGGTTTTATCAATGCAACCGACCTTGCCGATTATTTGGTTAAAAAAGGCTTGCCCTTCCGCTCGGCTTATAAGATTTCAGGTGGAATCGTAGCAGATTGCATAGCAAAAGGCAAAGTTTTAGAAGACCTAACTATTGAAGAATATAAAGGTTATAGTGAACTTTTCGATAACGACGTTTATAACGATATTTCGCTTGAGACTTGCGTGTTAAAACGTACGTCGGAGGGCGGAACGTCGCCAAAGTCGGTCGAAGCTCAAGTAGAATTTGTTAAAGGACAACTTAAAAATGTATAAAGTATTCATAGACGGCAGTGCTGGAACAACGGGCTTAAAGATTTTTGACCGCCTTAAAAGTAGGGAAGATATAAAATTAATAATTCTTCCCGAAGAACATAGAAAGGAAGTAGAATATAGGAAAGAGGCAATCAACTCTTGCGACCTTGCATTCTTGTGCCTTCCGGATGCTGCGGCAATAGAAGCGGTATCGTTAATAGAAAACCCCGCGGTTAAAGTTATTGATACTTCTACTGCGCATAGAACCAATCCCGATTGGGCGTATGGTTTTCCCGAATTAAAAGGATATAGAGAAAAGATTAAAAATTCCAAGCGAATTGCAAACCCCGGCTGTCACGCAAGCGGTTTCGTTTCGCTGATTAACCCGCTTATCGACGCGGGTGTGCTTAAAAAAGATGCAAAACTAACTTGCTTTTCGATAACGGGCTACACTGGTGGCGGAAAGAAGATGATTGCCGAATACGAGGACGAGAATAGACCTAGTTTATTCGACGCACCCCGCCAATACGCACTTTCCCAACAACATAAGCACTTGCCCGAAATCAAAGCGGTTTGTGGACTAGATTTTGCCCCCGTGTTTTGCCCAATAGTAAGCGACTATGCTTGCGGTATGGAAGTTACAATTCCTATCTTTGCAAGTGACTTAAATTGCGGAATAGACAAGGTTAAAGAGGTTTATAGAGAACTCTATACGGGGGAGATAGTTAAGTTTAACGAACAAGCGGGCGAGGGTGGACTGCTCTCCGCATCGGCATTTAGCGGAAAAGACGGCATGGAAATTTCCGTGCACGGCAATGAAGAGAGATTAATATTGGTATCGAGGTTTGACAACCTTGGTAAAGGCGCGTCAGGTGCCGCAATTCAAAATATGAACGTTCTTTTGGGACTTGACGAAACAAAAGGACTTATACTTTAAGAGAGGACTGAAAATGAAGATTATTCAAGGTGGCGTGTGCGCTGCAAAAGGTTTTAAGGCAAACGGTGTTCATTGCGGAATAAGAAAAAACCGCACCAAAAAGGACTTAGCACTTATCGTTAGTGAAGTTCCTGCAACTACCGCTGCAGTATATACTACTAACTTGGTTAAGGGCGCACCCCTTACCGTGACTAAAACCCACATTGCCGACGGCATTGCTCAAGCGGTTATTTGCAACAGCGGAAACGCAAACACTTGCAACGCAAACGGAATTGTTATTGCAGAGGCAATGAGTAAACTTGTCAGCGAAAAGACGGGAATTAAATCAAGCGACGTAGTTGTAGCATCAACTGGTGTTATCGGTCAACCGCTCGACATCGAACCTATAAAAAACGGTATGGACGAGTTGGTTAACGGACTTAGTGCCTATGGCGGTGAAAGTGCTGCTGAGGCTATTATGACAACCGACTTAGCAAAAAAAGAGGTTGCGGTTGAGTTTACAATCGGTGGAAAGGTTTGTCGTATGGGTGGTATCGCTAAGGGTAGCGGTATGATTCATCCCAACATGGCAACTATGCTAGTGTTTATCACTTCGGACGTATGCATAAGTGCTGATATGCTCCAAAAAGCATTGTCTACCGACATTCAAAATATTTTTAATATGTTAAGTATTGACGGCGATACGTCAACTAACGATATGGTAACCGTGCTTGCAAACGGACTTGCGGGAAATGAAAAGATTACTGCAGAGGGTGAAGACTTTAATGCGTTCATGACCGCACTAAACAGCGTTACCGTTGCGCTTTGCAAGATGATTGCAAGTGACGGCGAAGGTGCAACCAAACTTTTGGAATGCAAAACGTCTAACGCGAAAACAAAAAGTCAAGCAAAGATTGTTGCAAAGAGCGTAATTTGTTCAAGCTTGTTAAAGGCGGCTATGTTCGGTGCTGACGCAAACTGGGGACGCGTGCTCTGTGCAATAGGTTATAGCGGTGCGGACGTTGACGTTAACAAGATTGACGTTGCGTTTAAGTCTATAAAAGGCGAGATTTTGGTTTGCAAAAACGGTAGCGGGGTAGAGTTTTCCGAAGAAAAAGCAAAAGAAATTTTGCTTGAAAAGGAAATTGAAATTCTCGTTAACCTTAACGACGGGGAATATTCTTCAACCGCTTGGGGTTGCGATTTAACCTACGATTACGTAAAAATAAACGGTGATTACCGTACTTAAAAAGGTGAATTTATGGATAAGCATTTTTCCAATATGCAACGCGCGGAAGTGTTGGTTCAAGCACTTCCTTATATAAAGAGATACAGCGGTGAAATCGTTGTTATCAAATACGGCGGAAACGCAATGATAAACCAAAGCCTTAAAGAACAAGTTATGGAAGACATCGTTCTTCTTTGGCTTACGGGCGTTAAAGTCGTTCTTGTGCACGGTGGCGGGCCTGAAATTTCCGAAATGATGGATAAACTCGGCAAGAAGTCGGAGTTTGTGGACGGGCTTCGCGTTACCGATAAAGAGACGGTTGACATTGCGCAAATGGTTCTAGCCGGTAAAATAAACAAATCACTCGTAAACTTCCTTAACGTTAACGGCGGAAAGGCAATGGGTATATCGGGTATTGACGGAAGCCTTATCGAAGCATCGGTTAAAAACCAAAAACTAGGCTTTGTAGGTAAGATTGAAAAGGTCAATATCGGTGCGGTGGAAGACCTTCTTGAAAAGGGCTATATCCCCGTAGTGTCCACTATCGGCTGTGATAAGGAAGGTAACGTGTACAACATAAATGCGGATACTGCTGCGGCTTTCATTGCGGGCGCATTGAACGCAAAGCGTCTTATTATGATGACCGATATCGCGGGTGTACTAAAGGATAAAGACGACCCTTCAACCTTGATTCCCGACATTTCCGTAAGTCAGGCAAAAGAGCTTTATGAAAGCGGTGTTATTTCGGGCGGTATGATACCCAAGGTTGATTGCTGTGTAGAGGCAATCAACAAGGGGGTTAAAAAGGTTATTATTATGGATGGCAGAGTGCCACATTCAATTTTGATGGAGCTGTTTACCGACGAAGGTGCGGGAACAATGGTTCACGGAGACTAAAATGAAACTAACCCAACTTGACAAAACTTACGTTGCAAACACCTACGCACGTTTCCCTGTAGAAATTGTGAGCGGAAAGGGTAGTTATCTATACTCTACCGAGGGTAAAGAATATATTGACATGGGCTCTGGTATAGGTGTAACCGCTTTCGGTATTGCCGATGAAGAGTGGATAAGTGCCGTTACTGCGCAGTTAGGCAAGGTGCAACACACTTCTAACCTATATTATACCGAGCCTTGCGCTCGTCTTGCTGAAATTTTGTGCACCAAAACGGGCATGAATAAAGTGTTCTTTGGAAACTCTGGTGCAGAGGCTAACGAATGTGCAATAAAGGTAGCAAGAAAATATGCAGCCGACAAAAAAGGCAAAGATTATAACGTTATCATAACCTTGCAAAACAGCTTCCACGGAAGAACGCTTGCAACCCTATCCGCAACCGGGCAAGATAAGTTCCACGAGCTCTTTAACCCGCTTGTACCGGGGTTTGTTCATACCCCCGCAAACGACTTAGAAGCGCTTAAAGAGGCGGTTAAAAACAACAAGGCTTGTGCGGTAATGATTGAATGCGTGCAAGGTGAGGGCGGTGTTAACTGCCTTGATAAAGACTTTGTTTTGGGCGTTCAAGAAGTTTGCAATGAAAACGATTTGATTTTGATTGTGGACGAAGTTCAAACGGGCAACGGAAGGACTGGCAAACTTTATTCGTATATGAATTTTGGTATAACCCCCGACGTAGTTACCACTGCAAAAGGACTTGGTGGGGGACTTCCTATCGGTTGTTGTTTGATGAACCAAAAAACCGAGGCTGTTTTAGGCTTTGGTGACCACGGCTCAACCTTTGGCGGAAACCCCGTGTGTGCTGCGGGCGCTATATCGGTTTTAGAGCGTTTGACCGACGAGTTTTTATTAGAGGTTGATAAAAAGAGCAAATACGTGTTCAATGAACTTAGCGGGGCTAAGGGAGTTGAATCGATAAGCGGTGCGGGACTTATGATAGGAATAAAGACCACCCGCCCCGTAAAAGAAGTGCTAAATGAGTGTATAGAAAACGGAGTATTGTGTCTTACTGCAAAAGATAAGCTAAGGCTACTTCCCGCACTTAATATCCCTATGGAAACACTTAAAAAGGCAGTCGAAGTAATAAAGACTGCGGTTAAAAATTAAGGAGAAAATTATGAATCTTAAAGGCAGAAGTTTTTTGAAACTTTTAGATTTTACACCTGAAGAAATAAACGGACTTATCGACCTTGCGGCAAAATTAAAGCAACAAAAAAAGCAAGGCGTTAGCCATAAGGTATGCGAAGGCAAAAATATTGCTTTGGTTTTTGAAAAGACCAGCACAAGAACGCGTTGTGCGTTCGAGGTTGCTGCGGCTGACCTTGGCATGCACCCCGTTTACCTTGACCCACAAGGCTCGCAAATCGGCAAAAAGGAAAGCATTGCCGACACTGCAAGGGTACTTGGCAGAATGTTCGACGGCATTGAATACCGTGGATTTGGTCAAGAAATCGTTGAAGACCTTGCAAAATATGCGGGTGTGCCCGTGTGGAACGGACTTACTAATGAATTCCACCCCACACAAATTCTTGCCGACTTTTTGACAATTAAAGAGCATTTTGGTGAGTTAAAGGGCAAAAAACTTGTTTATATGGGCGACGCAAGATACAATATGGGAAATTCGCTTATGGTAGGCTCGGCAAAAATGGGCATGCACTTTGTTGCATGCGCACCTAAAAAATACTTCCCGAGCGACGAACTAGTTAACACTTGTAAAGAGATTGCAAAAGAGACGGGCGCGGTTTTAGAGTTTATAGAAGACCCGATGGTTGCAACCAAAGACGCCGACGTAATCTATACTGACGTTTGGGTTTCTATGGGTGAGCCCGACGAGGTTTGGAAGGAAAGAATAGCAGACCTTTTGCCTTATCAAGTTAATAAAAAGGTTATGGATAACGCAGGGAAAAAGTGCCGTTTTATGCACTGCTTACCCGCTTTCCACGACCTAAACACCAAGATTGGTAAGGAAATTTATCAAAAGTTTGGTATTAGCGCAATGGAAGTTACCGACGAAGTGTTTGAGAGCGAACAGTCAATCGTGTTTGACGAGGCTGAAAACAGAATGCACACCATAAAAGCGGTAATGATGGCAACGTTATAATTAAAACGTTTGACATAAGGAAAAATAACTATTATAATAGTTAAATAAAAAATTAGTCGTGTTTTGCAAAAAATAATATCAAAACGTGACAAAAAGGAGAAAAAATGAAAAAAGTATTAACACTTATCGTAACTGCTATGCTCGCTGTTATTTTCGCTGTTGGTATGACCGCTTGCGGAAAGAAAGACGCGTATAAGGCAGTTGAAATGAAGGGCGTTTCACCCGAATCTTACGGCTTCGCAGTTAAGAAAGGCGAAAACGCAAACATCCTTGCAGCATGCAACAAGGTTATCGCTAGCGAAGGTTTTGGCGCAATAGTAGACGAACTCGTTGAGTATTACACCGTTGTATACGGCGAAGAAAAACCCGAAGCATTGTCTTTCAATCTTCCCGACCTTTCAGATAACACCGCTGGCACCCTTAAAGTAGGTACTGAAGCTGGCTTTGCTCCGTTTGAATTTGCTTCAAACAGCTACGGCATTGACGGTGTTGCTGGTCTTGACGTTGCAATTATGATGTTCGTTGCAGAAGAACTTAACTACAAACTTCAAATTGTAGATATGAGCTTTGACTCTCTTCCCGCAGCATTGACCTCTGGTCAAATCGATATCATCGCAGCAGGTTTTACCAACAACGCTGAACGTGCTGAAAAGATGGATTTTTCTGCAAACTATTTCACTTCTAAGCAATATATCGTTTGCGCAAACGACGCTTCTTATGAAACTGTTGAAGATTTGAAGGGCCTTAAGATTGCAGTTCAACTCGGTACTACTGGTGACTTCCTTATTTCTGATGAAATAGACGACGGTGCACTTAAAGGTAGCGGTGCAGAATGCGTTCAATATAAGTCAATTACCTTGGCTATGTCAGCTTTGAAGAAAGGCGATATAGACGTTATCGTTGTTGACGAACTTCCTGCAAAAACGCTTGTAAAATAAGCAAAAACATTAACGTAGTAAGGAAGGGCGAAAGCTCTTCCTTATTGTAAACTTAGGAGAAATATGGCACAAGTATTTGAATGGATAGGCAATCAATTTTATAGAACGCTTATTTTTGATAATCGTTATATGATGTATCTTGAAGGATTGCTCGATACCTTAATTATCTCTCTTGGAGCAATAGTTTTAGGTATCGTTATCGGCATATTGTTTGCTACTATAAAGTATGTCAATAAACGCAACGGAAGATTGAAAGTATTGACCAAGATTATAAACTTTTTTATCTTTATCGTTAGGGGCACGCCTGTGGTGTTACAATTAATGATAATGTATTTTATTGTTTTGGTATTCTTAGGAAACGGCATAATCGTTGCGATTATAACGTTTGGTATAAACTCTGGTGCATACGTTTCTGAAATACTTCGTGGCGGTTTAGAAGGTGTTGACGACGGGCAATACGAGGCTGGTCGTGCGCTTGGCTTGGGTATGGGAAAAACAATGATGAAAATTATTATTCCACAAGCCATAAAAACAAGCGTTCCCGCATTCTTTAACGAGTTTATTGCGCTTATTAAAGAAACTAGTGTTGTTGGTTACATTGCTATTGGCGACGTAACGTATGCTGCGTATAGAATCCAGTCTAGAACGCTTGACGCATATTTCCCGCTCATTATCTCTGCACTTATTTATCTTGCATTGGTTGCTCTTTTGACCTTTGCGCTTCGCAAAATAGAAAGGAGGCTTGCTAAAAATGAAAGATAACGTTATCAAGATGAAAAACGAACAATGCTTTAGGAGGTGCAGTTATGAATCCTTGGATTAAATTTTTATTGTGCGCCTTAATAACTTTAGCAGTTTGTTTGGTGCAGTATATCATAATTAAGGCAAGACTAAATCAGTTGCTTCGTAATAGAGCGCTTAAAAACAGAAAGGTTACAGGTAGCGATAACATTATTGAAGTTAAAAACCTTTATAAAAACTTTGGTGACGTTAAAGTTCTTAAAGGGCTTTCTTGCGACATAAAGAAGGGTGAGAGGGTTGTTATTATAGGACCTTCTGGAAGCGGTAAATCTACTTTCCTTCGCTGTATGAACCTTTTAGAAGAGCCAACTTACGGTGAAATTTGGTTTGAAGGCAACCTTATAAACGAGATTGACCCCTACCTTCACTTTGACGTGATAAGGCAATCAAACACCTATAAGCAGGAGTCTTTGCGTATTAAAGGCGAAAATCCCGAATTTTCCGACGAGCAAGTTGACGAGGCTACGATAAAGCTTATTAAAGAAAATGATTTACTAAAGAAAAAAGAGGGAAAGGCGTTTAAGCAAACGGTTAAAAACTTATATATTAAAAACCACCAAGATATAAACGTAACAAGAAGAAAAATCGGTATGGTTTTCCAACAATTTAACTTGTTTAACAACCTCACCGTTATGCAAAACCTTACGCTTGCGCCCGTTCAATTAAAGTTAAAGACAAAAGAACAAGCAGAGGCGAAGGGCTTAGAGCTTCTTAAAAGAATAGGACTTGAAGAAAAGGCGAACGTATATCCGTCCACTTTATCCGGTGGGCAAAAGCAAAGAATTGCAATCATAAGAGCGCTTGCTATGGAACCTGACGTAATGCTCTTTGACGAGCCTACAAGTGCGCTAGACCCCGAAATGGTTGGCGAAGTTTTAGAGCTTATGACCGAACTTGCGGGCGAAGGCATGACCATGGTTGTGGTTACGCACGAAATGGGCTTTGCAAGGGAAGTTGCTTCAAGAATAGTATTTATCGACGAAGGTATTATTATGGAAGAAGCATCACCCAAAGATTTCTTTGAAAACCCCAAGAACGAAAGGCTCAAAGAATTCTTGTCAAAAGTTTTGTAAAAGTTAGTTAAATTCGTTGACAAAATTAGTTGTCGTTGGTATACTAACTATGCTTATCGAAACGCCGTGTGGCAAAGGAAGGTGAAAAAGTATGTCTATCGTAAGAGTTGGTGAAAACGAAAATATCGACAGCGCTCTTCGTCGTTTTAAGAGAAAATGTTCTCGTGACGGCATCATTGGCGACCTTAGAAAGAAGGAACATTACGAAAAACCTTCCGTAAGAAAAAAGAAAAAGTCAGAGGCTGCTAGAAAGAGAAGCATTAAAGGCTAAGAAAAACGATAATCTACCGAAGAAAAATTCGGTAGATTTTTACTTTTAAAATAAAAATAACGTCGAATTTTGTCGACGATGATGGTGGGAATATGGAAGAGCAAAAAACCTTAAAACAATATTGCAGGGAAGCCAAGAAACGCTTAAAGCAAGGCTTTTGGCAAAATTATCACAAAAACCTAAACGAACAGCTCGAAAAGGCCGAGCGTGAAGGTGTTGCCGTATCTAAAGTCAAAGACTATTACGCAACAAAAATAAGCGGGGACATCAAAAATACAAGCGAGGAGCGGGAAGAATTTTATAGCAAGGTCAAAAAACTGCTGGACGAAGAGGGCGAAGTGTCGAATGCAATCGGTAGACTTACCGATAAAGAATACTTTACGTCGTTATCGTATGAAGAGCAACAACGTTATACTTTAAGTTTGTCCGAAAAATATCTTCAAGCAGTAGAGAGATATAAAAGAGAAAAGGCAATGCAATTATAAACAAAGCGGTTGATTTTTCACCTTTCTTGCTATATAATGAAGTAGAGGTGAAATTATGAAAGAGCATTTTGAGCAACTTGTAAAAAATAGACAATCTTGTAGAGATTTTAACGATAAACCATTAGAAAAAGAAACTGTGACGGAAATTGCCCGCCTTGCAATGCTAAGTCCTTCGGCATGCAATTCTCAGCCGTGGAATATGTACGTGGTAACGTCGCCCGAAAAGGTGCATAAAACTGCTATTGCTTTGGGGCTTAATGGTCACAACAAGTTTTTAAGCGGTGCAAAAGCGTTTATCGTTTTGGCGGAAAAGCAAGCCACGTTAAAGCCGGGTGTAAGGTTTGATAGAAACCACTTCGTTAAATACGATATAGGCGAACTGCTAGCCTACGTTACCCTTTCAGCAAAAAGTATGGGGGTTGACAGCTGTATTATCGGCATGGTTGACCAAGCCCTAATAGGCGACGCTGTGGGGCTTAAAGAAGGAGAACTTTGCAACGTTGCCGTTGCGCTTGGGTATTCTGATACACCCCTTCGTGAAAAGAAAAGAAAATTGGAAAGTGAAGTAATAGAAATTGTATAAAAAAGAACGGATAGGAAAGCCTATCCGTTTTTTAGTTTGTTATCGTTCTATTAACGTCATTAAAGCCGAGGCTAATAAGGAGGGCGGTGTTAACCTTTTGCATGGTGGTGGGGGAAAGTTCGCCAATGCGCTCCTTTAACCGCCTTTTATCAAGCGTGCGTATTTGCTCTAGCAAAATTACAGAGTCTTTGGATAGCCCAAATTCCCCTTCGCAAATTTCAATGTGTGTGGGCAGTTTTGCCTTGTTTAATTGGCTTGTAACCGCCGCTGCGATTATGGTTGGGCTGTATTTATTACCCGTATCGTTTTGTACGATAAGTATGGGTCTAACCCCGCCTTGTTCACTGCCGACAACTGGGCTTAGGTCGGCGTAATAAAGTTCTCCTCGTTTAATCATCTCGTCTCCAATGCTTCAAGCTTCCCACTATCAAAATATGTATTTTGCATATATGTTGTTAATCTTAAAGCTAACATAATTTTTGCCTATTACTTGTGATTATATACCTAGGCACAAGCATATTATAAAGTGCAAAAAAACAGAAAAAAGTACAAAAAAATTTTTTCTAGATATTTACAAATGCGTTCGCTAGGTGTATAATTATAAGGTAAATCTAAATTTCAAGGGGTATAAAAATGAAATTAATTATTAAAGAAAATTATCAATCAATGAGCGAATGGGCTGCAAACCACATTGCAGACGCTATCAATAATCATAAAGAGGACCGTCCGTTCGTTTTAGGGCTTCCAACAGGCTCTTCTCCGCTCGGTGTTTACAAAAAACTTATCGAAATGAACAAGGCGGGCAAGGTTACATTTAAGAACGTTGTTACCTTCAATATGGACGAATACGTTGGTCTTCCTAGAGAGCACGACCAAAGTTATTGGTACTTTATGCATGATAACTTCTTTAATCATATAGACATTCCTAGGGAAAACATAAACATCTTGAACGGCATGGCGGAAGACTTAGAGGCAGAGTGTGCTCGCTATGAAGAAAAGATTGCATCTTACGGCGGTATCGACTTGTTTATGGGCGGTAGCGGTGTTGACGGACACATTGCTTTTAACGAGCCTTTTACCTCGTTAAATTCAAGAACGGGTGTTCGTGCACTTACCGAAGATACTTTGATTGTTAACTCTCGTTTCTTTGATAACGACGTCAATAAAGTTCCTAAAACTGCACTATCCGTTGGTGTTGGTACCGTATGCGACTCTAAACAAGTTATGCTCCTTATCAGCGGTCACAATAAGGCACGCGCACTCCGTCACTGCGTAGAAGGTGGGGTCGACCACGCGTGGACAATAAGTGCACTTCAACTCCATAAAGACGGAATTATCGCTTGCGATGAGGCTGCTTGTGGTGAATTAAAGGTTGACACCTATAAGTACTTTAAGGAAATTTATAAAAACGAAAAATAAGTTTTATATTAAAAAAGGTCTAGCGATTATGCTAGACCTTTTTTGTTTACGTGTTCAACTCCTAAGGTGTAGGTATATCCGCTTTTATTATGCTTTTTGACAACTTTTTGTTTAAAAACAGCAAAATTTTCATTTTTGGGAAAGGTGAGGTATAGTTTTAGGTATAAATTACTTTTGCTTTTTTAATATCCCTTGATAATAGTTGACAAAAATTAAAGTTAGTGCTAAATTATTTATGGTAAAAATATAAGTTCTCATAGTTAAATGGATATATCGAGCAAAGCTCGATGGCGTTCGCACCTAAGGTGCTCGGCTTAACATTTCCTTACTTAATTAATGCTTCCGTAGTTAAATGGATATAACAGTCCCCTCCTAAGGGACAATTATGAGTTCGATTCTCGTCGGGAGTACCATATACAAAAAACACACCTGCAAAGGCGTTCCCTGTAAGGGATTATATAAATCAAAGAAAATTTAGGAAATAATCTTGTGAAAAAAATAATCTGCTTTTTATATTT
>JAFQJB010000019.1 GCA_017397305.1 Clostridia bacterium | reverse complement strand
TGATTCGTAATTTCGTGCGATGCACGAAGGCGTTCGCTTCGCTCGGCTCCATCAGGTCTTGCGACCTGCCGTTGTTCCACCCGTAAAATTAAAACTAAATAAGCTGGTGTGGCTCAGTCGGTAGAGCAGCTGATTCGTAATCAGCAGGTCGTCAGTTCAAGTCTGATCACCAGCTCCACAAAAAGTGTAGTTAATTACCATAAAAAAGTAATTTACTACACTTTTTTGTTTTTATAATTGACAAGGGTAAAAGTATAGTATATAATTAAACAAAAATACATTTAGGGGTGTAAAATGTTAGACGTTTTTGCATTAAAAGATTTTAGTTTTCCTAAGGATTTTTTCTGGGGCTCTGGCTATGCTGGGCATCAAGTAGAAGGTAACAATATTCACAGCCATAGATGGCAAATGGAAACGGCGGGCAACTGGAACGAAAAGTCTGGGCTTGCTTGCAATAGTTATGAATTATACGATAAAGACTTTTCGCTTGCAAAAGAACTTGGTCACCAAGCGTTTAGAACGAGTGTTGAGTGGAGTAGAATTGAGCCGAGTGAAGGCGAATTTGTTCAAGAAGAAGTTGAGCATTACGTTAAGCAGTTTGCTGATATGAAGGCAAAAGGCTTAAAGGTGTTCTGCACCCTAGTGCACCTTGCTTGGCCAGAATGGTTTAACAAAATCGGTGGATTTTCTACTTTGGAAAACCTTAAATATTTTGAAAGGTATTGTGAACTTGTTGTTCCACGCCTTGCACCTTACGTTGATTATTGGAACGTTTTGAATGAACACAACTTAATGATTCCTGAAATCAAACTTGCTTCAATTATTTTCCACGCAAGGGGATATCACATCATCAAAAAATATTCTAAAGCACCTGTAAGCAGTGCGCACGCGCTTGTTTACTGCCATCCATACCGCCCGCACGACGAGTGGGATAAAATGATGGCAAACCACTTTGATATGTGCAATAACGAATATTTCTTCCACGCGGTAAGAACGGGAGAAATTGTTTTTCCGTTCAAGGACGTAATTTATGATAAAGACGTAAAAGATTGCTGTGATTTTTGGTCGGTTAACACTTACGTTAGAAGATTTTGTGATGCAAGAAGGGCTAATGGCATTGGACTTAGATATGATTTTAGCAAGAGGGATTTTATTGATATTCCTTTCTATCTTGCAGAGTTTAACCCCGAGTGCATTATTTCAAACCTTTCCCGCCTAACCGATAGACCTGTTATAATTACCGAAAACGGTTTTTCTGGCGATGATGATAGATTCCGTATTTGTTGGATTTCTCTTTACCTTTCTGCGCTTGCAGAGGCAATTAGAATGGGGGTAGACGTTAAAGGTTACCTTTACTGGTCTTTCTGTGACAATTACGAATGGACAAGTTTCCGTCCACGTTTTGGTCTTGTGGACTGCAACTTCAAAACCTTTGAAAGAACACCCAAACCCAGTGCATATTTCTATAAAGAAATTATTGAAAACAACGGTTTCAATCAAGATATTTTAAGAAAATACTTAAAAGAAATTCCCACTATTAAAGACGGACGCAAAAACTAAAATATAAAAAACAATAAGCCGTGTTGCTTTTTGCAACACGGCTTATATTTTATTTTCTTTCTTTTATCACCTTTGCGGGAACGCCTACCGCAACGCTGTATGGCGGGATAGGTTTAACCACAACAGAGCCTGCACCTATAACCGAGCCGTCACCGATTGAACCAGAATACATTACCGAAACGCTCATACCGAGATAACAATCTCTTCCAATAGTAACCTTTTCGCGATTACCACCCTGCCTAATAATAACGGTGTTGGGGTCGGCGAACTTATGCGAGTAGGGGGTTATGGTTATGTTTTGGGCAAGCAAACAAAACTCGCCAATTTCCAATCCCACGTGCCCGAAAAGTCTACAACCCGTGCCAACGTATACGTTGTTTTTAATGTCGATATATCCATCGATAGGGTGTTCACTATCTAGAAGAACGTTTTCTTTTATAGTGGTGTTGTCGCCAATAGATATACCCTTTTCGCCACGCGCTATCAAGGTTGCGCCATCGCAAATTCTAACGTTGTTCCCAAGCGATATATATTGCGGATTGGTTATTTTTACACTGGCGCCTATATGAGTGTTTTCACCCATATTTTTTAGAACGCTTTTATAATACTCATCGCGAGCCTTTTGTGCGTATTCACTGTCGTCTTGCATTATAATGGTTTTATAAAAACTTTCTTTTTGCTCGGGCGAAAGATTGTTAAATAAATTTGTAAAATACGTGCTCATATCAAAATTACCTTTTAACGAAGAATATATATGAATCGGGGGAGATTTTACCAAGGTTAAGTCTTGCGTAAATTCTATCATCTAAAGCGGTAACGTCTTTGTGTTTTCCAAGCCTATTTATAGAAAGGCGGAAAGGCTCGTTGTTTTCCATACCTAAGTCACTTCTATTAAAGATAAAGTCGTAAACCTCTTTGCCGTCCGTGTTATCTATAAGTGTGCATTTGATTGCGTTAACGCGTTGTTCATATACGGTGTCTGCAAACGAGTATGCAGGGTTTGGCCCCATCCACATTTTGCCCTTGCCGATAGAGAAGGGTGCGGAGGGGTGGAACATGCGGAATTCTGGTCTTATAGAAAGCGTATCGTTTTCGCTATCTGCCATAGTAAATCTTAAAGTGATTTGTTCACCCTTTTGAGATGCTTGAACAAAAGTGAATTTAGATTCTTTTCCCTCTTCATCAAGGAAGAATAGGGGGGTGGCGTTTTCAATATCGCCGTCAAACACTTCACAAACCCTTGCGCCGTCATCTTGACCGAGGTAGAAGGTCAAAGGGGGTAGACCCTTTTCGATACGTGCTCTAATCTCAGGGAATTCGGTTTTGATAAGTTTATCAAGTTCGCCAATTCTCCACAAAAGTTTTTCTTCAAAGAACTTAAATCCGTTTGCTTCGGACATATATCCTAAATAACGGAATTTTTCCCTTAAAGGAATAAGTTCACGGCTATGTTCCTTTTCTTTTAAAACGATTTCTTCCATTAAGTCCAAAATCTCGGAGGGACTGCCTTTACCGATACCAAGAAGCCTTCTTAAGAGATAGAATCTTATTAAGTTATTACCGCTATCTATAAGAATTTGTATGGTTTTTGCTATTGCCTTTTGGTCTATACAAGCAAGTGAATCTTGGTCGCAAGCCTCTTCTAAAAGTTTAATGCCTTGCGTCCATAAATCTTTCATCGTGCTGGTCAAAAGTTCAGCCTCTTCAATGGTGTGTCCGTCAAGAAGAGCCTCGCCAATTCTATCGCTATCAACCGTTTCGATATACTTCCACGAACTCGGCATAGCAACGTCGACGGGTTTTAAGTGCAAGGGGCGAACGGGTGCGTCGCATAGGGGCGAGAACCACTCGAACGATTTACTTAGCGGTATATTTTTATAACTCTCTTCAAACTTTTCCCAAGCAGAAGCAACCTTTTTTGCATCACTGCCCCAGTAGTAAGAAGCAAGTTCTTCTAAGAATGCTCTCTTGCCCTTATTAAAATCAGTAAAGGCAAGTTCGCAAGCGGCTTTGTTCATAAGACCTGGGTAGTTGCCGAAATACCAGCAAAGCAGTGCACCCGAAATTCCATTTTGGCTCATATACAAGAATTTATCGAACAAAATTCCAGGAGCGGGAACGTAGGGAACGGACGAAAAGTCGAATGACGTACAAATTTGAAGTTTAGCATACGTCTTTATTCCTCTACGTTTATTGACTTCAAGCGAGTCGGTCATGATTTTACCAGGCCCAACGTATGCAAGCCAATAATCGTAAAGGGTGCGTTCTCTACCAAGTTGCATTTGCTTACCAAAGTCTTCAAAGTTTTGCATATGGATAACACCGCTGTCACGCTCTTCTAACGAATCGTGGAAAGTTTCGGTATCCCAACCGCGCTGAGCATACGTCCAACTGATAAACTCTGCTTCGGGCGCAACCTCTTTCATTGCGTCGGCAAAAATCTTTTCGCTAACCGCAAGTGTTTTACCCCTAGTTCCAAACTTTTCGTTGCATCTTGGACAGTCGAAAATTACCGTTGAACCACATCCCGAACAAGCCTCGCCAACCGTAATATTGATAAAGCCTGCAAGGTGGGGAACGGCTTGCCATAAGCGAGTTACACACTCTTTAACGTAAGCGGTAAATTCGGGGGTGCTGGTACAAAAAAGTCGAATTGCGCCACCCCAAGCTGAACCGCCGTGTAGGTCGGTGCGTTTTTCTAGGGCGGGGTTTCTATAGGTGGAAGCCGGTTCGACTGAGAAAATGTAAATACCTATGCCGTACTTTCTACACCTATCTGAAATAGCCTTTAATTTTTTAAGGCACTTTTCCGCGTTTGCACCATTTTCGGGGAAAATATCGCTCTTTAATATATCGCGGAAGTTTGCACCTATCCAAAGTCCGTTAATGCCGTCGTGCATTAAGCGGTTAAGGTATGCTTCGGGATAATAGTCAACGTTGTCGTCCTCAAGTTCGTTTACCATACCGTGATTATCGTTATGGCTAGGCGGAGAGAAAAAGCAACGTGAAATACGCGTTTTCATAAAGGGTTGTCGCTCGATTTTACCTAATTTAAGGAAAGCCCCTTCGTTTGCGGTCATCAAGTCTTCAATATGTATAAGGGCACGGCGGATACCTTCGGTATCGTCTGCAGTTATTGTAATTTGATTTTCGGTAACGTCGATTATATACGCTTCCTTGCACGGCGTTTGACCTTTAGTTGTTTTTAATATAATTCCGTCTTCACCCTGTTTAATATTAGAGCAAGCCATAAACGACTTAAAGTCTTCGTATATAGTGTCAAGAAGACCCTCATTATCGGGAAAATCAAAGCAAAGTTTTAATGACGAAACAAAAATTTCGCCCTCTTTTCTTTCGCGTTTGTTCCAATTAGAAGGCGCCTTATCGTGCATAGGGCGGGTTAAATCTTCTATAAAGTCCTTTGGCGGTTGCTTATTTTTGAACGGGTCGTCAAACTGATAAAATCTCATAATAAACCTCGTTTGCGCGCTTAAATTTGGGTGTTTTAGGTTCGCACGCGTATAACGGCTAAATTATAACATATGCCATTTATAATTTCAACAGTTTAACTTGAAATTTATTTATTTTTTTGTGTTCAACTTTTATTTTTTTGGGGGAAACTTTTGTTGATTTTTTTACACTTTTATGGTAAAATAATATACAAAAGGGCACTTATGGTAAAATTTATCGTTATAAGGCACGGACACAGCGTGTCTAATAAAGAAAAAACCTATACTGGTCAGCTTGACGTTGCGCTCTCTAGCGAGGGTATTGACCAAGCAAAATCGCTTGCTGAATACCTTTATGAAAACTATAAAGTGGATAGCGTTTATTCAAGCAATTTGATAAGGGCAAAGCACACCGCTGACTTTGTTGCCGAAAAATTCGGCTTGCCCGTTATCATTGAGGAAGACTTAAAAGAAATGTATTGCGGAAAGTGGGAAGGACTTACCGCAGAGCAAGCCGAAGCGCTTTACCCCGAAGACTTTTTGGATTGGCAAACCAACCTAGAAGACGGACGTTGCACGGACGGGGAGTGGATGAGTGAGATTAAATCGCGCGCCGTTAGGGCAATAAAAAAAATTGCCGAAGAAAACGACGGCAAAACGGTGGTTATAGTGTCGCACGGTTGCGTAATAAGGGCTTTGCAAGGCGAGTGGCTTGGCATTTCTTATAGAGAGTTAAAAGAGATGCCGTGGGTAACCAACGCATCGATAACTCGCGTTTGTTACGAGCAAGGAAAATGGTCGGTTTTGCAAACGGGGTACGACGGGTATTTGGGAAATATGCGTACCGAAATGCCCAAACTTATATAAAGACGGGGCTCATTTTATATAATTTATAAAATTAACCTTGACTTAATCGAAAAAAGACTTTATAATAAATCATAGCCTATAAATTTAAGGACGAGAATATGAAAGCAATTGTAAACGCAATCGTTGTAATGAAAGATTATATAATTCCTAACGGCGTTATCCTTATCGAAAAGGATAAAATCGTTAAGGTTGGCAAGGCAAAGGACGTAGCAGTGCCAAAGGGTGCACAAGTTATCGATGCCGAGAACAATTACGTTGGGCCGGGACTTATCGATATACATACGCACGCAGCAGATAACCTTTGGATATACGAAAACCCCAAAGAGACTTCCCGCCACCTTTTAGAGCATGGTGTAACGGGTGTTCTTCCCGCACTTTATAATAACCTCAACAAGCAAGCGTATTTGGACGCGGTTGACAACATCTTAAAGGCAAGGGACAACGGTGACTTTGATAACTTTGTCGGCTTTTATATGGAAGGGCCTTATCTATCGCCCAACTTTGGTTGCGAACGTGATAAAAACGTTTGGAAAGACGCGGTTGTAAGGGAAGAATATATCGACATCGTTAAAAGGGTAAAGGACACCGCAAAGGTTTGGTGTTTTGCACCTGAAAGAGAGGGGATAGAGCAGTTTGTGGACGACGTTAAGGAAATTATTCCTAATATCGTGTTTGCAGTTGCGCATAGTGAAGCACCCCCCGAAAAAGTGGAAAAGTTTATACCGTACGGTTTGCGCATTGCAACCCACCACACCAACGCGACGGGGACTATCCCGCACTACTCTGAATGTAGGGGTGTTTGCGTGGACGAAGCGGTTAACTATAATAAAGAAATTTATGCAGAAATGATATCGGATAGAATGGGTATACACGTTCTTCCGTATATGCAAAGATTGGTTCGCAAAATAAAGGGTGACGATAGACTTATCCTTATTGCCGACCAATTCGTGTGCGACGGACCTATCCCCGAGGGATTTGAAGAGGCGACCGACCTTCACTTCGATAACGCAGGGGAAATCGCGGGCTCGGGCTTAACGCTTGATATCGCGTGCTCAAACGTAATGGTTCACACGGGCTGTTCTGTGTGCGATGCGTTTAGGTTTGGTGCAACCAACCCCGCAAAAGCAGTGGGGCTTACTAAAGTAGGGTATATCGACGAGGGCAATATTGCAAATCTAATTTTCGTCGACCAATTTTTTAACGTAAAAAAAGTTATATTTAAAGGAGAAAACATATGAGCAAAATTTTCGACCCGGCAACAACCTTTGATTTCAAGCCGGCAAGCTTCGTGCCTTTTAAGGACAGAGAACTTTGTGAAAAACTTCGCAAAATAAGTGGTACCGACCTTGAAAAGCATACTAGAGCCGACCAACACCCCGAGTTCAACATTAAAGTTATGATGAACCCACACCCCGTGCTTATTGCAACGCTTTTTGCAAGAATTAAGGAAGCATCGGAAAAGGGCAAAAAAATCACCCTTATCCTCGGCAACCCCGAACCCGATACCTACATTCCTTTGGCACAACTTATCAACTACTTTAAGGTAGATTGCCGTAACGTTCACCTCTTCGCAATGGACGAATGGGCTGACCAAGACGGAAACATTGCACCCGAAACCTATCAAGCGGGCTTTGCGCACTCTATGCTTAAATATCTCGTTTACCAAATCGACGAAAAACTTCGTATGCCTTTGGAAAACGTTCACTATCCCACCACAAAGAACATCAACAGCTATTCTGATATGATTACCGATTGTGGCGAAGGCGGTGCAGACATCTGCTCATCTTCACCTGGTTGGACCGGCCACATGGCGTTTATCGACCCTGTACCCGATTTCTTCCCCGCAGGCTTCGATGGCTCTAAAGAACCCACCAAGGCTCAAATCGACGAATGGCTTAACATGAAAGCAAGAATCGTTGACCTTCACCCCTTAACCGTTGCTCAAAACTCTTTGCACGGTGTATTCGGTCAATCTGGTTACATTGCAGACGTTCCGCCCAAGGCTGCTACCATCGGTCCTATCGACGTTAAGAACGCAAGAGAAAGAATTGAAGTTCACGCACTCTTGACCAATGCAACCTTCTCTTCATGGCAAAGAATGACTTCACGTCTTGTTCTCCACGGACCTGTAACTCCTCTCGTTCCTTCTTCAATGCTCCAAACCATGAAAACTCAAGTGCTTGTTAGTGATGAATTAGCAGCGCCGTTTGATTGTTGGGAGAAAGTAGGCTACTAAGCAATTATTTGCTTCGCAAGACTGCGTTTCTGCTTAGTATTTGGACTTCGATAACCAGACGGTTAATCTCATCCCAAATCCTTCGCGAGCCTAGCCACACTTGTATCTAACCACTTAAAACAACTAAAAGCGACAAATAAAAGCCACCGAGAAGCGTCGTTTTACTTAGGGATTTTTAAGAACAATGTAAAAGAGTAGCAAAATTTTTGCTACTCTTCTCTTTTTTGCTATGCAAAACACACAACTTTGCTTTCAAAGTATAGTGTGCTATGCTTTTGTCGAGATTAAAAACCTTTGAAAATGGTAAATACGTTTGTGATTTGTTATATAGTAGTAAGCTTAAGCAAACGCATAAAAGTTAAGCGGTTTCTTACGAATGGTGAAAGCGTATATAATTCGTTAACCAAATCTTCGCTTAAATCGATATCGGAAAGCGTGCTTGACGCACCTAAATCGTCTAAAATGTCTTTAACAAAATTTTCAGACGGCAAAAATTCTTTTGCAAAAGCACAAATATCTTGCCATTTTTCAAGCAAAACAGATATAGTTACCTTTTTTAATGGGTCGGGGTCATTTTCCTTAATTAATTCATCTGATAGATAAGAGAACTTTTCTTTGATAAAACCATTATAATTGTAATCATAATCGATAATTTCCGACTCTGTTAAGTGATGTTTAGTCGCTTCATGGTATTTTTTCAGAACCAAAACCGTTGCAACGCCTACCTTTTCACCGTGTAAAGCCGTATTATTTTTAGAAACTATACCCATTTCAATTAGATGTGAAATATGGTGTTCCGCCCCAGATGCAGGGCGAGAGTTTTCTGTCATTTGCATAACAAGCCCTGATAATACCAAACCGTAAGTTAAACTTTCAATAGCGTTAATGTCACGTGTTTTGATTTTTTCTATATTCGAAACAACTTGTTCTAATGCTGATTTCATTAGTGATGCAACGTAATCACAATAATATTCACCGGTTAGCATAGATGAAATTTTCCAGTCAAAAAGAGCGGTGTATTTGCCAAGCATATCGCCTACGCCCGAATTAATCATTTTAAGCGGAGCACCTGCTAAAACGTCGCTATCGGCAACAAGCGCAAGGGGAGGTACGGCTGTCAACGTGCGTTTTACTCCTTTCCAAGTCATAGCGCATACGCTTGAAACGTAACCATCTACGCTTGGTGCTGTGGGAACGGATACAAACTGTAAACCCTTTTCGTAAGCAACGTATCTAGTTATGTCGTGTATCGTGCCTGAACCTACGGCAAGTAAAAGGTCGCAAGAAGAATCTAATAATTCTTCAACCAAATAAACACTCTTTTCATCGGCGTGTAATCCGTTGGGGGCTAAAACTATTTTTTGTTTTAATTTAACAAAATTTTCCACCGTGCAACCTGCAACGCGGTAAGTATTTTCGTCACATATCATAACAATGTTTCTATAGTCGCCAAGATAGTTGACAACTTCGCCTATACGGGAAAGCGCGTTTTTTTCCATGAGAAATTTTTTAAGGGATACAGTGTGGGTTCTACCGCAATCACAAACTTTGACGTTTTCCGTGATTAACGCAACTTTATCATTATAAGAACTTTCTTTTTGTCCGTAATAAGCATTTTTGCCATGCTTGCGAAAATAATGTTTATCTAAAAGCGATTGAGATATGGTTTCAAAATTTCCAAGCGCCATAGTTAAATACGCCATTTCTGCACAGCGTTCGGCAACAAGAGCATTTTCAACCGATTTTAAGGAGTTTTTGCCCCAAGAAAATACTCCATGAGAGGCAACGAGCACAGATGGAATAGCGTTGTAATCGATTGAAGAAAAAGTTTCTTTAATAACCAGTGCCGTGTTTCGTTCATAATCCGTATTGATTTCCTCAATAGTAAGTGGACGTGTGCAAGGAATTTTTCCGTAAAAATGGTCGGCGTGTGTCGTGCCAAAAGCAGGAATATCCTTTTTAGCTTGTGCAAAAGAAGTTGCGTATTTTGAGTGCGTGTGTGTTACTCCGTCAATATCAGGGAAGGCTTTATAGAGTTCTAAATGCGTAGGTAAATCGGATGATGGGTTAAGATTTCCTTCTACTACTTTGCCTGTATAAAAATCCACGACAACTAAATCTTGCATCTTTAATACGGCATAATCTACCCCAGATGGTTTAATCACTACCAAGCCGGATTTGCGATCGATACCTGAAACGTTTCCCCAAGTTAAATCTATAAGGTTGTATTTAACAAGGTTTAAGTTTGCCTCATAAACTTCTTTTTTTAATTTTTCTAACATAAAACACCTATAAACAAAAATTGTTGACAAAAAATTTTTTATTGTTATAATAATAACATAAACTTTTATTTTTGTTTAATTGCTCAAAAGTTTTTCAAAAATGGCGATATTTTAGGCGCCTTGCCACATTTTTGACCGACAATGAGCATTTTTTGGTGAAAAAATGAAACTAAACGAGAGGGAAGAATTTATTATAAAAACCTTAAAGGTTGTTCGATTCGCTAGTGTTAAATATTTGTCAGACGTAACATACACAAGCCCATCGTCTATTAGGCGTGACTTAACTCGTTTGGAAAACGCTGGCATAGTAAAACGTAGTTATGGTGGAGTTTCGCTTGTCGATGAAGAAGAAATTGTTCCGCCAATTTTTATGCGTAAAGATAAGAATCGTAGTCAAAAGCGAGCTATTGCCCGAAATGCGTCGTCGCTTATTAAAGATGGTATGACAATTATTTTAGATGGTTCTACCACGGCGTTTTATATGCTTAACCATATTGCAGAAAGAAAGGATATAACTGTTATAACCAACAGTTTGCTTACCGCTACTACCGCTACCGAATATGGTATAAAAGTATATTCCACAGGTGGATATTCGGAAAACGGCTCTCCCGTGCTTATAGGTTCTTATGCCGAAGAAACCCTTCAGAAATTGACTGCAGATATTTGTTTTATATCATCTTCTTCGCTATCGAACGATGGTGACGTTACCGACATTAACGAACACGAAAACAAATTGCGTAAAATTATTATGGAACGAGTTAAAGTAAAAGTTTTACTTTTAGACAACTCTAAAAAGGGCAAGTTGTCAACACACGTTTTATGCAAACTTTCTGATTTCGATTATTACTTTAACGAAGATTAAATTATATTAGAAAAAATGAGTCCAGTATTTTACTGGACTCATTTTTTATAGGCATAATTATATTTGCTTGAATTTTTTGCTTTAAAACATATCTTCAGCCTACTTTTTGACCGCTTAAAAGTGTAATTTTCCATAGCCAAAAATCTCTAAGGGAAGAGCGGTAAATCGGTGGTTTTTTTGTTTCTTTTTTGTGGGGGTGGGTTAGATAATCCACTCGCCGTCGATAAATAGGGGTGTTTCGTTACCAAAGCTATCAATACCCGTAACTGATAAGTCGGGTGTTCCTATCATAAAGTCAACGTGCTCTACCGAATCGTTTAAGCCCTTTTCTTCAAGCTGAGCTTTGCTTAGTTTGTCGCCGTCTTTGATTGTGGTTGGGTAGCCTTTACCTATTGCTAGGTGGCAACTTGCATTCTCGTCAAAGAGGGTGTTATAAAAGAGCAACCCGCTTTTTGCTATGGGGGAGTTTTTACCAATCAATGCAATTTCACCAAGACTCTTGGTGCCCTTGTCGGTATTGATAATGTTCTTTAACGCGTCATACCCCTGTTCTGCGCTGTAATCGACTATTTTGCCTTGCTTAAACTCTATCCTAAATTTATCGATGACCTTGCCGTTTTCACAAAGGGGAAGGGCGGATACCAAAACTCCGTCAACCCTATCTTTATGCGGGGCGGTGAATACTTCCTCGGTGGGAAGGTTTGCGACGAATTCTACACCGTCTTTTGCCAATTCTTTTGCGCTAGTCCACAAGTGGTCGTCGGCAAGTCCAACTTTTAGGTCGGTGCCAAGTCCGTTCTTAAAGCGGATAAAAGAAAACCTTTTTTCATTTAGGAAGTTTGCACGTCTTTGCAAGGTGTTAACGTGCTCTTCCCACGCTTTTAAGGGGTTTTCGTTATCCAAGCGCATAGATTGTTCAATAGCGGTAGACAAGTCCTTTTGGGGTGTTTTAGAGTGGGGGAAAACTTGTTTTGCCCAAGCGAGCGTGGGGACGGAAACAACGCACCAACGTATTCCGTTTGCCATAACCACGTCCGAAAATTTCTTTAATGCTTTTGATTTAGCAATGGCCCTTGCCGACACCTTTTCAGCGGGAACTTTTGCAAATGCCGAGGGGCCTTCCGCCGAGATTGCGACGTAACAAAAGTCCTTTTCGACAAGGTAATTTTTGCTATCCACAAGCCACTTAGGAACCTCTTTAAGCGCTTCTATCGGGGCGTACTGATAGGTGTATTTATCAATTATTTCGTCATTCCAACGAACGTTAACGATTTTTGCACCGAGCTTATAAGCCTCTTTTGTAAATGCGTGTGCAACCTCGCGTTTTTCCACGGGGCAAACCACTTCTAAGCCTTGTCCCTCTTGAAGATTTACGCCGATTTTTAGAACCAATTTTGCAAACTCTTGCAGTTTTTTACCTTTAAGCATTTTATACCGCCAATAACTTTTTTATAGATTTTATAACAGCAACTATTAAAAGTCAAGCGGTTTTTTGTCGAAAAGGTCAAGCAGTGGTATATAAATTTACCTTTGCTATTGACTTTTTGACCACTTTAGTATATACTATACTAAATAGTTATGCTCATAATGGCAAAGCATTGCCTTTTAGAATATGGGGGATAGAGCAGTTTGGACGCAAATTTAGACGTTAAAAACTTAAAAATACCGGAATTAAAAACTCTTTGCGAAAAAGTTCGTGAGGAGATTTTGGCGGTTACCGAACAAAACGGCGGGCACTTATCGTCCAATCTCGGCATAGTTGAAACCATTGTTGCGCTATACCACGTCTTTGATTTCCCAACCGACAAACTTATATTCGACGTGGGGCATCAATGCTATGCACACAAAATTTTGTCCGATAGGCAGAATAAGTTTTCTACCATTAGGCAAGACGGTGGGCTTTCGGGCTTTCCCGATAGGGAAGAAAGTCCGTTCGACTGCTTTGGTGCGGGGCATGCAGGCACTGCGCTAGCTTCTGCTATAGGGCTTTGCACGGCAAGGGATAAAAAGGGTGAGGACTTTTCGGTTATAAGTGTTGTCGGTGACGGCGCAATGACCAACGGGCTTAACCTAGAGGCAATTTCGGTATCAAATGAAAAACCCAAAAAGTTTATCGTTATTCTAAACGATAACGGAATGTCCATTTCTAAAAACAAAAACGGATTTTACCGCTTTATAACTAAGCGCACCACGTCAAAGGGGTATATCGGCAGTAAAAAGGCTATAAAAAAGGTTTTCGGTAAAACCTTTATTACCCGCTGGCTTGGAAGATTTAAGAACTTTATTGCAAGGATTCTAGGCAAAGACGATTATTTTGATAACCACGGCTTTAAGTACGTAGGGGTTGTCAATGGCAACGACGTGGGTGAAATGGTTAAAATTTTATCCCGCGTAAAACAAGCCTCTAAAGAGGAGGCAATCTTGCTTCACGTTAGAACGACCAAGGGCAAGGGACATAAAAAGGCAGAAGCCCAAGCCGACCTCTATCATGGCGTAGGAAAAAGGTTTAAGGCGGAGAGCGGGGATTTTTCTTTGGCTCTCGGCGAGGTCTTGAACGAACAAATAGAAAAAGATAATTCCATAATGGCAATAACCGCCGCAATGAAGGACGGAACGGGGCTTTTTGCCGTTGAAAAAGAACACCCTAAAAACTTTATGGACGTTGGTATTGCTGAAGAGTACGCGGTCGTTTCTGCAGCAGGTATGGCGGTTGGCGGATTAAAACCCGTGGTTGCAATCTATTCGACCTTTATGCAACGCGCGTACGACCAAGTTTTGCACGACGTGTGCTTGCAAAATCTTCCCGTGGTGTTCTGCCTTGACAGAGCGGGGCTTGTTGGTGGAGACGGCAAAACCCACCAAGGTGTGTTTGATTTAAGTTACCTATTGCACTTGCCCAATATGACCGTGCTTGCACCCTCCACAGCGGAGGAATTAAAGGACGCGGTAAGATACGCACTCTCTCTCAATTCGCCCGTTGCAATACGTTACCCTAAGGGAAGCGATAAGCAAAGGCAAACGAGTGATTTTGAGGTTAACGAGTGGGAAAAAATTAAAGAGGGTGACAAGGTCACATTGCTTGCCGTTGGACCTAGAATGGTTAAAATTGCAAGCGAATACGCAAACGGTCACGAGGGTGTGGAGGTGGTTTCTGCAAGGAAACTAAAACCCATATCTACTTCCACGTTAGAGCAAATAAAAAACACGCTAGTTATTACTTTGGAAGAAAACAGCGTGATTGGTGGTTTCGGGACTTATTTAGAAATGAATCTAAAAGAGATAAAACCCGATGCTAGGGTTATTAAACTAGGTGTTCCCGACAAGTTTATCGGGCACGGAACAATCGATAATCAGTTAAAGCAATGCGGACTTACCATTGAGGGAATTGATAGGGCGGTAAACGGACAAAAATAAACCGCTCGGATTATCCCAAGCGGTTATTCCATAAAGGAAGAATAGGTTTTTTGGTTTTTGCCGTCATTTCAACGACAACCATAAAAAGTGTTAAGGTCATCATTATTGGAACGACGTTAAACTCGCTGGTATCCACGGCGCCGTATGCTTGAAGCATGATAAACGCAAGGAAGGAAAACCTACTAAACGCAGTGTTTTCCGCAGTGAAAGCACGAATTCTTGAAAAGTAGTAATAGGCATAGGCAAGCACGCCAACCGTTCCCATAGTTGCAAGAACGTGGAAAAAGGTTGAGTGGAAGTTAAAGGTTATAACGCCAGTAAGGGTCAGCCTAAACTCGTCGTTCATATAGCCTTGACCGACGCCGAACAATGGATAATGCAAAAATTCTTCCACTGCTTTTTTGTAGAACTTGCTTCTTCCGTTATCGTCTAGCATAAGGCTTAGTCTATCCGCCGTCCAAATACGTGCTTGCTCAGAATACCCTAGTATCCCACCGCACACGATTAACGCGATTGCAAAAAGGGAAAGGAGAGTGAACAAGACAAATCGTTTTGTTTTGGGTACCTTTCCTATGATTAGTGCTACGAGCAAAAAGACGGGCGTCATCACGAACACGATACCAAGACACGCGTCGCTTTTAGCAAAAACAAGCGCAACGTATTGGATAACCAAAAGCGGAAGGTTTAAAAGGACGTCCTTTTTGTAAAGGACCAAGTACCACCCAGCAGGGATAGACAAAAGAAGTAAGGACGCGCTGGTGTTTGTAGAGCCCCAGCCGAACGTGTTAGCCTCTCTTACCGCGGGAATAAGTGATTCAAAGAATAACGTCCCACCAAGGCATAAGAGCATAAAGCAGAAATATTCACCCGCGTCAAAATCGTCGGGCGGGCAATAGTAGTTGGTGAACAAAAAGTATGCAAAAAGCATAAGCGCGCCAACGGTCAGTGCGGTTACCAAACCATACGCGTACTTTACGTTGTGTGGGGAACAAATCCCGCCTAAAAGAAGCGCGACGGATACCGCAACTAGCGAAAAGAAAACCTTTCCTATAAAAACCTTTTTGATAGGATAAATAATAAAGTGCAAAACGAGTGCGATAAATGGAACGCTGAGCACGATAAACGTTGCAAAACTATTAAACACCGAAAAGTCGGGAAGGACGAGCACTGCAAAGATAGGAAGAGGAATAAACGCCGTTAAGTCGCGGAAAAAAAGTAGCTGAACGGTTGCAAAAAAAGCAAAAAAGCCAAGCCCCAAAAGTGAAAGATTTGCATGGTAAAGCATGGCCGTAACAAGTGCAACGACCGCGGGATAATATTTCCCGTAAAAGAAGGGCTTAAGTTTTTGACCGATGTTATTAAAAAATGCAGTCGGTTTAGAGCAACTATTAAGCATACAAGCATTATACAACAAAACAAAAAAATAAACAAGTAAAAGATAAAATTATCCCCTAAAAATACGCTTTAGGGTAAGGACAGAGATTATGAAAGGCAAAACACCTATGAAATGGATATTAAAAATGTCCAAACCGCAAAACTTAAAAATGATTATCTTGATACTTTCGAACGCCGTTTTTTCGGTGCTTTCGGTCGTGTTTGCTTTTGCCATTAAAGAGATAATTGATAGCGCGGTGGACGGAAATTCTAAAAGGCTTTTAACCTTTTCGTTGGTTATAGGCGGAGTGGTGGTTTTGCAGTTCGTGTTTAGGGTTATAATAAACGGACTTACCGAACACATACGCGGAAAACTTGAAATGGCGTATAAAACCCACTTGTTCAACCAAATTCTTAGTAAAAAGCAAGATAAGATTACCGCATACCATAGCGGTGAACTATTGAATAGGTTAACTTCGGACGTCAGTGTTGTGAGCGAAGGTGTTTCGACCATACTTCCAACCGTGGTCGCTGCGGTTACAAGGCTTGCCTCGGCGGTCGTTGCCCTAATATTGCTCGACTGGATATTTGCGGTTGCCTTTACCGTTGCGGGTATTTTGGTTTTCCTTGTAATTTCACTTCTTCGCGGAAAACTTAAAAGCCTTCACAAGAGGACGCAAGAGACGGACGGCAAGGTGCGTTCGTTTATGCAAGAGTGCATAGAAAATCTCTTGGCTGTTAAAGTATTTTCGGCAAACGGCAAGGTGGAAAGAAAGTCCACCGCCCTTCAAGAAGATAACTTTAAGGTCAAAATGAAAAGAAAGAACTATTCGGTTATGGGGCACGCAACCTATAATATGATTTTTAGTGCGGGGTACTTATTTGCCTTAATTTACGGGGCGGTTAAACTACTTAACGGCATGGATGGGTTTACCTACGGCGCGTTATCTGCAATACTTCAACTTGTAAATAACGTTCAAGTTCCCTTTGCTTCGCTATCTAACATTTTGCCAAAGTACTATGCAATGACAGCTTCTGCTGAAAGGCTTATGGAAATTGAACAAATCGAGGACGAGCCCAAACTTTCGGTTGAAAAAAGCAGGGACGACCTTTATAAAGACATGCAATCTATCGTGTTTGACGACGTTTGCTTTACCTATGATAGAGATAGGGTGTTAAAGGACGCAAGTGCGGTTATTAACAAGGGCGATTTCGTTATGGTGACCGGAAAGTCGGGGGCGGGCAAGAGCACGCTTATTAAACTTATGCTGGGTGTATATCCTTGCGAGAGTGGAGAGATTTACCTTAAAACCGATACGATAAATCAGCCGTTAGACAGCAGTACCCGTTCGTTATTCTCATACGTTCCGCAAGGCAATATGCTTTTTAGTGGGACACTTCGCGACAACGTTACGTTTATCAATAGCGATGCCACCGAAGAGCAAATTGCACACGCATTGAGGATAAGTCAAGCCGAGCAGTTTGTTTTAGAACTTCCACAAGGCTTAGACACGGTGGTTGGCGAATCGGGGGTTGGACTATCCGAAGGGCAAATTCAGCGCATTGCGATAGCACGTGCAATTTTATCCGACGCGCCTATAATTTTACTTGACGAAGCGACAAGTGCATTAGACGACCAAACCGAACAAAAGGTGCTTTTGGGCTTAAAAGAAATGCAAGACAAAACGCTTATTATAATTTCACACAGAAAATCTGTTGCTAGCATATGTAATAGGGAAATTATGTTAAAGGATAGAAAATTGAGCGATAAATAGCAAATAAAGGTAAGATTTATCTTAAATCTATTGCTTTTTTGGTTATTTATGGTACAATATATAAATGTGATAAGATAGAGAGGGAAAGTTTTGACTATTAAAGAGATTTGCTCTTTGTTCAACGTTAAGGGGAAATACGTTGAATGTAAAGAGATTCCAACGGGCAACATAAACAGCACTTATGCCGTTACGTTTGACCTTGAGGGGCAAAAGAATAAGTACGTTGTTCAGCGGATAAACAAAAGGGTTTTTCTTAACCCCGAACAAGTTATGGACAATATCGTTAGAGTGACCGACTTTGTTTGCCAAAAGGTAAAAGAGGTGGGTATTGACGATAATAAGTTCGTGCTTCACGTTCTAACCGCTAAAACCGACGAAAAACCTTTTGTTATAGATGACGAAGGGGAGTATTGGAGATGTTATTGCTTTATTCCTAACGCGGTAACCTACGATGCTACAACCGACCTAGGTATAATCGAGCAGGCTGGTGGTGCGTTCGGTAGATTTCAAAAGTTCTTGCAGGGGTTTGACGCGAAGACTTTGTACGAGAGTATACCCGACTTTCACGATACGATTGTAAGGTACGAGGCGTTGCACCAAGCGGTTACACTTGACCCCTTTGATAGAGCAAAAAAAGTTAGTGAAGAGATTGAATATTGTTTTCAAATTGAAGAAAAAGCAACCGAACTTCAAAGGCTATTAAGAGAGGGTGTAATTCCTTTAAGGGTGACGCATAACGATACCAAGTGCAACAACGTGTGCTTTGATAAAATTACGGGCGAAGCCCTTGCCGTGCTCGATTTGGACACGGTAATGTCGGGGGCGGTGGCGCACGATTTTGGCGATGCGATAAGGTTTGTTGCAAACACCCTTATAGAAGACGACCCCAACGTAGACGAAGTTGCAATCGATATGGAAAAATACGAGGCTTTTACAAAAGGGTTCGTGGGTGAAATTAAAGACGTTATTACAAAGACCGAAAAGGCAACACTTAATTTAGGTGTGTTTGCAATGACGGTGGAACTTGCTATAAGGTTTTTGACCGACTACCTTTTAGGCGATAAATATTTTAAGACAAAATATCCTGGTCACAACGTTGACCGAACAAGAAATCAGTTGGCACTAGCAAAAGACATACTCTTAAAAGGCGATTTGATGGATGCCATCTTACAAAAATACTGTTAAGGAAGTGAATCAAGTGGAAGAAAGTTCAAGAAGCGGAATCACCGTAAGGACAATATTTACCGCAATCAAAAGAAATATAATTTTGATTCTTTTAATAATAGCGGTCGCAATAGGTTCAGGCTTTGTGTATTTGCACTTTAAGACCCCGCGCTACACCGCACCCGAAGTGGTTGTTTACGAAGGTAAGAATGCAAACAATTCTTCGGAAGTTAACAATTACAACATAAACTATTTGTTCATTGAAACCATTGTTGATTTTATTGACGAAGGTGTTGTGGTTGACCGCGCCAACTATTATTACGTTCTATACAGCGGTCAAAAGAAGATTAACGGCGACGATTATAAGGTGGAAGACTACATAGAGTCGGTAAGAAAAGACGACCCTTATTATAAGCCGACATTCACTCCTTTAAAAGAGAAAAAAATTGTGAAGGAAAACATTTCCGTTGAGGCGGAAACGGATATTGCAGAGGTTGTTAAATATTCGTTTGTCGTTAAGTATACCGACGTCAACTCAAAAGATGCAAGGGATAAGGTTAAACTTTTGATTTTAGCTGCCGACCTAGAGAGCAACGAAAAGGTTTATATCGACAATAAAGAGCACTACATGTATTTCGACGGGATTGAAAGTAGTTACGAAGACTATGACGCTATGCCAATAACAACCAATATTTCCAAGAAAAAGACTTTGCTTTTAACGGCTGTAATAGGGCTTGCACTTGCGCTTGTTGTGGTTTATATTAAAACCGCTACGGATAATACCGTTAAAGAAAAGGAAGAACTTGAGCAATTGCTAGGTGCTGACGTTCTTGCTATTATAGAAAAGACGGAGGGTAAATAATATGGCTGAAAAGATTGAAATGCAAAAAGAAAAAAGACGTTTACCCCTCGGCAAACTTATAAAGAAAAATTTGGCGCTAATGCTACTTATAACCTTGCTTTGCACCTTGCTTGCAACGGCATATTGCATTGCATTCGTAAAGCCGACCTATACCGCAACGAGTTCGGTAATACTTAGAATGACTTCGCAAACGGGCAAACTTAACCAAGCCGAAACGGACGTTTCCTTGGCACAAAGATATTTGCCTACCATTGCAGACATCGTTGTTTCGCCAAAGATTATTGAAGATGCAAATGAAATTTATCACAAGGATGAAAAGGTAAAAAAGAGTGACAAGATAAGTGCAAATGCCGTTTCAATTGCATATGGGGAGAGAAGTTTAATCTTTACAATTTCTTATACCGACGCAAACTCTGATAATGCAAAAGCAAAGGTTAGCGCGCTTGTTGAGGCGGCTTCAAACCACCTAGAATTAGGCGTTCTATCAGTTGAAAGCATTTCGCTTATTCCCACCGATAACGAGATTGCAGAGCCAAAAGAAAACAGCGGATACTTAAAGATTATATTAGTTGGTTTTGCCGTTGGTGTTGCGGGAGCATTCGTGGTAGTTTTATTGAAGTATGCGCTTGATAATACCATTACCGACAAAAAAGATTTTGAAGAATTGACGGGCATCGACGTGCTTGCGTTGATTGATAAACAAGATAAGTAAAATAAAAAAACGCCTAATTGATTGGGCGTTTTTTGTTTTTAAGTTTATAAAATTTCCGCGTCCTTTTCAAACTTGTCGAAAAGATTATACCTTTCGGGGTGGGTAAGAGCGGTAAACATCATGTCGCGCGCTTCGGGGATTGACTGCTGAATTTTGCCGATAAGTTCTTTAACGTGCTCGCGTTTAGTTGTTTTATTTGCGGGACAACAACTCTTTACTATCGGTAGTGTTTGGCTATAACCGATTATATCCATTTCTTTTATCATAATCATTGGTCTAATCAGGGTTAAGTCCATCTTGTCAAGATAACTCTTTGGCGAAAAGGTGGAAAGTCTACCTTCGTATAAAAGAGATAGCATCATGGTATCCACAAGGTCGTCGGCATGGTGACCTAGTGCAACTTTATTGCACCCCAACTCCTTTGCGAGAGTGTTTAGTGCACCCTTACGCATTTTTGAACACAAGGCGCAGGGGTTTGTTTCCTTCCTAACGTCAAAAACAATTTGACCAATATCCGTCTTTTGTACGTAATATTCCACGTTAAGCTCTTCACAAAGCTTTTTAATGGGCGTAAAGTCGCACGTTTGGTCTGCAAAGTTTAGGTCGACGGTTATTGCGATAAGGTCGAATTTTTCGGGGGAAAATCTTTTGTATTCAGCAAGAAGTTTAAGCAAAACCACACTGTCCTTTCCGCCAGAAACACCTACTGCAATCTTATCGCCGTCGCGGATAAGTTGATATTTGGTTATGCCTTTTCGCATAATAGATAGCATTTGTTGAGTTTTCATAATTTACCTTAAAGATTTTAACAAAAATTACAAATTAAAATTATAATAAATATAATTTTTGTTGATTTTTTTTAATAATTACATTATACTTATAATCGAGAAAAAATCAAGGGGATTAGATAGGGTTATGGCAGATTTTATTAGCAACTTAGTCGGTAACAATTATATCGCAACGATAATAATGTCTTTCATGCCCATGATTGAACTTAAAGGCGGAATTTTATTTGCAAGGGCTTCGGGTTTAGGTTTTTTTGAAGGGTTCTTGTTTTCATACCTAGGTTCAAGTTTTGTATTTATCCCAATCTATTTTTTGCTTCGTCCAATACTAAACTTGCTTAAAAAAATTAAGTGGATAAACTCGTTTGTGTTAAGTGTTGAGAATTATTTTAGCGAAAAAGCAGAAAAAGCCATTGAAAAACAAAAAAAGCAAAGCAAAAAAGCGCGTTCGGAGATTGGGTTTAAGCAACTTGCAGTATTTATTTTTATTGCAATTCCACTGCCAATGACGGGCGTTTGGATGGGCACGGCAATCGCCGTTTTCCTCCAGCTTAAGTTTAAAGATGCAATTTGGCCTTCGCTTTTAGGGAACTTTGTTGCGGGTGCTTGTATTGCTTTGCTTGCACAATTATGTTTAACACTATGGAACGAAAACGTTCTAAATTATATCCTTTATGGAATGTTTGGTATCGCGTTTGTTTTGACCGTTGTGGTAATAATAAAATTGGTGGTTAAAAAACGCCATAGTCGAGATGAGGGAAAAAAAGAATAATGGGTTTTTTTAGTTGGTTAAAAAGAAAGAATAAGCCTAGAAAATTAAAGCTCGGGCTTGCGCTCGGTTCGGGTGGGGCAAAGGGCTTTGCTTCTTTAGGGGCGTTAAAAGCCTTTGAAGAAAACGGACTAGAATTTGATATCGTTGCAGGCACCAGTATAGGCAGTATTATCGGTGCCTTTTATTGTAAAGGCTACACTGCAACCGATATAATCGAACTTATAAAGCGTGTAGATTTTTCTGAGATAAAAAGTCTTTTTATGATTAATATGGACACCATGGGGCTTTTTAACGTTATCGATAGGGAAATGGGCACACTCAATATTGAAGACCTTAAAAAGCCGTTTAAGGCGGTCGCAACCGACCTTGAAAGTGGCGAAGAAAAGGTTTTCGACAGCGGAAACGTTGCAAAAGCACTATGTGCGTCAAGCAGTATGCTTCCATTTTTTAAGCCGGTCGTGATTGACGGCAAAAGGTACATAGACGGGGCATATACAAACTCCGTTCCCGCCGATTTAGTTAAGCAAATGGGTGCCGATTACGTGGTGGGTATCGACCTATCCACAAGGGATAACAAGCAATCTTTAATAACCAAATTCTTCCCATCGTATAAGTCAAAGGTGGAAGAGCCTTGGGCGAAGGGGTACGAGTATAGCGACGTGGTGCTTCACCCCGATTTATCCGGGTTTTTGGCGTACGAATTTTGGAAGGCTGATAAAATGTTCGACATCGGTTATAGCGAGGGCATTAAATACGTTGCCCAAATAAAAAAAGACATCTTAGAGTTATCTAATAAAAAGAGATAGTTTAAGCGAGTTACAAAAGAAAAATGCGTATAAACAAGATAAAAGCGTTGGCGGTTTTCCTTGCCTTTTCGTTTGTTTTGGTCGGTTGTTCGGCTGACAAAAAGGAGGAGGTGAATGGGGATAACGGTGAAGCCACCGCTTTTGTAACATTATTAGACGTAGAAAAAAGCGAATGCATTTTATCACGTCTACCCGACGGTAAAATTTTGCTAGTTGATTCAGGGAATATAGAAGATTTTCCCAAGGTCAAAAAAGCACTTGATAAACTTGCCGTAAGTAAAATAGATTACTTTGTTTTAACCCACCCCGACCTAGACCACGTTGGCTGTGCTGAAAAGGTTATTAGCGAATATGAAGTGGGTTGTCTTTATACCCCTAAAATAATAGGGTCGCTTACCAACCTTTTCCCCGATTATAAAAGTGCGGTAGCTTTGGCAAAAAGAAAAGGTGTGCAAATAAAAATCTCCGCTACGAGTGAGTATTTTAAGGGTGAAGGGTATTCGGTCGCATTTTTATCCCCGCACGCGCTTGACGGAATTTATGCAGACTTTAATAACTCCTTTGACCCCACGTCTACCCAAGTTGACGACCTTTCGGCAGTTTTATATCTTGATATACTTGGCGTTCGGCTGGTTTTGACGGGTGACGCAGGTTACGCCGTGGAAGAGCAAATTGTTTTAGATTATAATGCGGGGTATTTTAGTTCCATTTATAAGATGGCGGAAATAGATATAAATCTTGTAGGCGTTGACTTTTTGAAAGTTGCTAAAAACGGAAAAGACGGCGCTACGGGGACTGACTTTGTGTCTTTACTTAAACCAAACAGCGTGCTTTTACCAATAGGCGACGCCGTTGCACCTAGCGACTTGGTGCTTTCTAGATTATATAACGTAAACCCTTCTTACGACCTTTATAGAAGCGACGTTTACGGAAATATTACAATAAACGTTATCGGTGATAATACGTACCAAATAATTACCGACAAAAAGTAGGAGGAAAAAATGATTAACTTAAAAGAACTTGCCGAGCAATTTAAAAATTGTCCGTGTGGAAGAGCGCACGAACTTACCACCAAAGAAGTTGTGGTGGGTAGTGGTATAGTAGGTGACGTTGGTGAAATTTTAAAAAGAAACGGCTTTGATAAAAAACTGCTTTTAGTGTGCGACGAAAACACCCTAAGGGTGTCTAGAGGCATACTAGAGGCACTTAAGGACTTTGATTTAACCATTAAAAAATATGAAAATCTCCGTGAAGCAACGGTAGAGCAGGTAAACGTGCTAAAAAGCATGCTCAAAGATAACGACGGGGTTATTTCGGTTGGTACGGGGTCACTTAACGATATTTGCAGAAAGGCGGCGGCTGATACTGAAAAAAACCTTTGCATCTTTGCAACGGCTGCGTCAATGGACGGCTTTGCTTCTTACGGCGCACCGCTAACCGACGGTAATTTTAAGGCTACTTACGATGCTAAAATGCCCGAGGTCATCATTGCTGATACCAAAATCCTTGCACGTGCTCCTAAGGAGTTAAAGTCGGCTGGTTTTGGTGATATGGTGGGTAAATACGTTGGGCTTATCGACTGGCAAGTATCGGCGCTTATAACGGGTGAATACTACTGCGAAAAGGTTGCAAAACTTACTAGGGATGCAACCGATAGAATTATGAGCCTAGCCGATAGAATAACCGCTGATGATGAAGAGAGTGCGGGTGCAGTGTTCGAGGCGCTACTCTACACGGGTATAGGCATGGCGTTTACCAAAACTTCACGTCCTGCAAGTGGAACCGAACATATCCTTTCGCATTTTTGGGAATGCAAGAAACTTTTAGAGGGTAAACTTTCCGACTATCACGGCAAGAAGGTGGGTGTTGCTACCTTGCTGATTATGGAAATCTATTCTAAACTACTTAAAAAAGAAAAGATAACCGCCCATGAGGAAGTTGTCGATTGGGAAGACGTTTATAAAAATTATGGTGCTCTTAAGGACGAGGTTATTAAGCTTAACACCCCCGATACTATAACCGACGGCATTAACCCAAAGGATATAGAAAAAAATTGGGACAAAATCCGCGATATAATTGCATCGGTACCCACGTACGAGCAAATTAAGGACGCGATGGTGCGTGCGGGTGCGGTTACTGACGTAAGCGGTATTTCGGTCAGCGAAGAACTAAAAGAGCAAGGTCTTAAATATCACCCTTATATGAGAAGAAGATTGAGTTTACTTAGACTTTCTAAGATGTTTGATTAATAAATAAACTGCCGACGGCAAAAGAGCCGTCGGCAATTTTTATAAGAAGAAAAAAATTAAGAGAGTTTTTGCGCCGTTATCGATGCGTTAGATAAAGTTGCCTCGGTTGCCGACGTGTTTACAAGCGATAAGGTAGAGTTTGCGGGCAAGGTCAAAAGTATAGTTTTGCTTCCCGCACCGGCACTGTCGGGCTGAACGATACTCTCACCAGTAACCGCACTTCCGTTGAGGTAGAGTGAAGTAACAAAGTCGCCCCCAGCAACAGAACCGCCCGTGTAGTAGGAGACCATATAAGTTCCAGCCTCACTAAACACAACTTCATTATCCACAACCGCCATTGTCGTTACGGGGGTGCTTGAAGTTAGCGCAAGCGGAATAACGCCGTCACTTGCCACTACGGAAGTGCCAGAAGAAGCGTAGATTGCATCGAAGGTTGCATCGGCACCAGCGGGGCCAATAGGACCAGCAGGACCAACCGGACCAGTCGCACCCGTTAACCCTTGCGGACCCGCAGGACCAACCGGACCAGTCGCCCCAGTTAACCCTTGCGGACCAGCAGGACCAATAGGCCCAGTCGCACCCGTTGCACCAGGTATACCTTGAGGGCCTTGGGGACCAGCAGGGCCTTGCGGACCTTGTGCACCTCTTGGACCAACAGGACCAGTAGGACCGATAGGGCCCCTTATTATTCTAACTTCGTTACAATTGTTGCAATTACAGTTGCGGTTAAAGTTGCCGTTGCAACCGTTACCAAAAAGACAGCACATAAATGAAAAATCCTCCTTTGTGTCAATAATATTTTATGCATTATAGCCATAAAAGGTTACCGATAAAAGAAGGATAAAGATTATTTTTTAGGGGGAAAGTCAATTTCCTCAATATCAATAGGCATATCGTAGGGGAGTTGTTCGTGGAATGACTTGCCGTCACTGAAAGCGCGCTCGAAGGGGAGTTTTAAGTACCTACAAGTGCTTTCTGCAAGCAGTTTGTCGTCCATATCGAATAGTTCGCCCTTTGCCGTAAAGCCTCTCGGTGAATTATAGGTTAGATACGCCCTCGCTTTAAGTTTTACGTCGGCGGGAACGGGACGGCGGAAGGTGACAGAAATTGTCGTCGTAACGCCGAAAACACCAGGCTCGGTTGTCCATAAAGCCCTGCCCATAAGTTCGTCTAAAAGCGCGGTAATCATACCGCCGTGCGTTCTTTCTGGGTAACTTTGATGTTCTTCCCTATAAGTAAACACCGAAGCCACACTGCCGTCGTCAAGATTATAGAAGGTGGCTTTGAGTCCTAGCGGATTTTCCATACCGCAAATTATACATTTTCTGCTATTTGGTTGGGTTGCTATTACTTTCATTGCTCTCACCATTTTTCAATAAATATTCGCAGAGTTTGTCGGGAAAGTTTACGGTCATTCCGTCAACGCCAAACTTAACAAGGTTTTGCATTAAACTGGTATTTTCAACACCCCATGCACGAACGTTAAAGCCTTTTTCGTGCCAAGATTTGCAGTTGTCTTTGTTGACAAAATAAGATTCGGGGCAAATTTCCGTTATTCCGTCCACTTTCATCTTTTCTAAAAGTTCATTGCTAACTTCCCCTTGGTGCAAAAGTCCAAGGCGGATAGACGGCAAAAGTGCGTGCATATCTAAAAGTTCATTATACTTAAAAGAGGTTATGACAACTTTGTCTATAAGGTTATACTTAGTTATCAATTCAGCGGTTGGCTTTGCCGTTTTATCCCCCTTTAATTCGATAGCAAATGTAAGGTCGAAATCTTTAAATCTATAAAAGAATTCTTCAAGGGTAATTATGCGGTCTTTAAGGCCGTTCTTTTTTACCCAAAAGGATTTAAGTTGGTTTAACGTGTAGTCATTAACAGCACCAATTTCACCAGTCATTCTTTCTAACGAAAGGTCGTGAAAAAGCACGGCAACGCCATCGCTCGACAACTGAACGTCCGTTTCTATTCCGTTTGCACCCATAAATATGCCTGTGTAAAAGGACAAAAAGGTGTTCTCTGGTGCATATTCGCTTGCGCCACGATGGGCATAATTTATAAATTCATCTCGTTTCATAGTGTCTTGATTATACCACAAAAACTTTGTTACGCAATTGTTTTTTTAAACTTTTATAAAATGCTTGACTTTTATAAGGCTAGGCTATATAATAAAAGTAAGAAAAGTTATACTTTTCCTATAAGTAGGAGGGATTATGGAAATTAATAAGGATAAATTTCTTTTTGGTGTTTGTAAAGTTGGGGAAAAGGGGCAAATTGTTATTCCAAAGGAAGCAAGAAAGGTTTTTAATATAAATCCTGGGGATAGTTTGTTGCTTGTTGGTGATACTAAAAAAGGATTGGCACTTATAAAAACTGAAATATTTACTGCATTTGCTGAGGAGGCTTTGAAGGACAATTAGTATGCAAGACGTTATTAGAATAGAAAATTTAACCAAAAACTACGGCAAAATAAAGGCGGTGGACAACCTTTCTTTCAAGGTGAAAGAAGGGGAATTGTTTGCCTTTTTGGGCGTTAACGGTGCGGGTAAATCAACTACTATATCGGCTATGTGTAGGGCAATAAGTAAAGATAGTGGTAAAATTTATATTGACGGAAAAGATATTGATGAAGACGCAAACGTTATTCAACAAAAATTTGGCGTTGTTTTCCAAACTTCCGTTTTAGATAAAAGCCTTTCTGTTTATCAAAACCTAAAGCACCGCGCTTCGCTTTACGGCATAATCGGTGATGAGTTTGATAAAAGGCTAGAAGAGATTGATAGCCTTCTTGATATTAAAGAACTTCTCGATAGAACTTTTGGCAAACTTTCGGGCGGTCAAAAACGCAAGATTGACGTTGCTAGGGCACTTATAAACGACCCCAAAATTTTGATTTTGGACGAACCCACCACCGGACTTGACCCGCAAACAAGAACAATAATGTGGCAAGCGGTTAATAAACTTAGAAAGGAAAAAAACCTAACCGTGTTTTTAACAACGCACTATATGGAAGAGGCCGCTGATGCAGATTACGTTGTTATTATTGACGGTGGTAAAATCTCGGCAGAAGGCACACCCCACCAACTTAAAACTACCTATACAGGTGACTTTATAACGTTGTACGGGGTTTTGGAAGAACAAGTTAAACAACTTAACAAAGAATATCTTAAGGTGGGCAACACTTTTAGAATCAAGGTCGATAATACTAGGGAAGCATCTAAACTTATTATTGAACACCCCGATATTTTTGTTGATTATGAAACAGCAAAGGGTAAAATGGACGACGTGTTCTTAGCGGTTACGGGAAAAAGTCTTACGGAGGACAAGCAATGAAAGTTTTTAGCGCAATGGTAAGGCGAAATTCAAAACTATTTTTTAAGGAAAAGGGGCTATTTTTTACCGCTCTTATAACTCCGTTGATTTTGCTTGTTCTATATGCGACCTTTTTATCAAACGTATATAAAAACAGCTTTCAGCAAATATTCGATGCGATTGGATTTCAAGTGGACGCAAAACAACTTAAAGGGCTTGTTAGTGGGCAATTAATGAGTTCGCTTATTGCAGTTTCTTGCGTTACAGTTTCCTTTTGCGCAAATATGCTTATGGTGCAAGATAAGGTTACAGGGGCAAGGAAAGATATGCTGTTAACCCCCGTAAAACGCTCTACAATGGCACTAAGCTATTATGTGGCGACAACTTTAAGCACCTTGATTATAGTGCTTATTGCATTTGTTGCGTGTATAATTTACGTTGCGTGCATGGGTTGGTTTTTATCCTTTGGCGACGTTATGCTGATACTGCTTGACATATTCTTGTTAACCATGTTCGGCACGGCGCTTTCATCGGTAATAAACTTCTTCCTTTCTTCGCAAGGTCAAATTTCAGCGGTCGGCTCTATTGTAAGTTCTTGCTATGGGTTTATTTGCGGTGCGTATATGCCCATTTCCAATATGGGTAACGGAATTAAAAATTTCGTTGCGTTCTTACCCGGAACGTATGGCACGGCACTTGTTAGAGGTCACTCGCTAAACAGGGTAATAGGCAAAATGGTGGAGAGTGGTATGCCCAAAGAAGCGGTGAAAGAAGTTAGTAAACTTGTCGATTGCTCGGTAGAATTTTTCGGCAAAGAAGTGTCGGTTGCAGGTATGTATTTGATACTATGTTTAACCATAGTCGGCTTGATAGGAATTTACGTTTTGATGAACTATTTATCAAGCAAAAAGGCTAGAAAAAGTTAATATATAAATATAACTAAAAAAACGCAGTTAATTTTTAACTGCGTTTTTGTTTACAAGTCACCTTTCTTGTGTTAAAATTAGTTTAAATGAAAATACTATAAGGGCGATTATGGAAAAAAGAAAGTTTGAACTTCACTCAAGCTATAAGCCGATGGGTGACCAACCACAAGCGATAGAAAAGCTTACCGAGGGACTTAGCGACGGATTAAGAACGCAAGTCCTTTTGGGCGTTACGGGAAGTGGTAAAACTTTCACTATGGCAAACGTAATTAAAAACGCAAACCGCCCCGCACTCGTTATAGCGCACAATAAAACGCTTGCAGCCCAGCTTTGTAACGAGTTTAGGGAGTTTTTTCCAAATAACCGCGTGGAATTTTTCGTTTCCTATTACGATTATTATCAGCCTGAAGCGTATATTCCAAGTACTGACACCTATATCGAAAAAGACTTAGCGATAAACGACGAGATTGATAAACTTCGCCACTCGGCAACCTGTTCTCTTTCCGAGCGGGAAGATACAATCGTGGTTGCCTCGGTTTCTTGTATTTACGGCTTAGGCGCCCCCGAAGATTATTATAGACTTGCCGTTTCTTTGCGTCCCAATCAGCAACTTGATAGGGACGAGCTTATGCGTAAACTGGTTTCCATTCAGTACACAAGGCGGGACGTGGATTTTTCGCGTTCGTCGTTTAGGGTGCGTGGGGACGTGGTGGATATTTTTCCGTCGTCAAACACCGAAATTATCATAAGGGTAGAATTTTTTGGTGACGAGATAGACACCATAAGCGAAGTGGAGTTTGTTTCGGGTAAGGTTATATCCCACTTAAAGCACGCGGTAATTTTCCCCGCAAGCCACTATGCCGTTGCTGAAGAAAAGTTAAACCTTGCGGTTGCGGCTATTGAAAGGGATAGGGACGAGGAAGTGCGATTCTTTACCGAAGAGGGCAAACTTATCGAAGCACAACGATTAAAACAACGCACCGATTACGATATCGAAATGATAAAGGAAATCGGTTTTTGTAAGGGTATAGAAAATTACAGCCGTTACTTTGACGGCAGAGATATCGGCGAACCGCCATTCACCCTTTTAGACTACTTCCCAAAAGGCTTTATCACCTTTATTGACGAGTCGCATATGACCATTCCGCAAATTGGCGCGATGTTTAACGGCGACCGCTCTAGAAAGACCAACCTTGTGGGGTATGGGTTTAGGTTAAAGTCGGCATTTGACAACCGCCCCCTAACTTTTGAGGAGTTTGACCAAAGGGTAGGGCAAATTATATGCGTTTCGGCTACCCCCGCCCCCTACGAATTAAAAGAGGCTGGGCAAGTGGTGGAGCAACTTATTCGCCCAACAGGGCTTATTGACCCCGAGATACAAGTTAAGCCGACCAAAAACCAAATTGACGACCTTTTAATCGAGATAAATAAAGTTATCGCCAACAAGGGTAGGGTGCTTATCACAACGCTCACCAAAAAAATGGCGGAAAGCCTTACCGAATACTTAAAGGAAAGTGGTGTACGCGTTCGTTATATGCACAGCGATATTGACGCTATGGAAAGAATAGAAATCGTTTCCGCACTTCGCAGTGGGGAGTTTGACGTGCTTTGCGGTATAAACCTTCTCCGTGAGGGGCTCGACCTTCCCGAAGTTCAACTCGTCGCTATTTTAGACGCCGATAAAGAGGGCTTTTTGAGGAGTGAAACCTCGCTTATCCAAACGATAGGTAGGGCGGCACGTAACGTCGAAGGTAGGGTTATTATGTATGCCGATACGATTACGGGCAGTATGGACCGCGCAATAAGTGAAACGGAGAGAAGACGTAAAATTCAAACGGAATTTAACCTTAAAAACGGTATCACCCCCAAAACTATCGTAAAAGACGTGGTCAACACCTTGGAAATAACCAAGAAGGCGGATAGGGTGAAAGAGATTAAACAAAGCGATATCCCCGACGAGATTGAAAAGTTAAAGGCACTTATGAAAATAGCATCCGCCAACCTCGATTTTGAAAAGTGTATTGAAATTAGGGATACTATAGCAAAACTTAAACTTAAAATGAGAAAGTAATTATGGAATATTTGAAAGTTAAAGGCGCAAAAGAGAATAACCTTAAAAACGTGGACGTGACTATCCCGCGCGATAAACTAGTGGTGTTTACGGGACTATCGGGAAGCGGAAAGAGTACGCTTGCGTTTGACACCATTTATGCGGAAGGGCAAAGACGATACGTTGAAAGCCTTTCTAGTTATGCGCGTATGTTCTTAGGGCAAATGGAAAAACCTGACGTGGAGGCAATCGAAGGCTTGTCGCCCGCAATTTCTATCGACCAAAAAACCACTTCGCATAACCCTCGCTCAACCGTCGGTACGGTTACCGAAATATACGATTATTTTAGACTGCTCTTTGCAAGGGTGGGTGTTCCGCATTGCCCAAATTGTGGGATTGAAATTGCACGTCAAACGGTTGACCAAATTTGCGACAAGGTTTTAAGCCTACCAGAAGGCACTAAAATTTTAATAAACGCCCCCGTAGTGCGCGGTAAGAAGGGTGAATACTCTAAAGAATTTGAAAAATATAAAAAGAGTGGATATGCACGCGTTCAAGTGGACGGAGTGGTGTACGACCTCGGTGAGCAAATTGTTTTAGACAAGAACAAAAAACACACTATAAGCGTGGTGGTGGATAGGCTTATCGTTAAACCAGAAATAGAAAAAAGGCTTGCCGACAGTATTGAAACTGCCTTAAAACTTGCCGACGGTTTGGTGTCAGTGCAAGTGGTGGACGGCGAAGAAATTTTGTATTCTACAAAGTATTCTTGCCCCGAATGTGGAATTAGCATTGAAGAAATAGAGCCGAGATTATTTTCGTTTAACAATCCTTTTGGTGCTTGTCCAGAGTGTGCGGGCATTGGCTATAAAAACGAGATAGATGAAAAACTTGTTATCAAAGACCCTAGTAAGACTTTAAGAGAAGGCGCAATGACCGTTTCTGGTTGGAATTTGGATTCGGGCAAAATGACGCAGATGTATTTTAACGCACTCGCTAAGCATTACGGGTTCAGTATGGACGTTCCCGTCAAAGATTTACCCGACCACATCGTGCAAATGCTTCTATACGGAAACGGCGGTGAAAGAATTAAAATTGATTACGACACGAGGACGTTTACGGGCAGTTATGAATCGGCTTGGGAGGGAATTATTCCCAACCTAAAACGTAGGTATAGAGAAACCACAAGCGACTACACAAAAAGCGAAATAGAGCGGTATATGACCGTTCTTCCATGTGATACGTGTAATGGCAAAAGGCTTAAAAAGGAGGCGCTATCGGTACTTGTGGGCGGAAAAAACATAGCAGAACTTACCGATATGAGCGTGGACGAACTTAAAAAGTTTATCGACAACCTCTCACTCGACAAAACTAAAACGCTTATTGCCGAGCCTATTATAAAGGAAATAAAGGCAAGGCTGGACTTCCTTATCAACGTGGGTTTGAACTACTTGACCCTATCCAGAAGTGCTTCTACGCTGTCGGGCGGTGAGGCACAAAGAATAAGGCTTGCAACCCAAATAGGTAGCGGACTAACTGGTGTATTATATATTTTGGACGAGCCAAGTATTGGACTTCACCAAAGGGATAACGAAAAGCTTATAGCAACGCTTAAAAGGCTTCGTGATTTAGGCAATACCTTAATCGTTGTAGAGCACGACGAAGATACTATGCGTACTGCCGATTATATCGTGGATATCGGGCCAAAAGCGGGTGTTCACGGCGGTGAAATCGTTGCGTGCGGTAGTGTGGAAGATATTATGGCGGAGCCCCGTTCAATCACGGGGGACTATCTTGCGGGAAGGCGAAAGATTGAAATTCCCAAAGAGAGAAAAGTGCCCGACGGAAGATGTTTGTCGGTTATAGGTGCACGTCAAAACAACCTTCAAAATATAGACGTTTGCTTCCCCGTGGGCTTAATAACTGCGGTTACGGGTGTTTCGGGAAGCGGAAAGAGCTCGCTTGTCAACGAAATCGTGTATCCCACTTTGGCGTCAAAACTTAACGGCGCAAAGATAAGGGAAGGCAAGTACGATAAAATGGACGGCATAGAATATTTTGACAAGGTTATTCAAATTGACCAGTCGCCAATCGGCAGAACGCCGAGAAGCAACCCTGCGACGTATACGGGCGTATTCTCGACAATAAGAGAACTTTTCGCCCAAACCCCCGATGCAAAGGAAAGGGGATACAAGGCGGGAAGATTTTCCTTTAACGTGGCGGGCGGTCGTTGCGAAAACTGTGAGGGCGACGGCATTATCAAGATAGAAATGCACTTCCTTCCAGACACCTACGTACCGTGTGAGGTGTGCAAGGGAAAACGTTATAATAGGGAGACCTTGCAAGTTAAGTATAAAGGCAAAAACATAAGCGACGTTTTGGAAATGACCGTTGACGAAGCGTGCGAATTTTTTAAGCCAATCGCTTCCATTTATAACAAGATAAAAACCCTTCAAGACGTGGGGCTGGGGTATATAAAACTCGGTCAAAGTTCTACAACGCTATCAGGCGGTGAGGCGCAAAGGGTTAAGCTCGCAACCGAACTATCAAAACGTGCAACCGGAAAAACCTTATATATTTTAGACGAGCCCACGACTGGACTTCATAGTTACGACGTCGATAAACTTTGCACCGTGCTTCAACGTTTGCAAGAATCGGGCAACACAATCGTTATTATTGAACATAACCTTGACGTAATCAAACTTGCAGACCATATTATCGACTTAGGTCCAGAGGGCGGAAACAAGGGCGGAACGGTGGTTGCGTGCGGTTCACCAGAAGAGATTGCAAAAAACCCCGCTAGCCACACTGGAAGATTTTTGAAAAAGATTTTAGAGCAATAATGATAAAAAGCGTGCCAAAAGGTGCGCTTTTGCTTTTGCCGAATGCTTAAAATATATATTATTTAAAAATATTTAAATTATTTTCAAACTAAAAAAGGATTTTTGGATTTTATTTAGTATTACTATGTGTTGAAAAAACTTGCGGAGAAAAAGATGAAAGATAAAACTTTGAAAATTGAAGAAATGTTCTTATCGCCCTACGCAAAAAAGTCTAAGGATACTATCGGTAGACTGCGTGCCGAAGAGCCGTGCGTTATGCGTACCGACTTTCAAAGGGATAGGGATAGAATTATTCACTGTAAGGCATTTAGACGCCTAAAAAACAAAACGCAAGTTTTCTTTTCGCCGGAAGGCGACCATTACCGCACCCGCCTAACGCACACTTTGGGCGTTTCACAAGTGGCAAGGGGCATTGCGCGTGCACTTAGCCTTAACGAAGACTTAACCGAGGCAATTGCTTTGGGGCACGATTTGGGGCACACCCCGTTTGGTCATTCGGGGGAGCGGATACTTAATAAACTTAACCCCAACGGCTTTAGACACAACGAGCAGTCGGGTAGGGTTGTGGACTTTTTGGAAAACGACGGTAGGGGACTTAACCTTACTAGAGAGGTTGTGGACGGCATTATAAATCACAAAATGGGCACTTCACCCATGACTTTAGAGGGTAGGGCGGTTAGCCTTGCAGATAGAATCGCTTACATAAACCACGATATTGACGATGCGATTGAGAGTGGGTTTATAAAGAGAGAAGACCTTCCAAAAGAAGCAATCGCACTTTTGGGCGACACTTCAAGTAAAAGAATAAACACTATGCTATCGTCCATACTAAGAAATTGCGACGGCAAAAATAAGGTGGAAATGGAAACTGACGTTGCCGAGGCGACCATGACCTTAAGAAAGTTTTTGTTCGATAACGTCTATAACGACGATAGAATAATGAGCGAAGAAAAACGTGCGGACAAAATGCTTACCGCACTTTACGAATATTACCAAAAAACCCCGTCGGCATTGCCGGAATTTCATAAAAATAGGCTAGACAGCGAAGAAGAAGCGGTTATTTTGTGCGACTATATTTCTTCGATGAGCGACGGATACGTGGTAAGAAAATTTAGGGAAATATTTATACCGAAGAATTGGAAGTTATAAATGAGAGGATTTGACGCAAAGTTCATTGACGAGCTTAAAACAAAAAACGATATAGTAGACGTAATAGGAAAATACGTCCGCCTAGAACAACGCGGTTCGTCGTTTTGGGGAAAGTGCCCTTTTCATCACGAAAAGACGGCATCTTTTGCCGTAAATTCGACCGACCAGTTTTTCTATTGTTTTGGCTGTCATAAAAGCGGTGACGTGTTGACCTTTATTATGGAAATTGAATCGCTCGATTTTAACGATGCGGTAAAGTTCCTTGCAGAACGCGCACATATCCCCCTTCCCGAAGTAAAATATGACGATGAAAAGATAAAAGAGCAAAAGAGGTTCCGTCAACGGCTATTAGATTTGTTGCGTGATACTGCGCTCTTTTACGTTAAAAATCTAAAGTCACCAAAGGCGGACAAGCACGTCGAGTATATTTTGAGCAGAAAGTTCACCAGTGAAACGGTAACGCGGTTTGGCATGGGTGCTTCACTCGATTTCGATAGTTTGCCGAGATACCTAAAAGAAAAGGGGTATACAAAAGAAGAAATGGTTGCGTCCGGTGCTTGTGGCGAAAAGGACGGGCGGTGTTTTGACTGGTTAGGTAAACGCCTTATTATCCCCGTAATAGACCAGTTCAATAACGTGGTTGCTTTTGCTGGACGGCGTATTGACGGCATTAAAGAGCAAAAGTACGTAAACACCAAAGAGACGGCGGTTTTCGTTAAGGGCAAAACCTTCTTTAACCTAAACAACCTTAAAAAAGTTAAGAACGAAAAGGGTATAGATAGTGCCATAGTCGTTGAAGGTCACTTGGACGTTATTTCACTTTTCCAAGCGGGAATAACCAACGTCGTTGCAGGTATGGGCACGGCGCTCACTAAAGACCAAGCGCGAATTATAAAGCGCTATACCGACAAAGTGTTTATAAGTTACGACGGCGACTTTGCGGGGCAAAAGGCGGCTATTCGTGGGCTAGAAATACTGACAGAAGAGGGCTTAGAGGTTAAAGTTATCGCTATGCCCGACGGAATGGACCCCGACGACGTTGTTAAAACGCGTGGGGCGGACGGGTACTTAGAACTTGTTAGAGATGCTAAACCGCTTATAGACTTTAAGCTTGACCTAATAAAACGAACCTACGACGTCAATACGGTAGACGGCAAGAGAAAATACGTTCAAAACGCAATAAAGGTTATAAGGGAAAGTTCTTCACCCGCAGAGCAAGAAGATTTACTTAAAACGGTGAGAGACGTGTCAAAGATGACCTTTGAATCGTTAAAGAGAGAACTTTATTCAGTTGAAGAAAAACCAAAAGAGACGACGGCGGTTGTAACGCAGTTTACCGACGATGCGGGCGACAAGGTCGCAGTTGCTTCAAGGTTTATACTCGCCTCGTATTTGTTTGGGCGAAACTTTGCCGAAGAGACGGATATAAGTGGGCTAGAGTTTGTTGCACCATCTCATATAGAGATACAAAACTACATTAAAGCAAAGCAACAAGCAAAAGAGCGTATTAGGTTTAACGATTTATACGAAGAACTGCCCGACGAATACGCAGAAGAAATTTCGAGGATAGCGGGACTAGAGACGGATGAAAATAAAGCGTTCGACCAAAACGCATACTTCTTTGATTGCGTAAAGACGCTTAAACTATCTAAGATAACAAAAAAACTAGACAGACTTACGGCTTTATTTTCGCAAGAGACTGATGCGGAAAAACGTCGCGAATACGCCAAAGAAATGGCACAACTATTAAAAGAAAAAAACAAACTTATTTAACGGGCGCGGTGAGGCGCAGGAGGATATTATGGCAGAGAAAGATTTGAAAAAGGCTTCAATGGAAGGTCAAGAACAAGTGGAGGCGCAAGCCCCCGTTGACGACGGAACGCTTTCCGAAGAACTTTTGACTTTGGTTTACGATATTATTTTAGAGTACAAAAAGAGCGGAAGCATAACCACGGCTCAGTTGTTCGACAAACTTGAGAAAACACCCACCACCCCCAATCAACTTGAAGAAATTTATAAAATTTTCGGGGATAAGGGCGTTCAAATCGTCAACGAATACGAAAGGGATAAGGACCTTTACGACGAACTTGTTAAGGAAATCAGCATGGACGACCCCGTCAAGATGTACCTTAAAGATATCGGTAAGGTTCCGCTTTTGCAACCCGATGAAGAAACCGAACTTGCAAAGCGCATGATGGAAGGTGACGAGACGGCAAAAAGGCTTTTGTCCGAAGCAAACCTTCGTCTTGTCGTTTCTATCGCTAAAAGGTATATGGGGCGCGGTATGCAGTTTTTGGACCTTATCCAAGAAGGTAACTTAGGGCTTATGAAGGCGGTTGAAAAATTCGACTATCAAAAGGGCTTTAAGTTCTCTACCTACGCAACGTGGTGGATAAGACAAGCAATTACCCGTGCTATTGCCGACCAAGCGCGTACCATTCGTATCCCCGTGCATATGGTTGAAACAATCAACAAACTTATTAGAGTGTCAAGAAGACTTTTACAAGAACTCGGTAGAGAACCTCTCCCCGAAGAAATTGCAAAGGAAATGGATATAACTGAAGAAAGGGTTAGGGAAATTCAAAAAATTGCCCAAGACCCCGTATCGTTAGAAACGCCTATTGGTGAAGAAGAGGATAGCCACCTTTCCGACTTTATTGAAGACGAAAGAAGTGCAGCCCCCACCGACGCCGTTTCATACACCATGCTAAAAGAACAACTCATCGGTGTTCTCGATACTTTAACCCCTAGAGAAGAAAAGGTTTTAAGGCTTCGTTACGGACTTGACGACGGTAAACCCAGAACTCTTGAAGAAGTTGGTAAGGAATTTAACGTTACGAGAGAACGTATCCGTCAAATCGAGGCAAAGGCGCTTAGAAAACTTCGTCACCCCAGCCGTAGCAAACGCTTAAAGGACTATATAGAAAAATAATGAACAAGCGACTTACGGAAATTTTTTCCGTCCTTCCCGATTGTGATACCTTTGCCGACGTTGGTTGCGACCACGGTTATATGACGCTTGCAATGTTAAAGGCGGGTAAGTGCAAAAGGGCAATAATTTCGGATATAAGTGAAAAGTGTTTGCAAAAGGCGAGAGAACTTTTGTCGGGCTATATTTTAGACGGCAGGGTAGATAGCGTCGTTTGTGACGGACTTGAAAAGGTAGGAAAGTGTGACTTAGCACTAATTGCAGGTATGGGCGGTGAAGAGATTATATCCATCGTTAAAAACGCACCCCACCTTCCCGAAAACCTCGTTTTGCAACCCATGAAAAACGTCGATAAAGTGCGTGTAGCGTGCGTTGAGGCGGGTTATAGGATAGAAAAAGATTACGTCTTTTTTGCAAGCGGTATTTATTACAATTTGATTTTGTTGCAAAAGGGCGAAGATAAACTTTCGCAAGAAGAAATAGAATTTGGAAGGACAAACCTTTTAGAAAAAGGTGGCGATTTTAAGGCAATGCTTTATCAAGAGATTGAAAAGTATAAGGTGTTCTTAAATAACGACTCTCTACCAAAAGAGAGTAGGGCGGAAATGCAAGCAAGAATAGAAAAGTTGGAAAGATATGTATAACTTAAAACAATTTATGCAAGTTTTGGAGGGGTACGCCCCCTTGGAAATAAGCCACGAGGCTATAAAGAGAGGCGACTATGATAATAGTGGCGTTATAGTCGATAGCGGTGCAAAAATAAAAAAGGTGCTCTTTTCTCTCGACCTTTCGGTAGAGGCGGTAAAAAGAGCAAAGGAGTTTGGTGCGGATACCATAGTAACCCACCACCCCGCAATTTATACGCCAATCAAAAACCTCGATATAAACGGCGAGACGGGTGCACTTTTAACTGCTGTTAAGGAAGGCATGAACGTCGTTTCTATGCACCTAAATTTAGACATGACAAAAAAGGGAATCGACTTTTATTTGGCAGAAGGACTTGGTGCGAAAAAACAAAAGATTATAAGCGAATTTTGTTCTGGGATTGGGTATGGTAGAGAGTTTTTAATCGACACCACCGCCGAACGAATAAAAGAGAAGGCAAAGCAAACGTTTAACAGCAACAAGTTGTTGCTATACGGCAGTGGCGCGGTAAAGAAAGTGGCTTCATTTTGCGGTGGCGGGGCATCTAATGCACTCAGCGCAGTTAAAAGTGGACTTACCGATGCGGACTTAATCGTTACGTCGGACGTTGCGCACCACGTCTTAAAAGGGCTTATAGAGTGCGGTAGGGCGGTTTTAATCGTTCCGCACTACGTCAGTGAACAATATGGTTTTAATAAGTTCTATCAAGAAATTTCCCAAAAGTGCACTGGGGAAATTGAAGTGGAATATTTTTTAGATAAAAGATTTATGTAAAGGAGAATTGGTATGATTCAGGCATTACTTAATTATCAGTCGGCAGATGCAAAACTTAAAAAGATAGAAAAGACGCTTGCCGAAAGCGAGGACAGAAAAAAGGCTGTTTCCGCAAAGAAATATCTCGAAGGGGTGGAAGAGAACGTTAACAAGCTCGACGACCGTGCGGGCGAACTTATCGCTACTTACGAACAAGCGACAAGTGAACAAATTAAACTTAAAGAACAACAAGCCGTTATCGAAGAGTCGTTAAATTCGGCTGAGGACGAAAAGGAAGTTGCCTTCCTTATAAAAAAGGTGGACGAACTTATCGCAAAGATAAAATCTCTCGGTGCAAAGGCAAACAAGATTTTAGCTGAAATTCAAGCGGTTATCAAAGATTATACTTCTATTAAAAATACCACGAAGGTTGCGCAAACCCAATACAAAGAGGGTTTGGAAAAGTATAACCAATTAAAAGAGTCGGTAAGGGAAGAAAAGGAAGCGGTTGAAAAGGAACTTAACGACCTTAAAGGAAAGGTTGACCCCGAACTGATGGAAAGATACCTTAAAAAGCGCGCGGGCAAGATTTACCCCGTCGTTTACAAGGTAAGGGGTAACGTTTGCGGGGCATGCAATATGGAACTTCCTATGTCAGAACTTAACAAACTTAAAGGTGGCGCAGTTATAGATTGCGACCAGTGTGGAAGGCTTTTATATCAAGACTAAAAAAACAAAATCAAGGCGCAAAAGCGGGGTGCTTTTGCGCCTTTTTGTTTGCGCGCATATATAGTTTAAAATTTTTAAAAAATATTCTATTAAAGCATTGTAAAAAATGCTAATTTTTGCTATAATTAAAAAGACGACGAAAACGAGGTGTACTTTTGAACGGATTAGGCAGAAAAAACGACCAAAAAGAACAAAAAAAGTCTATACTTACTAGGGAAACCATGGGCGTGGTGATAATTTTATTCGCAACGCTAAGTTTGGTTTGCTTGATTACTCGCGATGCGATTTTTTCCGAACCGGGTAGATGGATAAATTATTTCTTTCTAGGCAGTTTCGGTGTTTTTGCATACGCGGTTTTACTTTACCTTGTTATTGTTGGCGTTGTGCTTATAACGGGCAAAAAAACAGGGCTTACCTTAAAGAAGAAAGTTCTTTTGACCGTAAGTTTTTGTTTGCTTGCCATTTTAACCCACTCAATCACTATGCGCAATTATTCGTCGCTCAATTTTTCATCATACGTAGCGACCTCTTTTAAGGTTGCCGAAAGCGGTATTTCCACCAGTTCTGCGGGTGGACTTTTCGCTGGTATTTTAACCTACGTATTCCCCGCACTTTTAACCAACGTCGGCTGTTACGTGGTTGTGGGTATAGGGCTTGCGGTAAGCGTTTACTTTACCGGAAAGGAAATTTTCTTTAACAAAAAGCAACCGACCGAGAAAAAGAAAAAGGGCTTTTTCAAGGGTGCGTTCGTAAAGAAGAAAAAGGGTGAAGAGTTGACTATCGACGGCATTACAATCGTTGGTGAAAAGGAATATCCTATCGACGACGTTGTGCCCGAAAAAGTTCAAGCCAAAGCAAAACTATTTATCAACAACCCAAACGATTTTGCTACCAGAAATAAGCGCGAGATTGCAAAGGAAAAGGGAGACTATTCTATAAAACTAGAATTTGCCGAGAACGGACTTGGTGTTGTAAGTTCGTCTACACCCAAAGCAACCGTGCAACCGCCCATTAGTCAAGAGTTTAAGAGTAAACTTGACTACATTAAAACTCCCGCGGCAATCAACGTGGAAAAGATAAGTTCGCAAACTTTTGAAGATACCTACTCGTTCACTAGTAAAAACGAACAAACCAACGTTTCCGACTACGTTCAAGAACGCGAGAGTGAGGTTAAAGAGCAAGAAGAAACGGTTATCCCGCACTTAGAGCACGACGAGCCTGCTAAAGAAGGCACGGCGGAGAATAGCGCGTTAAACTTCCAAAGATACGCAGACTTTACCGACGATGGAATGAGCGATATCACGACGTTTGAGGCAAAGGAAACGTTTAGAACAGTGCCCGAACAAGAACCTATTGTTGAGCAAGAAGAAAGCACGTTTGAAATTCCTATGATAGAGGAACAAACGGAAGAAATAGTTGAAGAGGTTAAAGACACTTTTGAACCGATTGTTGAAGAGAAGGTAGAGCCTATCGAAAAGGTGGAAGATGTTCCGCCTGTAAAAAAACCCGATATTCCCGTGGTTGAAGAGAAACCCGCCGAAAGCATTATCAGTACGAGAAGAATGCGCAACCTTTTTGGCGACAACGTTGAGCCTAAACCCGAAATCGTTGAGTCGACCGAGGAACAGGTAAAACCGCAAGACAATGCGTTTACGAGTAGGGTTAGTGCGGATAACAACCTTTCTTCTTCAAGAAGAATGACAGGTTTTGGTTTTGATAGTGCCGTTCAACCCACCGAACCCGTGGTAGAGGAAGAAAAGCCCAAAAAACCCGCACCGCCTATCAATAGAAAATACTATCGTCCACCACTTGATTTGCTCGAAACTTATTCTTTGCCCTTAAATGCGGACAAGGATAACCACGAAGAAAGAATGGAAATTATCCAAAAGACTTTGGAAGAGTTCCATATAGGTGCTATTCCGCAAAGTTACGTTAAGGGCCCGTCTATAACTAGATACGAGATTATGATGCCCGCGGGCATTTCGGTAAAGAAAGTGCTTGCCTATGACGACGACTTAAAGATGCGTCTTGCAGTGCGTGACGGCGTTCGTATTGAAGCGCCAATCCCCGGCAAAAACTTGGTTGGTATAGAGGTTGCAAACAGCGTTAAGGTTACCGTAGGGCTTAAAGAGGTTATGGAAGCGCTTGCTTCAAAGCAATCTAAACCCACGTCCTTGATGTTTGCGCTCGGCAAAGATATCGTTGGCAATGCTATAAGTGACGACCTCACTAAAGGTCCGCACTATTTGGTGGCGGGTGCAACTGGTTCTGGTAAGAGTGTTGCGCTTCACACAATGATTATAAGCTTACTAATGAGATATAGCCCCGAAGAATTAAAACTTGTTTTGGTAGACCCCAAGAGTGTTGAATTTAGAAAGTACGAACATATTCCGCACTTGCTCGTTGACGAAATTATCACCGAGCCCAAACGTGCTCTCGCATTGTTGCAATGGGCTTATGATGAAACCAATAGACGTAACGAAATGTTTACAGAATGCGGTGGTATGATAAGCAATATTGAGGACTACAACACTCAAATTGCAAACGATACTATCCCCAAACTTCCTAGAATCGTGTTCATTATCGACGAACTTGCCGACCTTATGGAAGCTTGCAGAAAAGATTTAGAAGAAAAGATAAGAAGAATTGCAGCAAAATCTCGTTCTGCTGGTATACACTTGGTTCTTGCAACCCAACGTCCTTCAGTCGACGTTATCACGGGTACGATTAAGGCTAACTTGCCGTCTAGAATTGCGCTTAAAGTTATGAACTATGCCGACTCGTCAACCATACTTGGCGGTGGCGGTGCCGAAAAACTTTTGGGTAACGGCGACATGCTTTATAAAAACTCTTCTATGGGCGATTACGAACGTTATCAAGGCGCGTATATCAGCGGTAAAGAAGTTGCAAATATCGTAAATTACATTAAGGAAAAGAATAAGGCTTACTTTGACGACGAAGTTCAAGAATACTTGGATAACGAAACAAAGGCAAAGGTAGAGCCCACGCCAAGCGGTGCTGATGCGGATGACGGCAATAGCAACGAGCCTAGCGAACTATTCTTGCAAGCATTGTGGCTTGCGGTTAATTCGCAGTCGGCGTCTATCTCTCAATTCCAACGTCGTTTCGGTATCGGTTATAACCGCGCGGGTGGACTTATTGACAAGATGGAAATGATGGGCTTTGTGTCTGCAAACGAAGGCAGTAAGGCACGTAGGGTATTCTTAACAAAAGAAGAATATACCGAAAGGTTTGGTACCCCGCCCGAAAGTTACTTTTAAGGATTAGATTATGTATAGCAAAAGAATCGGCGTTATCTCGCTTGGGTGTGACAAAAATAGGGTGGATACCGAAAAAACGCTTGCGCTACTTAGTGAAAAGCATACTCTTGTCCCCTCTATTGAGCAAGCCGAAATAGTCATTATCAATACGTGCGCTTTTTTGGAAAGTTCTAGAAAGGAAGCAATTGAAGAAATTCTTTCAGTCATTGACCAAAAGCAAAACGGAAGGGTGCAAAAAATTATCGTCACCGGTTGTCTTCCGCAAAAGTTTGTGGGCGATATATTTGGCGAACTGCCCGAAGTGGATGCCTTTATGGGTGTTTCCGACTATGGTGAAATTTTGGACGTCATTGATAGAATTTGTAAGGGTGAACGCGTTAACGCGGTGGGGGAACCTAAAGGCGAATGCGGAAAAAAGAGGGTGCTTACAACCGACAACTATGCATATCTTAAAATTGCGGACGGCTGTTCAAACCACTGCACCTATTGTTTGATACCTTACATACGCGGGGCTTACCGCTCGGTGCCAAAGGATGACTTGATAGAGGAAACGCGTGAACTTGGCGATGTTAAAGAACTTATCTTGGTCGCTCAAGACACGGCAAGATACGGCCACGATTTAACCCCTAAGACCGACCTTGTAGACCTTATTAGGAAACTTTCGGCACTTTCAAACGTTCATTCGATAAGACTTTTGTACTGCTATCCCGAAAACGTTACCGACCGATTGATTGAAGAACTTAAAACCAACGATAAACTGATTAAGTATATCGATATGCCCTTGCAACATGCCGACGATAAAGTGCTTAAACTTATGAACCGCAAAGGCACTTATAAGGGATATCTAGACCTAATAAGAAAACTTAAAAGTGAAGTGGAAGGGATTGCTATCCGCTCCACCTTTATCGCAGGCTTTCCAAGAGAGAGTGAAGAGGCATTTATGAATCTCGTTCGGTTTTTAGGGGAGGCAAAACTATTCAACGCAGGCTTTTTTAAGTACAGCAAGGAAGAAGGCACCCCCGCTTACCGCTTGGACGGACATATTCCGCAAGGCGTAAAGACAAAGCGGTGGAAAAAACTTTATTCCGTGCAAAAGGCTATTGTCAAAGACAATTTGAAAGCCTTTGTTGGAAAAACAATTCGCATTATTGCCGAAGGTTTTGACGAGAGCGAATTGGTTTACTATGGAAGAGCATATTTTAACGCGCCAGAAGTTGACGGAAAGGTTTATTTCTTTTCGGCAGAACCCGTCGAATACGGGGAGTTTATGGACGTTAAAATTATAAAAGCAACAGGTTACGACCTATACGGAGAAAGATTATGAATTTACCAAACAAACTCACCATTGCAAGAATAGTAATGATACCACTTTTCGTGGCTGTGTTCTACCTTAACGTAATTCCATTTAACTACGTGATTTCGGCAGGGATTTTCGTTATAGCAGCGGCTACCGACTTTCTTGACGGACACATTGCAAGAAAACGCAACCTCGTTACCGACCTAGGCAAGTTTTTGGACCCCATTGCCGATAAAGTTTTGGTTTCAACGGCATTAATCATTATGATTTTACCGCTCGGTGGCACTCAAATTTTGCCCTTCTACGGCGCTATTGCAGTTGCGCTTATCCTTGCAAGAGAACTTATAATAAGCGGTTTTAGAATGGTTGCTGCGTCAAAGGGTATGGTTATTGCGGCAGATAAAGTTGGCAAGATAAAAACCTTCACCCAAGATATTGCAATCGCAGTATTGCTCGTTGCGGCTGACGTTAACCCCATTTTGTATAGCCCAATGAACATTGTAGGCCTTGTAATTTTAGGCATTGCTACCTTGCTTACGGTTATTTCGGGTACCGAATGTATCGTTAAAAATATTGCTGTTATTAAAACCAAATGAGAACGGCGCTTTTACTTTTTCGTGAAAGCCACGACGGTTTAGACGGGCAATACCTTGAAAGCATTGTATCCGCGTTTAGAAACGGCGGGCTAGAGGTGGACGAACTTTGTATTCTCCCAAACCACGACGGCGTTGGGCTTAGCCATAGGCTAGACGAGTTTAAGGATACTTGTGACAACCTAATAATAATCGATAACGATAACCACCCCTACAACTTAACCCAAATGGTTGCCGATAAAATGGATACAGTTTTGGTGGAAAACGACAGCGCCAAGTCCTTTGTTGACGCAGTATCCAAGGCTGACGGGGTTGATTACGGCGATAAATATTCGCTTCTTCCCGTTGAGGCCACAGTTATTCCCAACGTTAAGGGTGCGTATCAAGGCTACGTAATGGATGCAAACGAGTTTACGCTTGTGGTTTTGCCCGATAAGTTTGAGGCCTTTAAGGTGATGTGTGATAAATACGTTTTGCCCTACCTTGAAAACAAGCACAACGTGTTTACAAAGCGACTTATCCTAAAATATTTTGGCGACACGGCACTTTTAGACAAGGTTTTGAAAAATGCAAAAGGTCAACGCGAGGACGTTTTTTATAACGTAAAAACGGTAAACGGCGACAGCACGGTTGAAATTTTATATAGAAACGGCAAGGACGCCCAAGGGATAGGCGAGTTTACAAGACAAGTTGTGGGTGCTCTAAAGGACAATATCTACGCCGAATTTGACACCACGTTAGAACAAAGACTTTTCGACCTTCTAAAACTTAAAAACCTAAAACTTTCGGTGGCGGAATCGTTCACTGGGGGCAGAATTGCTTCGGCAATGATAAAAAATTCGGGTGTCTCGGCATATATGCACGAAGGCATCGTCGCCTATTCGAACGAGAGCAAGATAAAAAGGCTTTTGGTTAAGGCGGAAGACATTGAAAAACACGGGGCGGTAAGTTCGATAGTTGCCTATCAAATGGCGGTTGGACTTTTGCGCTCAAAAGATTGCGACCTAGCAATCGCAACAACGGGCATAGCGGGGCCTAAAAGCGATAATTCGCTTAAACCCGTGGGACTTAACTACATTGCAATCGGCTTAAAAGACGGTGTGCATACCTACCGCTATAAATTTAGTGGGAGTAGAGAAGAAATTACTGAAACGGCAAAGAATACTGCGCTGTTTTTGGCGATAAAAAAACTAAAAGAAATTTAAGAGGAAAAAAATATGGATGAAGCAAAATTGAAAGCGCTAGACGGCGTTATGGCGCAAATTGAAAAACAATACGGTAAGGGCGCGATTATGCGTTTAGGTCAAAGTGCGGGGGACGAAGGCATTGAAGTTTTGCCCACAGGTTGCTTGTCGCTTGACCTTGCTATCGGTGTAGGCGGACTTCCAAGGGGCAGAATTATCGAAATCTACGGACCTGAATCTTCTGGTAAAACAACAGTTGCCCTTCACGTTATTGCTGAAACGCAAAAGGCGGGCGGTATCGCTGCGTTTGTGGACGCGGAACACGCACTTGACCCCGTTTATGCAAAAAATCTTGGCGTTAATTTAGACGAACTTTACGTTTCTCAACCCGATACTGGTGAACAAGCACTTGACATTACCGCATCGCTCGTTGGTAGTAAAGCGGTTGACCTTATAGTTGTGGACTCGGTTGCAGCGCTAACACCTAGAGCCGAAATCGAAGGGGATATGGGCGACTCGCACGTAGGGCTTCAAGCAAGACTTATGAGCCAAGCACTCCGTAAACTTACCGCAATTACGAACAAGTCAAAAACTTGTATCATCTTTATCAACCAACTTCGTGAAAAGGTTGGCGTAATGTTCGGCAACCCCGAAGTTACCGCGGGTGGTAAGGCTTTAAAGTTCTATGCAAGCGTTAGAATCGACGTTAGAAAATCGGACGCACTTAAAGATAGCGACGGTGCATACGGCAATCACACAAAGGCGAAAATTGTTAAAAACAAGGTTGCGCCTCCCTTTAAGACTGCCGAATTCGACATTATTTTCGGCAAGGGAATTTCAAAGGGAAGTTGTTTAATCGACCTTGGACTTCAATACGATATCATAGGAAAGAGCGGGTCTTGGTTCTCTTATAACGGCGAAAAGATTGCTCAAGGTAGAGAAAAGGCGGTAGATTACCTCGAAAACAACGTTGAGGTTGCTGAGGAAATCAAAACTAAAATTATGGAAGCATTCCGCTCCGCAGGAAAATAAAAGTCACAATAGTGATTGACTTTTTAAATAATTTATTATACAATATAAGTAGGAATAAGGCGTCAACAATTTGACGTTTAGAATAAACAGGAGGGCATATAAAATGCAAATTAATTTAAGCTCCCTGTTCTTAGCACCCGGCAATGCGGCTTGGTTTGTGCTTGTCGCCGTTGCAGCGCTTGCTGTCGGCGTATTAGTGAGTTGGTTAGTTACCAAAAAAACCTTAATTAGTAAGTATGAAAAGGAAAATGGCAACATCGAGGAACAGCGCAACAGAATGCTCGACGACGTTAGAGAAGAGAGCAGAGCCATAAAGAAAGAAGCTTTGCTGGAGGCAAAGGAACAGGAAATTAAGCTTCGTAACGAATTTGAACGCGAAGCAAAAGAAAAGCGCACAGAACTTCAAAGAATGGAAAATAGGCTCAACCAAAAGGAAGAGACCTTGGAAAAGAAGGAAGAAAATTTAGCGAAGCGCAATGAAGAAACAACAAGACAACAAAACGCACTAAAAGCAAAAGAGCTTGAAGTGGAGAAAAAACTTGAAGATATTGCTGAAGAAAAGAACCGCATTATTGAAGAGTTTGAAAAGGTTGCGCAAATGAGTAAGGAAGAAGCCAAGCAAGAACTTGTGCTTGCAATTACTGACGAAGCAAAGCGCGACGCCGCAGGTATGGTTAAGAACATAGAGGCGGAAGCAAAGGAAAACGGCGAGAGAAAGGCTAGGGAAATAGTTACGCTCGCTATCCAAAAATGTAGTACCGAACAAGCGACAGAAATTACCGTTTCAGTCGTACCCCTTCCCAGTGACGATATGAAAGCAAGAATTATCGGTAGGGAAGGTAGAAACATTAGAACGTTAGAAAATGCAACGGGTATCGAACTTATTATCGATGACACCCCCGAAGTTGTTATCGTTTCAGGCTTTGACCCCGTTAGACGTGAAGTTGCAAGAATCGCGCTTGAAAAACTTATTCAAGACGGCAGAATTCACCCCGCAAGAATTGAAGAGACTGTTGAAAAGGTTAAAAAAGAACTTGACCAACAAATCAAAGAAGCGGGTGAAGCGGCTATGTTCGAGTGTGGAATCTTTGGACTTCACCCCGAAATCGTTAAACTTTTAGGTAGACTTAAATTCCGTACAAGCTACGGTCAAAACGTATTAAAGCACTCTATCGAGGTTTCACACCTTGCTGGCGTTATGGCAACCGAACTCGGTGTTGACCCTGCGCTTGCAAAACGTGCTGGGCTTTTGCACGACCTTGGTAAGGCAGTTGACTTTGAAGTTGAGGGTACCCACATGCAAATCGGTGGCGACCTTGCTAAAAAGTATAGGGAAAATCACAACGTTATAAACGCTATCGTGGCGCACCACGGCGACGTAGAGGCGAAGACCATTGAGGCAATCCTCGTTCAAGCAGCCGATGCGATTTCGGGTGCAAGACCTGGCGCAAGACGTGAAACGACCACCAACTATATCAAGAGATTGCAAAAACTTGAAGAGATTTCTTCAGGATTTAAGGGTGTTGAAAAATGCTATGCAATCCAAGCGGGTAGAGAAGTGCGCGTTATGGTTAAACCCGAACAAGTTAACGATGCGCAAACTATGTTCTTAGCAAAAGAAATTGCTAAAAAGATAGAGCAAGAAATGGAATACCCCGGTCAAATCAAGGTTAACGTTATAAGAGAATGGCGTGCAACCGAATTTGCTAAATAGTGCGACTTTTCCACTTAAAAGCCTTAAAAAAAGGTGAAAAAAAATAACAAAAATATCCCCGACTTTTTGTCGGGGAGTTTTTATTTTAAATCTCATCATAAACGTATGCGCATACGTGTTAAAAAATATCGCTAAACCATAATATATGCGCACGCGTAATAGGTTGGCATATAAAGTCCAACAAGAAGCCACTATTAAGAACTAAAATTCAAACAAAAAACTTTAAGAATATGCAATTAATTTTATAGATTTAATGATATTGTCTCTTGACTTTTACAAACGATTAGAATATAATATTGTTATAATTTAGGCAATAGGAGAGAAAAACTATGCAATTACTTGATATGTTATATGATGAAATACAAGACGCAGTGGATAGAAAAGTTCCTTTTGTTATCCCTATCGGTACGTTGGAATACCACGCACGTCACGCATCTTGCGGAACGGATACCCTTGTTATTACGGGGTGCTTGAGGGAACTTGAAAAGGAAAAGGAAATCGTCGTTTGTCCTCCCCTTTGGTATGGCGTTGCTTCATACGCAGTTTGCGAACCTAAGCCCAGCCACTTCCACGTGGATGAAGATGCTTATGCAAACTATTTGTATTGCATACTAAAGTCTATGATTGACGCAGGTCACAAAAACATTTACCTCGTTGCACACCACCAAACCGAAGGTGCGGGCTTAATGCCGATGACCATTGCTTGCCACAAGGCCGCTAAAAAGGTTACTATGGAATATATGGAAAACAAGCTTGGTAAAGGTTGGTGGGGCAGTGATGCTTACAAATCTTACTATGAAGATATGGGCAGTGCGGACGACCCGTTCTCATACATTAAAGTTATTCCCCTTATCGGTGCGGACGCACAAATCAAGTGCGGTGGTTTCGACCACGCAGGCAAGTGGGAAACAAGTCTTATGATGGGCACTTATCCAGAACTCGTTGACCTTTCTCGTTGCGAACGTAATACCGAATGGTTTGCTGAAAGTGCAAAAGAAGCAAGTGTAGAAACGGGTAAACACATGGTTAACTGCACGTTAGAGTGGCTTAGAAAGACCATTGTTTAATTAGATAAATAAAAATTAAAGTCGTTCCAAATCTTTGGAACGACTTTTTTGGTTTATTTTTAATTTTTATTCCCACTCAATAGTACCGATGGGCTTTGGTGTGAGGTCGAGAAGAACTCTGTTAATGCCTTCAACTTCCTTAGTAATTCTATCGGTAATTTTATGAAGAACCGCGTAATCGATTTCTTCAATAGTAGCGGTCATTGCGTCAACAGTGTTAACCGCCCTAATAATTGCAGGCCAGCCTTCGTATCTCTTGCCGTCTTTAACGCCAACACTCTTCATATCGGGAACGGCGATAAAGTATTGCCATACCTTTCCACTAAGTCCGCAGTTATCAAACTCTTCCCTTAAAATTGCATCAGCTTCGCGGAGTGCGTGAAGTCTATCGCGGGTGATAGCACCAAGACATCTAACGCCAAGACCGGGGCCGGGGAAGGGTTGACG
>JAFQJB010000018.1 GCA_017397305.1 Clostridia bacterium | reverse complement strand
GTTAATTGTAATACCTCTTGCCTTTTCTTCAGGTGCTTTATCGATTTCATCGTACTTCATTTTCTTAGCTTGACCCTTAGCAGCCATAGTCATAGTGATAGCAGCGGTAAGGGTGGTTTTGCCGTGGTCAACGTGACCGATAGTACCGATGTTAATGTGCGGTTTGCTTCTGTCAAATTTAGCCTTTGCCATTATAGTTTCCTCCAAATTTTCAATAATGATAATTTTTTATTTTTTTATTTTTTTATTAGTTTTTGTTGCGTTAATCCTATTTTACAATAATTTTTATCAATTGTCAACAGTTAATTACGCTTTTTTGCCCATTATCTTTTCAGCAACGGACTTGGGTACTTCAGCATAGTGGCTGAATTGCATTGTGTAGTTACCTCTACCTTGTGTTCTTGAACGAAGGTCGGTTGCATAACCGAACATTTCTGCAAGCGGAATATGCGCATCGATTACTTTAACACCGTTTCTATCGTCAGTTCCTTGAATGATACCACGACGAGCGGTTACGTTACCCATAAGGTCACCAAAGTAATCGTCCGGTGTAATGATTTCAACCTTCATAATCGGTTCTAAGAGTACGCTCTTTGCTTTTGCAAGACCATCTTTAAGAGCCATAGAACCAGCAATCTTGAACGCCATTTCTGACGAGTCAACATCGTGATAACTACCATCGTAAACGGTTACCTTGAAGTCAACTACTTCGTAGCCGGCTAAAATACCGTTCTTAGATGCTTCCATGATACCCTTGTTGATAGGTTGGATAAATTCCTTAGGAATTGAACCGCCAACCGTTTCGTCAACGAATTCGTATCCCTTACCAGGTTCTTGCGGTTCAAGACGGATTTTACAGTGACCGTATTGACCGTGACCACCTGACTGACGTTTGAATAAGCCTTCTGCTTCAACTGCCTGTCTAATTGTTTCCTTATAAGAAACTTGGGGTTTACCAACGTTTGCTTCAACCCTAAATTCTCTAAGCAATCTATCAACGATAATTTCAAGGTGAAGTTCGCCCATACCTGCGATAATGGTTTGTCCTGTTTCGGTATCGGTGTGCGTTTTGAACGTGGGGTCTTCTTCTGCAAGTTTTGCAAGAGCGAAGCCCATCTTTTCTTGACCTTGTTTGGTCTTAGGTTCAATAGCAACTTCGATAACGGGATCTGGGAATTCCATTTGTTCAAGAATAACTTGATTGTTTTCGTCGCAAAGTGTATCACCAGTGGTGGTATCCTTTAAACCAACAAGAGCACAAATTTCACCAGAATATACAGCGTCAACTTCTTCTCTATGGTTAGCGTGCATTCTTAAAATACGAGCAACTCTTTCCTTCTTACCTTTAACACTGTTATAAACGTAAGAACCAGTCTTTAATACACCTGAATAAGCACGGAAGAATGCAAGTTTACCAACGAACGGGTCGGTCATAATCTTGAATGCAAGACCACTGAACGGTTGGTCGTCACCAGGTTCTCTCGTAATTTCTTCGCCCTTGCTGTTTACGCCTGCAACAGCGCCAATGTCTAATGGACTTGGTAAATATTCAACGACTGCGTCAAGAAGGTTTTGTACACCCTTGTTCTTGTATGATGAACCACAAAGAACGGGGGTTACTCTCATAGCGAGAGTTGCTGCACGCAAGCCTTTCTTAATTTCTTCGATAGAAAGGTCGCCTTCTTCAAAGTATTTTTCCATTAAAGCGTCGTCCATTTCGGCAGCGATTTCAACAACCTTTTCTCTATATTCTTCGCAGATATCTTTTAAGTCTGCGGGAACTTCTTGTACGTCGATTTCTCTTCCTAAATCGTCGAGATAGATATACGCTTTTCTTTCAATAACGTCCACAATACCCTTAAATGTTTCTTCCTTACCAACAGGAATAACGATAGGTAACGGATTGGTGTGGAGTCTTTCTCTCATCATGTTAACTGCGTTGTCGTAGTTAGCACCGTTGATATCCATTTTGTTAATGTATGCGATACGGGGAACTTTATATTTGTCCGCCTGACGCCATACGGTTTCACTCTGAGGTTCAACACCGCCCTTTGCACAGAAAGTTGCAACTGCACCGTCAAGAACACGGAGTGACCTTTCAACTTCTACGGTAAAGTCAACGTGTCCGGGGGTATCAATAATGTTTATACGGTGTCCTTTCCAGTAACAGGTTGTAGCAGCAGACGTAATGGTAATACCACGTTCTTGTTCTTGAACCATCCAGTCCATAGTAGCGCCACCTTCGTGGGTTTCGCCAAGTTTATGGGTTTTACCGGTATAGAACAAAATTCTTTCGGTGGTGGTAGTTTTACCAGCGTCGATATGCGCCATTATACCTATATTTCTGGTTACACCTAAATCAAAATCTCTCGGCATAATGAATCTCCCAAATTAAAATCTATAATGCGCGAATGCCTTATTTGCTTCCGCCATTCTGTGTGTATCTTCTTTCTTCTTAACAGCGCTACCAGTGTTGTTGAAAGCATCAACGAGTTCAGCAGCGAGTCTTTGAGCCATTTCTCTTTCGCCTCTCTTTCTCGCAGCAGCAACCAACCATCTGATTGCGAGCGTCTGTCTTCTTTCAGCACGGATTTCGATAGGTACTTGATAGTTAGCACCACCAACTCTCCTTGCCTTTACTTCTACCATAGGCATAATGTTATTGAGTGCCTGAACGAACATTTCTTTTGCGTCCTGACCAACTTTTTCAGCAGCTGCCGTAAAAGCTTCGTAAACAATGCCTTGCGCCACGCCCTTTTTACCGTCGAGCATAACTTGGTTGATAAGTTTTGTTACAACCTTATCGTTATACACGGGATCGGGCAAAACGTCTCTTTTTGCAATATTGCCTCTTCTTGGCATAATTAAATCCTCCTTTAAATTTTTTTGCGCTTTTGCGCTTCTTTAAGGGTAAACCCCTTTTAAGTACAGCTATCACTTGCCCTTTCGGGTAGCGAACCTTCTGTCTTTCGACATACTGCCTACCTATCGGGTTTATTTTCCGAATTTCCGATTAAAAGTAGGTGTCTTTCGTTTTAAGTTTAATTTGCTGTTATTTTATTAAACTTATTTAGGTCTCTTAGCGCCGTATTTTGACCTTGACTGTCTGCGCTTTGCAACGCCTGCAGTATCAAGTGCGCCACGAACGATGTGGTATCTAACACCAGGTAAGTCTTTTACCCTGCCACCACGGATTAGAACTGAACTGTGTTCTTGTAAGTTGTGTCCTTCACCGGGGATATATACGATACCTTCTGCTTTGTTAGTCAAACGTACTCTGGCAATCTTACGAAGTGCTGAGTTAGGTTTTTTAGGGGTCGTTGTCGTTACTGACAAACAAACGCCACGCTTTTGCGGACATTCTTCCAAAATCGGTGATTTTGATTTGTAAGTAATTTGCTTTCTTCCCTGTCTGATTAACTGTTGAATTGTTGGCATAGTACACCTCCTTTCTTTTTTTCGGATATTCAGAAAACGGATTCGGAAAACTCCGTCTATGAAACGTTTTTATTTCGGTGGGCGATTAAACCCACCGAATAATTATTTTACCATTTATTAGTTTTTTAGTCAATCAAAAAGCACTTATTTGCTGTTTTTTTTGACTTTTTGCATTATTCTTGCGACTCAACCGGTCTTTGGATAACCGTTTGTGGAGCAACGTTCTTATACTGCTTAATTCCCGTTCCCGCTGGGATTAGTTTACCGATAATTACGTTTTCCTTTAAGCCAATAAGCGGGTCAACTTTGTTCTTAATTGCAGCTTCTGTAAGAACTCTTGCCGTTTCTTGGAATGATGCAGCTGACAAGAAACTTTCTTTTGCGAGCGCAGCCTTGGTAATACCGAGAAGTATTCTCTTACCTTGTGGTGGAACGAGCCCGTTTTGAAGTGCGTTAATGGTTTCTTCTTCAAATCTATGAACGTCAAGTTTTTCACCTGGTAAAATATCAGTTCCACCTGGATTTTCAACCTGAACTTTCTTCATCATTTGACGAACGATGATTTCAACGTGTTTATCGTTAATGTCAACGCCTTGTGAACGGTAAACGCTCTGAATTTCACGCAAAATGTAATCTTGAACGCCCTTGATACCCTTTGTCTTTAAGATATCTTGTGGATATACTGAACCGTTAGTAAGAACTGAGCCTGGTTCAACCTTGTCGCCCGTCTTAACGATAACACCCGTACCGAACGGAATGGTATAATCCTGTCTTTGACCATCGTCAGTCTTAACGATAACGTGAATAATCTTATCTTTTTCTTCGATTTCCACTTCACCACTGTGTTCGCAAACGATTGCAGCGTGTTTTGGTTTTCTTGCTTCAAAGAGTTCTTCAACTCTCGGAAGACCTTGCGTTATGTCGCCCGTACTTGCGATACCACCAGTGTGGAAGGTACGCATGGTAAGTTGGGTACCAGGTTCACCGATTGACTGTGCAGCGATAATACCAACAGCTTCACCAATTTGTACTGGATTATTATTACTCATATTCTTACCGTAACACTTAGCGCAAACGCCAGTCTTACATTTACAGGTAAATACGCTTCTGATTTCAACTTCTTCGATACCGAGTGAAACGATTAAATCAGCGTCGTCTTCGGTAATCATTTCGTTAGCCTTAACGATAATTTCGCCCGTTTCGGGATTTACGATATCATTGATGGTAAATCTACCAGCGATTCTATCGCGCAAACCTTCGATAATTTCGCCCTTGCTACCCTTGATAGCGGACACTTTAACGCCCTTAGGTGCGTCCCCTGAACTTGCAAAACAGTCTTCTTCGTTGATAATAACTTCTTGCGAAACGTCAACCAAACGACGGGTCAAATAACCAGAGTCAGCCGTTTTAAGTGCGGTATCGGCAAGACCTTTACGTCCACCGTGTGATGAAATGAAGTATTCAAGAACTGAAAGACCTTCACGGAAACACGATTTTACAGGAATTTCGATAGTTTTACCATTCGGGTCGGTCATAAGACCACGCATACCTGCAAGTTGTTTAATCTGGTCGATTGAACCACGGGCACCAGAGTTAGCCATCATAAGGATGGGGTTGAACTCATCGAGTGTTTCTTTAAGTTTAGCGGTTACGTCGTCAGTAGCCTGTTTCCACAAGCTAACGACCTTTTTATATCTTTCGTCGTCTGTGATGTAACCTTTCTTGTAAAGTTCTTCAACTTTAAGAACGTGTTTTTCTGCTTCTTTTAAGATTGCAGGCTTATCTTTTGGCATGTGCATATCGAATACGCTGGTGGTAATAGCACCGATAGTCGAATACTTAAAGCCGAGAGCCTTAATCTTATCGAGAACGTCAGCCGCACAACTTGCGCCAAGTCTCTTAAAGCATGCACCGACGATTTTTTGTAAGTCTTTCTTTCCTACAAGTTTATCGATTTCGTACTTAATATAATCTTGTTTTTCCTTTCTTTGAGTAAATCCAAGATTTTGTGGGATTGCTTCGTTAAAGATTATCTTACCAACAGAAGTTTTAACCCTGCCGACGATAGTTTCGCCGTCAACTTCAACCGAACGACGAACGATAATTTCGTCCTGTAAACCGATTTTACCCGTTTGATAAGCCATAATTGCTTCTTCAGGGCAGGTATAAGAAACAGTATATTCAGGAACGCCGTAAACAGTGCCGTTTTCGTCCTTTCTACCCTTTTCGTTATACTTTTCACCGATTTTCTTTCTAATTATGGTTAAGTAGTACGAACCCATGACCATATCTTGGGTAGGACTCATAACCGGTTTACCGTCGGAAAGTTTTAATATATTGTTAGATGCAAGCATCAAAAATCTTGCTTCTGCTTGTGCTTCAACTGAAAGCGGAACGTGAACTGCCATTTGGTCACCGTCGAAGTCGGCGTTGAACGCACCACAAACTAACGGGTGGAGTTTAATTGCACGGCCTTCGATAAGCACAGGTTCAAACGCTTGAATAGAAAGTCTATGAAGCGTAGGTGCACGGTTGAGCATAACGGGGTGGTCTTTAATAACTTCTTCCAAAACGTCCCAAACGACCGTCTTAGCACGTTCTACCGTACGCTTTGCGTTCTTGATGTTATGACAAATATTGTTTTCAACAAGTTTTTTCATAACGAACGGCTTGAAAAGTTCGATAGCCATTTCTTTCGGCAAACCGCATTGATAGAGTTTAAGTTCAGGACCAACGACGATAACTGAACGACCAGAGTAGTCAACACGCTTACCTAAAAGGTTTTGACGGAAACGACCTTGCTTACCACGGAGCATACCTGAAAGTGATTTAAGTTCACGGTTACCAGCACCGGTGATAGCCTTGCCGTGCCTACCGTTATCGATAAGAGCGTCAACGGCTTCTTGCAACATTCTCTTTTCGTTTCTAATAATGATTTCGGGCGCACCCAAATCCATAAGTTTTTTCAAACGGTTATTTCTGTTGATAACACGCCTATAAAGGTCGTTAAGGTCGCTTGTTGCAAACCTACCACCATCGAGTTGAACCATCGGGCGAAGTTCTGGCGGAATAACGGGAAGAACGTCTAAAATCATCCATTCGGGGCGGTTGCCACTCTTTCTGAATGCTTCTATAATTTCTATTCTCTTAACCGCACGGATTCTTCTTTGACCCGAACCGTTTTCTTCGATAATTTTCTTTGTTTCAGCGCTTTCTTTATCAAGGTCGATAGCCATTAAAAGTTCTTTGATGGCTTCAGCACCGATACCCGTTTTAAAAGAACCTTCACCATATTGTTCTTCCATTTCGAGTTTTTCTCTATCGCTGATAACTTGCTTGTACATTAAAGGAGTCGTACCGGGGTCTAAAACAACGTGGCTTGCAAAATACAAAACGTGTTCTAAAGACTTAGGACTCATATCAAGCATAAGACCTATTCTTGACGGAACGCCCTTGAAATACCAAATGTGTGAAACGGGCGCAGCGAGTTCAATATGTCCCATTCTGTCACGACGAACTTTTGATTTAGTGATTTCTACACCACATTTATCGCAAATTACGCCCTTGTAACGAATACGCTTATATTTTCCGCAATGACATTCCCAGTCCTTAGTTGGTCCAAAAATTCTTTCGCAGAAAAGTCCGCCCATTTCGGGTTTTTGTGTTCTATAGTTAATGGTTTCAGGCTTAGTTACTTCGCCGTACGACCATTCTCTAATTTTTTCGGGAGACGCTACTCCTATTTGTATGGAATCGAAATTGTTAAGTTCAAACATAATTCTCCTACTCCCCCTTAAATTTCATCGTCATCTACGTCGAAATCGTCTTCAATCACGTCATCCTCATCAGGAATAGTGGTGTCGATTTCATCGTCATCGTCTTCAAACAAGTTGTCGAAGCCGAGTTCATCGCCTAAATCATCGTCCGCTTCAGAATCTTCAAATACAGTTTCGCCAATATCGTCTTCATCAAAGTCATCAATAGAAACTTCGTCTTGAACAACCTTTTCACGAACGTACGGAATATCGTCGATATCGCTTTCGATAAGGTCTTTAACAGCAAGTTCTTCTTTATTTTCGGTAAGAACTTTCATATCGAGAGCCAAACTTTGCAATTCTTTTAAGAGCACTTTGAATGCTTCGGGGATACCCGGTTCACTAATATTTGTGCCTTTAACGATTGATTCGTAAGTTTTAACCCTACCAACGATATCGTCCGACTTAACGGTAAGAATTTCTTGTAGAATATGTGCTGCGCCGTATGCTTCGAGTGCCCAAATTTCCATTTCCCCGAAACGTTGGCCACCGAATTGCGCCTTACCACCAAGCGGTTGTTGTGTAACTAAACTATAAGGACCTGTAGAACGAGCGTGAATCTTGTCGTCAACCAAGTGGATAAGTTTAATCATATACATTTGACCAACGGTTACCCTGTTTTCAAAAGGTTCACCCGTTCTTCCGTCGTAAAGTTGAATCTTACCATCAACTTCTCCGTCGGGGTTAACAATATTATTTTCACGTAATAATTCTTTGATGTCGCCTTCGGTTGCACCGTCAAATACAGGCGTTGCAATCTTCCAACCGAGTTGCTTACAAACAAGCCCTAAGTGTACTTCTAATACCTGACCGATGTTCATACGAGAAGGAACGCCGAGCGGGTTAAGTACGATTTGTAACGGTGTACCGTCAGCCATAAACGGCATATCCGATTCAGGAAGTATTCTTGAAATAACACCCTTGTTACCGTGACGACCTGCCATTTTGTCAACGATAGAAATCTTACGTTTTTGTGCAATATAAACTCTAACGAGTTTGTTTACGCCAGGTGCAAGT
>JAFQJB010000002.1 GCA_017397305.1 Clostridia bacterium | reverse complement strand
GTTAAAATGTTACGAAAAAAGCATTAATCGGACACTTGGTCAGGGAACTTGCGCTGTGGTAAAAAATAGGCAAAATTGGAGCAACGTCGGTTTGTAAAAAATAAATAAAAAATCAGTCCAAATCTTGCGAAATGGACTGATTTTTTGTGCATATAGCACTAAAAATGGTCGGAGTGACAAGATTTGAACTTGCGACTTCTTGCTCCCGAAGCAAGCGCTCTACCAAGCTGAGCCACACCCCGATTGGTGTAAAACGATATTTTTTTGTAAGTGGTCAAACATGTGGTCAGACCGAAGATTTGATGATTTTTCGACATTTGGGAGAGCCGAAAAAGTCAGTGTTTGTGGGGGCTTTCGGCTCTTCTCGAAAATTCTGCGCCGAGCGTGGTGATTGAGTCCCGAACCAAGCGCGCTACCAACTGCGCTACACCCCGATTAAACTTTACTTTTTTGCAAGCAACTGCCTTGCTCATACAATTATATATCGTTTCAAACAAAAAAGCAAGGTTTTACACGACCTTTTTTATCAAAAATGACACCTTCTGCTTCTAAAAGTTCTTTTTGTCTATTTGCCCCGCCAAAAGCAAAAGCGGAGCTGACCTCACCAAACCTATTGACTACGCGGTAGCAAGGTATAGTATTAGGAGAGGGGTTGACGTGCAACGCCCACCCCACTTGTCTTGACATTTTTTTATTGCCTAAAATTTCCGCTATTTGTCCGTACGTCATCACCTTGCCGTAGGGAATTTGTTTTACCACTTGGTAAACTTGTTCAAAAAAGTTCATTTTCTATTTACACCAGAATTTATTGCAGCCTGCCTTACTGCGCTTGCAACGGCTTTTGCAACCCTTTTATCGAATGGTGAAGGGATAATATATTCTGCATTCAATTCGGTATCTTCTACCAATTGAGCGATTGCCTTTGCCGCTGCGATTTTCATCTCTTCATTGATATCTTTTGCCATGCAATCAAGCGCACCACGGAATATCCCTGGGAATGCAAGCACGTTGTTTATTTGGTTGGGATAGTCGCTTCTGCCCGTTCCAACGACCTTTGCACCCGCCTCTATTGCCTCTTCGGGCATAATTTCGGGGGTGGGGTTTGCCATCGGGAAAACGATTGGGTCTTTTGCCATGCTTTTAACCATATCTTTAGTTAAAACGCCCGCCGAACTTACACCGACGAATACGTCCGCACCGCACACCGCGTCTTTAAGGCTACCCTTTTTGCCTTGCTTGTTGGTATAACTTGCAATGGCTTGTTTGTGCGCGTTCATACCGACTTCCCTACCATTATATATAATGCCGTTTCTATCGCACATAATAACATCTTTTGCGCCCATAGAGAGCATAAGTTTTGCAATGGCTTCGCCCGCTGCACCAGCCCCGCTCATAACGACGGTCACATCTTCCCACTTTTTGCCAACGTATTTAAGCGCGTTAATGGTTGCTGCAACGCACACTACGGCTGTTCCGTGCTGGTCGTCGTGAAAAATCGGGATATCGACGTCCGGGTCTTCTTTAAGTCTTTTTTCTATCTCGAAACATCTCGGTGCGGAAATATCTTCCAAGTTAATTCCGCCAAAACTGCCTGAAATTAGTTTGATTGTGTTTACGATTTGGTCAACGTCTTTACTCCTAACGCAAAGGGGTATAGCGTCAACGTCGCCAAACTCCTTAAATAGCACGCATTTACCTTCCATAACGGGCATTCCCGCCTCTGGACCAATGTCGCCTAAACCGAGCACAGCCGTTCCGTCGGTTATAACGGCAACGGTATTTGCCCTACCAGTCAGTTCAAAAGATTTATTATAGTCTTTATTTATAGCCATACACGGCTCTGCAACGCCAGGGGTATACGCAAGCGACAAATTTTCCTTGTTGTCTACCCTAACTTTTGAAACCACTGAAATTTTGCCTTTCCACTCTCCGTGAAGGCGTAAAGATTCTTTTGCGTAATCCATTTTCCACCTCTAAATTATAAGCCTTAATAATATTAACTAAAACGTTAAAAACCGTCAAGGAATTTGCGATAATATTTTATGCATTTTCGACTAAATTTTACGTAAAATTCGTCTACTATTATTATACAACTTTTACACTTAAGAGGTTTATAAAATCACGGCAAAATTTTGCACTTTTAGACTTTTTTTAAAATAGAAAAACCCCCGCTTAAATCAAGCGAGGGATTTTAGTTTTTTAATTAAACGCGTCGTAAATTGCTTTGATACACTTTTCGTAGTCGGTATTAGCAACACCGATGATGATGTTAAGTTCGCTTGAACCTTGGTCAATCATTCTAATGTTGATATTTGCGTTTGCAAGTGCGGTAAACAAGGTTGCTGCGGTACCAGGACGTCTTGCCATACCGTGACCAACGGTTGCGATAAGCGAGATATTTTCGATAACGTGAACAAAGTCGGGGTTAACGTTTTCTCTAATTTCGCTGACCAAATCGTTAAGCACACCGTTAGAGAGTTGTTCGCTTTCCAAAATAATTGAAAGGGTATCTATACCAGAGGGCAAGTGTTCAACGCACAAGCCGTAATGTTCAACAACCGAAAGCACGCGACGGATAAAACCAACTTCTGCGTTCATCATAGATTTTTCGATAAGAAGAACGGTGAAGTTCTTTTTACCAGCAATACCAGTGATAACGCTATCGTCGTTTACGTATTGGTCGTTGGGGACAATCATTGTTCCCTTATCTTCGGGACGGAAGGTGTTTTTAATGTTGATTGGAATTCTTCTCTTCATAACGGGACTGATTGCCTCTGCGTGTAAAACTGAAGCGCCCATGTATGAAAGTTCCCTAACTTCCTTATAGGTAATTTGTTTGATAACTTTGGGGTTATCGACGATTCTTGGGTCACACACCAAAAATCCGCTAACGTCCGTCCAGTTCTCGTATAGGTCGGCTTTTGTGCCCCTAGCCACGATAGAACCTGTTATATCGCTTCCACCACGGCTGAAAGTTTTGATTTCGCCTTGGAAGTTTTTGCCGTAAAAACCGGGGATAACTGCGTATTCCACGCCGTTAAGCCTATTGGAAACCTTGTCGTCGGTATAGTCTTGGTTAAGTTTGCCGTGGCTATCGAATCTAACGATTTCAGCCGCGTCAACAAACTCAAAGCCGAGGAAAGCCGCGGTAATATAAGCACTCAAATATTCCCCGCGAGATGCCGCAAAGTCGGGTGAAGTGCTGTTATTGATTTGTTCTTCGGTTTTATCGAGAACACTTTCAATATCAAGGTCCAATCCTAAATCTTTAACGATGTCGATAAATCTTTTGCGGATAATATCAAAGTGAACTTTGCAAGAACCCGTTATCTTAACGTCGTTATAGCAACGATAAAGCATATCGGTGATTTTGATATCGTCCTTAAACCTTTTGCCCGGTGCGGAAACAACGATATATTTTCTATCCTTATCCGCGTCGATTATTGCCTTTACTTGCCTTATTGAATTGGCGTCTGCCATTGAAGTTCCGCCAAACTTACAAACTTTAATCATTGGTTATTCTTCTCCCTTCAAGATAATATCTTTTTTCCACACCTTCGCCCATAGAAAAAGTCTTTCGCGGGAAGGCTCCGTTTTGTGACACGTACTTAAACAAATCGCCCTTGTCGAGCTTTTCGAACAAGATACCCACGGCACTGCCGTTATCATCCACAAGCTTTTTAAGGTTTGCTTCGCCGTGTATATAATCGACTGCACCGCCGTTTGTTTGGATGTAATCTTTAATAAACCCGTCAACCGCACGGATACCGTCGGGAAGGGTGTTTTTGCCCTTTCTAACTTCGGTATTGCCGTCGCAATAAACTTGCATAATTCCGCCGTCAACGCTTGCAAATTCTTTCAAGAATTTTTGCTTATCTATGCCGTAAACGTATCTATATATAGGCTCAAAATAAATGCCTTCATCGTAAACGTTAACAAACTCTACGAGCGCAAATCTTGCGGGGTGGTTTTCCATTTCTTCGGTAGTGAGCGTCTTTTTAACGTTATTCCAGTGCGTCTTTGCCGTTGCGAGCGAGTGGTTTCCGTCACCAACCGCAAAGGCAAACTTATCTTCCCTGCCATACTTTGAAATAAGCCTATCACTATCTAATAGTGCCGAAAACTTTTGCTCGATATTTTCAGCGGGAACAAAATAGCCCTCGATATGACCGCCACCCATATTAAGTTCGAAATCGTAAAGTTTTTCTAAACTTTCTCTTTTTTCGTAGAGCGGTTCGGTAATCTCCCTCTTTTCGTCGTCAAAAAGCACCATAACGTGCGGAAATTCCATATCCGCGTTCTTTCTAATCTTAAGTCTTGGGGGAATTCTCTCTTCAATAGTTCCCTCGGTCGCCCTAATCAACGCGTCGCTATTTTTAGAGTATTCGTATTGTTCTAGGTCAACCGCGCCGATAAGCCCTATTCTTTTTTTAACGAAGGGCGTGCTTCTAATGGTTAAAACAAAGCCTTGTTTTAAGGTTTTGAAAACTCCGCCGTCTAAATATTCTTTTATGTTTTGGTTAATTTTTGCAATTCGCTCGTCAACCCTATCTTCAAGATAAATTTCGGGAAGGGTGAGATTTAAGGTGCTCTTTTTGTCACCAACGAAAGCCTTTAAGTTATCCCAATAATCCATTTCGCTTGTAAACTGGTCACAAGCAATGCAAGCCCAAGCCGAGTAATCTTGGACGTTTGGTAGCAAAATGTTTGTCGCTTTTAATCCTGTCTGTTTCATATCCTACCTATTCAATATTTAAGTTTAGTATAACCACCGTAACAACGGCGAGAGCAAGTGCAAGCACGACAAAGCCAAAGTGTTTCCAAAAGCCTTTAGCTCTGCTTCTTTCTTCTACGTTTTGAGGTTGATAATCAAAATTTTTGTTTTCCATTTTTATCTCCTCCCACTCTCTAATTCTTGCCAATAATAGTTAGCAAGCGTTCTCTTTAAGGTTTCGTAATCGGCATATCTTGTAATTCTGCCAGCCTTTGCGATTGAAATAATACCCGTTTCTTCAGAAACGATAATGGACATAACGTCAATTGTTTCGGTAACGCCGAGCCCCGCCCTATGCCTTGTTCCAAGGTCTTTGGGGATATTATCTACCTTTTGTGAAAGGGGTAAAAAACAACCTGCCGCAACGATTTTTGTTCCGTTTATAATCATAGCGCCGTCGTGAAGCGGAGTCTTGGGGAAGAACACGCTTTCGATAAGTTGACTTGAAATGTCGCTATCGAGTTTAACACCACTATCCAAAATTTGATTGGGAACGTTGCCGTTGGAGAGCACCAAGATTGCACCCACGTCGTTTTTAGACATGTTTTGAAGTGCCTTAATAATTTCGTTTACACACTTTTGGATGTTCTCTTCATCGTAAGACGTACCCGCGTTACGAACGTCCACCATTTTGCTGTTCTTTCTTGACCAAATAACGCGTTTTATTTCTGTCGAATACAGCACCATAATTGCAATCAAGAAGATTGCGGGAATAAGCAAGTAAATGGCGGTGTTAATCTTACCAAAGAATGTCAAAATTCCCGCTGATACCAGCATTACGATAACGAACAAGGCGGTAAGTGCGCCCGAATCGTTGTCGGCTAGGAATTTTATCATATAGTAGTAAAGCACGGTAAAAGCCAAAATGCTTACCGATATGGAAATCGTATATTCCGGACTAGATATAAATCTTTGCCATATTATAGGAATTCTTTCAATCAAACCCATATTACACCACCTAACTTTCTATCATTATCTTAAAAAGTGAAAGCCACATTGCATCACTTACGTCAATCAACCCCGACTTGATTTTATAGTCGAAATCGGTCAACATATCTACCGCTCTTTTTAGCGAGCGCTTTGTGAACATTTTTGCCTGCTCTTTTGCCTTTCTTACCGCAAAATCTTTTATACCGAGCAAGGTAACGTATTCGTCTACCGTCTTGTCGCTTATTGCAACGAGTAACAATCTTCTAAAATAGTTATACACCGAAACAAGAATTTTTTGTGCCGGTTCACCCTTAGACAACATATCGGTCACAACCGCAAGGGCAAGGTCAACCTTCTTTTTGGCGATATATTCGGTCATATTGTAAATTTGATACTCCACATCACGAACAACCATTTGGTCGAGCACGTTCTTATCTATAACACCGCCAGAACCTGCGTATGAAACAAGCTTTTCCGTTTCCTTTTCTATCCTCGTCATATCCGAAAGACAGTATTCGCTTAAAAGCCTTGCCGTTTGGCTATCGATAGTGACGTTATTTCTTGTACACTCCCCTTTAACCCAACGCGAAAGAATACTCGCATCGGCTTTAGAGCAGTCGACCACGCAAACCTTGTCGAACTTTTTGAACGCGTCGCTTTTGTTTTGGTTTAAGATAACCAAAATCGCCGTGTTTGACGGTGCGTCCAAATAATCTTTAAGTCCGCTCTTAAAATAGTTTTGTTTTGGGTAAAACTCCTTAACCACGGTAACCCTTTTTTCGCTCATAAACGGATAGCCGTTAAGCGATGCGATGAGGTCGGATACCGAAGGCTCGCCGTCAAAGTTAGTGAGGTTAAGTTCGGGCTCGGAAAGATATCTTTTTTTAATCAGTTCAAGTCCTCTTTGACGGAAAAACGCATCTTCACCCTCAAAGATATATACGGGGAAACTTTGCCCGTCTTGGAATTGATTTTTAAACTCTATATATTTCACAACTATCACCCTTCTAGTTATTTTAACATCTTTTTATATAATTTGCAACCAATCTAAATCTATTTTTGTTGATTATGCAAGCAAAAACTGCACTGTTCCGCCCGTTTGTGCGTTCTTATACCCCGTTTTTAAGGTGTAGGCTATTTCTTGCTTAGGTTTATAGAGTGCAAAAATGCTGGGTGCCATGTCTTCCGCAATCAATAAATCGTAGTCAGCAACCGCGCTTGCATACTCCACCTTATCCCCGCCAAAACACGCAAAAATACCAACCTTATACCTTTGACTTTGTATGGTAATAAGGTTGCCGTCTAATGAGTAGTAGGCTTTGCCTTCACCAAGTTCAACCGCATTGCCCTCTTTTATAGATTTTAGGGTAAGGTGAGGGAAAGATTTTTCAAACGAAATCTCTTTTTGAAGGTCGCTTTCACCAAAATAGTAGATTGTGTCAAAGGTAAAAACGCCGAGCATGGTGCTTATAAACTTGTTGGGATTGATTCCGTCCGCCATTATAAACACCCTTTCGATACAGCCGTCCTTTACTTTGCTTTGAAGTCTTTTTAATCTTGAGGTGGAAAAGTTATAGTCGGCACCACTTACGATAAGGGCGGTGTCGCCCCTATTTTCAACGAGCGTTGCGCAAATGGTTGTATCGCCCACTACGTACGCTTTAACCGACCTAACGTCCTTTATTGTTGTAAATGCAGAGCCTATCCCGAAAATAGTAATGCAACCAACCGATAGAATGATTTTAAGGCACTTTTTACACCTTATAAAACCACTTATAATCACCATCGCCATATAATAAAAGACGATGAATCCGCCCATAGTTAGACCGCCCACCATAAACGTCTTAAAATCGAATGCGTTTACGCAGTAATTAATAAGGCGGAGTGCAAGCCCTGGCAAGAACAAGGTGACCGCTTCTATACCGAACAGCCCGCCTATTATGGTGCAAACGAATAGTGCAATAAATATAACGCCAACCACTGGGATAAATAAAAGATTGACTATAACGGCAATAGTGGAAAATTCATCGAACAAGGCAAGGGATATTGGGATAGCGGTCAGTTGTGCCGATATTACCGCACCCAAAGAACTTGCTATTTTATGCGGTAAAAACTTAAAGAGTTTGCTTGTAGGTCTGGATAGCAAAAACATGCCAAAAACAATGGAAAAGGATAGTTGAAATCCTGCGCAAAATAGTTCTATTGGTGATATCATCAGCACTAATATGCACGATAAGGAAATAGAAACGTATTTATCGTACTTGTGCCCTTTTACCGCCGAGAACAAAAGGACGGCGGACATTATGGTTGCCCTAACCGACGAGGCGGAAAACCCACACACCCCAGAGTAAAATATCAAAATTAGGGTTATTATTACCGCCTTTAATAGCCGTTTTAATTTTAGTTTTGTAAAGATAAAATTAAGTGCCGTAGCAATAAAGCCGACGTGAAGTCCCGACACCGCAAAGATGTGCGCAACACCCGCACTTCTAAACGACGATAAGGTTTCGGGTGCAATGTACTCGTCCTCACCCGTCATCATGGCGTAAGCCGTGCCGAATTCTTCTTCCCCTAGTCCCTCGCTTAAGGTTTTTCGAATAGCAAGTCTAACCTTTTCAAAAAGGTTGAGGTCTTTGCCTTTAAGTCCAACTTCGCTTGCGTCTAAGGTGGCGGTATACTTTATTTTGCGCTCCACGTCGTAACTAGAAAACCGCCCTTCGTAAGTTACGTCTTTGTCAAGTAATAGCGCGTTAAAACTCACTATATCCCCTACGTCCAAACTATTTTCGCCGTACACGTATAGCGCAATTTTATAACGCAAGTCCTTTTCCACGTTGCCTTTAACGTGCGCCTTTGATAGAACGGCGTAACTGCCGTATTCGGTCTTTTTAACCGAGTCTACCTTTGCGGTTACCGAATAGTAGTGGTTGTCAAGGTCGGCTTTTTTGTACGAGGAAATTTTTACGTCAAAGTTAAGCGCACCCACAAGAAAAACAAAAATAAATACCGCACAAAAAATAAATCGCCCACCCTTAGCACTCTTTTTGTATAGTGCAAAAAACATAAGGCAAGCGACAAAAAGCGCAGGGATAGTTATTGCAAAAAATAGATTTTTAACGAGAAAAAAGTATGCCGTGGCAATGCCTAGACAAAGACTTATCGCTAAAAATAAAATCAGTCTAAAGTTGACTATCTTTTGCATAACTTTTCCCTTATGTGTAACTTATCAATAAAATTTTATGATAAATGCCAAAAAATGTCAATCTTATCGTTGCATTTTATATGCTATTTTGCTAAAATTAATATAGCCTTCATGGTGCGATAGGAAAAGTAAAAAAAATCCACAGATAATATAAAAGAAAGCCGACGCTTTGTATTGAAGAGCGGTGCTCTTGACCGACGTATATTCCGGTCGCTAATAAAGAGATGCAGACGCAATACGCTAGGCATTCGCCTGTTAACAAAACGGGTTATTATTTTTCTTTTCCGTCGGCCAATGCAGGTCTTTTTTTAAAAACCACTCTCAATCGTTTGCAAATTGCAAATTATTGTGCTAGAATAATTAACGCTTAAACAAGTTATGAACTCCTCGCAAAAAGTATCGAAGAACTTTTTGCAAAGAAGTAAAAACAACGGAGCAGTCAAGGACTTTTGTTCATACAAAAGTGCGGACAAGCGGAGTTTGTTCATAAACCCTTAAAAAATTGTGCTAACAATTTTTGCAAATCTCGAAAAAATTGCGAAGAAATTTTTTCGAAAAAGGAGAAACAACGGAGCAGTCAAGAACTTTTGTTTATACAAAAGTGCGGACAAGCAGAGTTTGTTTCGACGTGCCCTCATGGTCAAGCGGTTAAGACGCAGCCCTCTCACGGCTGAATCCGGGGTTCGATTCCCCGTGGGGGTGCCAAACAAAAAAGACAGGTTTTTCCTGTCTTTTTTGTTTGTTATCCCACGGGATGAAGTGAACATTTGCGAATGCAAATCGTTCGGCTCTGCCATCGTAACGATAGTGGAGATGCTTCCCCGTGGGACTTTTTTTGTTTTATATTTCACCACGGGTTGATGAGAAGCCCGCGGGTTCGTTCGCCTTTGACGGACTTCCCTTGACGGACATAGTCCTGCGCGTATGCGCAGTTTCCCTCGTGACACGGGATGAAGTGAACATTTGCGAATGCAAATCGTTCGGCTCTGCCATCGTAACGATAGTGGAGATGCTTCCCCGTGGGGTATATTTTTGTTTGCTATCTTTGGCAAAAAATAGCACAACACAAAAAACCTTGGCGGGAAGCCAAGGTTTTTTCATTTTCTTTTATTCTATTTTTTTAACACTACCGCAAACGCGCTGTATGGGGCAAGCATTCCGTTAAGGATAAGTTTATCCCCTATTAGGTTTGCCGATGCACCAAAAATTTCAAAAGAAGAATATTTGTCATCAAGCGAAATTTTGCCGTTTATAACAGGGTTTTCACCCATATTGACAAAGAGGAGTGCCGTTTGATTATCGGCTTTTTTGCAAAGTTGATAAACGAACGGTGCTTTTTCAAGATAGCAAATATTTTTTACAAAATCTTTTACTTGTTCGGCGCGTTTATAAGAGAACAGCACACTTGCCCTATGTGGCAATTTTTCGCAATCAAACGCATAAACAAGATATTCTACCCCGTCTGCCGTATAAGTGTATGCCGAAGGATAGTGCGTGCCGTCAGGCAATTCAAAGGTGCTTAAAACCTTTGCTTTTTTATTAATATCGAGGGAATAATACCCATTTGAAGCGCCGTAAGATAAAAGAACTTTTTCTTTATCAAACCACTCAAAAGCAGGTGTACCAATGCTTTCCGCCCCTTTTAAGCCAAGGTCAAAGCCTTTTTCTTGCAAAATAAGAGCGCCTTTGATATCCACAATCATTTTGCATAAAGGTTTATCAATCTCTCTTGCTTCTTCGCCAAACGCAATCCCACAGTCCCCCGATTGCTCGTAATGAGTGGGCACGCCGATGACGGACAAAAACTCTGCACCGCGGTTAAACCAACCCGTCATAATTGCCGTTTCGCCAAGTCCATCAATTAAATCCGCATTTTCTATCTTTCTAATATTCCCGAAAGCCTTAACGCCGCAGCAAGTTTTATCATCAAAATTTTTGTGTATAAACTCGTATAGTGGCGCATTATAGAGCCTATGCTCAACATATCCCGTTTCATACTCGGGCGATGAGTGGTAATCTAAAAAGTAACCTTGTTCCCCCATACCGCCCGACGCGTGTAGAGGCAAAGAAAAACACTCTAAAAGAGAAGATGAACAAACGTATCTTGGGCGGGGGTATGTATCCGCTTCAAAGAAAATTTCCACGCCTGAGTCACGGCAAAATGCTTCTTGCCTTCTCGTTTCTTCAACGATTGCCGACAAGGGTTGACCGCGGAAGCGGTCTTTTGACGGTGACACCCAATAGGGCGCGCCCGTAAATCTTAAAAACGGGGTTGTATCCCCTGCAAGTGCTTTTGTTAGTTCAACAGCATCTGCTCCTTCAATATCAAAGGAAGTAAAACCTGCGCAAAAACCAACGCGGATATTGGGGTTTACATTGTTTACCGCATTTCTAACCGCTTTGGCAAACTTAATTAAAGTCTTTTTATTGTTGTTAAGCCAAGCCGTGCGATACTTGTTTTTTCCGCCTACAAAAAGCAAGTTTTTAAGGGTAGAAAGTTCAAGTTTTTCCCCAACTTCGCTTTCAAGCATTTTTAAGTGTTCATCGCAAAAACAACCAAGCCCTGGGCGAACGGACAAACACAAGTCATCATCTATCATCAGCATATCGCTAATGAGTGCAAGTTCTTTGACAAAAGAACAAAAATCGTTCACAAATACAGGGTTTTCTGGGCAGAACATATCTTTATCCTTACCTTCTCTGCCTGTAACCGAACGAATACTCGTATAATCCTTGCTTATTTCCATTTCCTTTTCGGTAAGGGGTTTACCCGTGCCGAGTGCAACAAACCAAACGCCAACCCTAAAGCCTTGCGCCCTAAAATAATCAACGTTTTCTTTTAGGTGAGATAGATATTTTGCACGCTCTTTACCACGCGCAAAAAACGCATCTCTTTCAATTGCGACAAACACAGTGTCAGCACCGAGTTTATTTAGATTTATTTTGTATTGCTCGCGATTATCTTTATTAACCGCGCAGTTCATAACGGGAACGTATAACCTTTGTTTCATAATCTTCCTTTTATTTTAATACGTAATGAATAGCACGCAAAATTTCAAACCAATCATCCGTTTCAAACTCAATAGTATTTGCATCAATTTGCTTAACGTTTGGATAGAAACTATTATAAAAAGCATCTTGGTGGTTACGATAGCAAATGGTGAGAGTAAATTTTTCAGGCAAAACCGCCTTACAACTTTGCCAATCACCGCTTAGTGCCTTTTCTACCCCTTCTTCTATTTTTTGAACGGCTTTTTCTGGGTGCATTGAAATTGTTCCCGCACCTATACCTTCAACCGTTTGAACGGCGGTTATGTTTGGAATAAGTTCTTTTGCAATCTCACAAACCTTTTTATCCCCACTTACAAACGGAACAGGTAAGCCTAAATACGATGCTGAATAAGCATCATATATAAACTCGCTAAGTATTTGCCCATTTAACAAAATCTTACTCGTTTTTCTGTTAAACGTGTGTGCAACGGGGCTTCCATTACTGCCTGCAGGCGCGTGAAAACCCGTCATAAACACTGCGTCAAAATCTTCTTTATCTGCCCCCGAAAGCATTGCAAGTGGGTCTCCACCCGCTTGGCGCATTAAACGAACTCTATTAGGAAGCATATCAGGCACAATGTTTCTTGAACAGCCGTGCGCATCGTGAACGAGAATATCTTTCGCCCCCGATTTTAACGCGCCCACACAAGCGGAAGAAACTTCCCTTGTCATTTGACGGCAAAAATAAGGGTATAGCGAGCCACCTTGTTCACCTTCTTCAATATGCGTAAAATTACACGTTCCTTCAATATCGGCAATAAGATAAATTTTCATAACAAATTCTCCTTTTGTTTATTTTCGCACAATTATAAATAATAGTCAATGCTTTATTAAAACTTTATCCAAAATTTTTGTTGTTAGAATTTAAGTATTGTGATATACTTTATCAAGAGGTGTTATTATGATTTTTGAGCCTTCGTTTATAAATAGTTCAATTCCGCTTGCAGAATACCCCCGCCCCCAACTTAAAAGGGATAGTTATCTTTCCCTAAACGGAGAGTGGGATTATTGCATATGCAAAAAAGGTGAGTTTAACGGCAAATACGAGGGCAAAATTGTTGTTCCGTTCAGTCCAGAGTGTGAACTATCGGGAGTAAAAAAGCAACTTCAAAAGGACGAAGAACTGCACTATTTTAGCACCTTTACTTTGCCCGACGGCTTTATGCAAGACAAACTTTTATTAAACGTGGGTGCCTCTGACCAAATAACCGAAGTTTATTTAAATAACAATCTTGTCGGCAAAAATTTTGGTGGTTATCTTGCCTTTTCAATCGACCTTACACTCTATCTAAAAGATGGTGAAAACCAACTTCATTTGATTGTCACCGACGATGCCGACACCGAAATTTACGCAAGGGGCAAGCAAAAATATAAGCGGGGCGGTATATGGTATACTGCAACCAGTGGTATTTGGCAAAGTGTGTGGCTTGAGAGTGTGCCGAGCGATTATATCCGCTCCATAAAACTCTTGCCCTCATTTAACGATAAAACACTTACCATAACTTGCAATTCGTTAGATACGCAAGCGGTGGAAATTGTAGTTATTGGTGACGATGGTGCACCCTTATACACTATAAACGGCAAAACCAACGAGGCGATTACTTTTAAGGTAGAAGATTGCAAGCCTTGGTCAGTAGATACCCCCAACCTTTATCCTTTAATAATAAAGACCTCTAGCGACAAGGTAGAAAGTTATTTTGGACTACGCACCTTTTCTACCGCTAAAATAGGCGGAAAGATATACCCCACCCTAAACGGCGAGCCAATTTTCCATAACGGACTTTTAGACCAAGGATATTTTCACGACGGGCTTTACACCCCAAAAGATAACCGCACAATGTTTGAGCAGGTCAAAGCGGTTAAAGACATGGGCTTTAATATGCTGAGAAAGCACATCAAAATCGAACCGCAACTTTGGTATTATTACTGCGATATTTTGGGTGTTCTCGTTTGGCAAGATATGATTAACGGCGGTGCTAAATACAAAGCTCGGCGAATTGTTCTCGCTCCCTTTATCAACCTTCACCTAAACGACACAAACTACAAGAGCATGGGGCGCAATCTAGAGTCTAGACGGCAGTACTACGTCGAGGCAAAGGGGCTTATAGAACAACTTTATAACTGCGTTTCTCTTTGCGTTTACACCCCCTTTAACGAGTGCTGGGGGCAGTTTGACGCGTTAAAGACGTGCGAGTGGGTAAAATCGCTTGATAACACCCGCCTTGTTGACCACGCAAGCGGTTGGCAAGACATGGGTGGCGGGGACTTTTATAGCAGACATATCTATTTTAGAAAAGCAAAGCCCAAAAACGATAAAAAGAGAATTCTTGCGCTAACCGAGTTTGGCGGATATTCTCTTGCGGTAGAAGGTCACGTTTTTTCAAGCAAGAAATTTGGATACAAAAAATACAAGGATAATTCTTCCCTATACTCCGCTTACGAGAGTTTGTATTATGACCAAGTGTTGCCACTTATTGAAAACGAGGGGCTTTCCGCAACAGTTTATACCCAGCTTACCGACGTTGAGGACGAGATTAACGGGCTTTTCACCTTTGACGGAGTGCTAAAACTCCCCAAAGAAAAGGTTTATACAATTAATCAAGCCGTTTACAAAAAATTTGACGAGTGTGTAAAAAAATGAGCAAAATGAATATGATTAACACCTCGCTTTGCTATATAGAAAAGGACGGCGCATACCTAATGATGCACCGCATAAAAAAGCAAAACGATATCAATAAGGATAAGTGGGTTGGTATTGGCGGAAAGTTTTTGGATAACGAAACCCCCTTTGACTGCGCTCGACGTGAAATTTATGAAGAGACGGGGTTAACCGCTAAAACGCTTGTCTACCGCGGGATAGTTACCTTTGTTTCAAACGAGTTTGGCACCGAGTATATGCACCTGTTCACTTGCAAAGATTTTTCGGGCGAAATAAATGCCGAATGCGACGAAGGAAAGTTGGAGTGGATAAAAATAAGTGACGTTTGTTCACTACCGCTTTGGGAAGGCGACAAAATCTTTTTGCAACTACTTCAAAAAGACACCCCTTTCTTCTCGCTAAAACTTGTTTACGACGGCGAAAACCTTGTTGAACATAAATTAGAGTATTAAAAAAGACCTCGAATTATCGAGGTCTTTTTATTAAACAAATTGTTTTGCAAGTGCTTTTATTTGCTCAATATTTTCTTCGTTTACTGCCGACATAATTTTTACGCCGTTTTCAACAAACTCTAATTTCTTGCAGTTTTCTAGCATTCCTTTCATAACCTTGGTTGCGACAGGTGCCCAGCTTCCGTTTTCAATAAAACCAATCTTCCTATTTTGGAAGTTTCTTTCGGTCAAGTGATTGATAAACTCTTTCATAAACGGGAAAATATCGCCGTTATAAGTGGTGGTTGCAAGCACGATTTTGCCATAGCGGAAGGCATCTTCAACAGCCTCTGCCATATCGGTACGGGCAAGGTCGTTAACCACAACCTTAGGAACGCCCAATTTTTTAAGTTCTTCTTCCAAAAGTTCCACAGCCTTTTTGGTGTTGCCGTAAACCGAAGTGTAGGCAATCAAAACGCCGTCCGTTTCCACACCGTAACTTGACCAAATTGTGTACAAATTGAGATAATACCCCAAATTTTCGGTTAAAACAGGTCCGTGAAGTGGGCATATGATATTTATATCTTTTCCAGCGAGTTTTTTAAATAGTGCTTGAACTTGAACGCCGTATTTACCAACGATACCTATATAATATCTTCTCGCTTCACAGGCCCAGTCTTCGTCCGCATCGGTCGCACCGAACTTACCGAACGCATCGGCTGAGAACAAGATTTTATCGGTTATATCATAGGTCATAATAACTTCCGGCCAATGCACCATCGGTGCGGTAACAAAGGCTAGTTCGTGCTTACCGAGAGATAGCGTAGAGCCGTCCCCCACCACAACTTGCCTATCTGCATAGTCGGTGCCAAAAAAGTTTTTCATCATAACGAACGCTTTTTGAGAAGCCACTATTTTTGTGTCCGGATACTGCTTCATAAAAGCGTCTATACAAGCAGAGTGGTCGGGTTCCATGTGTTGAACGATTAAATAATCGGGAAGCCTATCCCCCAACTCTCTTTTAACGTTATTTAGCCATTCATCCTTAAAGTTAGCGTCTACCGTATCAAAAATTGCAATCTTTTCATCTAAAATAACGTAAGAATTGTATGCCATACCGTTTGGAACAACGTATTGTCCTTCAAACAAGTCAATCTCTCTATCGTTAACGCCTATCCATTTAATATCTTTATTGATTATCACAAAAGTTTCTCCTATATACGATTGTTGCCAAAAAATTCATTTTCATAATCTGTCACAATTTTGTTAAGTTTTGCAACCATTTCTTTTTGCCCGCTATCCCCTGGGTCAAGCCCGATTAAAGCCGTGCCTAGTGCGTTACACAAAAGGTCGTGCTCGCCAAAATATTGGTCTAAAAGGAAGTACGCATACCTAACCAAACGGAAGTTGCCGTGGGCAATTTTGTCGCTTGTATCAAAGTTTTCAACCACGATTGTGTTGCCTTCTAACACTGCGTTTGGTATTTGTTCTTTATCCTTTGCAAACACTATCGAAAAGGTATCGTCAAAATGTGCAGAGCCATGCCCGGCAATGCTATGCGCGTCGCTACTTGCAATTATTGGCAAATCAATGCCGTTTCTTTTCATCTCGGCAAGAAGTTCAACCGACAAACGATTGTCGCGCTTGCTCATACCACCAAAAATCTCATACGCATCGCACATTTTATTCTTTATTATATACTCGGAAATTTCCGTGCGAACGTTATACGCGCCAAAAACCGACCAAAGCGAGTGTGGATATATTGCAATACCGCCACTCTCCCTTATTTTATCAAAACACCACTTAAAATAAGCAAGTTCCTTTCTATCCACTTCATCGGGGAAATCAAACCCGTCTGCAAGCGCTTCAATTTCCTTTTCAGCCTTTTTAGTGTCGCTATAATACAAATCGTTAACGCTTGTTTTTCCGTTAAAATTTACAACGTGCACTATGCTACCATAAAACGGATGCACTTCTTCACCTTGGAAAATTTTAAGCCCCGCGTCTATATCCTCAAAAGCTTCAATAGCCATTTTAGAACCAAGCATTGTGTAGTGGTCGGTTATGCAAATTGCATCGTAACCATATTGTCTATACGTTGCCCCTACAAGTTTTGGGCTTTCGTTTCCATCGGATTCATCTGTGTGTATATGCAAATCGCACTTATATGGCCTTTTTTCATAAAGGTCATCACAAACGGCATACACCCTAAAAGTAAAGCCCCTAGTTGCGCGTGACTTTTTGCCCGACCAAAACTTTTCTTGCCTTTCAGGGAAGTGGGTATCCCCTTCGGTTCTTGCAACTTTTATTTCGTACTCACACTCGTAATCAAAATCATAGGTAAAAGAAAGAACGCCATTTTCCGCACGGCAGATTTGTGTGCTTGTTAAATCCCTGCCCCTTTGCAAAAAATTTATACCCTCTTTATATTTCCATCCGTCTGTTCTGGTAACGCTTATCTCATAATCAACGTCATCATAAATTTTGGTAACTTCATCAAGCCCTTCAACACTAATGGTCTGTTTTGCACCAACCCTTAAAACCCTAGGTGATATTTTGTATTTGCCTAATAACATAAGCACCTCGATTAAAAAAAACTATTTCAAAGATTATACCACATAAATTTTTAATTTTCAATATTTATTTTACGGCTTTTTATAAATATATAAAAAACGGCTGAATTTTCAGCCGTTTTTTAACTTGTTTATATTTATTATCTTCCCTCTTGCATTTCTTTAACACTCTCTAAAATAGCGTCTGCCATATAGATAAGTTGTTCGTCCGTTAGACCATAGATAGGCAAGTGTGTGAAGCGTTTATAGAACACTTCTTCACAGTTGGGGCAAGATTTTGCGATAGACTCTACGTCGTAGCCCATGTCTTCAATAACCTTAAATCTATAAAGCGGACCGAAGTGCGGAATGTTGGTAACGCCCTTTTCTTCCAATTTCTTCTTCAACGTTTGAACGTCGCCACCCGCTTTTTCGGGGTAGATTTGAAGTTGATAGAGGTGGAAGGTCGGTTTAATATCTTCATTTCCTAAATCTTGCGGTATGATTGCGGGGTTGCCTTTTAATCTATCGTTAACAATCTCAACTGCACGACGACGAATTGCAATAATTTCATCGTTTCTTTCCACTTGAAGCTTTAAGCCAAGACCTTGAATTTCGGTAGTGGAATAGTTTGATGCAACAAAGTTCTTTTCCTTGCCCTTGATTGCAGTGATGTTATAGAGCCAGTTTTTTATGGGTGCGGTAAAGTCAAGACCTAAAAATCTTGCTCTTTTCATTTCGGGCGCAAAGCCTTTTTCGTTTGTGGTAACGATACCGCCCTCACCGAAAGAGGTTACGTTTTTAACTTCGTGGAAACTATATGCCGCAAAGTCACCAATGGTACCGATTTTTCTGCCCTTATATTCAGCACCGAACGCATGTGCCGCGTCTTCAAGCACCAAAATGTTCTTTTCCTTTGCTATTTTCATAATGGGGTCTAAGTCAACAGGGTAACCACCGATGTGAACTGGAACAATCATTTTAGTCTTGTCGGTAATCTTTCTCTTAACGTCTTCGGGGTCCATATTGAGCGTTTTGGGGTCAACGTCAGCAAACACGAGTTTTGCGCCGTGTGCAAGTGGGTACGCCATGGTCGCAACGAAGGTTATTGCGGGCACGATAACCTCGTCCCCTTCACCGATACCTGCGTATTTATAAGCAATTTCAAACCCAGCGGTTGCGTTGGTAACAAAGGTAGAGCCCTCAGTTCCCAAATATTCGTCAACCAATTTTTCCGCTTGTTCAACCTGTCCACCGAGTGATAGTTTTCCGGGCGGAGTTGAAATTTTGTCAAGCGCAGAAATATCCGCGCGAAGTTTTTCGATAAGTGCATCGTATTCTGCACCCTCACCGCGCATTAAAAACTTAACTACTTCAACCGTATCGTTAACGTTGTAATTTTCGCCAACTGCCGGCCATGGAACTTTTGTTGCACCAGTATTGTATCTAAAATCTGTGGTTTGTTTCATCTTTTTGCCTCGCAAAAATTTATTTTATTTAAGTTGATTATATCAAATAACCTTTTATATGTATATGATATATCGGCAAAAACATATGGAAAATCGATAAAATCGCAAAAACCAACAATTTTTTTGCAAATTGCTTGTTTTTGGGCTTTTTTGTGTTATAATGGTTAAAACCTTTGAGTTTTGGGGGTATTTTACCGAATGCATAATAGCGATATCGAAAATTTATTAAAACATTTTAATCAAATTTCGGGTATGGAAATAGCACTATTAGACAATAAGTTGCGCCCTATCTTTACCCAAAGCGGTAAGGTGGATAACTTTTGTTCTATAATCCACCAATGTCCAAAGTGTTTGGAAGCATGCATTAAATCGGACGAAAATTGTTTTGAAAAAGTGCGCCAGAGTATGACGCCCAGCATTTACATTTGCCCGTTCGGGATAAAAGAGGCGGTGCTACCTATTATTCAAAACGAAAAGGTGATTGCTTGCCTTTTGTGTACACTAGGTATCGATAAAGGTAACGAGGCCAAAGAACAAGTGGTGTCAACTGCAATAGCCCTTTCCCCGTCGCTTAATAAGGAACAACTTAAAAAGGCGGTAGATGGTCTGCACCAGTTCGATAGCGAGCAGTTAGACGCATTTTTCGACCTTCTTAAAGCCATAGCAACGCACGTTTCAATAAACGGCAGTTTTGAAGAACAAACCCCAACAATCGGCGAACTTATAAAGCGGTTTATAAATAAAAACCTTTCGCAAAAAATTACCCTTGCCGACCTAAGTTATCATATACATTATAGCAAGGCAACCCTTACACAGCACTTTAAGAGAGAGTTTGGGCTGTCTATCGTTGAGTATATGACAAATAAAAGGATAGAACTTTCCAAAAAATTGCTCATTACCACCGATAAACCATTGAGCGAGATTTCTGCTCTTTGTGGTTTTGACGATACCGAATATTTTTCAAGGACTTTTAAAAAGTTCACCTCCCTCCCCCCAGCAACGTGGCGAAGGGAAAATAAGTAAAGAAAAAACCTTCGCAATAAGCGAAGGTTTTATCATTAAATTATTATAATAATCGTTCTAAAACGGGCGAAATTTTTGCAGTAACAGCTTCATAGCCAGTTGCGGTAAAATGCCCGCCGTCAACAGTGTAGCCATCGTAAACCTCGTTTGTAATAGGGTCTAATAGCGGAGTAAAAAGGTCTATAAATTCATAATTATATTTTTCCGCTAGCCTTTTTATTTCAACGTTGTTTTGCTTTGCTATATCGTTATTTTTTGCCCAGTCACCACCCATTGCGGTTAGGGACAAAAGCACGATTTTACTTTCTGGAAGCCCAACTTTAAGCTTAATCAAAATGCTTTCGTAATTATCAAGCATTGTATGAAAGTTATTTGCACCAATCAGCATAACAACCACCTTGGGTTTAAGGTCTATTGCCGAAACTTGCAAGCGGTTTTCTAAACCAAAGGTCGTATCACCACCAATACCGCGGTTTGCCGTTAAATATTGTGGATAATATTTTTTTAAGTCATACCCGTCGGTTAAACTATCCCCAAGAAAAGCCACGTCTACCTCGTAATCAGCGTATTGCTCGTTTTCTGCTTGATAAATTTTAACCTTTTTATCGTAATATTCTTTAACAAGCCTTTCTCTTTCAGCCCTCTCCTTTTGCCTTGGAATAACAGAAAAATAGCAGTAAAAAGAGCCTGCAAATATGCCAAGGCACAAAATAAAAACAATAATTATACTAAACCTTTTCTTTACCATTTTTGTTTCTCCTTGCTTATGATTATAATATAAACTGCCGAAAAAATCAACCACGGCAAATAAAAAAAGTGCTAACCGCAGTTAGCACTTTTTTGCTATGTTTTTAAAGTATCGGTGCACTCGGTGGGTCTTTTTCTTTATCAATCCCGCTCCCACCTTGGTTTACGTTTTCGTTACTGTAACCCCAAACAACCTCCGCCGAACAACCAGCTTTCCAAGCGCTAGCCCATCCACTCGGCTGGCTTTCCGCCTCGCAGTAAATTGTTTCCAAATTATTGCAATTGGCGAACGCAAGGTCAGCGACATACGTTACACTTGCGGGTATTTTTATGCTTGTTAATGAAGCGCAATTAAAGAACGCTTGTCCGCCTATTGCCGTTACGCTGTTAGGTATTTTTATACTTGTTAATGAAGTGCAACCATAGAACGCATAATAACCTATTGCCGTTATCGTAGATGGAATTTCTATGCTTGTTAGTGTTTTGTTGCCGTTAAACGCATCGCCAATTTTTGTAACGTTTTTGCCATTATACGTTGAGGGAATTTTTACTGAACTTTCGCTACCAACGTATTTAAGCAATTTATATTCTGCACCGTCGTTAATTAGGGTATAGATAAAATCTCCGTTAACTTCAATATTATCAACGCCCCAATATACTGACGTTGCACCACTAGACCAACTTGATGACCATCCTTCTGGCTTTTCGGTTAAAGGCGTGTATACGACAAGTCCGTTTAGGTCTTCTTTGTTATAGTCTTTTAAAAACGACAAAGTTCCAAAAGTTGTTACGTTTGCAGGTATTCTAATAGTTGAAAGTGCAACGCAATTACGGAACACGCTATTACCAATAGTTGTTAGCCTTTCGGGAAGTATTAATTCTTCCAAACTTTCACAATTGAAAAAAGCCGCGTCTTCTATAGTGGTGAGATTTTCCGGCAAATTAATACTCTTTAATGCCGTGCAATTTTGGAACGCCCCTTTACCGATACAAGTGACACCGCTTGATAGTTCAACCGTTTCAAGCGCCACACAATCACTAAACATACAATAGGGAACAATATCTACTTGGCAACCCTCTTCAAAGATAACAGTCTTTAATTTTGAGCAGTATTCAAATGCTTGTCCACTTATAATTTTGCAATCTTTATTGATAACCGCAAATGATATATTGCTTGCAACGGGACCAACAAGACAAAGATATGGATTTTCCGCAGTGCCGATGTATTTCACGTTATCCTTTGTTGTGTAATTTAGATTAGGGCAACCAGAAAAAGCCCAATCACCTATACTTGCTAACTTGCTATCCGCCTCGAAAGTGACTATCGTTAAGCTATTGCAATATGTAAACGCATAAGCACCTATACTTTTTACACTTGCAGGGATTTCTATGCTTGTTAACGAGGTGCACCAATAGAACGCATTACCTCCTATACTTTCTAGTTTGCTACCCGCCTCGAAAGTTACTGTTTTTAAGTTTTTACAAGAATAAAATGCACCTATATCTATAATCTTTACAGTATTAGGAATGGTTATATTTTCTAATTTGTTCCAATTAAATGCTCCAGTACCGATAGTTTCCACCGTGCTTGGTATAACAATCGCGCCTTCTTTTGCGTGCGGATAGCAAACCAAAGTTTTGCCGTCTTTACTATAAAGCACGCCGTCAACCGCCATAAAGTGCACGTTGTTTTGGCTAACCTTAAACTCTTTTAAGTTAGAACAACCATTAAATGCAAACAAACCTATCGTGGTCACGTTTTCGCCAATTTCCACACTTTCAACGTGTGAATAACCCCAAAATGCATTCCTTGAAATATTTTCCGCATTTACTTTTAAGGTAGTAAACGTTTCACCATTAAAATGCAAGGTCGCTTGGTTAAAGCCTTCAGCAAACTGCTCTGCTTTGAAGTCGATTTGTGCCCACTCATCTACCGTGCCCATATAATAAACGTCGGTAAGGTTTTTGCCAAAAAACAATGTATCACTCCCCATATACGTTATGCTGTTTGGTATTTGAACGGTCTTTACAACTTCAATCTCTGGGCTATCATACTCAATCAGTACTTCAATAGACGTAACTTTTTTGCCGCTATAGGTAGAAGGGATAACAACGTTTTCTTCCGTGCCCTCATAGCCAGTTATTCGATATTCTTCTTCATTATCCGTCTTTAGTTCAAAAATCAAGCCTTCGGTGTAATAGTTTGTGCCCCAAACTACTTGCTTTACGCCTACCGCCCAAGTTTCGCTGCATTTAATTTGACCTTCTAACGCGTCGGTATAGATTGTCAAGTTTGAGCATTCACCAAAAGCATATCCACCAATGCTTGTAATAGTGCTGGGTATTTCCACCATTGTAAGCGACGTGCAATTATAGAATGCTTGTGTGGTGATATACTTTATCGTTGAAGGAATTTTTATATTTTCTAGTGAAGTGCAGTTATAAAATGCTTCGTCCGCAATAATTTCTAGTTTGCTATTGTCGGCAACCGCTACCGTCTTTAAGTTTTCACAACCACTAAATACCTCCGAATCGATATATTTAAAGTTTTTAGGCAAGTTTATGCTTTCAAGTGCGGTACATTTACGGAAAGCAGAATTATCAATTTCCTCTACGTTTTCACCCAAAGTTACCTTGGTTATAGATTTGCAATTCGCAAAAGCCCATTTACCAATAGTTTTTACGTTAATGGTTATTTCCGTTTGCAATACGTCTTTAATATATAGGTCGCCCGTAATCTTTATCGGGTTGGACGCGTTGTCAAAAGTTATAACAGCCCATTGGTCGATTGTACCCAAATAGTTAACTTTACTTAGGTTAGCACAACCATTAAACGCAGCGTGTTCCACCGTTTTTATAGAGTCGGGCAAAATAACTTTTTCAATTATGGTGTTATTTGCAAACGCACTTTCTTTTATAGTGGTAACCGCTTTGCCCCTATAAATTGCGGGGATAAGTAGTTCGGTACTATTTCCCGTATAACCGCTAATATACCCGTTAACCGAATATTCGTTTCCGTTATTTATAAGTTCAAAAGCAAGCCCTTCGCTCATATAGGTGGTATCGATTTTATCACAAACGTCACATTCGCCGTAAACGTAATTGTGGTCTATAAAATCAATCTCTTCGGTCTTTAACGTCGCTTTACATTCGGTACACTCGATATGCTTAGAACCCTTTTCGATACACGTTGCGTTTTTATCCACCATCCAATCGCTTTCAGTATGCGGAAGTTTTTCTATCTCCTCAATGTTAAGTATAGTTTCGCAGTCGGCACAAAGTTGCTTTTTTGAACCGCTTTCTTTACAAGTGGACTCGTTAATAGTTACCCATTCGCCAGGAGTGTGTGCAAGCTTATCAATTCCACCAACTTCTAAAACGTTAAAACATATGGTACACTTTTTGTGCTTAACACCGCTTGCTTGACAAGTTGCCTCAGTCACCTCTTCCCATTCGCCAGGGATGTGCGAAAGCTTAGGCAAAGTTTTTTCTTCCAAAACTTCACCACAATCGTCACAAACGGTCTTTTGAATACCCGTTTGTGTACACGTTGCTTCCACTGTAGTCTTTATGCTGGTGCTTCCGTGTTCACACTCGCCACAGGCGGTTAAGGTTAGCCCAGCCATTGATATTAGGAAGGTTGAAACAAGGATTGCTAAAAACTTTTTCATTTTTTCTCCTTTTCGGTAAATTCATTTACCGAACGCAAACTCCATGATAATTACATTTTATCAAATCACAATCTATATGTCAATTACATATTGAAAATATCTATATAGTAAAAACCCCACGACAACGTGGGGTTTTTGGGGTTAAATGCAATTTTTATCACTATTTATCCGCTTGTTCTTTCTTTTCGTCCAAGAAAGTGGTCTTTTTTAAGGTTGCGGACTGGGTTTGGCTTATCATATCGTAGTATTCGTACATACGTTTATAGCCGATTGTTTTAATCTTCCATATTTCGCCAACCTTTTCGTAAGTGTTTTCATAAATTGCTGCGCCGTGAATGTTTACTCCGTGCGCTTTATTGATTAAAAAGTCTTGCAAATACCATTTTGCAGTAGCGGTTGTTGTGGATAAAATATCGATTTCACCACCGTGAATCATATGTGCGGAGGGCATATCGATTGTCATAACGCCTTTTAAGAATGCAATGACGTTTTCAGCACCAACGTAAGCCATTTCGCCGTTGCCGTAAGAGGAAACAACGTCGTCGGCAAAGCACTCTCTAATTCCGTCAAAATCTCTGTTATCTAAGCATCTTTGGTATTTTGCTTGCAAATATCTTATTGCTTCAATATCTTCTAATCTTTGAATTCTTTGTTCTAAAGTCATAGTTTTTCTCCTAATTAAAATCTTACTAAGCCGTCAACGTTAAGAACGGTGCCGGAAATATAACTAGCTTCGTCGCTTGCTAAAAACAATACTGCGTTTGCAACGTCTTCCGCCTCGCCAATGCGTTTAAGCGGAATCATTTGCACAACTGGTTCTAACATTCTTGCGGGAACGTCTTTAAGCATAGTGGTCTTCGTAACCCCTGGTGCAACCGCGTTAACCCTAATTCCCTTTTTAGCAATTTCCCTTGCTAGCGACAAGGTAAAGCCGTTTACTGCGCTCTTAGAGGCGGGATAGGCAACCCCTTTGGGCTGTCCGCACACGCTTACAACCGAGGAGGTATTGATTATAACGCCTTGACCTTTTTCTTCCATAAAATTAATTACCGCTCTAGTACAAGCGAACATTGCCTTTATGTTTAGGTTAAAAAGCCTATCATAAATATCTTCTGTATATTGGTCGAAAGCCGTTTCGTCCGAAGTGCCTGCGTTATTAACGAGAATATCTATCTTTCCAAACCTTTCGTAAACTTCCTTAAACGCCTTTTCGGTTTCAGTAAAACTCCAAAGCGGAGTGGGTGCAATGCCGATTACCGTGCCGTCAGGGTATTTTTCTTGCAAGCGGTTTTGGGCTTCGATTGCCGACGGCATATCGATTGATGTTAGCACGACTATCGCACCTTCACTTAAAAACCTATCGCATACCGCATAGCCAATTCCACCGCTACCGCCAGTTACGATACAAACTTTATCTTTAAGTTTCATAAGTCTATCCTCTATTATTTGCCGATATATTCTCTGCAAACCTTACCCGTTTCGATAATGGCTTCCTTTACGCCACCTCTCGTTAGGTGAAGTTCGGCACAAGTCTTTTCAATCTCTTCATCGGTATAGTAGAAGTTATCGTATTGAATGTCGAGCATCAAGTATTTTGGGTGCAAAGCACGATATTTACCTTGGGATACTTCGTAATTATACTTTTTATCTTGCAATTCCGCAACGTATTCCTTGGGCGGATGGATAATTTGACGGGGCTTTCCCAAGAAGCCTACCATAAGGTTTTCCATCATAAAATCGAAGGGGTGGTTCTCGTCACCGATAGAATAGTGGCAACTTTCCTTGCCGTAAACAAGCGCGTTAATCAAACTTTCACCGATGTGCTTTGTGGTGCACATAACCGTTCCGCCACTGGGGAAATATACGGGGGCTTGGTCGTTATTTAGGTCGATATCTTTTAGGAAAATGTCCTTCCAAAGCGGAACTCTGTTGGGGCAAGTACCGAAGATATAGGGAAGTTCCATAATATAAACGTTAAGTTCGGGCAAGCCGCTTTGTGCTTTTGCCTCTGCAAGTACAACCTCCGCTTGCTCCTTTCTTACTTGGATATAAGGGTGAACGATTGACAATTTCTTTTCGGGGAACTTGCGGTCAAAATACAAGAAGTATGACGAGCAAAGGCTTGCCTTCTTAATTCCAGCCTTTCTTGCCGCTCTAAACACCTTTGCGCAGTAATCAACCAAACGGAGTTTAAAATATCCGTAAGCGGGTTCGCTGGGGATAAATCTATCGTCCGGGCCAACTGCGTATACCATTGCGTCATAGCCCTTCAAAGCCTCGCAAATCTCTTCTTCGGTCATAGTAAAAACGTTGCCGATAACCGATTTTGCTTTGTCGGTAAACCATTCTTCACTCTTTGCGTCGTTGATATCCATCGACGTAACTTCGTGACCTTGAGAGAGTGCGTATTCAACTGCTTCGTGACCTAAAAGTCCCGTTCCACCAATAACAATAATTTTCATAATTTTACTCCTCTTCCTTTGATACTAAAGTTACGGTACCTTTGGTGCCGTCCATAGTTATAACGTCGCCGTCCTTAATAGAACGCATAATGTCTTTAACGCTAACGATAGTGGGAAGCCCGTATTCACGCGCAACAACGACGCCGTGTGATAGGCATGAACCAATTTCGGTAATCAAGCCTGATGCGAGACAATAATAGGGCGTCCAACCAACGTCGGTTAAAGAAACGACCATAATTTCGCCTTCTTGAAGTTTGTTTGCGTCTTCAACTGACCTTATAACCCTTGCCTTACCAGTAACGATACCGGGAGAAGCAGGTGTTCCTTGGAAGTCGGACTTGTCGAGAGCGGTGTCGTCTTCGATAGGTACGGGTTTTCCGCTATATACTTCGTTAAATCTAAGCGAGCATTGGGTAGGATAGAGTCTTCTTCTCTTCATAGCTTTTTTGATTAGACCGTTGTCGCCCTCAATAAGCTTGCCGATTTCTTCTTTCGTGAGGAAGAAAATTAAGTCGGCATCGGGCAATATACCCTGCTCAACCATTTTTTCAGCCATAACGTTATAGAGTTTTCTAAAGCCGTTGGTAACTTTGATACAGCATGATTTGGTGTGTTCTCTCGTCCATGCACCAGACCTTGCTTTAAGAATTTGCGACTTGATACCCTTTCTCTTAGAGCGTTTAACAAGCGCCATAATTTCGTCAACGTAATCGGTCCAGTCCTTCGTTTTTACGATGTCGCCCTTATCTAAAGAGATAATGCTACCTCTAAGCGCGTCGCAGAAGCCTAGCAAATCGTCACCCCAGCACTTAACGCGCATTTCGCTTTCGTTAATACCTCTGTGGCCGTTAATATTCATAAAGTTATCGTAGCAGTCTTTAACTTCTCCCGTTGAGTTTTTGATGTAATCTGCAAGTTGTTCTTTGGTGTATTTTACTGCATCGGGATTGTTTTTAACGATGCACTTAGCAAGGTCTTTCATCATATCCACTATTTTTGCGCTCTCAATACCTTCGATATTCGTAAGAGCACCTGATAGCAAGAAGCTTGCCTTGTTGTAGTCCCCTAGCATTTTTGTGAGCGCTCTTGAAGCCATCATTGATGCTGCGCCCGAAAAATATGAAGAACAGTAGTGGCAGAACCATGCTTCTTTCAAGAGTTCAAAATTGTCTTCTTGTTGTTTATACAAGCCTTCAATAGTGTCGTCATAGTTAAAGTGCAAGCTTTCCATAACCTTTTGCATGCCGTTTACTGCCTTTTTACCGCTTAAGATATAGGGCAAGAAGTAGAACATACGTGCAAGCCTTACGATTTGAGGAGATGGGTCGGAGAATTTGTCGGGGAATTCGTCTAAAACTCTACCGCAAATAACAACGTCCGAACTTTCCTTTGAAGTACCTGCAATTCTATACGAAACGATGTAGTTAGTCGTTTGGTTAAAGAACATATTGTTATAGAAAGGTGTGATGCAAGAGAATGCGGGCAAGTCGTCCACGTTTTTAATGGAGTGGTTTTTCTCCATCATCTTTCTCATACCATAGTCAAGCCCAAAAACCGAAGTAGACATAGTTAAAGGCGTAACTGCACAAGAAAGCATTTCTCTTACGTTACAAGTTGTAATGGTTTGGTCGGTAACGTCGTGCGGGTAGTCAAACTCGTTAATGGTAACTTCGTCTTCAGCAGCAACGGTGATAGGACGGGCTTGAACAAAATAAATAACGCCCTCTTTATCCATTGCCCATTCCATATCCATAGGCATACCGAACGCTTGTTCAGCCTTAACTGCCGATTGATACAAGCTCATTACGTCAGCTTCGGTCAAAAGTTTATTTTCGTTTTCCAAAATCTTGCCGTCCTCAACCCTGTATTGCTCAGCAGTTTGAGTACCCGATACAAGACTTTCACCAAGTCCGCTAACGCATTCGATTAAAACGTCCTTTGCGTTCATGGGGTCTTTGGTAAACAAAACACCAGCACACTTTGCGTCAACCATTTGTTGAACGACAACGGTCATCTTGTTGTGTTCTTCATCGTTTTCGCCGTGCAAGAAGGTTTTGCTATAAACTTCACTTCTGTGGTTGTGAAGTGATTCTATACATTTTGAAATGTCGGTCAAGAATTCTTCCTTAGTACTTACGTTAAGGTATGTTTCGTATTGACCTGCGTTTGAAAAGTTAACGCCGTCCTCAATGGTTGCACTACTTCTAACCGCAACCTTACCCATTTGGTGAGTAGCATAATATTGGTAAGCCTCTTCAAAATCAGCTTGGCTGTGTGCGTCTACAAGGATAAATCCTTTGGGCACTTTAAAACCAAAGTTGGTTAATTGGTTTAACCCTTTTGCCTTCCCGCCAACGCTGTCAAGCACTTCTTGGGGGATAGCAGACAAATCATAAATTTTCATACTTTCCTCTTTAGTCTTTTTTTATTCGGGCATGTGACCCGACATTTTATATTATATATAAACTCACAAAAAAGTAAATCAAATCGCAAGACACAAAATTCTCTTATTCTCTAAAATCGAGAGAACGACATTCTCGCCAAATGAGAATTTTCCTTTTTGTTGCGTTTTACGTATTGACAAGTGGCTTTTTTGTAGTATAATAAGAGTATGGAAAACACAACGGAAAAAATTATAGCGCAAAATCTTATTGATTTAAGAAAGCACAAAAACTTAAAGCAGGCTGAACTGTCGGAGGCAATTGGGTACTCGGATAAAACGATAAGCAGGTGGGAAAACGGCACCTCTACCCCCGATATATCCACCCTAATTAAACTTGCAAAGTTCTATAACGTTACTCTAGAGGACTTGGTGAGCGAAAACGTTATAGGTAAATACGATGAAAACAGCAAACAAAAAAACCAAGAGGAAATAAACATCTATTCGGTTTTAAGTCTTGCCGTGGTTACCGCATGGCTAATTGCAGTTTTAGTTTACGTGGGACTGATAATGATAAAACAAATTTATTTTTGGCAAATTTTCATTTCGGCTATCCCCGTTTCTTGCATTATCATTTATAGAAAGACGAGAAAGAATTTTAACTTAAAATGGCTCAACCTTCTTCTTTTAACACTAACTACTTCAAGCCTGCTTGCCTTTTTCTACTTTACCTACATTAAGTATAACTTTTGGCAGTTATTTATCCTTTTCATTCCAATGGAGGGCATAAACGTTATTTCCGCCCTATTCCCAAAACGTTATCCAAAAGCAAAAAAATAATCGTTGCCCATAAAAAAAGCCACTTTCTAAGTGGCTTTTTCGTTTTTATTAGATTGCTTGTTTCTCATTATTCTCAGTTTCTACGTCACCAAAAAGTCTTTGGTATTCTTCATCAATATTCGTAAAGGTTTTATGGAAACACTTGTAAAATCCTTTACTATCCTTTGTTATGTACGGCTTTTCAGGTGCGCCCTCACTTGCAAGTTTAGCAAGTTTATAATCGCCGTTAACCTTCCAGTGCCACCAGTCCAAAAATCCTATCTTTATAGCGTTTGTGGGGCAAAAGAAAGAGCATCTCATGCACATATCGCAGTGGTGGTGGAACTTTATCTTGCCCTTTTTAACGTAAATATTCTTTTCGGGACAGTCCTTAACGCATTTCATACAGTTAACACACTTGTCTTTATCGACCTTGTATAAAAATGAGTTTACGTTGCCCGCTATTTTAACAATACCCACAAAGAATGCCGAAAAGTTATATATAAACTTACTCTTTATCCTTTCAATTTTTTGATTTTCAAGATTGTAAATCATGATTTGGGCAAGTTTATCGTCCTTAATCAAGATTTCCTTAACAAAATCTTCATCATACTTAAAGTGGATATTATATGGCATAACAAAGTGATATTCACCCGCAAAAACCGCCTTGCGACGTTTCATCAGTCTTAATATCCCACGGCTTGAAGCATTATTCATACCCAATGTTTCACCGCTATTTTTATATATAAAGTACTTTTGACCCTTGGTAAATTTAAGCTTTTTAACGTATTTATCAAAGGCAAGTGGGGTGTTAAACCCGTATATAGGATAACTAAACCCAACGTAATCGTACCCTTCGGTGCTAACTATTGGAGTTTCCCTATTTATTTCCACCTTATCAACGGCGTGACCACGAAGTGCCAGTTTTTCACTTATTTGATTGCTTAAATATCTAGTGTTATAGGTGCCTGTGTAATACACCAACAAAAATTTCATTTTATCTTCCCCTTTCGTAATGGGTATATTATACTACAATTTATATAACTTTGCAACAAAAACATATACGTCTAAGCGATTGCAAATTTTTACAATTAATGATATAATGTGTTTAGTTTTAACTAGGAGAATTAATATGTTCCACTTAAAGAAGTTATTCATGACCAAAATCATCAAAAAAAGAAAGAAAAAACAACCTTTTGATTATGCAATGGCAGAAGCTTTCACCATAGATAAAAAGGGTGACGGGACTTTTAATAACAGCTATTATTTTTCGGCACACTGCCCACGAAATAAGCAAAGCCTTTACACAAGACTTGGACTTCGTGACGACGGCAGTGCTGAAGTTTGGTTCTATTTTGACACGGAAGAAAATAATTTCTACCACACCACCCTTCTCTACACCGCCAAAACTTCACCCTTAAAGGTTAAAAACGATAACGGCGCGTGGAGTTTTTCTTTTGAAGGCGAACTTACCGATAAGGACGGAAAAGTCGTTCCTTGCAAAGCGAATTGCGATTTTAAGTCGGATAAGCCCGCCGTTGACTTCTTTTACCATATGCCCTCGTCAAGAATGGGCACCGCAATGGCGCACGATAAGTGGACCAAAGAATATTTTGCAGGGTTTAAGAAAAACAACTCCGTTCACTACGAACAAGAAGGTAGACTTTTCGGCTCGGTTACTATCGACGGACGTGTTTTCGATATCGATTTGCCGTGTTTGAGAGACCACTCTTTCGGTAGAAGGGTTTGGGGCTATATGAATAACCACCTATGGCTTGCGGCACTCTGCGACGATTATGCACTTAACTTCTCTATGGTTTCCTACCCCTATCTAACAATCCTTGAAGTTGGACACGTTAGAAATGGTGCTAATCCCATCGAATACGTTACCAAAGCCCACTACAACCGCAACGAAATAGTTACCGGCGAAGTTCCAAAGCAACTTTCCCTGGTTGCAACAACAAATAAAAAACGTAAGATTGAAATAAAGGCAAACCTTTTAAGATACGTTCCTTACGTGTTCGAAAACGGCGATTACACCTTGGTTGAGGGCATTGCCAACTACGAGATTGACGGAGTAAAATGCCGTGGTATTTTTGAGATTGGCTTTAACAAAGATAAGGCTAGATTTATGAACGGCAAAAAAATCAGCAAGATTAAAGAGTAAAAGAAAAATCGGTCGCCTCGACCGATTTTTTATTTTAAATTTTAATAAATTTAGCGCAAAAATCAAAAAGTTTACCCAAATTCTTTTGGCTGTATTCGACCTCTGCGGAAAACGCCCTTACAATATCCAAGATAAGCCCAAAATCTACCTCTCCCGCCGTATTTTCCTCGTGGTAGACACTTTGTATAACCCACCATGAAACAACCAGAGCGGTGGTTATTGCACGCACGAAAAAGGTGTCCTCTGCTAAATATAAGTGCCGATACAAGCCGTTTACCAAAAACTGCTCGAAATAGAGTGCCAAATCTTTATCGGTATGGGTTTTTAAGGGTTTATCCTTAATGCTTTTAAGCCGTGCCGTCCAGCCTTTATTAAGCCTTTCAAACGACAAAAAGACTTTGCAAATCTTTTTATGCTCGCCCTCGCCTATCTCAGCCCTACATAGCCTTAAAAGGTCTTCTGTCCTACTAGATGCACCCCTTTCCCTATCTTGAACGATATCAATTGCCTTTTGTCTAAAATCAATAATGTTTTTTTGGTTAAAGTCAAGCGGTTGGTCGTTTTTGTCGTCACTATCTAGTACGGGTGCTATTTTATCTTCAAACGATAAAATAATTCTCGTAGCCTCCTCACAGCAAAACCCAAGTCCCGTCTCAGTTCTATCGTCAAAAAAACTTCTAAATCGCGGGTGGTCACGGCAAACTTGACACAGCCTTTGCTCGCCAAGGTTAACTATTATATCACATAGCCCCTCGTCGTTCAAAAAGGCGCACCGCCCCGCTTTATCCGCCTTAAACTGCGATTTTTTGAAGTTTATTCCCTTTTTTAACCGTTCGCCAAAGTCCGTGCTTTCAGCCTTATATTTAGCTAGCGTGTCGGGGTCAATATTCATTTCCCAGCCCGCACAACAAGTGTGCTTACACTTCCCCGCAACGCACTTAAAATTGGGATAGTAATTTAAGAAATATTGTTTCATCTCGCCTTATGATTTTTCCTTTTGTTACATAATCTTAAATGAATTCTTCGATACACAAAACCTAATAAATATATAAAGCCGAAGAAAAAAACTATCCAATAAAACGAGCCTATTTCGGGTGGCCATTTGAATACAAACCCGAATAACCCCACCTCCGAATAGAAGTCCATAAAGAAATATGGGAAGGGGTCGCCTCGCCCAAAATCGACCTTTAACACACACAAAATCCCCGCAAAAATAAAATAGAATAAGGGCGGGATAAATGTTAGCCACACTTGTTTTTTGCTTGCGCTTAAAATTTTGCCGTTTGCAAAAAAATCAAAGATGGAAAGCAAGGGAACAACCACGTGCGTCACAATGGTAGCAAACGTCCATATATCAAAGTCGGCAAAAGGTGCAAGCACGGTGCAAAAGATAAAACCGGTTATGGTTATAGATACCGTGAAAACGTATTTTAATACGCTTATCACCTTCATATACTTTTCTTTAACGTTGCCTTTAATCAGCATAACGGCAAAAACTGCCGACGTAATACCAATCCAAAGATTAGATTGCTGGGTAAAATACAACAACCTTGTCAACCAATGATAATACCCGTCTCTGCGTGCGTATATGCAAGAAACCAAAAACCCAACAATAGCAAAAACGAATATCAAAAGGTTGGAAATTATCGGCAAATATTCATCATAAAATCTCTTTAATTTTTCTCTTAACATCTTTTTCCTTTGCCTTTCCTTTTTGCACGTTTTCAAACAATCTCGTTACTTTTTTATTCTATCACCTAATAAAAATTTAGTCAATGACTTTTATGGTTTTTAGGTTCCCTCTTTAACTTTAATCCCCACACTACATACGATAAATATCCCATCAACCTCAATTAAGATTTGAATAATATTAAGAAAGAAAAAAGGCGGCATCACTGCCGTCTTTTTTCTTATTTTGAGAAAAAGTTAGTTTTAGTCTCTCTTGCCCTTGATTGTAAGAACTATTACTCCCGTAGCCGTTAACAAGAGAACTATACCCAATATGGATGTAATAATTTTAAGTGCTTTTTTCAATGAACCAATCTGTCCTAAAAGTTCTGATTCAACTTGTTCAAGCGCTTTTTCAAGATTGTCAATTTCAGCATTTACACTGTTGCTAAGATTTTCAATCTCATTTCTAATTGTTGCCAAGTTATCAACGTCTGCTTTTGCAAGTTCACTCTTCGCATTGTTAAGTGCAGTTTCCAAGTTAGAAATCAATGCTATCAATTCTGCCTTGTCGTCTGCGTCAGCCTTAACCAATTCAGCTTTTGCTGCTTCAAGCTTAGAAGTTAAATCTGCAATATCTTTATCGAGTTCAGCCTTGAGGTCAGCAATCACGCTTTCCAAACCGCTCTTTGTTTGTGCAATTTCGCTTCTAATTGTTGCCAAGTTATCAACGTCTGCTTTTGCAAGTTCACTCTTCGCATTGTTAAGTGCAGTTTCCAAGTTAGAAATCAATGCTATCAATTCTGCCTTGTCGTCTGCGTCAGCC
>JAFQJB010000017.1 GCA_017397305.1 Clostridia bacterium | reverse complement strand
CCTTAGCAGCCATAGTCATGGTGATTGCAGCGGTAAGGGTGGTTTTGCCGTGGTCAACGTGACCGATAGTACCGATGTTAATGTGCGGTTTGCTTCTGTCAAATTTAGCCTTTGCCATTATTGTTTTCCTCCAAAAATTTCAAATAAATTATAATTTTTTAATTTTTTATTAGTTTTTTATTAATACGTAATCTTATTTTACAATAAAAATTAACTATTGTCAACAATTAATTACGCTTTTTTGCCCATTATCTTTTCAGCAACGGACTTGGGAACTTCAGCGTAGTGGCTGAACTGCATTGTGTAGTTGCCTCTACCTTGTGTTCTAGAACGAAGGTCGGTCGCATAACCGAACATTTCTGCTAGCGGGATATGTGCGTCGATAACCTTTACACCGTTTCTATCGTCAGTACCTTGGATGATACCACGACGAGCGGTAACGTTACCCATCAAATCACCGAAGTAGTCGTCCGGAGTAATGATTTCAACCTTCATAATCGGCTCTAAAAGTACGCTCTTTGCTTTTGCAAGACCATCTTTAAGTGCCATGCTACCTGCAATCTTAAACGCCATTTCTGACGAGTCAACGTCGTGGTAGCTACCATCGTAAACGGTTACCTTGAAGTCAACAACTTCGTATCCTGCGAGGATACCGTTCTTTGATGCTTCCATAATACCCTTGTTGATAGGTTGGATAAATTCCTTAGGAATTGAACCGCCGACCGTTTCGTCAACGAATTCGTAACCCTTACCTGCTTCTTGGGGTTCAAGACGAATCTTACAGTGACCATATTGACCGTGACCACCAGATTGACGTTTGAACAAACCTTCAGCTTCAACAGCTTGTCTAATGGTTTCTTTGTAAGAAACTTGGGGTTTACCAACGTTTGCTTCAACACGGAATTCGCGGAGCAATCTGTCTACGATAATTTCAAGGTGAAGTTCGCCCATACCTGCGATAATGGTTTGACCAGTTTCTGTATCGGTATGTGTTTTGAAGGTGGGGTCTTCTTCTGCAAGTTTTGCAAGAGCGAAGCCCATCTTTTCTTGACCTTGTTTGGTTTTGGGTTCAATTGCAACTTCGATAACGGGGTCTGGGAATTCCATTTGTTCCAAAATAATTTGGTTGCTTTCGTCGCAAAGCGTGTCACCAGTTGTGGTTTCCTTTAAGCCAACGAGAGCGCAAATTTCACCAGAGTAAACCGCTTCAACTTCTTCTCTGTGGTTAGCGTGCATACGAAGGATACGTGCAACCCTTTCTTTCTTACCCTTTACACTGTTGTAAACGTAAGAACCGGTTTTGAGTACGCCTGAGTATGCGCGGAAGAATGCGAGCTTACCAACGAAGGGGTCTGTCATAATCTTAAATGCAAGACCACTGAAGGGTTGGTCGTCACCAGGTTCTCTGCTTGCTTCTTCACCCTTGGTGTTAACACCGTTAACTGCACCTATGTCCAAAGGACTGGGGAGATAGTCAACAACTGCGTCCAAAAGGTTTTGTACACCCTTGTTCTTGTAAGATGAACCGCAAAGAACGGGGGTAACTTTCATAGCGAGGGTTGCTACACGCAAGCCCTTTTTGATTTCTTCAATAGAGAGGTCGCCTTCTTCAAAGAATTTTTCCATCAAAGCATCGTCGGTTTCAGCAGCAACTTCAACTACGTTTGCTCTCAATTCTTCAACGAGGTCAGCCATATCCGCGGGAACGTCGGTAACGTCGATTTCCTTACCCAAATCGTCAAGGTAGATGTAAGCCTTTCTGGTGATTACGTCTACGATACCTTTGAAGGTGTCTTCCTTACCTACGGGGATAACGATGGGAAGCGGATTGGTGTGGAGTCTTTCTCTCATCATATTAACTGCGTTGTCATAGTTAGCGCCGTTAATATCCATTTTGTTGATATAAGCGATTCTGGGAACTTTATATTTGTCCGCTTGACGCCATACAGTTTCACTTTGGGGTTCAACGCCACCCTTTGCACAGAAGGTTGCAACTGCGCCGTCGAGTACGCGAAGCGACCTTTCAACTTCTACGGTGAAGTCAACGTGACCGGGGGTATCTATAATGTTAATACGGTGTCCTTTCCAGTAGCAAGTGGTTGCAGCTGACGTGATGGTAATACCACGTTCTTGTTCTTGAACCATCCAGTCCATAGTTGCGCCACCCTCGTGGGTTTCGCCAAGTTTATGGGTTTTACCGGTGTAGAACAAAATACGTTCTGTCGTGGTGGTTTTACCAGCGTCGATGTGCGCCATAATGCCTATATTTCTGGTTACACCTAAATCAAAATCTCTCGGCATAATGTCTCTCCCAAATTAAAATCTAAAATGTGCGAACGCCTTGTTTGCTTCCGCCATTCTATGCGTGTCTTCTTTCTTCTTAACTGCGCTACCAGTGTTGTTGAATGCGTCAACAAGTTCACCTGCGAGTCTTTGTGCCATTTCTCTTTCGCTTCTCTTTCTTGCTGCGTCAACAAGCCATCTAATAGCGAGAGTTTGTCTTCTTTCAGCGCGGATTTCGATAGGTACTTGATAGTTAGCACCACCAACTCTCCTTGCTTTTACTTCTACCATAGGCATAATGTTTGCGAGTGCTTGAGTAAACATTTCTTTTGCGTCTTGACCAACTTTTTCAGCAGCAGACGTAAACGCTTCGTAAACAATGCCTTGTGCAATACCCTTTTTACCATCGAGCATAACTTGGTTGATAAGTTTGGTTACAACCTTATCGTTATACACGGGATCGGGCAAAACATCTCTTTTTGCAATATTGCCACGTCTTGGCATAATTATAATCCTCCTTTAATTTTTGTGCGTTTTAACGCATTTTTTAAGGGTAAACCCTTAGTTTAGTACAGCTATCACTTGCCCCTAGGGGTAGCGAACCTTCTGTCTTTCGACATACTGCCTACCAAATCGGGTTAATTTTCCGAATACCGATTATAAGTAGGTGTCTTTTGAGTTTTGAGTTCTAAATAAAAATTAAACTATTTAGGTCTCTTTGCGCCGTATTTGGATCTTGCTTGACGACGTTTTGCAACGCCAGCCGTATCAAGAGCGCCACGGATAATGTGATATCTTACACCAGGTAAGTCTTTTACCCTACCGCCACGGATAAGAACAGAGCTGTGTTCTTGAAGGTTGTGACCTTCACCGGGAATGTATACGATACCTTCTGCTTTGTTTGTCAAACGTACACGTGCAATTTTACGAAGAGCCGAGTTAGGTTTTTTCGGCGTGGTCGTGGTAACTGACAAGCAAACGCCACGCTTTTGGGGACATTCGTCCAATGCGGGTGACTTTGACTTGTAAGCTGCTTTTTCTCTGCCTTGTCTGATTAACTGTTGAATTGTTGGCATAGTAATCCTCCTTTACTTATTTTCGGTATATTCGAAAAACGGATTCGGAAACTTCCATTTTTGAATGCTTTTTTGTCGGCGGGTGGTTTGCCCGCCGATTTATAATTTTACCATTATTTACACTTTTAGTCAAATAAAATCAACTGTTTTTGCGTTTTTTATGGACTAAAGCGTTTCTTCTTGAACTTCAACCGGTCTTTGAAGCACCGTTTGAGGTTCAATGCTCTTATAATTCTTTATTCCCGTACCTGCGGGGATAAGTTTACCGATAATTACGTTCTCTTTTAGACCGATTAGCGGGTCAATCTTATTCTTGATTGCAGCTTCGGTAAGAACTCTTGCGGTTTCTTGGAAGGATGCTGCTGACAAGAAGCTTTCTTTTGCGAGCGCAGCCTTTGTGATACCGAGAAGAATTCTCTTACCTTGCGGGGGTTCGAGACCGTTTTCGAGTGCGTTAATCGTTTCTTCTTCGAACTTATGAACGTCAAGTTTTTCACCGGGAAGAATATCCGTTCCACCGGGATTTTCAACTTGAACTTTCTTCATCATTTGACGAACGATAATTTCAACGTGTTTGTCGTTGATATCAACGCCTTGTGAGCGGTATACGCTTTGAATTTCTTTCAAGATATAATCTTGAACACCCTTAATACCCTTGGTCTTTAAGATATCTTGCGGGTAAACTGAGCCGTTGGTAAGGATTGAACCGGGTTCAACCTTGTCGCCCGTTTTAACGATAACACCCGTACCAAAGGGAATGGTGTAGTCCTTGGTTTCGCCCTCGCCCGTTTTAACGATAACGTGAATAATCTTATCTTTTTCTTCGATAACAACTTCACCGCTGTGTTCACAAACGATAGCAGCGCGCTTGGGTTTTCTTGCTTCAAAGAGTTCTTCAACTCTGGGAAGACCTTGCGTGATGTCGCCCGTAGATGCGATACCACCAGTGTGGAAGGTACGCATGGTAAGCTGTGTACCAGGTTCACCGATTGATTGAGCGGCGATGATACCAACTGCTTCACCGATTTGTACGGGGTTGTTGTTGCTCATGTTCTTGCCGTAACACTTAGCGCAAATACCAGTCTTTGACTTACAAGTGAACACGCTTCTAATTTCAACTTGTTCAATGCCAGCCTTAACGATTTCGTCAGCCATATCTTCAGAAATCATTTCGTTTGCCCTAACCATAATTTCACCAGTTTCGGGGTGAACGATATTGTTAACGGTAAATCTGCCTGCGATTCTATCGCGCAAGCCTTCGATTTCTTCGCCCTTGTTGCCCTTGATTGCAGAAACGACGATACCTTTTACTGGGTCGCCAGAAGCTTCAAAGCAGTCTTCTTCATTGATGATAACTTCTTGTGAAACGTCTACGAGACGACGAGTGAGGTAACCTGAGTCAGCCGTTTTAAGAGCGGTATCGGCAAGACCTTTACGTCCACCGTGAGAAGAAATGAAGTATTCTAGAACGGAAAGACCTTCACGGAAGCAAGATTTAACAGGGATTTCAATGGTTTTACCATTCGGGTCGGTCATAAGACCACGCATACCGGCAAGCTGTTTAATTTGGTCTTTTGAACCACGCGCACCAGAGTTTGCCATCATAAGAATGGGGTTAAACTCGTCAAGCGTATCCATAAGCTTGTCGGTAATATCGTCGGTAGCCTGTTTCCAAATGCTTACTACCTTTTTGTATCTTTCTTCGTCGGTTATATAACCAGTTTTATAAAGTGTTTCAACCTTAAGAACGTGGCCTTCTGCTTCTTTTAAGATAGCGGCTTTATCCTTAGGCATATGCATATCGAATACGCTGGTGGTTATTGCGCCAACGGTTGAATACTTAAAGCCGAGCGCTTTAACCTTGTCGAGCACGTCTGCCGCACAGCTTGCACCGTGACGCTTAAAGCATGCACCGACAATCTTTTGCAAGTCTTTCTTGCAAGTGAGCTTATCGATTTCGTATTTGAGATAATCTTCCTTTTCTTTCCTTGCAGTAAAGCCAAGGTTTTGAGGAATTGCTTCGTTGAAAATAATTTTACCAACCGAAGTCTTTACCCTACCGGTAACTTTTTCACCTTCAACTTCAACCGTTCTACGAACGATAATTTCGTCTTGAAGACCAATCTTGCCCGTTTGATAAGCCATGATTGCTTCTTCGGGTGAAACGTAAGAAACGGTATATTCGGGCTCGCCGTAAACTTTGCCGTTGGGGTCCTTTCTGCCCTTTTCGTTATATCTTTCGCCAATCTTGCGCTTGATAATGGTAAGATAGTATGCACCCATAACCATATCTTGAGAGGGTGACATAACCGGCTTACCGTCAGAAAGTTTCAAGATGTTGTTTGATGCGAGCATCAAGAATCTTGCTTCGGCTTGCGCTTCTACCGAAAGGGGTACGTGAACTGCCATTTGGTCACCGTCGAAGTCGGCGTTGAACGCGCCACATACGAGCGGGTGGAGTTTGATTGCACGGCCTTCGATAAGAACGGGTTCGAATGCTTGAATAGAAAGTCTATGAAGCGTAGGCGCACGGTTGAGCATTACGGGATGGTCTTTAATAACCTCTTCCAAAACGTCCCAAACCACTGCCTTACCGCGTTCTACGGTGCGCTTTGCGTTCTTAATGTTGTGGCAAACGTTGTTTTCCACAAGTTTTTTCATAACGAACGGCTTGAAGAGTTCGATTGCCATTTCTTTAGGCAAACCGCATTGGTAAAGTTTAAGTTCCGGACCAACGACGATAACTGAACGACCTGAATAGTCAACACGTTTACCGAGAAGGTTTTGACGGAAACGACCTTGCTTACCACGGAGCATACCAGAGAGCGATTTAAGTTCACGGTTGCCCGCACCACTGATTGCCTTACCACGTCTACCGTTGTCGATAAGAGCGTCTACTGCTTCTTGAAGCATTCTCTTTTCGTTTCTAATGATGATTTCGGGCGCGCCGAGTTCCATCAATTTCTTCAAACGGTTGTTTCTGTTGATAACACGACGATAAAGGTCGTTAAGGTCACTGGTCGCAAATCTACCGCCGTCCAATTGTACCATAGGACGAAGTTCGGGCGGGATTACGGGTAGCACGTCCAAAATCATCCATTCGGGACGGTTGCCACTCTTTCTAAAAGATTCGATAATTTCGATTCTCTTTACCGCACGAATACGGCGTTGACCAGAATCGTTTTTAGCAATTATGCTCTTTACTTCAACACTTTCTTTTTCGAGGTCGATAGCCATCAAAAGTTCTTTGATTGCTTCAGCACCCATACCGGTCTTGAACGAGCCAGTACCGTACTTTTCTTCCATTTCAAGCTTTTCTCTATCGTTGATAACTTGCTTGTATTGGAGTTCGGTTGTACCGGGGTCCAAAACTACGTGGCATGCAAAGTAAAGCACTTGTTCCAAGGACTTGGGGCTCATGTCGAGCATGAGACCGATTCTTGAAGGAACGCCCTTGAAATACCAAATGTGAGATACGGGGGCTGCGAGTTCGATGTGACCCATTCTGTCACGACGAACCTTAGATTTGGTGATTTCAACACCGCACTTGTCGCAAATTACGCCCTTATATCTAATACGTTTATACTTTCCGCAATGACATTCCCAGTCCTTTGTCGGTCCAAAAATTCTTTCGCAGAAAAGTCCGCCCATTTCGGGTTTTTGTGTTCTGTAGTTAATGGTTTCGGGCTTAGTTACTTCGCCGTAAGACCATTCTCTAATTTTTTCGGGAGATGCAACTCCTATTTGTATAGAATCAAAATTGTTAAGTTCAAACATATTATTCTATCCCCCTATTAAATGTCCTCTTCTTCGTCGTCGAACATGTCGTCGTCGAGAATTTCATCGGGTATAGTGGTGTCGATTTCGTCATCGTCATCATCAAAAATACCGTCAAAGCCCAATTCGTCATCCAAATCGTCTGAATCGCTATCTTCAAATACCGTTTCACCGATATCGGTTTCTTCGATAACAACTTCCTCGCGAACGTCTCTTTCACGAACAACGGGGATATCGTCGATATCGCTTTCGATAAGGTCTTTAATTGCAAGTTCTTCTTTGTTTTCGGTAAGAACCTTCATGTCAAGTGCCAAAGATTGTAATTCTTTGAGCAATACCTTGAATGCTTCGGGGATACCGGGTTCGCTGATGTTGGTGCCCTTTACGATTGATTCGTAAGTCTTTACCCTACCAACGATATCGTCCGACTTAACGGTAAGAATTTCTTGCAAGATATGAGCAGCGCCGTATGCTTCTAGCGCCCAAATTTCCATTTCACCAAAACGTTGACCACCGAATTGTGCCTTACCGCCGAGAGGTTGTTGAGTAACCAAACTGTAAGGACCGGTAGAACGTGCGTGAATCTTATCGTCAACCAAGTGGATAAGTTTAATCATATACATTTGACCAACGGTAACTCTGTTTTCAAACGGTTCACCCGTTCTTCCATCGTAAAGTTGAATCTTTCCGTCAACTTCGCCGTCGGGGTTAACGATATTGTTTTCTCTAAGCAATTCTTTAATGTCGCTTTCGGTTGCACCGTCGAATACTGGCGTTGCAATCTTCCAGCCGAGTTGCTTACATACAAGACCTAAGTGCACTTCCAAAACCTGACCGATGTTCATACGTGAAGGAACGCCGAGCGGGTTAAGAACGATTTGCAAAGGTGTACCGTCTGCCATAAAGGGCATATCCGATTCGGGAAGAATTCTTGAAATAACACCCTTGTTACCGTGACGACCTGCCATCTTGTCACCGATGGAGATTTTACGTTTTTGTGCAATGTAAACTCTAACGAGTTTGTTTACTCCCGGAGGCAATTCGTCTTTGTTTGCACGTGTAAAGATTTTAACGTCAACGACGATACCGCCTTCACCATGCGGAACTTTCAAAGAAGTATCTCTAACTTCTCTTGCCTTTTCGCCAAAGATTGCGCGGAGCAATCTTTCTTCGGGGGTAAGTTCGGTTTCGCCCTTAGGCGTTACCTTACCAACGAGAATGTCACCACTGTTAACTTCCGCACCGACTCTAACGATACCGTCTTCGTCCAAATCTTTAAGCGCGTCGTCACCAACGTTAGGAATGTCTCTAGTAATTTCTTCTTCACCAAGCCTGGTGTCTCTTGCTTCGATTTCGTGTTCTTCAATGTGGATAGTGGTGAACACGTCTTCTCTAACAAGTTTTTCAGAAAGAAGTATAGCGTCTTCGTAGTTATAACCTTCCCAGCTCATAAAGCCGACCAAAATGTTGCGACCGAGCGCAAGTTCACCATTTCTGGTTGAAGGACCGTCTGCAATAGTTTGTCCCTTTTCAATTCTTTCGCCCTTGTCGACGATAGGTCTTTGGTTGAGGCATGTGCCTTGGTTACTACGTTCGAATTTTTTAAGTATATAACTTCTTTCGTTGCCGTCGTCTTCTTTGATAACGATACAATCACTTGCAACGGTTTTAACAACACCCGCCTCTACTGCGTTAACCATAACGCCAGAGTCGTATGCTATTCTTCTTTCAATCCCCGTTGCTACTATTGCGTTTTCGGGAACGAGAAGCGGAACTGCTTGACGTTGCATGTTGGAGCCCATGAGCGCACGGTTGGTATCGTCGTTTTCTAAGAACGGGATAAGTGCGGTTGCAACTGAGATAAGTTGCTTAGGCGAAACGTCCATGTAATCCATTTTTTCGGGAACGTCTTCAGTTATTTCATCTCTATGTCTGCAAGAAACACGTTCGTTAACAAAGAATTTATTGTCAACTAGCGGTTCGTTTGCTTGAGCAACGATATAGTTATCTTCTTCGTCAGCCGTCAAGTAATCAACTTGCTCGGTAACCATGGTTTGCATCTTTCCATCGTCACCCAAAACGTGTTCAATCTTACGATAGGGTGATTCGATAAAGCCAAACTCGTTAACCTTTGCAAATGCTGCAAGTGAAGAGATAAGACCGATGTTTTGTCCTTCAGGTGTTTCGATAGGACACATTCTGCCGTAGTGGGAGTGGTGAACGTCACGCACTTCAAAGGTTGCTCTGTCACGGTTTAGACCGCCAGGACCTAATGCAGAAAGTTTTCTCTTGTGGGTAAGTTCAGCAATCGGGTTGGTTTGGTCCATAAATTGTGAAAGTTGTGACGAACCAAAGAACTCTTTAATAGCAGAGCTTACGGGACGAACGTTGATAAGACCTTGGGGAGAAACTTCCTTGGGGTCTTGGGTTGCCATTCTTTCTTTGATAACCCTTTCAAGTCTTGCAATACCGATACGGAATTGGTTTTGCAAAAGTTCGCCAACAGAACGAACACGACGGTTGCCGAGGTGGTCGATATTGTCAACCGTGTTGATGCCGTATGCAAGGTCGAGGTTAACTGAAACTGATGCAACGATATCGTCAACGGTGATGTGCTTATGGTTAAGTTTATCCATCAAAGGACGGATAGTCTTTCTTTGTTCAGCCGAAAGTTTTTCGGGAAGGCCAGCTTCAACCATATCGTAGTATGCAACGCACGCTTCTACGAACTTAACTCTAATTTCTCTTGCCTTCTCTTCATTCTTCTTGTCCTCAGGCTTTTCGTCTGCGGGAGAAAGGTTTGCTCTTTCAGCAATATAGAAAATTTCGTTGATTTCCTTCTTTAAGATTTCGGTTGCGCCCTCTACCCCGTTTTCTTTTGCGCAAGCGTAAACTTGCTTACTGAATTCGAGCGTGGGATAATAAACGTAATCTAAAAGACCGAAGAATCTGGGGTCAAGTTTAGTAACTTCTTTGAAGTCAACTACGTTATTTGCAATGATTTTATGTTTTTCGCCGTTGATGTCAGCATAGAATTCGTTAACACCTGCGTTTTGGATAGCTTCAGCAGTAATCTTGTCGATAACTCTGCCTGCTTCAGCCAAAACTTCACCGTCGGGGCTAATAACGTTTTCAGCAGAGGTAAGTCCAACGATTCTTGCGCCAAGTCTCAAACGCTTGTTGAATTTGTACCTACCTACGCGTGCGAGGTCGTAACGACGAGCGTCGAAGAAAAGGTTTTTAAGATGTTGCTTAACTGCATCATCGGTGGGAATTTCGCCCGGACGGAGACGGCGGTAAAGTTCGATAAGTCCGTCACTTTCCGATTTGCAGGTATCCTTTTCAGCAGTATCGCTAATCATCTTGTTGCCATTGAACAAGGTGTTAAGTGCGTCGTCACTACCAAAGCCTAACGCACGGAGCAATACGGTTGCGGTCAATTTTCTAGTTCTATCAACGTGTACCCAAAGAACGTTTTGTGAATCTTGTTCAAACTCAAGCCAAGCGCCTCTTGAAGGGATAACGGTGGTATCGAAAAGTTTTTTGCCAGACTTATCCACTTCGGAGCCGTTGTAAACACCAGGAGAACGAACAAGTTGAGAAACGATAACTCTTTCCGCACCGTTAATGATAAACGAACCGTTATCGGTCATAAGCGGGAAGTCGCCCATGAACACTTCTTGGTCGATAACTTCGTCGGTCACCTTGTTTACAAGTCTAACCTTAACCCTCAAAGGCTTAGCAAAAGTAGCATCGCGGTCGCGACACTCTTTTTCATCGTACTTAGGATTGCCGTCTAGATTGTAATCTAAGAAGTAAAGTTCGAAGTGGTCGGAATAGTCGGTAATCGGTGAAAAGTCTTCAAGAACTTCGCCAATGCCCTCTTTTATGAAAGCATCGTAGGAGTCTTTTTGGATTTTGACAAGATAAGGAAGTTCGATTGCTTCTTTAATTTTGCTAAAAGTTCTTCTTTTAACCTTGCCACATTCAATTTCGGGTAGAATTCGTGTCATCAAAACACACTCCTTAAAAAAAATTAAATTATTTGCCGATTTGGTTTACAAAACATTAAATATGCTTTATAATTTACCTTGTTGGTTAGTTTTTTTACCGACCGCTTTTTCGCCCGATTTTCACCCCAAAAAATCGGCTAAATTTTGGTGATTTTTTCAAAAAAGGCGATAAAGGTCGATAATAACCTATCATAATGCATTATATAATGTTATCTTAATCGGTCAAGAATGTCAAGCAAATATTAAAACATTTTAAAATAATTTTATTTTTATGCTTTTTTCGTGCAAAAAAGTCAAAATTTTTGGTAAGATTTTTATGAGAATTGATAAGTTTTTGAAAGTTTCTAGAATACTAAAGCGTCGCACCCTCGCCCAAGAAGCGTGTGACGGAGGCAGGGTTAAGGCAAACGGCCGTTCGGTTAAACCATCTTATAACCTTAAAGTTGGGGATATTATAGAAATCGGCTTCAACAGCGGAACGGTTTGCTTTGAAGTGTTAGAATTAAAAGAAACGGTAAGAAAAGAAGATGCGGAAAAGATGTACCGCATAATAACGGAGTGATATGAAAGTTACTGCAATCCTCGCGTGCGCGGGTAAGGGTGCGCGCGCAAAACAAAATAAGAATAAATTACTTGTGGAAATTAACGGACAAACCTATCTTGAAAAAACTTTGTCCGCATTTTCTAGCCACGCCCTTATTGACGATATAATTATCACCGCGTCAAAAGAAGACTTTGACCTAATCAAAAATATTGTCGGCGATAAAGCCAGCGTGGTTATCGGCGGAAACACCAGAACGGAGTCGGTAAAAAACGCACTCGCCCTTATTGACGATGGCATTGTTCTTATTCACGACGGGGCAAGGCCTTTCGTCAGTGAAAAGATTATCAAAGATTGCATAGAATCGGTTAAAAAATTTGGAAGTGCCGTAACCGCCTTCCCTTCTCGCGACACTATTCTTTGGGCTAAAGACGAAAAGGTGGAAAAGTATTTAGGGAAAGAAGGGCTATATTCGGTGCAAACACCACAAGCGTTTTTTGTTAAGGAAATAAAAAAGGCATACGATTTGGCGGGCGAACGAACTTTTAACGACGACGGCGAAGTGTTTGCCACCTTTATCTCGACACCGCATATAGTTGAAGGCAGTGCGTCAAACGTTAAAATTACCTTCCCCGAAGATATCACGCCTTGCCCAACAACCGACGTCCGCTTTGGCGTTGGGTTTGATTGCCACCGCCTCACCCCCGATAGAAAACTAATTTTGGGCGGTGTAGAAATTCCGCACGATAAAGGGCTTTTAGGTCATTCGGACGCAGACGTTGTTACCCACGCGATTATGGATGCAATTTTATCCTCCCTATCCCTTCGCGATATAGGTTACCACTTCCCCGATAAAGACCCCAAGTATAAGGGGGCAAATAGTATGGAACTATTAAGTCATGTTCTTGGTTTAATAGAAAAAGAGGGATACAAAGTCGATAGCGTTTCGGCTTGCATAATGGCGGAAAAGCCAAAACTTTTACCACACATTCCAAAGATAACCGAAAGTCTTGCAAGCGCACTGAACGTTGCTCAAAACAAAGTTGGCATAACTGCAACCACTTTAGAAGGGCTCGGCTTTGTTGGTAGAGAGGAAGGAATTTGCGTTCACGCAACGGCAGTAGTAGTTAAATAGCATAATAAAAACACCCCGATAAACTTCGAGGTGTTTTTTTGTTTTTTATTTATTCTTCTTCCGTTTGTTCGATTGCAGGCTGTTCTTCAACGGTAATTTCTTCAGCAGATTCGATTGTTTGTTCTTCCACTTCTTTCTTTTCTTCAATAACTTTCTTGTCTTTGAATACCGAATGTAAAGTTGCGCCAACTGAAGCGAGCGCAAACAATATAATAAATTGATTGAATACGTCGCCTTGCCATCCGCTTGCGATGAAGGGAAGTTTGATTAAAATAACCGAAAGCAACACGATAAAGCAAACTACTAGCGGACAGATAAAGCCTTTTGTTGCCTTAGAGGGTTTATAAACCTTTGGGTTAACTTCTTCGCCGAAACACAAAAGGTATCTAAACGCACCTTTTGCACCGCTTCTTATTCTTCCAAGTATCAAGCTGATTGCAACGAAAATCCAAAGATTGATTACGGGTGAAAGTATAGCTCCAAGAGAAAATCCACCACCAGCGATTGCTGCAATGAAGTTTGTGGGCATACTTATAATTTGATTAAACACGCCCGCTCCGCCAACGGATAAAAGTGCGCCAGCCATTATGCTATATATGCCAGCAGAAATAATCGCTCTTCTCCAGAAGTTGTCGGTTTGTTCTCTTTCCTTACCTTTGTTGAATATGAAATTAACAACGGCAAGTCCCAAAAGGACAACTGCACTAAATATAAGCATAACTCTTAAGCCAACGCCTTCGGTATAACCCATAAAGTAAGCCGTATCGCCTTCGCCACCACCTGCGCTACCAAAGAAGCGCAAAGAAATTGCCATGAGGTAGGAAAAACAAAGACTGCTCACAGCCGAATTAGCAAGTGTAAGCGGTTTCTTCTTGCAAAAGCCAACAATTGCCTTGATAACGTTGACAAGGGTTACTATTACGTATACCAAAATCATGATTACCATGATATAAATTCTCATAAGTTTGCTAACCATTGCGAGAATTGACGCGCCTTCAATTGATTCGCCGTTCATGATTTCCACAATCGAGGTGATTTGCGACAACACACTGTTGTCTTTACCTATAAGGTAACTAATTATGCTCATGTTTTCGCCGTTATTTACCATGTTACCAATACGGGTAACCGGCCTAGCAAAAGAAACGAACGTAACAAATGCGAGTGCAAGCACCAAAACAAACAAAGTAATGTCCGTTATAAGCCTAATGAGCGACCTTTTTTTCTTTTGGGGTACAGGTGCTTGATTTACAACCTGTTCTTCAGTCATAATAATTTCTTCACTCATAATTATGCCTCCTCTCTACCGGGAATAGATACTTTGGTTTGACCAAACTTGGTATAAGTGGATATTGCACTATATGAATATGTATTAGTGTCGTCACACATGGTCAAAACAACCTTGCTTGCAGAAAGTCTTCCTTCGGTAACGTAATATTCCGCATTGAAATAGATATTGTAATCTTCCCACATTGCGCTAAGGTCGGGTGCGTTGCCAATAAACATTTTTTGAGCAACTTCTCTGCACTTTTCGTTGGGAATGCAGAATCCGTAATCGGTTTTTACAAAATATGAAGCGTCAACGTCGAGCGCGAACACAAGAGATACCAAATCTTCCATACCATCCATGTTGTCGATGTTTATCATTCCGTCAACAGTTTGAATAAAGAACTCATATCTAATACCAACGCTTTCACTATTGATTTCAGAAGCGCTATAATACTTTCCATCGTTTCTTTGTGGATGTTGCAAATACGGTTCGATGCCGTAACCAGTATCCTTAAAATACCAATCGCTGCCGAATGGTTGACCTAACCTTGCCACGTCCCCGCCGAACTCTATTACTTGCGTCACCGATTGATTGAGAGGTTCTTCCCCTTCAACAACCATTTGCATTTTAACGGTGGTTGTGCAGTTGCGGTATTTTTCCGCATCTACAACCGATGCGTAATAACTATTAGCAAGAGGTTGACCTTTGGCTTGCAAAGGCACAAAATAATAATAATCACCGTTTTCGGTCAACAAAATGTACACGAAAACGTAATCGTATTCGGGCATTGCATAAGGCGAAATACCAGCGGTTGCAGTGCCGTTAACGTACTTAACCTCAACTTCTTCACCAGATACTACGTTGCTAGTAAACTCGTGTTCTGCCTTGATTTTATCAAGTTCTGCAGAAGAGAGTTCTCTTACCGTAGAAACACTTTCCATTGACGGAGCAATGGTCTCACCTGAAAGTTCTTTTGCTAAGAATTGTTGTGCAGTTTCCTCTTTAGTGGAATAAGTCCTTTCCGACACGTAACCGGTAAAGGTTTCGCTATACGCGTCCACCTTAAAGCCGTTCAAACTTTTTCCGTAAAAGAAAAACCCTAAACTGCACGCCAACGTCAGCATAAGACCTACTATCAAACTAACTAATTTTTTTGTCATAATAGTTCCTTTCGCTTTATTAAGCGCTGTTTTTTTCGTTTTTTAACGATGATATGATTGTACCCCTTTTTTATACGTATGTCAAGTTTTAAGCATAAATCACAGAAAAAACACAAAATAAGGGTATTTAGTAAAGTATAGTTTAGCAAATCAGTTAACAACGCCAAACGATGCTTATAAGTCGCTAAAAGCCGAAAGCCACCTGATTTTTTGCAGGTGGCTTTATAATTTTGTTTTGTTTGTTTTAGTGATTTAGAAACAAGCGAGACAAGGCTCGCGAAGTGTTTTGGGTGAGATAAACCGTCTGGTTATCGAAATCAAAACACTAAGCAGTAACGCAGTATCGCGCCGTTTATAAGTCGCTAAAATTAGTCTTTATTTTCCTTCTTAGCAACATCCACTACTTGCTTACCATCATAGTAACCGCATTTGGGGCATACTCTGTGTGATGCTTTAAGTTCGTGGCATTGAGGACATTCTGAAAGGTTGGGTGCGTCAATTTTCCATTGAGCAAATCTAGTATTTGTCCTTTGTTTTGAAGTTTTACTTTTTTGTACTGCCATTTTTCTATACCTTCCCTATTTGTTTTTACATTTACATTGGCCGTCGTTGAGATTAGTTCCGCAACCCGAACAAAGACCTTTGCAATCTTCTTTACACAAGAAGCTTACGGGTATGTTCATCGCAACGAGGTCGTCGACTATCTTTGATAAATCAACCGTATCGTTCTTTACGGGATAACTGCTTTCATCATCAGCACTTGCCGACTCCGAAAACTCCAACACAAAACGTTTTTCGGTCGGTGCGCAACACCTTGTGCAATCACCTTTGAGGGCAAAATCAACTTCCCCCTCTATATAAACGCTGTGCTCCCCCGTCAAAGATACCGTGCCGTTAATCTTTATATCGCCAGAAAAAGTTACGGACGGGATATCGATGAGTTCATCACTTGGTTGATATTCAAAGAAAAAATCGCTTGAATCTTTTCCGCTTCTTTTGAGTTTTTTAATGTCTAAAATCATAATACACCCAAAACAATAGCCTTACAAGTATATACTATTTGCAAACCATTGTCAACTTTTTTTGAAAAGAATTTTGCTTTTTTAATCGGTTTTAATAAACGTTTTACGCCTTAGTGGTAAGTTCTTTGGTTTCCCTTGCGATAGAGAGTTCTTCGTTGGTGGGAAGAACGATAATCTTAACCTTAGAATCGTCAGCATTGATAAAGCCGATACCTGAAGAATATTCCGCATTCTTTTTAGCGTCGAACTTAGCACCGCAGTATTCCATGTTTTCCATAACGAGTGAACGGATAAGCGGAGAGTGTTCGCCGATACCACCGGTAAATACAACCGCGTCTACACCGCCGAGAACTGCGATATAACTACCAACGTATTTTTTAACTCTGTACGCAAGCATTTCAAGAGCAAGTCTTGCCTTTTCGTTGCCGTCGTTTGCAGCAGCGGTAAGGTCACGAAGGTCACTAGAGAGTTCGCTTACGCCCAAGATACCGCACTTTTTGTTGAGGTAGTTAACAACTTCTTCGGGCTTTAAATTAAGTTTTACGCGGAGATAGTCAACTGCAGCGGGGTCAATGTCACCACTTCTAGTTCCCATAACCAAACCTTCCAAGGGAGTGAAGCCCATTGAAGTGTCTTGGCACTTGCCGTCTTTAACGGCAGAGATTGAAGAACCGTTACCGAGGTGGCAAATAACCATCTTAGAATTTTTATTTCCAAGGAGTTTAATGGTTTCTTCACTAACGAACTTGTGTGAAGTGCCGTGGAAACCATACTTTCTAATCTTATGTTCTTGATATACCGCATAAGGAATACCATACATAAATGCTTTGGGGGGCATGGTTGAGTGGAAAGTAGTGTCGAACACTGCAACCATAGGAACACCCTTCATAACTTCACGGCAACTCTTGATGCAAGCGATGTTACCGGGCATGTGTAAAGGTCCAAGTTCTGCGTTCTTTTCGCAGATTGCGATAACTTCGTCGTCGATAACAACTGAGCTATGGAAGTCTTCAGCAGAGTGGAGAACTCTGTGACCTACTGCACTGATTTCGTCAACACTCTTTAACGCACCCTTTTCGGTGTCGAGCATTGCTTTAAGAACAAGTTCCATTGCTTCCTTGTGGGTGGGCATGTCTTGCATGATAACGCATTCCCTACCGTCGAAGGTCTTTTGGGTAAGTTGACCGCCGGTGAAAGTGATACGTTCGCAAACGCCCTTTAAGATAACGCTTTCATCGGTCATATCGATAAGTTGATATTTAAGTGAAGAACTTCCTGCATTGATAACGAGAATTTTCATTTTTAATTTTTCCTTTATTTATAATTATTTTGCTTGAAGAGCAGTAATAGCGATAACTGCGATAACGTCTTCAACGTTGCAACCACGAGAAAGGTCGTTGATGGGCTTTGCAAAGCCTTGGCAAATAGGACCGAGAGCCATATATCCGCCGAAACGTTGAGCAATTTTGTAGCCGATGTTACCTGCGTTGATGTTGGGGAAAATAAATACGTTTGCGTTACCTGCAACGGGTGAATCGGGTGCTTTAAGTTTGCCAACTTCGGGTGCTACTGCCGCGTCGAATTGGAATTCGCCGTCAAGTGCTAAGTCGGGTGCAGCCGCTTTTGCGATTGCAGTTGCTTCTTGCATTTTGGGAACTGACTTAAAGAACTTATCGTCGTTACCAGAACCCTTGGTTGAGAAAGAGAGCATTGCTACCCTCGGTTCGATACCAGCAATGTTCTTTGCGGTCTCTGCAGAAGAGATAGCGATGTCAGCGATTTGTTGAGCATCGGGTTCAATGTTGATAGCGCAGTCGGCAAATACTGCAACGCCGTCGGGGTTGTATTTGTTTTCACCCTCGGGTGCAACCATAATGAAACTGCTTGATACGGTGTTGATTCCGGGCGCGGTTTTGATAACTTGCAAACCGGGACGAAGGGTGTTTGCGGTTGAGTGGCAAGCACCTGATACCAAACCGTCAACGTCGCCAGCCTTTAACATCAATGCTGCGTACATAGTGTAGTCTTTGAGGATAGAAGCTTTTGCTGCTTCAACGTCTGCATATTCGGGCAAACCTGTTTTTTTGTTGATTTTGCCTTCCCTTGCTTTATAAAGAATTTCAGCATAGGCAATAGTTTTGTCGTAAGTAACGGGGTCGATAACGTTAACGCCGTCAAGACAAACACCGGGGTTAGCCTTTAAGATTTCTTCCTTATTGCCGAGTAAAGTTACGGTTGCAAGGCCTTCTTTAACAGCCTCAACTGCAGCCAAAACGACTCTGGAATCTTCACCTTCGGGAAGAACGATGTTTTTGTTTAGTAAACTTGCTTCTTTTTTGATATTTTCAAGAACTTTGGACATAAATTTCCACTCCTTCTAAATTTTCTCATTATTCTTTTGCAAAATCAAGCAAAATAGTGTAAAATACTACTTGACTTATATATTTTACAACATTTAGTAAAAAAAGTAAATAAATAGTTTGAGGTTTTTACACTTTTTATGAAAATTTGCGCCACTATTGCAGAATATAACCCCTTTCACCTAGGGCATAAAAAACATATCGAGTATATGAAGAACTCTCTCGGTGCGGAAAAGATTGTGGTTATTATGAGCGGGAACTTTACCCAACGCGGTGAAATTGCCGTTATGGATAAGTTTACTAGGGCAAGCCACGCTATTAAGGCTGGGGCTTCTTTGGTAATTGAGCTCCCCACCGTTTTTGCAACCGCAAATGCCGAAACCTTTGCAAAAGGCGCGATTAACGTTTTATCTTCGCTTAATGCTGTCGACGGAATTTGCTTTGGGGTTGAAAGTGGGAACAAAGCGTCCTATCTTGAACTTGCTAAAGCAATGAATAATGAGAGTAAAGAGTTCAAAAAAGTGTTAAAAGAAAAATTAGAGAGTGGTATTTCGCTCGCTAAGGCTAAGTTCGAGGCAGTTAAAGAACTTGGCGACGAAAGGTTTGACGAGGCACTTATTTCTTCCCCCAATAACGTTTTGGGGCTAGAGTATACAAAGGCAATTTTATCGGCTAAATCGAATATGGATATCTTCCCTATGCATAGAGAGGGCGACCATAACGATAAAACGCTTAAAAAAGGTATCACTAGTGCAACGAGTATTAGAGAAGCAATAAAGGACGGCAAAGGAAAGAGTGCAAAAAAATGCGTTCCACCCTTTGTGTTCGACGATTTTTGCCCCTACCCCTTTGACTTTGATAAGGTTTTGTTAAGTTCGATAGTTACTGCAACGGCAGAAGAATTGGCTCTCGTTCCCGATTGCACAGAGGGGTTAGAAAATAGGATAAAAGCATTTATAAAGGATAACCACGATTTACAAACTTTGGTTGATAAAATTAGCACTAAGCGTTACACGAAAACAAGGGTGCAAAGAATACTTTTATCTAACCTTTTAGGCATTGATAACACACTTGTTAAAGAATGCCTATCTTCCCCACTATACGCAAAAGTTTTGGCGGTAGATAAAACCGATAAAGAAATTATATCGGTGCTATCTTCAAAAAGTTCGATACCGCTACTTACAAGAAAAAGCGACAGCGCAATGCTCAAAAAAACCGCCCTTTCTTGCTTTGAAAAGGACACTCTCGCATCCGACCTGTACGCTTTAATAAGCAACAAAAAACAAAACGAACACCAAATGATTTTGGTGTAAAAATCTAATTTTATAAAGAACAAAGCCGTGTGCGACCTATCTCGCCCACGGCTTTTTTTGTTTTTAACTTTTAACCTTTATATCCCCAAACTACCGTTGCGGAACAACCTTTTTTCCAATCTTCTCCCCAACCGCTCGGCTGTTTTTCCGCCTTGCAATAGATAGTTGTTAACGAATCGCAATTATAGAACGCATAATTATCTATACTTGTTACGCTATCTGGTATTTCTATACTTATTAATGAACTGCAACCACTGAACGCAAAATCACCTATACTTGTTACGCTATCTCCTATTACTACGCTTGTTAATGAACTGCAATAATAGAACGTATAATCACCTATACTTATTACGCTATCTCCTATTACTACGCTTGTTAATGAATCGCAATCAGAAAACGCCCTATTACCTATACTTGTTACGCTATCTGGTATTACTATACTTGTTAATGAAATGCAATCACAGAACGCAAAATCACCTACACTTGTTACGCTATCTGGTATTACTATACTTGTTAATTTACTGCAACCCCCGAACGCAAAATCACCTACACTTGTTACACTATCGGGTATTAGTATGCTTGTTAATGAACTGCAACCCCCGAACGCAGACTCGTATATACTTGTTACGCTATCGCCGATTACTACACTTGTTAATGAACTGCATCTATAGAACGCCCTTTCACCCATACTTGTTACGCTATCTGGTAT
>JAFQJB010000016.1 GCA_017397305.1 Clostridia bacterium | reverse complement strand
CGTAGTTAAATGGATATAACAGTCCCCTCCTAAGGGACAATTATGAGTTCGAGTCTCGTCGGGAGTACCAAACAAAAAAAGACCGCGAAATGCGGTCTTTTTTTATAGTTAAATGGATATATCGAGCAAAGCTCGATGGCGTTTTTACCTAAGGTGCTCGGCTTAACAACCCCTCCTAAGGGCTAGTTACAAGTTCGATTCTTGTTGGGGGTGCCAAAAAGACAGCAATCTCTGTCTTTTTCTTTTAATGAGAAGAAAGGCTGTCAAGTTCGGTCGTCTATGACGGACTTATCTTGATGGGCAAAGTCCTGCGATTTATCGCAGTTTCTCGTCGGGAGTACCAAACAAAAAAAGACCGCATTTAGCGGTCTTTTTTATAGTTAAATGGATATATCGAGCAAAGCTCGATGGCGTTCGCACCTAAGGTGCTCGGCTTAACAGCCCCTCCTAAGGGCTAGTTACAAGTTCGATTCTGCCAGGGTATACCACGAAACAGTCTTTTTTACTACAAAAAAGGCTGTTTTTTGTTTTGAAGCGCGTCAAAAACTAAAATAACGTGCAACAAATTGTAAAAAATGCACGTTAAATTAGTTGACAACTTTATTGATATTTGTTATAATTAGGACAAATAGGAGGTTTTGAGATGCTTGAATTTATAAAAGACCGTTTGGATGATTATAATGCAAATTCTTTTATTATGGATATGGCTACAGCCTCAAAGAATTTGGGGATACTAGAAGCAAAAATAAACGCTTATCAATTTAATAGTATACTTGTCCCGATGCTTCACAAAAAAGAGGCGATTTCTTCAATGTATATAGAGGGAACTCAAACAACAATTTCGGATGTTTTTGAAAGTGAAATGGGTTCTAAAAATCAAGACGATAAGGTTATGATAGAAGTTCATAATCATACAAGGACGTTAGTTTTTGGTTCTGAATATTTAAGGGTGGAAAACTTTACTCATAGTTTTATTCAAAAAATCCACGCTTTAATGATGGATAAAATATTATCTCCTGAGAATGAAAAAGATAGAGGCAAATATAAGTCGTCAGATAATAGAATTGTAAATAGTGTAGGTACGGTTGTGTATATTCCACCAACGCATTCTGAAACGAAAAAATATATGGACGAATTGATATCGTATATGAATGATACGATGGATGATATTCATCCGCTGATTAAAGCTGCTATTATACATTCTCAGTTTGAATCAATACACCCATTTTCGGATGGTAATGGACGTGTTGGAAGAGTTTTGGTAAGTTTATATTTGTTCAAAGCAAAGGTTATAAATTTTCCATTCTTTTATATTAGCGAGGCGATAAGTGCAGATAAAAGCGTTTATTATAACATGCTTACAGATACTCGCAAAAATAACTATGATGAATGGATAAAATATTTTCTAAAAAAAATAACAGCGCAAACAACAAAATTAATAGGATATATTGATTCTCTCAATGACTTATATATAAAAACTAAAGCAGTGGTGCAAAAAAGTATCAATAGTCCTAAATTTGATGCCATCATTGAATGCTTATTTACTCATCCTGTATTAAATGCGGATTATCTTGCTGATAAACTTTCTGTTTCTCATGGACAAGCTGTAAGATACTTAAACATATTAGAGAGAGAAAGGGTCTTGCATGGAAATGATAGGAAGAGGGGACGTTTATTCTTTTTTGTCGAACTTATGGATTTGGCAAGAGGGATTTAACATAAAAGATAATATCAACAAGATATTTTATTAACATGCTAACACAAGTAAAAGAAAAACCTTGTTAAGTTGCGAGCTTAACAAGGTTTTCGGAAGCAATATCAACGATATCATTCCATGTCTTTCCATATAATGATATCATATTGACACACAAATGTCAATGCTTTCGGCTAGGTTATTACCAAAAAGGAGGCGAAATATACAAAAAGGTACAGCTCTTTTACTTTGTTAAATAAAAATAAAGGAGCCTAATATGGTAATAAAAAGAAGCAGAATTAACAGTGATAAATATTTTTTATCACAACCAATCGACTCAGATATTTATATTAGAGTTGATAATGTAACTCGTTTTTCAAAGCAACTAAAAACATTTGGCTTTGATGACAACGTTGAAAGCGGAGCATGTGTTTTGCCTTGTGTGTTTAATAAATATGCAAATAAAAACGCAGAAATGTTCTTTACGGTAAATAAAAATTTGCCAAAAGAAGAATATGTTCAAACTAGATATTGGACAAGAACCCAATGGGCAGGTAGAGGTGAAACCGAACAGGTAACTGATATCGTTTATATTACAAAGCTAAGATATCATAGGGATTATTTTTCGCCATATTCAGTTAGTTTTACTTATGTAAAAAATGGAGAAGAAGATTATATAATCTCTGATAAAATCCTAAACACGAAAGAAAATAAAGAAAAATTATTAAACACGGCTAACATGGTGTTAGGGTTGTTTGGCGAATGTAGCATAGTTGGTCAAAATAACGAAGGAATTAAACAAGTTCGCCTCGATTGGGATATATTGCCACCAGGAGAATATCCGTGGGACAGAATTAGCAGTACTCTTTCACGTGTTTGTGAGAATAAAAATCGAACGACTAAAGAGTTGATGTTGAGAAATTGTGAAGAAATTCATAATTTATCACCAGATTTTGTGGCGTATGGTCGTGCTGGTTTTAATGGTTATGTGGTTTTTGGTTTTACAAAGAAAAATTTGTATGTTCTCGAAAGCTACTTACCAGATAATGCAACCTATATTTTCGATAATAACTGGGAAGAATTGTCAAAACTTACGAAAGCGCAAATTTTGACAGGTGACTTATGTAAGGTGCGTTTGATTCATTCCAAGTCTTGGAGTAATCAAATAAAGAAAGTCATAGGGGGCAAATAATGGGTAAAAATCAACACGTAACTCCGCATAATAGTGGATGGCAAGTTAAAGGCGCGGGTAATTCAAAGGCGACTGCAGTAACAAAAACACAAGCAGAAGCAATTACTATTGCAAAAAGTATTGCTAAGAATAATAAATCAGAAGTAGTGATACACGGAACTGATGGAAGAATAAGAGAAAAGAACTCTTATGGGAATGACCCATTTCCTCCAAAAGGTTGATAGTGTAAAAGCAAAAATTATAAGGGCGGACCAAATGGTTCGCCCTTTGTCTATATTCAGTTGTTATTTAGTTTTAAGTTTGCTATTAATCCTTACTTTTTTCAAAAGAACTTTTTTTAGTTCGTCGTAGTTAATAAACCACGTGTTGCCGTGGAAATATCTCGTTACCAACTTTGATTTCATATAACGTGACACGGTTGCCTTGTCTATTTTTCGGTTAGGGTAGTCTTTATTAAACTGCGTAACGCAATCTCTTAAACAACGCAATCTAGGCATCGTTGCTGGTTCGCTAATTCTTATTGGATTTACCTTTTTGAAAAATTGCTTATGGTCGATAAGCCACTTGCCGTTAGTTATTATGTAACGTATGTCGTTGTCGTGAGAGAAACGCCTTAAATTAGGACGGCGAATAATCGTATTCGGGTCGGCATTTAAGAACATTCTTATAAGTTCGCCCGAAGAAATTAAAGTATTCATTTTCGTTAACCTCTACCTTGAAAAAATGCGTAAAGCTCGTCCACGTTAATAAGCCACGAGTTGCCGCATTTGGCGGTCTTTTTTTTTGTTGTAAAATTTGCTATAAAAATCTTAAAAAATCTGGAAAGGTTTACAGTAAAGTTGACAGATGTAAACCTTGGTGGTATAATTACTTAGAATAAAATTATATGCACGAGGTTTTTTCAAATGAAAATGCAAACGGAAAACAAAATCCGTCAATTAAAAGAGCAAAAGAACGCGATTATACTTGCACACTATTACACTCCTTCAGAGATACAAGAGGTTGCCGATTACGTTGGCGATTCTTTCTATCTTGCAAAGATAGCAAAAAGCAGTACGGCGGACGTTATTGTTTTTTGTGGCGTGGCGTTTATGGGTGAAAGTGCTAAAATACTTAATCCTAAAAAGAAGGTTTTAATGCCTGATATTACTGCCGATTGCCCTATGGCACGCATGGTAAAGGACGGCAAAATAGAAGAGATGAGGGCAAAGTATGACGATTTAGCGGTAGTTTGCTATATCAACTCTACAGCCGAGCTTAAATGCAAAAGTGACGTTTGCGTAACCTCATCTAACGCAGTAAAAATCGTTAAGAACTTACCTAATAAAGACATTTTCTTTATTCCTGACAAAAATCTTGGAAGATACGTTGCAGAGCAAGTTCCCGAGAAAAATATTATACTTAACGACGGATATTGCCCTATCCACGTTAAACTCTCGGTGGAAGAACTTTTAGAGACAAAGAAATTGCACCCCAACGCGCTTGTACTTTCTCACCCCGAATGTGAAGATAACATACTTTCCCTTTCCGATTATATCGGTAGCACGGCGGAAATTATAGATTTTGCCAAGAAATCTAATAACGAGGAGTTTATTATTTGTACGGAAGACGGGGTTAAGTTTAAACTAGAAGAAGATAGCCCAAACAAAAAGTTCTATTTTACAAAGACAAGCCCTTGCTGTGTCGATATGAAGTTAAACACTCTTGAAAAACTTCTTAAAGTTTTACAAACCGAAGAAGACGAAATAAAAATTAGCGAAGAAATGATAAAAAAGGCGACGTTGCCGTTAGACAAAATGTTGGAGCTTGCAAAATAAAATGATAAAAACGGATATTGTTATTGTAGGTTGTGGTGCAGCAGGACTATACTGCGCACTAAACTTACCAAGAGATAAAAACATAATTATAGTGACCAAAGACCAACTTGAAAAAAGCGACTCTTTTTTAGCCCAAGGCGGTATTTGTGTTCTTCACGATGAAAACGATTACGATTCTTTCTTTGAAGATACAATGCGTGCAGGACACTATGAAAACAACCCCGAATCAGTGGATATTATGATACGTTCGTCACGTTCAGTAATTAATGAACTTGTTGGATACGGCGTACGATTTGAAAAGGACGGGGAAGAATTTTCTTACACCAAAGAAGGCGCTCATTCAAGACCAAGAATATTGTTCCACCAAGACGAGACGGGTAAAGAAATTACCTCGCACTTATTAGACGCGGTAAAAAAGCTTTCAAACGTCACACTTATTGAAAAATATACAATGGTGGATATCGTTGCAAAAGACAACACGTGTTACGGTGTTATCGGGCATGATAAAGAGGGTAAATATTCTTGCATTTTAGCAGATTACACCATGTTTGCAACGGGTGGTATCGGTGGGCTTTTTGCGCACTCTACAAACTATCCGCATTTAACGGGTGACGCGCTTGCAATTTCCTTAAAACACGGCATTAAGTTGCAACATATAGACTATATTCAAATCCACCCGACCACACTTTTCGATAAATCGGGCGGAAGAGAATTTTTAATTTCCGAATCGGTTAGAGGCGAGGGGGCGATTTTGCTCAACTCAAAAGGTGAGAGGTTTACCGATGAACTTCAACCCCGCGACGTTGTTGCCGATGCAATCTTTAAGGAAATGAAAAAAGAGGGAAGCGAGCACGTTTGGCTTTCGATGTCGCCTATCCCAGAACATGAAATTAAAACCCACTTCCCGCACATCTATCAGCATTGTTTAGAAGTTGGGTACGACGTTACAAAGCAACCCATTCCCGTAGTTCCGTCACAGCACTATTTTATGGGCGGTATTTACGTGGATAGATACAGCAAAACGTCTATGGAGAGACTATACGCGTCGGGCGAAACGGCATGCAACGGCGTGCACGGAAGAAATAGACTTGCAAGTAATTCCTTGCTTGAAAGCCTTGTGTTTGCTAAAAGGGCTGCACAGCAAATAGCGGAAAATTATAAGAGTGCAAATTTTGACCAGCCTATAAAAATTAACGAAAATCAATATAAAAACTATAAGGAAGAATATAAAAAATCCGTGCTTGCGGCAATAGAGAAGGAGAAAAGGAGAAAACCTGAAATGAACAACGTTACAATGAAAATGAATGCTGACGATTTGATTTTAAGCGCACTAAAAGAGGATATTACAAGCGAAGATATTACCACAAATTCGGTAATGCGCACTTACCAAGAAGGTGAAGTGGACCTAATTTGTAAGCAAGACGGCGTCGTTGCGGGTTTAGACGTTTTCAAGAGGGTGTTTGAATTATTGGATAAAAACACAAAGTGCGTTTTCTTTTGCAATGACGGAGACCAAGTAGTAAAAGGTGAAAAACTAGGCGTTATTCGTGGCGATATTAGAGTGCTTTTATCGGGCGAAAGAACTGCGCTTAACTTCTTACAAAGAATGAGCGGAATTGCAACCTATACCAATAATATCGCAAAACTTCTTGAGGGCACAAAAACCAAACTTTTAGATACGAGAAAAACCACCCCAAATATGCGTGTTTTTGAAAAGTACGCGGTAAAAGTTGGCGGTGGATATAATCATAGGTATAATTTAAGCGATGGTATTTTGCTAAAAGACAATCACATCGGTGCAGCAGGCGGGGTAAAAAAAGCAATTATGATGGCAAAAGAATACGCGCCGTTTGTTAGAAAAATCGAGATTGAGGTGGAAAATCTTGACATGTTAAAGCAAGCGTTAGAGGCTGGTGCGGATATCATAATGCTCGACAATATGTCGGTAGAAGATATGATAGAGGCGGTAAAACTTTGCAAAGGCAAGGCGGAAACCGAATGTAGCGGTAACGTAACCAAAGAGAACGTGGCTCGCCTTGTGGATATTGGTGTTGACTATATTTCAAGTGGTGCGTTGACGCACTCTTCGCCTATTCTTGATTTATCGCTTAAAAATTTGCACGCAATTTGAGTAAAAAGGGGAGTAAATGAATGAAGGTTACGGAAAGGCGTATATCAATCGTAAACTTGCTGTTGTCGAGTAAAACACCTATTTCTGGTGGAGAGTTGGCTGAAAAGTTTAACGTTTCTCGTCAAATCATCGTGCAAGATATTACGGCGCTTAAAGGCTTGGGGTATGAAATTTTTTCAACCCGCCACGGATACGTATTGCAAAAATCTCCGTTGGTAGAGAGAGTATACAAGTTAAAACACACAACCGAACAAACTGAAGATGAGTTGAATAGTATTGTAGATTTAGGCGGTACGGTGGTTGACGTGTTTGTTTGGCATAAGGTCTATGGTAAGATTTCCGCCACTCTAAATATTTCTTCAAGGCTACACGTAAAGCAGTTTTTAGAGGGGGTTAGAACGGGAAAATCCTCCGAACTTATGAATATAACGGGGGGATATCATTACCATACCGTTCGTGCGGAAAATGAAGAAATTCTCGATAAAATTGGTAACGCCTTTGCTGAAAAAAATTATATCGCTCTAGGGGACTAGAAAAGTATGGATAAAGAACGGTTCAATAAGCAACTTGATTTTATTTTAGAAGCAGATAAGGAAAAGACCATTCTTCGTCAATCTCATTTGAGCGGGTATGTTCGCCGAGAAAACGACGCCGAACATGCTTGGCATATGGCGTTAATGATATACTTGCTTAAAGAATATGCAGATGAAGAATTCGACCTTGCAAAAGCAATGATGATGGCGTTGATACACGATATAGTAGAGATTGACGCTGGGGATACCTACGCTTACGATACCGATGCATTAAAAACCCAAAAGGAAAGGGAAGGAAAGGCTGCGGAACGTATTTTTGGAATGCTACCTAGCGACCAAAAAGAGCATTTGAAGACACTTTTTGAAGAGTTTGAAGAGGGAAAATCACCCGAGGCAAAAATTGCTCGCGTTATGGATAATTTACAACCGCTTCTTTTAAATGACTGTAATAACGGAAAAGATTGGAGAGCGCACGGCGTCAATAGAGAGCAGGTGTTAAATCGTCAAAAAAGTTCCCAACTTGGCTCAAAGGATATATGGGAATTTACCAAAGAACTGATTGAAAAGAACGTCATTAAGGGCAACATTAAAAAATAATAGTTGCCTACTATAAAACCAAAGAGAAAAAACTAAAAGAAAAAGGCTGGCTTTAACCAACCTTTTTTATTTTATTATCGTGAAGAATTTTGTCTGTTTTTTATTCTTTGCCAGTTTATAAAGCCGTATAGGTCGTTCACTAAAAAGGCTATAAAGCACACTACAACCGAAATATATTTGGTGTCGACTAAACTTGCAAGCGTCCATAAAACTATGAGCACAACGTCGTTAAGGGCGTAAACGAGGGCAAAGTAGGGGCTTCTTCTAAAGGTTAAAAACACGGCGACAAAACTTGTTGTGATTGAAATGGTGCTAAAAATTAAGTTCGCGGTGTCAAACGCCCATAGAATAAAGAAGAAAGCAATGGTAACTAGCACGGCTGAAACGCTCATTGCTATATAGTCCTTCTTTTTTAAGGTGTTGACCGTAACCTCTGCTTTGTTGCCGTTAAAGGGGTTTTTAAGCCAAGATATAAGGGCAAAGGTTGCCATAGGTAACGTCATGCCGAGGTAGGTGAGCATTTCCCCGTAATATCTAAAAGAATAGGATATAATGCCGTAAACTATGCTAAAAAACACCATAAGCACTTGACCTATGGGATTTCCTTTGGCGCAAAATATAAGGGCGGTGATGCCGACGATTGAGGCGAACAAGGTTAAATAGTTTTGCCTATCAAATATGCAAAAGGAAGCGATTATAAGCGCTACTGAAAAAGACCACAAGCAAATCTCTGTAATTGTAAAGTAGGTAATAAGTTTTTTAAGTCTTTTCATAATACTCCTTAAAAAAAGCACTCGCGAACGTATCTTCTAAGACCTAACGATACGCAAACGAATGCTTTTATTTTTTAGCAAACACTACCCGGTGGCAGTTTAACTTTAATATTTAGGCTTTTTTAACCTTTTTAACGATTGCTCTAACTCCGTAATAGATGCCGTAAACGGCAAGAATAACCGCAAAGAAAGCGATGGGGTTGATAACCATAAGAAGCCATTTGGGGATAATTCCGCCTTCAACGAGACCGATATAGAAAGCGTCTTCATTGAGGAAGAACCAGTTGTGTTCAAGCAAGATATTGCCGAGCTTTGCCCAAAGGGTGATGATAACCAAAAGAATAGCCGAGGTGTAGCACTTTTTGATGCTGGGTTTAACTTTGCCGTAAGCAAGGTTTAAGATACCCCAAGCAAGAAGTGTGCCGTGATAGAACATTGTTTGAACTGCTTGATAGCACCAAGGTTCGCCGTCACCGATACTTGCGGGATAGCATAGATACATTAAAGGTGCAACGATAGAGAGCATTGCAACGGGTTCTAAGAACTTCTTGAAACGTTTGTTGAATTGCGTGAACGCCATAATGGGACAAAGTACGGTGCAGATATGGAAGGGAAGTTTATCCATATTAAGTCCGCCGTAAACAAAGTCGTGAACAAAGAAGTCGGATAGGTAAGAGATAACGACTGCGTAGGCAAGAATTCTTAAAACCTTTTCTTTCTTGTCGTCGTTTTTCTTTCTAAAACCGAGATACAAACCAACGATTGCGCCCGCAATCAACAATATGTAGATAATGTGTGAAAGCGAGAATGCGGTGATTGAAATGCCAGTGTTAAAGTGAGACATCTCAAAAAGTTTAAAAAACAAATTTCTCATAAACCTTCTCCTAATAGATTATTTATTTTTATTAAATCTTTTCTTTAATAACGTGTACCAACGTTCTTCCTTTGGCAGTCTAAGTTCGGTAAGAGCAAGCACGCCGAAAAGAACGATTACCGCAACCACACCTAAAATTATGGGGGAAACGGGGAAATAGGGGTTAGAGCGTAAGAACATTCCGTCGGGCGATTCCATGTTAAATATCGAATATAACCCGTTCACTAAAAGCCCGCATACAACGAAACTTGCAAGCCCAATAGCTATACTGAGCGCGTTGAACACCCTTATCTTGATAAAACCGCCAACAAGCATATAGATGCAACCAAATAGCATTGTAGAGTGGCTAAGAAGCCCCTTTAGAACGTAGTAATCGGCAAGGGTGGGGGTAGAGTCAAAGTTTGCGTTTAAGAGTATTCCAACGATACCGCACACTATTCCGCCGTAAAAACAAAACTCCGCAATCACCCTAAATATAACGCTGTCCTTGTTCTTTATAAGGCTTGCGGCTAATAAAAGCCACATAACCACGTTGCACGGATACATTGGCAAAATGTGGGTGCTGGAAATTGTTTCTTCCCCGCCGTTTGCAAAGAACCCGTAAAAAAGGTCGCTATAGTGAAGTATAACGGTCAATATCGCAAAGATTTTTAGTATTAAGTTTTTGGTGTTCTTCTCTTTAACGAAAAGGGCAAAAACAACAAGCAGTCCAATCGTTAATATAGAGGAAATAACCATATATAAAATATGTTGAGTGTTAAACATAATTTGATTATACTACTTTCGATAAAATTTGACAACTTATTTAAGCATAAAAAAAATAACCGCCACGTAAAGTAGCGGTTAAAATATTTAGGTTTTGTTTTTCACCCTTTGCCTATGCGCCTTGATTTCAGTGTTTATTATAACGATTACGATTGCCGTCAATATTGCATAGAATAGGGTAAGAAGCATTATCAGTGCCCAGTGTAACGAGGGTAAAAGGTGCTGAAAACTTTTAAAGAAAAACTCATGCGAGACGTATACGTATAAAACGAGTAAAGACGCTTTGTCGATAAACTTACACTTTAATGATATTCCCCAACAGAAAATCATTATTGCAAGCACGATTAAAGGCCCTACAAAGTATTCTATCATAACGGTGCAAAGAAGCCCTAGCACACCCTCACCAAAGTAAAAATAATCTTGAGCAAAGATTATCAACAAACATACGCCCAAAAGGAAAAGTGGGCAAGCCAGTTTGAATTTGTGTTTTTTTATGAAAGGCGTTATCTTTTCCTTGCCGTTAGCAAACAATAGGCCGAGCGGGAACAAGAATATTCCGCGCATTTGCATTGAATTGCCCGAGGTAAGCGTTAAAACCGAAAGTGTTATGCAAAGTATAACTGCAAGTACGATAAACCAAAGGGCAATATTTTTAAGTTTTTCAACCTTTCTTTTATGGATGAGAGCCAAAAGTACGAATACGATATAGTAAATAAGTAAGTCCGCCAAAAAGTATATCCAGTTTGAAAGATACTTAAAACTTTTAAATACTGGAAGATATAGTACGGATACTATAAACGAAAATGCACTATCGAACGAGTTTCCCCTTAAATAGAAGGAAATGAGGTAGAATAGGTTTACCACAACTATTGTTAGATAGGTGGTGGGAATTCTTTTTCTCGTAAGTTTTTTTAGGTAAGCCGTGCTGTCTTTAATATAAGATAGTCCTATACCGTAGCCAGAAAAGAACATAAATCCGCCAACCGCAACCGGTCCACCTGCTAAACTTATGTATTCGCCAAAAGCCGTTTGGGGCTTATATAGGTGATGAAAAAGCACCAGCAGTTCAAAAAAAATTCTAAGCGCGTTTGACACCGTTCGGTCAAGGTGCACTCTGCCACTTTGGTTTAACATAGTATCTATTTTGCTTGCTCTTCATATTTTGGTGCATCAGGGCACTTTGTGCCTATCTTGGATAGGGGTTTAAGTGCAAAGAACGCGCCCGTGCATATGAGGGAGAATGCAACGAATACAACAAGTTGAATAAGGCTTATCTTAAAGAATCCGCCGATAGCAAAGTTGATGTCGAACATAGGACCAACGAAGCCGAGAATACCGGTCGTGCTGTCCTTATTGAACATGAATAGATAGTTGCATTGCCAGTAATCGTTTCCAGTCGTTTCATATAGACCTGTAAATATACCGCCGATAAGCATAATCAACACAAAATAGATGGCAAAGCCAGCCAAGAAGTCCAAAATATGTTTGTTCTTAATGGGCTTAAATATACCAAGTGTTGCGCAGAGAATAGGTGCCAAAATAACGTTGGTGTGTTCGGTGATGTAGTGGATATTCATTATATATGTTACGCCGAAGGGAGAAGTGTCGCACATTGCCATTGCAATAATTGCACCAACCGCGTTTATAACCAAGGTGAAGTGATAAATCTTTTCGTTCTTGGTAAGTAGCATAAGGATAATGAAAAAGCCTGCCATATTGCAAAGTTGGAAGGGATATCTACTTGCCTTAATTTCGCCGATACCCGTAAACATTTCGTTATATTGCCAAAGCAGTGATATAGCAAGGGTTAAAACAACGATAAAGCGGGTGTCGTAGTCCTTTTTCTTAAACACTTTTGTCAAGACGATACCTTCTATAATAACGAACGCAATCCATGCAAAGTGGAAGAAGGTGCCCATCTTAAAGGTAGTGAAGGTTTTTTCTGTAGATAAACTATATCCGCAGAAAAGGTATTGCGGAACGTATATGGGCATAATAGAGATAAGCACCATAAAGAATACTGCAATGTTACTGAGCACCGACTTTTTATCCTTGTTCACCTTGTAAGTTTCAAAGTTTTTCAAAGTGATGAAGGATAGAAGCATAAGTTCGATAAACATCGTTAAACCGAAGTAGATGCTTCTAAACGCGGTGTTTATAAAGAATGCTTTGGTGCCTTCGCCAAAGAAACGAAGCGCCATAATGCCAGCACCAGCCGTCGAAGTGTATACTTCAATATACTTAAAGTATACGGCAACGTTAGCAACGCAAACGATAAGAAGGAAGTAAGATGCGATTTTGTTAAACACGTCCTTCTTAAAGAAGATTGCAACGGGCAATACGATAAGGGATAAATCGTTAAACCAGCGAAGAAGGGCAAACCAAATGTCCTTTCCGCCTTTATACGGGCTAACGTCGTCAAAGGTACGCATTGCAAACGAGTCGGGAAGGAACAAGTTTACAAAACTTAAACACATATAAACGATAACCAACGTTTTAACGACTTTTGTGATGACGGGATGTTCTTTTTTATAGATTTTAGTGAATATCATCGCGCCGACGGCAATGATTGCAAGAGTAAAAAACAACACGTAAAATAAAACCATAACTTTCTCCTTTGTAAATAATTAAGTCAAAATCGCGAGACTTAATATATTAACGTTTAATATATTACCACATTTTATAGTTATAACGCAACCAAATAGCAAAAAAAGTTTTTAGTATAAAAATGCCACCCTAGATAGAGTGGCGATTTACTTGGCTTATAGCGATTAACGTTTGCGACGGCACGTAAAAAAGCCACACAACGTTAAAGGGCGGATATATTATCGAGTGGAAAACTGAAGAGGGGTTTATCGGTATGTAAGAGGACGCCATAACTTGCAGTCCAACAAAGGCGTCGCATAGGGCAAAGAAGATAAGTCCAAGTGATAAAAGTAGATTTTTAGACTTTATTGCAAGCACTATGTTTAAGATTAGGTTAGCGTAATAAACAACCGAAAGCACGCTTACAAGGTCGGCACCGTCTTTTAACACGATAAAGGTAACCGCAACGGCAATAGCCATCAATAAAGCCCTTATTGTAACAAAGATAAGCTTTGATTTTTTATTTGTTTCTTCAACAAAAAACCTTGCCCCGTAAAGAAGTTGAACGATAAAAAAGAATATCATTCCAAAAAGTTGGTTTTGCGGGGATAATAACACCAAAAAGACGTCGGCTATTAAAGTAAAGGTCATTGCTAGTGCGGTGAACAGCCAAACCAAGTCCTTTTTCAAAAAAAGATAGCAAAAGAGGACGGCGGTCGCTACCGATGAAAAACACACGATGGAAAGAGCATCGCCCCAAATTATTTGAACGGCTATTAAAAATATAAGTTGTATAAAAGAGAATAGGGCGATAGATATCGCCCTTCCTTTGTTAGTTAGTTTTAGCATTACGGCAAATTGAAACGAGTTTTTTGATGCCTACCATCGCGTAGAACACTGCAAGAGCGGCTATCATAAAACCTATCACGTAAATAAAGATAAACACTACCGGTGGAACGAGCGGGCAAATAATTGAAAGTATGGGTAGGTGGGTTCCGTGGTGCGGACTAAAATAGAACATATTAAAGGTTTCGTCGTTGCCACGTGCAACAAGGCTTGCGTGTACGATTTCGTTTAAGATTATTGCAAGAACTGCAAGCGCAACGAAGAAAAATACCGCACCGAGAAAGTATTTGAAGGATAATTTCTTTCTGTTATAGATAAAGAAATAGATGCCGAGAACTATTTGTAAGCCGTGGTGAATCATGGTTTGGAAGTTGATTACCGCGGTAGAAATAAACACGTCGTTGGGATAAATAAACACTGCAAGCCCGCCAAAGAAAGAGAAGGTTGACATATACGCCATAGCAGCGTCCCTTACCTTGCAGTCTTTCATAAACGCAATGAAAGGCAATACGTACATAGGAGTGGAGCAAAGTTGATAGGGGAATGCATACCATTGATAATCCCATTCTAGTGCGTTTCCGTCGTAAGAGTAGATAAGTTGTTTCATGATTTCTAGTGAAACCATAATTATCCAACTGATTAGGGCAATTCTACGCATAGTTTTATCTTTCGCGTTCTTAAAGAATATGCATATTGCAACGGTTACACCCGCGCAAAGAAGAACGGAAAGAATATGGAAAAGCCCAAAGTTCCCTGGAGTTGTCATTTTCCAGCTGTCAATACCAAAAATAATCTTCTCAATAAAATTCATAAACCTTTTTCCTTTTGTTTATTGTATCTATTTTAACATTTATATCCTAAAAAGGCAAGCGAAAATCTACTTTGCACCTTTTCTATATTTTGTGGGGGAAATACCAAACTGCTTTTTGAATATTTTTGAAAAATAGTTATAGTCGAAAAACCCAACCTTTTTGCAAACGGTTGAAACGGGCAGTTTACTCTTAACGAGCATATCGCAAGCAATGTTAAGTCGCCTATTTTTAACGTACTCTGCGGGGGTGGACATAAAGTATTCTTTGAATATAGAATACAATTCGTTATTGGATAGGTGAAATACCGAACAAAGTTTTTGTACCGATAAATCACCCTCCGCGTTCGCGTTTATGTAGTTGGAAATTTGAATATCAATCTTTTGCTCTTTTTCACTGACGATTTGCTTTAAGTATTCGTAACTTGCACACGCGTCTAAAACGCATACTGCGGAGTTAAGTTTTTCGGTGCTGATTTTTGGGAGAAGGTGAAATTCGCTCTCCAATTTTTCCATATCTAGCCCCGAAAAAAGTTTTTTGATTTTCTTAAAGTCATCGCCTTTTTTGCGCATTTGACCAAGCATTATATATCCCAGTACGTTTTGACCGTAAATAATGGGCGTAACGCACTCTAAAAGCCCCGCGTGGCAGGTATAAGTATAGTGCGACTGGGTTTTTTTGCACTCTAAAAATGCCTTTTTTTCGCAGTTTTTGCACGCCTCGTCCATAGCGGGATTTTTCCTAATTAGTTCGCAAAATCCCGAAAGTTTTTGCGGATAAAAGTAAAGTTCTTCCCCCGAAGCGTCGAAAAGGCAAATCTTTATGCCAGTTAGATTATGGAAGTTTTCTAAAAGTTCTTGCGTCTTTGTTTGAAATAAATTTGTCGTGTCGTTCATTTTCGTTTTTTGCGGTAAAAAATTACCATATTTTTTTATAAATTATACTATAATTTAATCTTGAAAGCAATTAAAATGATATACTAGAAACAAATATTTATTTGTTGGTGGAAAAATGATAACAAAACAACTATCTTGCGTTGCAAACGCGTTCAAAGAGTTAAAGAGCGAATACAAAGCGGGCGTTTCTTGCGATATTATTAGAAAGCGGTTTTTATCGTCCATAAAAAAGCAACTTAAAGAGTGCTCGTTTAAGTACGATTTTTTACTTGGGGTGGACACGCTTAATATCGACGGGGTTTCAAAGGGTGCTATCTTAAAAGAAGGGGATACCTTACTTATCGATATAAGCGTAAAGCATAACGGCGTTTGGTGTGACGTTTGCAGAACGTTCTTTGTGGGCGAGCCTACTAAATTTCAGCGCGACACCTTTTCTATGATTGTCCGTTCGATAAAGGCGGGCGAAAAGGTGCTTAAAGCGGGGGTAAAGGCATGCGACGTATATAACGCGGTAAACGGCGTTTATCAAGAAAGTGGGTATTCCCTAATTCACCACGCGGGGCATAAAATCGGCTCACGCGCACTACTTCAACCGCAGTTTTTAATGGAAAAGCAAGGCAAGGTTAAGTGCGGGGAGTATTTTACAATAGAATCGGGGCTTTATAAAAATTGTGGTATAAGGCTAGAAAATGATTATTTAATTACGGAAAACGGGGCGGACAATCTTTTTGAAGGTCTTTTGCCCTTAAAAATAGAGGAGTATATTTTACGATGAGAGAATTTCTTAAAGGTCCTTTCGCCGTCCTAATGACGCCGTTTAAGGATAACAAAATTGACGAAGAAGTTTTTATCAAGCAAGTTAAAAGGGTTAACGGAACGGGTGTTTCGGGCTTTGTTGTTAACGGAAGTACGGCGGAGTTTATTCAACTATCTTTAGAAGAACAAAAGAGAGCGATTAAACTTGTTGCCGACAATAAAGAACCTTGTAAAAAACTTATAGCAAGTGCTTGTACGGGTAACGTTGTGGATACTATTGACATTGCAAAATACGCACACTCGGTTGGTGCTGATGCAATTTTGGTTTGTCCGCCATATTACTTTACCTATACGGCAGAACAAAAGAAACAATATTTTATTGACGTTGCGGATAACTCACCAATCCCCGTAGTGCTTTATAATATTCCTTTCTTTACCCAAGAAATAGAACTTAAAACTGCATACGAACTTTTCGACCATAAAAACATTATCGGTACAAAAGATAGCAGTGCAAATATGAAAAGACTTATGCACCAACTAGACGTTGCTAAAGATAAAAACGTTGCGGTGCTAACCGGTACGGACGACATCTTGATTTCCGCGTTATTTGCGGGTTGCGTGGGCAGTTTCACCGCATTTGCTGCAATCTTCCCCAATGAAATTGCTGAACTTTATTCGGCAATGGAAAAGGGCGACTATAAGAGGGCGAGGGAAATTCAAGAATGGTTTATGCCTCAATTAAGAAAGGCTGATAGTAAAACTTTCCCCTTTGGTTATAAAGAACTTCTCGGCGAAGTTATGGGAGAGACCATAGGGAATAAGGAGATTAAATAATGAAGGCGGCTGTTTGGACGGGAGTTGATAAGATTGAAATTCAAGACTTACCACTTCCCGAAATAGGAAAAGAAGAAGCCATACTAAAGGTAAGGGCTGCGGGTGTTTGCGTAACCGATTATCACATTATATCGGGAAAGCTTAAAATTGGCAAAACCCCAAACGTTCAAGGTCACGAAATTTGCGGTGAGGTTTATAAAATCAACACCGATAGACCTGATATAAAGGTCGGTCAACGTTGCGTGGTTGCAACTTCGCTCGGTTGCGGGTATTGTGATATGTGCAAAAACAATAAGCAGTATTTGTGTGCGTACAGTGCGGAAATAGGGTATTATCCACATAACGGCGGTTATGCCGAATACGTTAAAGTTCCCGTTTCTGCAATCGTACCTATAAGCGATAAGGTAAGCGACGAGGCGGGTGCAATCTTAGAGAGTTGCGTTTGCCCCACCGAATCGATTATGAGGGTTGGCGTTCAATTAAATAGTACGGTTTTGGTAACGGGTAACGGCCCAGCGGCACTTGCTTACATTATGGTGGCAAAGGCAATGGGGGCTGGAAAAATAATTTCGGTCGTTCGTGACGAACAAAAGGCAAAACTTACCTTAGAGTTTGGTGCAACGCACGCACTCAATTCTAAAACCTCAAACGTCGAAGAAGAACTTATCAAAATAACTAACGGCAAAAAAGCCGACCTAGTTATTGAAGCGACGGGGGCTAAAGCGGTTATTGAAAAGACCTTTGACTATTGTGCAAAGGGCGGTACGATTATTCAATACGGAATCCCTGGCGACGAGGAACAAGTTGTTGTTCCCGTAAAGAAAATGGTTACAGAAGAGATAACCTATCTCGGCGCGGTAGGAAACACTAAAGCGTGGTATCCCTTAGCCGAAATGATAGATTCAGGAAAGATAGACCTTGCAAAAATGGTAACCCATACTTTCACTTTGGACGAGATTGATAAGGCGTTTGACCTTTATAGAAATCACGATAGAAAATTAATTAAAGCAATCATAAAATTTTAAGATAAAAGGAGAAAAAATATGAAAATTACTGACGTAGAAGTTGTTGTTGTAAGACAAGACGAAGTTAAAATGATAGGTGACGGCAGTCAAGACACCGCGGTTATCCTCGTTCACACCGACGAAGGTATCACGGGTATCGGCGAAGTTGACTCTTCCCCCGAAGTTGTAAAGGCTATCGTAGAAACACCTGCATCACACGACCAATGCAGAGGCCTTAAAGAAATTCTTATCGGTGAAGACCCCACCAACGTAGAATATCTCTGGCACAAAATGTACTATTATAGCTACTACTACACCAGAAGAAGCGTTGGTATCCACGCAATGAGCGGTATTGATATCGCGCTTTGGGATATCACTGGTAAAAAATACGGCCTTCCCGTATCAAAACTTATCGGCGGTAAGTTTAGGGACAAAATCCCCGCATACTGCTCGGTATTGATGCCCGGCACCAAACAAGAAATCGACGACTTGGTTGCTCACCACAAAGCAGATTGCAATTACCACGGCTATAAATTCGGTTGGGGTGCACTCGGTGAGAGCGAAGAAAAGGATATCAAACTTGTTGAATACTGCCGTGAAGCAGTTGGCGACAATAAACTTATGATTGATATCGGTATGAGATGGACCGACTATAAATACGCGCTCCGTGTTTCAAAAGAATACGAAAAGCAAAAGATTTATTGGCTTGAAGAACCGTTCGCACCCGATAGAACTCCCGACTTTGGTAGGCTTGCTGATAACATCAACATTTCACTTGCATCGGGCGAAGAATTCGGTACTATGTACGAATTCCACGATATGTTAGAAAACGGCAAGGTAGACATCGTTCAACCTGATATGAGCCGTTGCGGTGGTATTACCATGGCTAAAAAGATTGCCGATATGGCGCAACTCCGTGGTAAAAAACTTATTCCCCACGCATTCAAAACTGGTATCTTAATCGGTGCGACCTTGCAACTTATCGCAGCAATTCCCAATGCTGACATTTTGGAATACTGCGCGCAAGAAACCGTTCTTTCTAAGAACTTGGTTAAACACCACTTCCAACTCGACAAAGACGGTTACGTTACTATCCCAGACCTTCCCGGTATCGGCGTAGAACTCAACATGGACGTACTAAACAAATATAGGAGATAATTATGAACGTTTTAGCAATTGGTTGTCATCCTGATGATTTAGAAATCAATGCAGGCGGAACGCTTGCAAAGTGCGCAAAACGCGGTGATAAGGTTACTATGTGCGTGCTCGGTAACGGCAGTGCAGGTCATAAGGTTTATACAAAAGAAGAAATCGCTGCAATAAGACTTGAAGAAGCAAAAAATTCGGCGGCGATTATCGGTGCTGAATATATCAATCTCGGTGTAGACGATATGTTCATTCGTGCAAACTACGATTTGCTTGTAAAACGCGTTTCAGACGTTATTAGAAAATGTAGACCTGATTTTATCATCACTCATGGTGCTGATGAATATATGGTTGACCACAGCATAACCCACACTATCGCATTTGACGCAACTATGGCGGCAACAGTTAGCCATTATCCTACCGACCACCCCGAATATCCTGTGTTCGATAAGTTCACACCTATCTTCACTGCGGAAAATACTCACGCGGTAAACAGTTTCCCTGAAATTTTTGTTGATATTACCGATACTATTGATACAAAGGTGAAGATGTATGAGTGTCATAAGAGCCAAATTGAGTGGCTTAAAGTGCACGATAATATCGATACTTCTGAAAATATTAAGGTGTTTGCAAGAGCACGTGGTCTTCAATGCGATACCGGTTACGTGGAAGGATTTAACGTGCTAAAACAAGCACACCACCTTCCCTTAAAGAGATATTTACCCGAATAATATGAAGATATATTTATCTAAATTCAAAAATATCCAATCGGTTTGTGTGGAAACGGCAAATTCAGTTGCGCATTTTTTGCCAACGGAAGGCGGTAAAATGGCGTCTTTTATGGCGGGGGAAAAAGAATACTTAGTGCAAAACCCCGCTAAAAAGTTCTTACATTTAGGGTTAGAGGGCAGTTTTGAAAAGACCGAGTGTGCTGGGTTTGACGATATGTTCCCAACTATCGACCCCGTTACTATTAAGGACGGGGATAGGGCGGGAAAGACCTATCCCGACCACGGCGAAGTTGCAAGGCTTTCTTTTGACTATCAAATAAACGAAGATAGTTTGGTTATTGAAACCATATCAAAAGAACTTAACTATGCTTATAAAAAAACCATTACCGAGGAAAATGGCGCGTTAAAGATTGATTATCAAATAGAAAATCTATCCAGCGAAGTTTTTCCTTGCGTTTGGGCGGGGCACTGCCTTATCGATATAAGCGGTGGTGGAGAGGTACTGACTCCTTTTGCAGACGGTGATTTGGTTGACCTTGTTAACGACGTTAAAGGGAAGTTTGGTAAAAAGGGTGAAAGATTGCCCTTAAATAGTCAAATGCTCACCTTTGATAAAACCCCCGACGGACATTGCTATAAACTTTATTTTCCGCAAAAGCTATCGGGCGGAATGGTTGGCTTTAAGTATGCCGACGGCAAAGTTTTCAGCATGGAATTTAGTGGACTATCCTATCTTGGACTTTGGCTTAACCACGGATTCTTAAACGATTGCAGTTGCATCGGGCTAGAGCCGTGTACAGCGGGTTACGACACCGTTTATAATGCCGAAAAGTATGGTCAAAAAGGCGAGATTAAGGGAAAGGATAAACTTTCATTCTCTCTTAAAATTTCAGTTAAATAAAGTAAACCCCGACATCAAAGTGTCGGGGTTTTAATTTTTTAGTTGCTCACTATCAATTTGTTTTTATCTATAAAGTCTTGCTCTGTGTTACTTACAACGTACTCTATATCGTTTACCGAACATAGCCTATAGTGTGAAGTTCTATTGAACTTTGCATCGTCGCACAAAAAGACGTTGGTTTTGGAATTTCTTATCATTGCTCGCCTTATAAAGTTTTCCTCTTCAAAGCAATCGTAAATTTCGCCGTCGGTATTAATAGATTGGGCGGAGAAAAATGTTATATCTGCGTGGAAATTATTTATGGTGTTTTCAGCATATCTTCCAACCAAAACGGAGGGGTTTTCCTTAGATACTTGTCCGCCCGTCGAATAGGCTGTCACACCCTTTTTAGAAAGCAGTGAAAGGGTGTCAATGCCGTTTGTGATAACTTTTATATTGCTAAATTGCGAAAGATATTCTGCAATAAAGAAAGCCGAGGTCGTGCCGTCAAGAAAAATAACGTCGCCGTCTTTGATAAGTTTTATGGCGGAGAGGGCAATTTTCTTTTTTTCAAAGCTGTTTTGGTGAATGCGGAAGGTAAAACTTGGCGAAAAATTATTTTCATTGTTTAACTTAGCACCGCCGTGAACCCTCGTAATAAGTCCCGTTTGTTGCAAGGTGTTTAGCGCCCGCCTTACTGACGATGGACTTAAAAAGATTCGCTCTGCAATTTCTTCCACTTTCAAAAATTGATTTTCTTCTAATAATTTAAGTATTTTTTCTTGATGATTTGTTTTCATAACTTACCGCGTAAAATAGGAATTTGAGCACGTTAATAGTGCTCATTTTTCAAATAGTGTTCTCAAATAAGCAATAACGTAAAAATATTATGCTCATTTTGATTAAAAGTATTATAATACAGTAAAGAGGAAAAGTCAACTATAAAAAGGAGTAATAATGTTTGACGTTTTAGTAATTGGTGGTGGAGTAATAGGCGGAACTATTCTTCGCGAATTAACAAAATACAAATTATCGATATGTTTGCTAGAAAAGGAAAACGACGTGTGCATGGGGCAAAGCAAAGCCAACAGCGGTATTGTTCACGCGGGATTTGATGCCGTGCCCAACACCTTAAAGGCAAAATTTAACGTGATTGGCAATAAGATGATGAAAGGTTACACCAAAGAATTGGGCGTTAAATATAAAAATAATGGAGCGCTTGTTGTTGCCTTTTCGCAAGAAGAATTAGCAGTTTTAGAGAAATTGAAAGCTCGTGGAAAAGCGAACGGGGTGAATGGCTTAGAAATTATAAGTGCAAGCAAGCTAAAAAGGTTAGAGCCTAACGTTTCAAATCAAGCAGTTGGCGCGTTATATGCTAAAACCAGCGGAATTGTTTGCCCTTACGAACTAACAATAGCATCTATTGGCAACGCAATGGATAACGGTGCAACGCTTATTACCGACTTTGAAGTGGCTGATATCGTTAAAAGAGAAAACAAGTTTATAGTAAAATCGGCTTTCGGCAAAGAGATTGAAGGCAAAATTATCATAAACTGTGCAGGACTTGGAAGCGGAAAAATTGCAAGTTTAGTTGGCGATAGCGATATAGAAGTTAAGGCAAGAAAGGGCGAATATATCCTAATAGATAGAGAAAGTGGTGGCTTTATATCGCACACCTTGTTCTTTGTGCCGACCAAAGCAGGTAAAGGAATTTTGGCAACGCAAACAGTGGATAGCAATCTTTTATTTGGACCTACTGCTGAAGAAACAGAAAAAGAAGATATAGATACAAGCGCAAAAGGAATGTCCTTTGTTATTGAAAAGGTTAACACTATTTTAGAAAAACCGCCTTTATTTAACACAATAACTTCCTTTGCAGGTGCGCGTGCTTTTTCTAATCGTAACGATTTTATAATAGAAGAGAGTAAAAATACCAAAGGAGTAATACACTGTGCGGGTATTGAGTCCCCTGGTTTAACTTCCGCCCCCGCAATAGCAAAATTTGTAGTTGAAGAATTGGTTTCAAAACAAACTGAGCTGGTAAAAAACAAAAAATTCAACGGAAAAAGGGAAAGCGAGAGTTGCTTTAAGAATCTTTCTATCAAGAAAAAAAACAAAATTATAAAAAAAGATAGCTCGTATGGCAAAATTGTTTGCAGGTGCGAACAAATAACCGAAGGCGAGATTTTGCACGCAATTCGAACAAATCCCCCTGCAAAAAATATCGATGCCATTAAGCGCCGTACCCGTAGCGGTATGGGAAGGTGTCAAGGTGGGTTCTGTCAACCATATATTGCAGATTTGATTGCTAAAGAACAAAATATCGCATTAACCGAAGTAACAAAAAAGGGAAAAGGCTCAGAAATTCTTTTAAAGGTGACCAAATGAAGAAAAAGTATGATATAATAGTAATCGGTGGTGGCCCAGCAGGGCTTGCTGCCGCAATCTCTGCTTATGACAAGGGCGCAAAAAGTGTGCTTATCCTAGAAAGAGAAGATTGCCTTGGCGGAATACTTAACCAATGTATACATAACGGCTTTGGTCTTAATAGATTCAAAGAAAGTTTGTCAGGCCCCGAATACGCTTTTCGTTTTATCGATGAGTTAAAGACAAGGAATATTGAAGTAATGCTTCAAACAACCGTGCTTTCTATGAGGGAGGATAAAACTATTACTGCAATCAACTCTAAAGAAGGTGTGTTTTCGCTAAAAGCAAAAGCAATAATACTTGCAATGGGTTGTAGAGAGCGTAGCCGTGGTGCATTAAACATTGCAGGTAGTCGCCCTGCGGGTATTTATTCGGCGGGAACGGCGCAAAAATTTGTAAACGTTAAAGGGTTTTTGCCTGGTAAAAAAGTGGTAATTCTCGGCTCGGGAGATATTGGACTTATTATGGCGCGCCGTATGACTTTAGAGGGCGCAAAAGTTCAAGCCGTTTTAGAGATTATGCCTTATTCTAGTGGGCTAAAACGCAACATTGTGCAATGCCTTGATGATTTTGATATTCCACTTTATTTAAGCCATACGATAACTAAAATTGAAGGCGATAAACACGTTACTGGAGTGGTTGTAAGCAAAGTTGACCAAAATAGGCAACCAATACCCAACACGGAAATTCATTTTGATTGCGATACTGTGCTTTTTTCGGTTGGGCTTATTCCCGAAAATGAACTTTCTAAAAGCGCAAATATCCCACTTTCACCAAATACGCGTGGCGCAATAGTGTATCAAACAAGAGAAACGCTTGTCAATGGTTTTTTTGCTTGCGGTAACGTTCTGCAAGTGCACGATTTGGTTGATTTTGTTTCCGAAGAAGCCTTCCTTGCAGGCGCTTACGCAGGGGAGTATATAAAAAAGGCAAACAAAGGGCGCGATGCGGTTGACGTAAAAAACGGTAAAAACGTTGCTTACGTTGTGCCACAAAAGATTGATAAGAATATTGACGGCAACGTAAAACTTTTCTTCCGTCCAACAAAAATGCTTAAAGATTGCACCATTACCGTTAAATGTGGCGATGAAATTCTTGTTAAAAAGAACAAAAAAATCGTTGCACCGGGAGAAATGGAAACCCTTATATTAACAAAAGAAAAGACTGACAAAATTGTATATGAAATTGAAGTGTTAGTGGAGGGGGATATATGATAATAAAAAATTTAACTTGCATAGAATGCCCAATGGGTTGCCAAATACAAGCGAGCATAGAGAACGAAAAATGTGTCGACGTTAAGGGTAACGGCTGTCCCCGTGGAAAAATTTACGCGGAAAGCGAAGTTGTTTGCCCAATGCGAATAGTTACTTCAACCGTTAAAACGGACAACGGGAAAATGCTTCCTGTAAAAACATCGATGCCAATAAAAAAGGCTGAAATTTTTGAAGTAATGGAAAAAATCAATCAAATAAAAGCAAAAACCCCCGTAAGAATTGGGGACGTGCTTAAAGAAAATATTGCTGATGGCGTAAACTTAATTGCAACTTCAAACATTAATTAGGAGAAATTTATGAAAGACTGTTTAGGTAAAACCGTTAACACCTTAAAAGACAAAAAACTTTACCTTTTCGATATGGACGGAACGGTGTATTTGGGCGACATACTCTTTGACGGCGTTGAAGAACTTTTAGGCGGAATAGAAAAAAAGGGCGCAAACTACGTTTTTATTACCAACAATTCTTCAAAGTCGGTAAATGATTACGTTAAAAAGATGCACCGCCTTGGTTTAACTATGGTTAAGGAGAATAACTTTTTTACTTCATCTCAAGCAATGGTTGAACTAATTAAAGAAAAGCACGACAAGGAACTTATTTACGTTCAAGGCACTAAATCTTTAATTCAAGAATTTATTAATGAAGGGCTTAAAGTTACTACCGAATACGATGAAAACGCAAAAGCAGTTGTTGTAGGTTTTGACCCCGAGTTTAGCGGTGAAAAGGTGTATAACACTTGCAAAATGTTATCCCTTCACGACCTCCCATATTATGCAACAAATCCCGACTGGGTGTGCCCTGTGGAATTTGGTTATATTCCAGACTGCGGTGCAATGTGCCAAAGTATAGAGCGAGCGACAGGAAAACTTCCGCAGTTTATTGGAAAGCCCCAACCCACAATGATTTATAAAGCAATGGAAAAGTTTGGCGCAACCAAAGAACAAACGGTTGTTGTTGGCGATAGGCTTTATACCGACATAGCGTCTGGTAACAACGCGGGGGTAGACACCATTTGCGTTTTATCTGGCGAGGTGACAATGGAAGAAGTTAAGAGGGCGCAAGGCGTTGAGAAGCCTACCTATTTATTAAACAGTGTTAAAGAAATTGAACTATAAGAAAGTGCAACCCTATGGGTTGCCTTTTAATTTTGTAATAAAAAATATTTGTAATAAAAGACTATATTTTTATACATAAACGATTGACAAAAGCAAGCGGTAATGTTACATTATAATTACATAAATTAAGTGAGGAAAATTTTATGGCAAACAATTTGAAAGTTGGTTATGCAAGAGCGGTTGTAACTCCCCCTATGGGAATACAAATCGCAGGTTATTATAAAGAACGTATCGCAGACGGCGTATTAGACGATTTATACGTTTTGGCAACGGCTGTTCAGTCGGGTGATAAAACCGTACTCTTTATGAGTATTGACCACTGCGGTGTTAAGATGAACTATATTGAAAGATTTAAAAAGGCGGTTACTGAAAGAACGGGTGTTCCCGCAGAAGCAATTTTTATGTCTGCAACCCACACTCACACTGGACCTAAATTTGGTGAATTGTATGCCAGCAAGACTAGCGACCCGTTGGAAATCAACTATATAGATATGGTTGAAAGAAAACTCGCTGACGTTGCACAATTTGCTATTGAAGACTTAAAACCTGCTAAAATGGGCGTAGGTCAAAGCCAAGCACCAAACGTTGCGTTCGTTCGTAGATTCCGTATGAAAGACGGCACTGCAAAAACCAACCCCGGTGTAAATAACCCTGATATTTTAGCACCTATTGGTGACGTTGACGAGAGAGTTGTTGTTCTCCGTTTTGATAGGGAAAACGCTGAAAGCGTTGTGCTAGTTCACTTTGCAAACCACCCCGACGTAGTTGGCGGTAACAAGATTTCTGGCGACTGGCCCGCACTTACAAGAACTTTCGTTGAAAAAGCACTTGATAATACCAAGTGTATATTCTTCAACGGTGCGCAAGGCGACGTTAACCACGTTAACGTTCACCCCAAGGCTGGCGATTTTAACGATATGTTTAACGATTTCGACGGTTGCTCTCGCGGATATGGTCACGCAAGATACATTGCACGCGTTGTAACGGGTGCGGTATTGCAAATTTTCGATAAGGTTGCATACGTTGACGTTGATAACATTAAATATTCATTAAATATCGTTGATATCCCCGCAAACAAGGCTACAAAAGAAGAACTTGTTCTTGCACATAAGTATAACGACCTTCATAATGCAGGTAAAGATGATGAAATTCCCTTTAAGGCAATGATGCTCACCACCGTTGTTGCAGAAGCTGCAAGAATGGTAAGGTTAGAGAATGCGGAAGATTTCTTCCACCTTCCTTTCGGTGCCGTATCTATTGGTGACGTTGCTTTCTTCGGTATCCCCGGTGAACCTTTCACGGGTATTGGTAGGGGTATTAAAGGGGCTAAGGATTGGGATTACGTTCTTCCTTGCTGTTTAACAAACGGAAGCGAAGGATATTTCCCCATGAAAGACTCTTATGAAGAAGGTGGATATGAAGCACGTTCATCTGGCTTTAAGGCGGGAACTGCTGAACTTATCATCGAAAAAGGCTTGGAAATTTTATCCGACCTTAGAAAATAAAATCCATTCGACACGGTAGTCGCCGTGTCGAATTTTTATTATTACATTAAAATTTGTTGACAAAGATTAAAGTATATGTTAAAATAACTTCACATTAAAGGCATTGAAGAAGAGTGCGTTAAGCGTTAACCTTGTAGAGAGACGGCGGTTGGTGTAAGCCGTGTGGGAAAGGCGTTTTTCGTTGTAGCTTCCGAGCTGAGAGGAAGAAAGTTGATAAACAAGTAGAACCTCTCCGTGATTACTGCGTTAACGTATAAGGGTTGATAGACCCTGATAAGTGGCGGATTTCCGCAATTTGAGTGGTACCGCGGGTGTAAGAATTTTCACTCGTCTCAAAGTAACGACTTTGGGACGAGTTTTTTTGTCCCTAATAAAAGGAGAACGTTATGGAACAAATGACAGGTCTTGACTTAAAAATCAAGGAAATGGCGGGGCGTATTCGCGAGCTCCGTGATATCGTTGGTCTATCCGTAGAAGAAATGGCGGAAAAGACGGGCGTATCTAAAGAAGAATATTTGCTTTGCGAAAATGGTCAAAACGACCTTAACTTTGCGTTTATTTACCGCTGTGCAATCGCACTTGGCGTAAACGTAACTGATATTATCGAAGGTTATAGCCCTAAACTTAGAGGTTATACCCTAACTAGAAAGGGCGCAGGTCAAGTTATTGCAAACGCACACGGCATGACCTATCACAACCTAGCATACGCATTTAAAAACCGTATTGCAGAGCCCCTTTACGTTAAGAGTGAGTATAGTGAAGAAGCACAAGGTCAACCCATTGAACTTACCACCCACGCTGGTCAAGAGTGCGATATCGTCGTTGACGGATACCTCATGGTTCAAATTGGCGAACATAAGGAAGTTTTAGGGCCGGGGGACAGCATTTATTACGATAGTGACGTGCCCCACGGTATGATTGCGGTTAACGGAAAGGACTGTATCTTTTATGCAATCGTATTAAACCCCACGGGCGAACCTATCCCCGAACTTTCTAAAGAAAAGCAAGAAATTAAGCCTAAAAAAGAAAAGGCAAAAGATAACAAGCAAAGAATTTATCAAAACTATATCGACGTTGTGGAAGACGCGGACGGCACACCCACCTCGATTAAGTTTAAAAACACCGAAAAATTTAACTTTGCATTCGACCTTGTTGACGCGCTTGCCGAACGCGAGCCCGATAAACTTGCAATGCTCCATATCTCTAAGGATAAAACCGAGAGAAGAATTACCTTTACCGACGTTAAAAAAGAGTCGGCAAGGTGTGCAAACTACTTTAAGTCGCTCGGCATAAAGAAGGGCGATAGGGTTGTGCTCGTTCTAAAACGTCACTACCAGTTCTGGTTTGCAATGCTTGGACTTAACAAGCTCGGCGCGGTTGCAATCCTTGCAACAAACCAACTTCAAGAACACGACTTTGAGTATAGATTTAAGGCTTCAGGCGCAACGGCAATCATTTGTACGGCGGACGGCGACACAGCTCACCAAGCCGAGATTGCTATGGAAAAATGCCCCGAAATGAAGCACAAAATTATGGTTAACGGCACAAGAGAGGGTTGGCGCAACTTTGACGAAGAGTACGTTATGTATAGCACCCACTTTAATCGCACCGAAGACACCGCTTGTGGTGACGACCCGCTTCTTATGTTCTTCACTTCTGGAACAAGCGGATATCCCAAGATGGCACTTCATAACCACAAATATCCTTTGGGTCACTTCCACACTGCAAAATATTGGCACAACGTTGACCCCGACGGCTTGCACTTTACCATTTCAGACACTGGTTGGGCAAAATCTATGTGGGGTAAACTCTATGGACAATGGCTTTGCGAGGCGGCTACCTTCGTTTACGACTTCGATAGGTTTGACGCGGCTGATATATTGCCTATGTTCGCAAAGCATAAAATCACAACCTTCTGTGCACCACCCACAATGCTTCGTATGTTAATTAAAGAAGATTTGTCTAGATACGATTTTTCTTCCGTTCAACATATGTCTACGGCAGGGGAAGCACTCAACCCAGAAGTTTACAATCAGTTTGAAAAACTTACTGGTCTTCAAATCAAAGAAGGCTTTGGTCAATCGGAAACCACAATGCTCGTCGGCAACCTTGTTGGCAAACCCCACAAGATTGGCTCTATGGGTAAACCTGCACCTATCTACGATATCGATATCGTTGACGAAAACGGCAATTCGGTTAAGGTTGGTGAAGTTGGTGAAATCGTTATCAACGTTAAAGACGGCGCACCGTGTGGTTTGTTTATGGGATATTATCGTGACGAAGAAAAGACCAAAGAGGTTTGGCACGATGGATATTATCACACTGGCGACACTGCTTGGCGCGACGAGGACGGCTTCTATTGGTACGTTGGCCGTGTTGACGACGTTATTAAGTCTTCCGGTTACCGCATTGGACCTTTTGAAATCGAATCGGTTATTATGGAACTTCCCTACGTTCTAGAATGTGGTGTTTCGGCTGAGCCTGACGAAGTTCGTGGTCAAGTCGTTAAGGCAAGTATAGTTCTCGTTAAAGGCACCGAGCCTACCGAAGAATTAAAGAAAGAAATTCAAACCTACGTCAAGTCAAAGACCGCTCCTTACAAATATCCAAGAATCGTTGTATTTAGAGACGAATTGCCCAAGACTGTAAGCGGTAAAATCCAAAGAAATAAGTTATAAGCATCGTTTGGCGTCGTTTACTGATTCGCCAAAACAACCTCGATGAACGGACGTTCTATCTCGTCTGTTTTGGCTCTCGAGCCTAGCCAAACTCGCTTCTAACTCATTTATTGATATAGCAATTAACCATTAAATTAAAAAGACTGCAAATTTGCAGTCTTTTTTTTGTTCATTTATTTACAACAAAATTTAGTTATGATAAAATATAATGGAATAAGGAGCAAAAAAATGTTAAAAAGGTTTTTTTCGTACTATAAACCGCATAAAGTAATGTTCATATTCGATATGCTGGCATCTTTTGCCGTGTCGATGCTAGGACTACTTTATCCAATCATAACAAGGAACATGCTTAACGATTCTATCCTCAACAAAGATTATGATATGATAATAATTTTCGGCTGTTTGCTATTAGCGATATATATTGTCCGTATGTTGCTAAACTATTTTATCCAATATCAAGGGCATATGATAGGTGTTAAAATGCAGGCTAGAATGCGTAGCGATATGTTTAACCACCTACAAACCTTGCCTTATAAATTCTACGATAATCACGAAACGGGAAAAATTATGTCGAGAATGACGAGCGACCTTAACGATATAAGTGAACTTGCGCACCACGGCCCCGAAAACGTGCTTATCTCGGGTATTTCGATTATAGCGTCGTTTATCTATCTTATGACCATAAACGTTTACCTAACGCTTATAATCTTTGTGTGCGTGCCCTTCCTTATCATAATTTCAATGCTGGTAAGAAAGAAAATGCGCAACGCGTTTATGGAAAGCAGAAAATCGCTTGCACAAATCAACGCGTCGTTAGAGAGCAGTATTTCGGGCATAAGGGTAACCAAAGCGTTCACCAATTCCGATACCGAAAAACAAAAGTTTGAAAAGGGTAACAAGTGGTTTGTATCTTCAAGAAGAAAGGCCTTTCACGCAATGGGTGTGTTCCACTCAACGTCCACTTTCGTTACCGAAGTGTTTAACGTCGTGGTGCTTATAGCGGGCGGAATGTTCTTGTATTCGGAGGCAATTGAACTTGGCGATTACACCGCTTTTATCGTGTCGATTAACATCTTCCTAGCACCCGTAAGGCAACTTATAATGTTTATGGAACAATACCAAAACGGCGTTACGGGTTTTAAGCGGTTTTTAGAGGTCATGGATACCGAGCCTGAAAAGGATAGTGAAAACGCAAAAGAACTTAAAAGCGTTGAAGGCAATATAAAATTTAAGGACGTAACTTATGGCTACACCGACAATAAAGACGTTTTAGAAGACTTCTCGCTTGAAGTAAAAAAAGGGCAAATATTTGCCTTAGTTGGACCAAGCGGTGGAGGAAAGACAACCGTTTGCCACCTAATACCCCGCTTTTATGACGTGGAAAGGGGAGATATCTTTATCGACGGCATAAACGTCAAAGACGTTACCAGAGAATCGCTTAGAAAAAACATTGGTATCGTTCAGCAAGACGTGTATTTATTTAACGCAAGCATCCGCGACAACATTTTATACGGAAAACCGGACGCAACCGACGAAGAGGTTATACTTGCGGCAAAGCGCGCAAATATTCACGAGTTCGTTATGGGCTTAGAAGAAGGCTACGATACCGTTATCGGCGAGAGGGGTGTTAAACTTTCGGGCGGTCAAAAGCAAAGACTTTCAATCGCAAGAGTGTTCTTAAAGAACCCGCCAATACTTATTTTAGACGAGGCGACAAGTGCGCTTGACAACACCACCGAAATTTTAATTCAGCAATCGCTTGACGAGTTGTGTAAGGGTAGAACCACAATCGTGGTTGCACACCGCTTGTCAACCGTTAAAAATGCTGACGAAATTGCAGTTATTTCGGGCGGAAAGATAACTGAACGTGGCAAACACGAACAACTTATGCAACAAAACGGCACTTACGCAAATCTATATAATTTACAATTCAGGGAGGACTAAAAAAAATGAGTTATTATATAGGAATAGACCTTGGAACGTCTTCAATGAAACTTATTTTGATGGATGAGCAAGGCGCAATACATAATAGTTATAGTTGTGATTATCCATTATATTTTCCAAAAGCGGGTTGGAGCGAGCAAATTCCTGAAGATTGGTATAAAGCATTGGTTAAGGGTGTTCCAGAACTTATAAAAGGATTTGATAAATCACTTATTAAAGGTATAGGCTGTGGCGGGCAAATGCACGGACTTGTTGCTCTTGATAAAAACGATAACGTTATTCGCCCAGCAATTTTATGGAACGATGGTAGAACACAAGCACAAGTTGATTATCTTAACGGGGTAATCGGCAAAGATAAACTTTCTTCCTATACCGCTAACATTGCTTTTGCTGGCTTTACCGCGCCAAAAATTCTTTGGATGAAAGAAAATGAGCAAGAAAATTTTGAAAAAATAACCAAGATAATGCTTCCCAAAGACTATATAAACTATCGCTTGACGGGTGTGCATGCCTGCGATTATTCGGACGCGTCCGGTATGCTTCTTTTAGACGTTGAAAACAAGTGTTGGTCAAAACAAATGCTGGAAATTTGCGGTATTGAAGAGGCGGTTATGCCCACTCTTTATGAAAGCTACGAAGCTATAGGAAGAGTTAAAGAAGACGTTGCTTGCCTTTTAGGTCTTCCTAGTGACGTTAAGGTTTGTGCTGGCGCTGGGGATAATGCCGCCGCGGCAATAGGAACGGGTGTTGTTGGTAACGGCGGTTGCAACATTTCGCTTGGAACTTCGGGCACGGTATTTATTTCCTCTTCAAAGTTTGGTGTGGATACGAACAATGCTCTTCACTCTTTTGCACATGCAGACGGCGGTTATCACCTTATGGGCTGTATGCTTTCCGCGGCATCGTGCAATAAGTGGCTTTTGGAAAACGTGTTAAAAACAACCGATTATGAGGGCGAGCAAGCAAAAATAACTGAAGATATGCTTGGTGAAAACAACGTGTTCTTCCTTCCTTATCTTATGGGGGAGCGAAGCCCAATTAACGACGTTGATGCACGCGGAACGTTTATCGGTATGAGTATGGAAACAAGAAGAGAAGATATGGTTCTTGCCCTTTTAGAAGGTGTTGCGTTTGCTCTTCGCGATAGTGTTGAGGTCGCAAGAAGCCTTGGCATAACCATTGATAAAAGCAAGCTTTGTGGGGGTGGCGCAAAATCGCCACTATGGAGAAAAATTATTTCAGCCGTTCTTAACGTAGAACTTGAAATTCCAAAGACCGAGCAAGGCCCTTCAATGGGCGGGGCAATGCTTGCAATGGTATCTTGCGGGGAATATCAATCGGTTGAAAAGGTTTGTAATAAACTTTGCCAAACTGCAAATGTAATAAAACCCGATTCCGCGCTTGTTGAAAAATATGATAAAAAATACAACGCGTTTAAGAAAATTTACCCATGTTGTAAACAGTTGTTCACCGAACTAAAATAAAAAATACCCGCTGAATCTCAGCGGGTATAAATTTTATTCACATTTTGAAATATCAAACACGATTAACGTATTATCTTCAACCTTAAACTTAACGTTAAAATCAGCAAACCTCATTCCGTACTCTCTGCCGTCCTCTTGATAGGAGGGGCGGGGGTCGTCTGCTAAACACTCTGTAAGTGCGGGTATAAGGTCGGGTGGTAAAAGTTTATCTATATCATCCAAATATTGCACTTTTAGTTTATAGTCCTTCTTCTCGTCAGCATAACCACCAACCGCATCCACGTGACAGTCGGTAAAGGGGAGATACGGCTTTATATCGTATATAGGGGTGCCGTCAAGTAAATCTAACCCCGAAACGATAAGGACACTGCCTAAACCCTCTTGCTCTTCCACTCTAACCAGTTTCCCCGACGATAGCCCTAAATTATTCGGTCTAAACGGGGAACGGCTTGCAAACACGCCAACCCTTTGGTTACCGCCAAGCCTTGGTGGACGGACGGTGGGGGAAAAGCCTTCTTTATGAGCGAGTGAAAAATCAAAGATAACCCAAATATGAGAAAAGCCCTCAATACCAAGCAGTGCGTTCTTATCCCTAAATTCAGGCTCGAAAACGATTGTTGAAAGGACGGACGGTGCCCTTCCGCTTTGGCGGGGGATACCGAACTTTTCCTTAAAATCTGAAAGGACGTGTGCTATAGGTTTTATTGTGGCTTCTTTCATAGTGGTTTGCGTTAACTTATTTAAACAATAGGAAAAACTTGCCACATAATAATGCGGTAAGTTTTTTTACGTTTAATTTTGTTGATAAAAGAGATAAAAGATTAGTCTTCTACGGGTTTAAGTTTTTCTTCTTCAAAAGCGGCGAGAATAACTTTAACCAATTCTTCTCTCATATCGGTTTTTATGGGGTGAGCGATGTCTTTATATTCGCCGTCGCCAGTTTTCCTCGAGGGCATTGCGATAAAATAGCCTTCAGTGCCTTCGATAACTTTGATGTCGTGAACAACAAAGCAATCTTCAAAAGTAACTGAAGCAACAGCTTTGAGTTTGCTATCGTCTTTTTTAACGATACGAACTCTTACATCGGTGATTTTCATTAATATTTACCATCCTTAACATATATTGTATACATAATATCACAACTTAATGCTGATTTCAATAGGTTTTTTAAAAAAAGTTGCAGTTTTTTTAACTTTTGTGCTATTTTTTTGCTTTTTTTAGTATATTTAACGTATGAAAGTTATTGATATAAACAAATTAAAATCCGTTCATTTTGTCGGTGTGGGTGGTATTTCTATGAGCGCTTTGGCGCTTTTTTGCATTGATAGGAAAATTGCCGTTTCAGGCAGTGATATAAATGCAAATTCGCTTACCGAAAACCTTGAAAATTTGGGTGCGAAAATATATTATACCCACAGCGAAAAAAACGTTAGCGACTGCGACTTACTCGTTTATTCTTCAGCCGTATTAGACGCTAACCCCGAACTAAAAAAAGCAAGGGAAAAAGGTATTCCCACGATGAAGCGAATAGAATTTTTATCGCTTATAGAAAGCCTATACCTAAAGAGTGTGGGTGTTGCGGGCTGTCACGGAAAAACAACTACTACCGCAATGATTGCAAATTCGCTCATATTAGCAGGTGTTAATCCCACGGTGTTTTTAGGTGGGGAAGATAAAGTGTTTGGGAATTTTCGTGTGGGGAAAGACGTGGCGGTTATTGAAGCTTGCGAATACAAAAAGAATCTTTTGCACTTGCATCCCACCATTGCACTGGTTTTGAATTTAGATAACGACCATATGGATAGTTATGCCGATATGGAAGACTTGACCGACACTTTTAAGAGGTTTTGCAAGGGGCGGATATCGGTTATTAACGCCGACGATATAAACTCGCAAGGACTTTTTGACGATAGTACGGTGACTTTCGGTATAAAAAATAGAGCGACCTATACCGCAAAGGATATAAAATTTAACGGGGAGGGGTATTCTTTTACCGCTTGTGCTTACTCTCAACCCGTGTGCAAAATAAATTTAAGAGTTTCGGGGCTACATAACGTTTATAACGCACTTGCTTGCTTTGCCGTTTGTCACGTTTTAGGAGTGGAAAGTAAGCACGTTAAAGGCGCGTTAGAAAACTTTTCTAGTGTAAAGAGAAGAGACGAGTTTTTAGGCGAGTTTAAGGGCGTAAAAGTTTTTGGTGATTATGCCCACCACCCCAAAGAGATAGATAGTATACTTAGCGTGTTTAGTAAGCGATTTGAGGATTTTGCCGTCGTTTTTCAACCGCACACCTATTCTAGAACGAAATTGCTGATTAAAGACTTTGTTTCAGTTTTAAAAGACACTGAAAATCTTTATATATATAAAACCTATCCCGCAAGAGAAAAATTTGACGAGCAAGGCGACGCAAAAACACTTGCTAAAAACATAATTGATAGTGGCGGAAAATGTGAGTATATTAGAGACCAAGAAAGGCTTTTATCGGTAATAGAAAAGGTGGGGAAAAAGGTGGATGCGGTTTTGGTGCTAGGGGCAGGGGATATATATCAAATAGTAGAAGACGTAATTAAAAAGGATAAAATTGAAGGACGATAAAAATTATTTTGCAAAAAATTGCCAAAAACGATTGCAAAATTTTGATTTATTGTGTATCATATAATCAAAGCTTAGAATAGGAGAGAATTTGTTTTATGGTACAAAAAAAGAGAAAGATAGCAGTTCTAGGAACAGGCAACGTTGGTGCTACTATTGCTTATGCGCTTACCCTTCAAGGTGTTTGCTCTGAAATCGTTTTGGTAGACATCAATAAAGAAAAGGCAGAAGGCGAAGCACTTGATATTTCTCAATGTGCCGCAGCGGCTCCCTCTGTTAAAATTTGGAGCGGTGAATATTCTGATATCGTTGGTTCGGATATCGTCGTTATAACTTTTGGCGTTGGCAGAAAGCCCGGTCAAACCAGACTTGACCTTGCAGGTATTAACGTTGGCATCTTGAAAGGCGTTATCAAAGAAATTTATAAATACGCACCCGAAGCGTTGTACGTTGTTGTAAGCAACCCCGTTGACGTTTTGACTTACGTTGTTATGAAAGATACCGGTATCCCCACTAACCAAGTTATCGGTACTGGTACGCTTTTAGACTCTAACAGACTTACCCAAGCCGTTGCTGAATACTGCAAGGTTGATTCTTCAAACATCAACGCATTCGTATTTGGTGAACACGGCGATGCTTGTATGGTTCCGTGGAGCCTTTGTACCGTTTGTGGTATGCCTATTAAAGAATACTGCAAAAAGGTTATGGGTGTTAGCGAAGCTGACTTAGAAACAGAACTTAACAATATCTATACCGGTATGGTAGCAGCAGGCGCAAAGGTTATCAAAGCTAAGGGCGCAACCTTCTATGCAATCGCAGCATCAACCGTTCAATTAATTAAGGCGTTGGTTGCAAACACCGATACCGTTCTTCCCCTTGCAACCCTTCTTAACGGCGAATACGGCGCAAAAGACCTTTGCACTGGCGTTCTCTGTAAGGTTGGTGGTTCGGGTGTTAAGGAAATCGTTAAGGTTGAACTTCCCGAAGACGAACAAAAATTGTTCTCTGAAAAACTTGCTTCACTTGACAAAACCTTTGAAGCATTGGGCGTAAGAAACTAATAAATATTCTCGTAAAAGGGAGTAGTTAGCGCAATTTAATTGCGACCGCACTATCGTCAATACGGCTTTTAGCTCGGTATTGCGGAGATTACGAAAGTAGTTTTAACAAGACTTTTATCGTTTTATGCGGTAAAAGTCTTTTATTTTTGTATAAAAAGATAAATTTAACACAGGAGTATACTAATGAAGATTTTTGTGCTTGTGCTATTTATTTTGATGTTTGCCTTGATTATCGCTCTTCCAAAGTATAAGTGGATGATAACAGGTGTTTCTGCGGTTATATGCACGGTAGCTTGCGTAATATTTGGAAAAATGACTTGGCACGAACCCTTTAGCAGAGCGATAAATTATAACGTCGTAATGATGCTTGTGGGTATAATGATAACGGTTGGGTTGTTTTCTGAATCTGGAATGCCGAATAAACTTGCTGATAAAATTATATCTAAAATTCCTAATGCGATGTGGATATTGGTGCTTTTATCGGTGCTCAGCGGTGTAATTTCAGCGTTTGTAGATAACGTTGCAACCGTTTTGATGCTTGCACCTATTGGACTTGCCGTTGCAAAAAAGGCGGGTGTTTCACCTATTCCCGTTCTAATAAGTATATCGGTTTCTAGTAATCTTCAAGGCGCGGCAACTTTGGTTGGGGACACTACTTCGGTTATGCTTGCGGGCGACCTCGGTATGAGTTTTATGGACTTTTTCGTGTTCAACGGAAAGATGTCTATATTCTGGGCGGTGGAAATCGGTATGCTGGTTACCATTCCCGTGCTTATATTTATATTTAGAAAGCACAATAAAAGGTTTGAATTTTTGTCCTCTAAAGTAAAAGTTACAACCTTATTCCCAACCATAATGCTTATACTAAACATTGCATGCCTTGTTGCTTGCTCGTTCATAAGCATTCCCGACGGATTTTTTGCCGATAACATCAATGGACTTGTGTGCTTATTCTTTGGTATTGTTTGCCTTTTACATCACTTGCTTTCAGCAAAGCCCAAAACGATTATAGCAGAAGACGGAACGTCAACCGTTGTGGGAGGTAAAAAGCAAGCGATTAAAACTATTATCGATACCATTGACTATCAAACGGTGTTATTCTTGGTGTTCTTGTTTATAGTTATACAAGCGGTGGAAAACGTTGGAATAATACTTGCAATAAGCAATTTCTTCGGCTCTATCGGTGACAGCAATATTTTCCTACTCTATACGTTAATAGTGTTCGGTTCGGTTTTAATATCCGCTTTTATCGACAATATTCCGTACGTTGCAACAATGCTTCCAGTTATTATGGCACTATCAGTTCCAGCAGACGTGCAAACGCTTTTATGCTTTGGCTTGCTAATAGGTGCAACTCTCGGTGGAAACATTACTCCAGTAGGTGCATCGGCAAACGTCGTTGCAATCGGTATGCTTAACCGTGAAGGTTATAAAGTTAAGTCGTCAGACTTCTTTAAGATTGGTATTCCGTTTACCCTTGTTGCAGTGCTCTCCGGCTACGTATACACTTGGTTGGTTTGGGGTATGTAAGAAGTAATAAGTAACAAAAAAAACAACGGTAAAAACCGTTGTTTTTGTTTTTTAAATTTAGTTAGCCGTTTACTTCAACACCAGCGGGGGAGAACATAAAGATGTTTTTGCCCACTTCGTAAACACCGCCGTCAAGCGCGTATATTGCACCAGAGAGCATGTCTAGAATACGCATAGCAGTTTCTTCCTTAAGTTCGTTAAGGTGAACTACTGCGTTTTTACCGACCTTAATCGCGTCGATAATAAGTTCCACGTCTTCATAACTAGTGGGGGTGAAAACCGAAACGGGACCGCTGTGTCCTGCTTCGCCACCTAGCGCAATATTGCCGTTTTTAAGGCGGGAAGAACGGTCGTTCCTAGTTTTTGGTTCTTTTCCAAATAAATCAAATACACCCATTATACATTATCTCCATAATTTCTTTCGCCGAAAATCGTTCTTCCTAAGCGAATCATATTGCTTCCGTTTTTGATTGCTATAAGGTAGTCGTTAGACATACCCATAGAAAGATAACAAAAATTCGAATGTTTTTTCTTTAAGTCATCGTAAAGCGCACGCATTTTTTGGCAGAGCAAGGTTAAATGCTCCTTATCGTCGGAGTTAGGGAGCATGGTCATAAGTCCCTTAACCTTAACGTTATCAAACTTATTTATAATTTCTTCAATATAAGGTGAGGCAGTGGATAGGTCGAATCCGCTTTTACTGAGTTCACCACCGCAATTAATCTCAACCAAAACGTCTTGAATAACGTTGCGGTTTTTTGCAAGGCGGTCAATCTCTTCAGCAAGTTTAATGCTGTCGACCGAGTGGATTAAATCCACCCTGCCAACCAAATATTTAGCCTTATTGGTTTGCAAATGTCCTATAAAATGTTGCGTGCCACCGATAATTTTCTCGGTTTTAAGGCGGAATTCTTGCACCTTGTTTTCGGCAACGATTTTAAGCCCTAAACTTATCGCTTGGTTAATAACCTCAACGCTCATAGTCTTTGATGCGCCGACAAGTGATATAGGTTCGCCAAGATTATTGCCGTCTTTTATTTGATTAAAAACTTTGTCAAGGTTGCTTTTAAGCATTTTAGTTACCGCTTATAACGTCGTTCATATTAAATAGACCGACCTTTTTATTAGCAAGGTATTTTGCAGCAGATACCGCACCTTGAGCAAACACGCTTCTGTCGGTTGCTTGGTGGGAAATTGTTATGGTTTCAAAGTTGCCGGCAAAAATAACGTCATGCTCGCCAACGATGTTTCCACCTCTTACTGCGTGGATACCAATTTCGTTTTTATCTCTCTTTCCAACCAAACCTTCTCTACCATAGGTAAAATACTTTTGCTCTTGAATCTCTTTAACGGCTTCAGCAAGCATCAAAGCCGTACCGCTAGGCGAGTCAACCTTTTGATTGTGGTGTTTTTCGATAATCTCAACGTCAAAGTTTTCAAGAACTTGGCTTGCCTTTTTAACAAGGTCGATAAGAAGGTTTATACCGAGTGACATATTGCCCGAGCGGAAGAGTGCAACCTTATTGCTTGCCTCTTTAATCTTTTCCACTTGTTCAGCAGTGTATCCGGTTGAGCAAAGGACTGCGGGGCAAGAGTTTTTGATTGAATATTCCAAAACGTTGTCTAGGCAAGCGGGGGAGGAAAAGTCAACCAAAACGTCTACCTTTTCTTTTACGCAAGAAAAGTTTGAGTAAACTGGAAAGTCGGGGTTTGACAAGTTTTCCACTAAGTCAATTCCGCAAACAGCTTTTACGTTATCGTCGTTTTGGCAGGCTTCAAAAACCTTTTTGCCCATTCTGCCGTTAGCACCGTGAATTAAAACGTTAATCATACTTACTCCTTAACGCTAAAACCGAAGTCTTTTAGTATTTGTATCATTTGAGCAGTGTGCTCGGGTTCAAGTTCGGTAAGCGGAGCCCTTACGATACCGCTACCGAGCCCAATTAGTTCGCTCGCCTTTTTAACGGGGATAGGGTTAACTTCACAGAACATGATGTCGATAAGGGGGAGAAGTCTTTCTTGAAGTTCGTAAGCTTCTTTATTCTTTCCCGCAAAATAAAGTCTTGCAACGTCGCCAACCTCTTTAGGCGCAATGTTTGATGCAACCGAGATAAGCCCCATAGAGCCTATGGACATCATTGCAAGGTTTAAGTTATCGTCACCCGAATAGAGTGCGGTTTTACCACGGATAAGACGTGCGGTTTCGCAAATTTGTTCCATGTTTCCGCAAGCTTCTTTTATACCGCCGATGTTTTTGTGTTCGGCAATTTCTTCCATTGTGCGAGGGAGAATGTTAACGCCCGTTCTTGCGGGTACGTTGTAGCACAAAACGGGGATATCAACGTTGTCGCAAACGTCGTTATAATACTTTACTAGTCCTTTTTGGGTGCACTTGTTGTAATACGGGGTAACTACCAAAAGACCGTCCGCACCGATTTTTTGTGCGAGTTGGCTTTTTTCAATGGCTTTTTTGGTGCAGTTACTTCCCGTGCCGAGAATAAACTTAACCCTTCCAGCAATTTTATCAAAAGAATACTTTGCGATAGCATCGTATTCGCTATCGGTGATGGTGGACGCTTCGCCCGTCGTTCCAAGAATGGTAAGTGCGTCGATACCGTTTGCGATTTGATATTCGATTTGTCTACCAAGCGCGTCGAAATCAACGCCGTCCTCGGTAAAGGGGGTGATTGCAGCCGTGCAAGTTCCCTTAAAAATAACTTTGTTCATAATAATCTCCCTAACGGAAAGTGTGTTTTAGATTTTGCCTTTCAAAAGGTTTAATTCAATTGCCTTTTCAGCAATTTGAACTGCGTTTGTTGCAGCGCCCTTTCTAATGTTATCGGCAACGCACCAGAGGTTGATGCCGTTTTCAACGGTGTCGTCTTCCCTAATTCTACCAACGAAAACTTCGTTTTTGTTTTCAGCGGTAATTGCCATGGGGTAAACGTTGTTTTTAACGTCGTCTTGAACGACAACGCCTTCTGCATTTTTAAGAACTTCCTTAACTTGTTCTGCGGTGCAGTGCTTTTCAAATTCGATATTGATAGATTCGCTATGACCAAAGTAAACGGGAACTCTAACGCAAGTAGCGGTTACCTTTATAGATTGGTCGTTCAAGATTTTCTTGGTTTCGAAAATCATTTTGTCTTCTTCTTTGGTGTATCCGTTGTCTAGGAACACGTCGATATGGGGAATGCAGTTGCCAAAGATGGGGTAGGGGAACTTTTTGGGCGCTTCGCCGTTAATTCCGTTCTTTAGGTCGTCGTAACCCCTTACGCCCGCACCTGAAACTGCTTGATAGGTAGAGTAGATAACCCTTTTAATCTTGAATGCTTCGTGCAAGGGCTTTAATACAACCATTGCTTGAATGGTAGAGCAGTTGGGGTTAGCAATAATATTTTTATGCCAAGCGATATCGCTAGCGTTACATTCGGGAACTACTAGCGGAACGTTTTCGTCCCTTCTCCACGCACTAGAGTTATCAACAACCAAGATGCCGTGTTTAGCAAAAATGGGTGCGAACTCCTTACTTACGTCACCGCCTGCAGAAAAGAGTGCGATGTCGATATTTTTACCTTCAAGGTTTTCTTCTTTTAATTCGATAATTTGGTGGGGTTTACCCATAAAGTCGATGGTTTTGCCTGCGGATTTTGCAGATGCAAACAAATAGTAATTTTCTACGGGAAGATTTTTCTCACTCAAAACTTCCAAGAACTTTCTTCCTACCATACCGGTAGCACCAACGACAGCCACGTTAAACTTTTTCATAGTTAATAATATACTCCTACAAACATAATATATAGATAGTTTAACAAACTAGGCACAAAAAGTAAAGTTTTTTTAATTAAATATGCGATTTTATTTGTAAAATATTTAAATTTAGTGTACACTTAAAGTAGCAAAATTTAAACACTTAAAATTCGCGTTAAATTTTAGGTAAAAATGGCGCGGGTATTCCGCGTGATTTTGGGGTATAGAATGGCTAAAGTTATAAAAAAGAAAAAGACTAAAGGTTTTATAAACCGCATAATGCTCGGCAAGGAAAAGTCGGAAGGGTATGCTAGGGCGTCGCTTCCCTCGAATAGATGGGAACTTTTCTGGGATATTTTTAAGGGTAGGTTCTTTAAGCTTATTTTATTGAACTTTTTGACCCTCTTATTCTTTTTGCCACTTTTGGGTTTAATAATCTATCGCTATATGGGTATCATTAACTCGGGCACATATTATCCCTTCTCGCAAGGTTTTGGTATCGGTTATATGGCGGCACCGTCGCTTGCGGGCTATGCGGAAGGTATAGTTATTAACGTTAACATTATTACCCTGCTCCTTCTTCCCGTGGCTTTGGCGTTTGCTTCAATCGGTATAGCTGGCGGTGCGTACGTTATAAGGAATATGGTTTGGACGGAAGGAATCTTTGTCGCTAACGATTTTTGGCGCGGTATCCGTCAAAACGTTATGATAGTGCTTAAAACCATGCTCTTTTATAGCGTGATTTTATACGTTTGCCTAATTTCAATATCCGTTTGCAACCAAAACATTGCAATAGATAAAGGTGCGGTATTCTTCACTATATCAAAAATATTGCTATATATCTTGCTCTTCTTTATGACTTTAATTACGTTGCATATGATTACCATGGGTGTAACGTATGAAATTAAGTTTTTCAAGTTGTTAAAAAACTGCTTTTTCTATACCATTGCACTAATTATTCAAAGCACTATCTTTTTTGCGCTCGGCGGTATTCCGTTCTTTATGATTTTAATCAAATGGAACTTCTTTAGAACGCTCGGTATCGTGCTTGTATTCTTGTTCGGTATATCACTTTTCTTGCTCGTTTGGACAAACTTTTCTCAATGGAGTTACGATAAGTTTATTAACGACAATGTTCCTGGCGCTCAAAAGAATAGGGGTATTTACGAAAAGGTTAAGGAAAGCGATGCTAAATCATTGAAAAAATATAGGGAACAAGTTGAACTCTCCAGTCTATCCACCTTCTCTACAAGGCCTATGAAGCCCATTGACGACGATATTGAACTTGCAGAACTTCCCACTTCGTTTAAGCGCGACGATATTATAAAACTTAACGAAAGTAAGCAAAGGATTATCGAGGACCACGAAAGATACGTTGCAGAGCACATGAACGACGAACGTTATAAGCCCTCTGAGGAAGCGCTAGCCCTTCAAAAAGAACGTGAGGAAAGGGAAAAGCGTATTGAAAAAGCAAAGCGTGAGCTTGCTAAACGAAACAAAAAATAACACCATAAACGCCATCTACACGGGTGGCGTTTTTGATAAATTATCGGGACGAGATTATTATGAACAAACTTCTAAAATCGCTTATATTTAACGACCAAATTTCCCTTTCGGTGCTAGATACCACCGATATGGTTAACGATGCAATAAAAATTCACAACCTAACCCCGCTTACCGCCGCGGCACTCGGTAGAACTCTTACCGTATGTACCTTTATGGCAAGTAACCTTAAAAACCAAGGCGATAAACTTTCGGTAACCGTTGCGGGTGACGGAGTTGGTGGAAAGATTACCGTTTGCGGAAACGGAAACCTTGACATGCGTGGGTTTATTGATAACCCTTATGCCGACCTACCGCTTCGTGCGGACGGCAAACTCGACGTGGGCGGTTGCGTGGGTAAAAACGGAAGGCTTACAGTAGTTCGCAGTATGGGGCTTAAAGAACCCTACTCTGGCAGTGCAAAACTCGTTACGGGCGAAATTGCTGAAGACTTTACCGCATACTATGCTCTAAGTGAACAGCAACCCACCGCGATAGCACTTGGCGTAAAGATTGGTACGGACGGAAAATGCGTGGGGGCTGGCGGTGTTATAATGCAAGCAATGCCCGGTGCGGACGATAACGCAATTTGTATGGCTGAAGACGTTATGAGTCAGTTAAATAACGTCTCCACTCTTATTGAAACGATAGGTGCGGAAGGTATTATAGACAAGCATATCGGCGAAGTAAAAAGCAACTATTATTATCCAAAATACAACTGCCTTTGCGAGAGGGGGTATATTGAAAAGGTGCTTCTATCACTCGGCAAAGCAGAACTTGACGAAATTATTAAAAAGCAAGGAAACATCACCGTTGATTGTCAATTTTGTGACAAAAAATACGTGTTTACAAAAGAAGACGTTGACGGGTTTTTTAAATAAACGATGGCTGAAATTTTACAATTTACAAAAGACTTAGATAGATATAAAAGGCTTGCTGAGGCGCGGGCGAACGGGGGTGACCTTTTGGGCGCTCTCGACCTTTTGTATACGGCAAAAACCATTGATGATAACTACGAAATTTATATGGAAATTGCCTATATTTACGCGGATATGGGGCTTTTAGATTTATCCAATAAATATTGGTTCAAATACATTGCAACTGCCCCAAAAGACAAGGTTTCAATCGCTTATGAAGAACTTGCAATAAACCTTTTTTACCTAGATAATTTCGTCGCTTCAAGCCTATATTTTCACAAAAAAATAACGACCGACGGGCATATTTCAAGGGAAGGACTTAGCCAAGAAATATTGGACTTTTTCTCGGGTGAAGAGATGAAAAGGGACGCCTATAGGGTGGTATATCCTTTCAATAAAGCAAACTATAATTTTGAAACCAAAATTGCCAAGCATTCGCTCGCAATAGGGGCTTTTGAAGAGGCTAAAAAACGACTTTTAGTAATACCTGAAGAGAGGCGGACTGAAGAAATTTCGGGCGATTTAGCGGTTACCTATTTTATGACCGACGATTTGGACGGAGCGGAAAAGGTGTGTAGAGATTCTCTTTCCCGTCACGGCGAAAACATAACCGCCTACTGCAATCTATCCACTATTTTCGATATGAAAGAAGATAAGGAGAATGCCGATTACTATTATAAAAAAGCACTTTCAATGGAAAAGGGTGACAAGGGTGAAGAGTATAAACTTGCAACCTGCGCGATAGAACGGCTTGACCACCAAACGGTCAAAAGATGCATAGCAAAGATTTTGGAAGAACGTCCCTATGAACTTGCAATGCGCTTCTTTTACGGGCTTACCTTTATAAATCTAGGCGAGTATGAAAGGGCGGTAGAAGAACTTTCTAAAACTTATAGGCTAGACCCCGACGACCTTATAACAGAGTACTACTTAAACCTTGCAAAAAGGTTTGAAAAGGGTATGGTTAGCGACAAGATTTTACCGCTTGAATACGTTAGAGAACTACCCAAGGGCGAAGTAAAAAATAGAGAAGAACTATTCGACCAGTTGATTGACGCCCCGCAAAAAATATCCACCGCACTAAAAAAAGAAGAAACCTTTAAGGCGGTTAAGTGGGGGCTTTTACACGCCGACGGACCAACGGCAAGAAACGCATGTTATATATTGGTGTGTAACTTTTCACCGCGGGCAAAGAAAACCTTGCTAGACGCACTGTTAGACCCCGAGGTAAAGGATGAAACCAAACGTGCAATAGTGTATATGATTATTGCCAACGGGTATAGACAAAAATTTGTGGTTACCAACGGCAATTTTTACCTAAAAGTAAAGCCGAAAAAACTTCAACTAGAAAAACTAAAAGACGTCTATACAGCACAGTACGTGGGGGCGTATGCCTTGTGTATGATGCGTGCCGTGTCGTACGGGGCGGAAGATACCGATAAAATTGCACTGATGACCGACAAAGCCTTTTTTAGATTAAAGGATAAGATTTCACCGGGTGAACTTACCGACGACGAACTAGCTGCGCTAATATTTTCTATGTGTAAGTTTGAATGGTGCTCTCGCGATAGGGATATCGTTAGGATGTTTGGAATAGATAAGCAAAAACTTGAAAAACTTAAAGAGATGATAGAGGAATAAGATATGAAAATAATTGACATCGACGCATTGTTTGATAAGTATATTTCCAATTACGTTTATAGCAACATAGGCAAGGTTAAACCCGAAGAAATTGAGAACAAAATTCCCGACCTTTACGTTAAGTTTGGTGACGAAAAATTAAAAGAACTAGACGGCAAAACCCCAAATAGTTACTATAGGGGCTTTTCGGGTGAAGAACTTGTAAAAACCCTTGCTCGCCACGTTGAAGAGGGCGTTGCCGTTTCAGACTTTTTGTGTGAAGCAATAACGGCGGACAAGAAAAACGAAGATGCGGTGTGCTCTGCTATAAGGCAAAATGCTGATGAAGAATTGATAGTTTATTTAATGAATATGCTAGGTCAAATGCAGTCAAAAAAGGCAAAGGATAAATATTTAGAGTTTATTCTTTGGGATTATAGCGAGGGGATAAGGGAACTTGCAACCGAACTATTATGCGATATGGCTGACGATGTAAAAGAAGCAATTCTTTTAGAGATAGACGGGGTTAGCGAGCAAAAGAGGGTTAACCTTGTGGAAATTTTATCCCACTGTCAAAAGGACGATAGGGTGTTTAACTTGCTTGTAGACGAGTTTGTTTCTCACCCAGCAGACCTTCAAATTTATGCGGGTTACCTATCAAAATTCGGTGACGAACGCGCTCTACCAGTACTAATGGAGGCAATTGAGAGGGAAAAGATTTCCTATGCCGATTTTGAGGAACTTAGATTTGCAATAGAGGCGCTTGGCGGTCAGTACAATAAAGAACGCGATTTTTCAAACGAAAAGACCTATAAGAAAATCTTTGAAAAACAAAAAGAACAAAAACAATAAAAAGCAACAAAAAACCTTCACCTGATTAGTGAGGGTTTTTATTTTATCGCGGTATAAAAAGTTGATGAAAGAGCATAATACCACCATAAAAAAGAGGGATATTATGGCAAAAAAGAAAAAAAACAAAGTTAAAAAACTAACAGAAGAACAATATGCGCAATACATTATGGCACTTAAAGACCAAACGCCCCCAAAAATTGTGAGGGAAACGCAAGAAGAAAAATAAAACTTGTTGATTTGTCAAAAAGTTTTGTTTTCGACATAAAAAGACTAAAAATTCGTTTGTGCTTATAAAAATTTGTGATATAATATAGGTGACAAATTAATATAAAGTGCTATGCATTTATATGTGAAAAAGTGCGTGGTTTTAAGGATTTTTATGATTGAAATAAGAGAAGTAAGGTCGAAAAGGGATATGCGAAAGTTCGCTTCTTATCCTATAAAACTTTATAGAGATTGTCCGTATTACGTTCCGTCGCTAAGAAGTGACGAACTTAACACCTTCAACCCCAAAAAGAACTTTAGCCTTGTTGGTAATGACTGCAAAGCATTTTTAGCCTATAAAGACGGCAAGCTTGTGGGTAGAATAGCGGGGCTAATAAACAAAAAGGACAACGAACTTCGCGCAAAAAAAATGATAAGGTTTTCTCGCTTTGAGTGTATTGATGACGTAGAAGTGTTCAAGGCGCTTTTAGGTGCAGTTGAAAAATTTGGGCGAGATAACGGAATGGATACTATCCACGGTCCGTGGGGCTTTAACGATACCGATAGGGAGGGAATGCTAACCTTCGGTTTCAATCAAAGAAGCACTTATGCAACCAATTATTACTATCCTTATTTTTGCAAGCGAATGACCGAGCTTGGCTTTGAAGATGAATCTAAATGGATAGAAAGGCGGTTTGATTTTAGAGACAAAAATTACGATAGGATACACTTGCTTGCGGATAAAATTCTTGCGCGCTCACGCCTGCGTGACGTTACCGAAACAATGGGCGTAAGGCAGGTTTTGAAACGCTATGGCAGGGGGCTTTTTGATACCTTAAACGAAGCGTATGGGCATTTAGACGGGTTTGTGCCTATCGAGGGCAAGGCGGTTAAAAACGTTTTAAAACAGTTTGCCACCATCGTAAATATTAAGTATGTGAGTTTGTTGGTTGATGAAAATGATGAAGTGGTTGCGTTTGCGGTTGTGCTGCCGTCTATAAGCGATTCGCTTATCAAATCAAAAGGAAAACTATTTCCGCTTGGGTTTATAAGGGTGCTAAAAAGTATAAGACACCCAAAAGAGTTGGAGATGGCGCTTGTGGGAACAAGGCATAAATATAAAGACAGCGGTATAATAGCTTTGATGATGTCAAAAATTATAAAAAACGTTTTTGATTCAGACGTTCAGGTGGTCGAATCTAACCCAACGCTTATACATAATGCTGAAATTCAAGCACAAATGGAAAGGTTGCACGGCGATATAGTAAAGCACCGCCAAACCTACGTAAAAGGGATAGGAAGTTTAATAAAATAAAAAAAGGACCGAATTTTTCGGTCTTTTTCCTTTTTAAAGGAAAAGGATAGCAAAAATTTGCGCATTTCTCTTGTAAAGTCGGTTAAAAAATGATATAATGTATTTCGTATAATTTTAAATTTAGACAAAGGTGCTATTATGAAGAGGACAGAACTTAAAAAGATTTTCAATTCAGCTAAAGACTTTGGCGGTAAAACCGTTACCGTTTGCGGTTGGGCAAAAACCATTCGCGACTCTAAATCGTTCGGTTTTATCGAACTTAACGACGGTTCTTACTTTAAGAACTGCCAAATCGTTTTTGATAGAAACAAGGTTTCAAATTACGATGAAATTGCAAAGCAAAACGTGGGTGCTTGTCTTTCGGTTACGGGTACGCTTATTTTAACCCCCGAAAACAAACAACCCTTTGAAATCAATGCCGATAGTATCGAGGTGCTTGGAACTTCCACTCCCGACTATCCCTTACAAAAGAAAAGACATACGCTAGAATTTTTGCGTACCATGCCTCACTTGCGTCCTAGAACGAACACCTTCAACGCAGTGTTTAAGATTAGAAGCGAAGCGGCTTTTGCAATCCACAGTTTCTTTAACGAAAGGGGCTTTGTGTACGTTCACACCCCGATTATCACGGGAAGCGACTGTGAAGGTGCGGGCGCAATGTTCCAAGTAACTACTCTAGACCTTGACAATCTTCCCCTTGACAACGGCGGGGCAGACTATAAGCAAGACTTCTTTGGTAAAAAAGCAAGCCTTACCGTTTCAGGTCAGTTAGACGTTGAAAACTTTGCAATGGCATACTCTAACGTTTACACCTTTGGACCTACCTTTAGAGCAGAACACTCTAACACAGTTCGTCACGCGGCAGAGTTTTGGATGATAGAGCCCGAACTTGCTTTTGCCGACCTATCCGACGATATGGACTGCGCTGAAGCAATGGTAAAATACATAATCGAAAGGGTTATGGATACTTGCAAAGAAGAGATTGAGTTCTTGAATAGATTTGTTGACAACGGACTTATCGAAAGACTTAACAACGTTAAGAATAACGAGTTTAAGCGCCTTACCTACACCGAAGCGATTGAAATTTTGGAAAAGGTAAAGGATAGGTTTGAAGCGCCTGTATATTGGGGCGTTGACCTTCAAAGTGAGCACGAACGTTATATCACCGAAGAAGTGTTCAAAAAACCTGTGTTCTTGACCGATTATCCTAAGGATATAAAGGCGTTCTATATGAGACTTAACGACGATAAAAAGACGGTTGCCGCAAGCGACCTTTTGGTTCCCGGTATCGGCGAACTTATCGGCGGAAGTCAGCGTGAAGAAAGAATGGAAATTTTAGAGCAAAGAATGGCTGAATGCGGACTTAATAAGGACGATTATAAGTCATACCTTGACCTAAGAAAATACGGCGGTGTTATCCACTCTGGTTTCGGCTTAGGGTTTGAAAGAATGATTATGTACCTAACCGGTATTTCAAACATTAGAGACGTTCTTCCCTTCCCGAGAACAGTTGGAACGCTTGAAAACTAAAAATTAAAGGAAAGAAAATTATGAAAATTTTGATAGACGCCTTTGGTGGTGACCATTCACCCGAGGAAGTTATTGCGGGTACAGTTTCCGCAATGCAAGAAAATAAGCAGTTCACGGCGGTATTGGTGGGCAAACAAGAGGTTATCGAAAAACTTCTTGAAGGTTACGAGTACGATAAAGAAAGGGTGGAAATTATTAACGCACCCGACGTTATTACTTGCGAAGAAGAACCCACCGTTGCAATACGAAAAAAACCCGAAAGTTCAATTTGCGTAGCTTTTAAGGAACTTAAAGAAAACGACGATGCAAAAGCATTCGTTTCGGCTGGTTCAACGGGTGCGGTACTTGTTGGGGCAACCTTAAAACTTGGAAGAATTGGCGGTATAAGTCGTCCTGCACTTTGCCCGATTATGCCAACGGCAATCGACGGCAAAAACGTTATTATGATGGACGCGGGTGCAAATGCCGACTGTAAGAGTATAAATCTCGTTCAGTTTGCACTTATGGGAACTGCCTTTTTAGAGGCGACTGGCGTAAAAAATCCCAAAGTTGGGCTTTTATCTAACGGTACCGAAAAGGAAAAGGGTAACGCACTTATTCACGAAGTTTATCCCTTGCTAGAATCGGCAAAGGGTATCAACTTTATTGGTAACATTGAAGGTCGCGATATTCTAGCGGGCGAAGTTGACGTCGTTGTGACCGACGGGTTTAGCGGTAACGTTGCCGTTAAGTCAATCGAGGGCGCAATCAAAATGCTTCTTAAAGTTATGAAAAAGGATATTAAGTCAACGTTTATTGGTAAAATCGGTGGCTTGCTCCTTAAAAAGACCTTCAAAAAACTTGCTAAAAAACTTGACTATAATAATCACGGCGGTGCACTTTTCGTGGGCGTTAACAAGCCCGTTATCAAGGCGCACGGCTCGTCAAAACGTTCTGCAATAAAGGCGGCAATCTTGCAAGCAGTAGCTTACGCTGACTTTGATATTGCCGATAAGATTAAAGAAAAACTTGCATTGCAAGAGGTGAACGAGGCGCAAGGCTAATGAGCATTTTTGATATAACGGGTTGCGAAGAAAAAATAGGCTATTCGTTTAAGGACAAAATGCTTCTTAGAAAATGCTTCACACACGCGTCCTACGCAAACGAGCACGGGGAGAGCGACAACGAACTCTTGGAGTTTTTTGGGGACTCTATTATTCAGTTTGTGGTTACCGAGTACCTTTATAAGAACGGCTATGGCGACGAGGGTTACCTAACTAAAGCAAGGGCACAAATCGTTTCCAAAACCCCACTTCTTAAAGCGGTAAAAAAACTTGGGATAGAAGAGTTCGTTTTGCTTGGACGTGGTCAGGAAAAATCGTCTAGCCTTGACCAAAAACTTTTTTCAAGCATATACGAGGCTTTGGTTGCAGGCATTTACATAGACGGCGGAATTAACCTTGCCAAAGAGTTTATAATGCGCACGCTTATTTCGGTTATCGAAAAAAAATCGATAAAAAATCAAACTAATGCGGAAAAAACCGATTATAAAAGTCGTTTTCAAGAATACGTTCAAAAGTATAAACTTGGCAGTATAAGTTACGAAATGCTCCGTCGCAGTGGACCAGACCACTCGCCCATGTTTAGGGTGGCGGCACTTCTAAACGGACAAAGGCTTGCAGAAGGCGAGGGAAGAAGTAAAAAATCTGCTGAGATGAACGCTGCTGAAAAGGCGCTTAATAAGATAAACAAAAACTAATTTTAAGGTGGTATAAAAGTGAATTTCGAAAAGGTGGAAATTTACGGATTTAAATCGTTTGCCGATAAAGCCGAAATCAAGTTTGGCGACGGCATAACGGGAATTGTTGGGCCTAACGGCTGTGGTAAGAGTAACGTTGCGGACGCTATTCGTTGGGTGCTTGGTGAACAATCGGCAAAAACCCTTCGTGGTTCTAGCATGCAGGACGTTATTTTTAGCGGAACGCAAGGAAGAAAGTCCCTTTCTTATTGCGAAGTTTCGCTATACTTCGACAATTCTAACAAGATGTTCAGCATCGACTATAACGAACTGATTATCACGAGAAAACTTTTCCGTAGCGGTGAAAGTGAATATTATATCAACAAGCAACCAGCAAGACTTCGCGATATCGTTGACCTTTTGCACGAATGCGGTATCGGTAAAGAGGGTTATACTATAATCGGTCAAGGTAAGGTTGAAGAAATTATGTCGGCAAAACCCGAAGACCGCCGTATGATTTTTGAAGAGGCAACGGGTATTGCTAAGTTTAAGACTAGAAAGAACGAATCGGAGCGTAAACTTGAAAGAACGCACGAGAACTTGGTTAGATATATCGACATTTTGACCGAGATTGAAAATCAACTTGCCCCCTTAGAGAGACAAGCGGCAAAGGCAAAGGAGTTTAACGAACTTTCGGAAGAACTTAAATTCCACGAACTTAACACCTATATCGCTAAAGTTGACGGCGTTGAGACTGCAAAGGGCAAAATCAACGTTAGAATAAAGGGTATTGAGGAGCAAAGCGCATTAAGAAGCAGTGAATTGGAAAAGGTTCAAAGCGAATACGATAAGATTTTCTCCGATATTTCTGAAGCTGATATCAAACTTAAAAACCTTAACGACGAACTACTTGAAAAGCGCGTTAATATGGAAAAATCTTCGGGCGCAAAGCAACTTTACGAACAAAAGATTTCCTACTTAAAGAGCCAAATAGAGCGCGCTAATAACGAGATAAAGGCAAATATAGAACTTGTCAAAGAGTGCGAACAAACCTTTACCGATAACGAGCAAAAATTAGGTAACGACCTTGCGCAACTTGAAGAATTGCAAAAACAAGCCGAAAAATTATCTAAAAAACTCTTAACGGTATCCGAAAAGATTGCTCTCGGTGAAGAACTTCAAAACGCAAATAGAAAGAAGGTTATCGAATCTATCGAAACGCTTTCTGACATCAAATTAAACAAGGGCACTAAGTCTATCGAAAAGAGCAATTTGATGGAAAAACTTGACGAACTTACCACTAAACTTGACGAACTTTCGGTAAAGAGGGACGAGCTTTTCAATAATAAGGAGAAGTGCGACAAAAATATTGACGAACTTGACCGTGCTATTTTCGACCTTAGAAACCAAATCGAGCATAAGGAAGACGAGATTAGAAACGGCAACGAAGAGGTTGCAAAACTTGACAATGCAATCTATTCGTTAAACTCAGTAATCACAACGCTCGTTACCAAAGACAATTTCTATAAAGCACTTAAAGACAATTACGAGGGGTATGCCCCCGCGGTTAAAAACCTTTTAAATAAGGCAAAACAAAACGGCGAACTTAAGCGCAGAATAAAGGGCGTTGTTGCCGAACTTATAAAGAGCGACAAAAAATATGATATCGCATTGGAGACGGCGCTTGCCGCCGCTGCACAAAACGTGGTTACGGCTACCCCTGACGATGCGAGATATTTGATTGAATACTTAAAGACCAACGGACTTGGAAGAATTACATTCTTGCCAATAACCTCCGTTAAACCTAGGGAGCAAAACGTTCAAGTGACCTTAGCGCTCAAAGAAACGGGCGCGCTTGGTGTTGCGAACCAACTTGTAACCTATGATAAGCAATACGAAAACGTTATTTCCAACCTTCTTGGCAACACGCTTATCGTGGATACCTTGCAAAATGCAACCCGCATAGCCGATAAATACCGCTTTGCGTTTAAGATGGTTACCTTGGATGGCGACGTGTTTACAACACAGGGTGCAATGACGGGTGGTTCTAGAAGAACGGATACGGTAGGGCTATTATCAAGCGATAGAAAGATTGAAGATAATGCCGAACAATTAAAACGTAAACGTGAAGAGATGACCGCATTAAAAGAACAAAAGGCTGAACTCGAAAAGAAACGCGACAAGGCACTAGATGCGCACACTCTCTTAAACGATATGTATAACGGCAAGCGCCAACAAAACCTTATCGAAAAGGAAAAGCAAGCGACTGCTGAAAGGGCACTTTCGGAAATCGGTCAAAGCATTGAAAATACAAACGATTTGATTGAAGACGTTAAGGAAAGAATTGAAAAAGTTGACGCCGAATATCAAGCAGTACATATGGGTGGTGCTAAGCTAGAGGCCGAAAGAACGAGTGCTACCGAGACTGCGAATAAGCACCAAGCCGAATACGACGCACTGAGAAAGGAACGCGACCAACTCACCGAACAAAGCACGGAAATTCAGGTTAAGATTACCGAACTTAGAGGCTCTGTATCGGCGTTAAAAACCGAGAACGAACGTCTAAAAGGCGTTATCGTTGAAACTGAAAAGACTAACGACGGCTTATTAAAGAGTAACCAAGGTGCAGAAGATATCATTGAAGAACTTCGTCGCGACCAAGAAAAAGTTGCACTAACCAAAGCCGAACAAGATTATATCAACGGTATTCGCGAAAGGATTGAAAATATCGACAAAAACAAGAGCGAACTTCGTGATAAACTTAACCGCAATGCTGATAAGCGACAATATTTGACCGATGCAATAACCGAACTTTCGGAAAAGAAGCATTTGGAAGAAATTGCACTTGCAAAAATCGACTCCGATTTAGAGCATTTGCAACAAAGCATTTGGGAAGATTATCAAGAAACTTACGAGACGGCGGTTAAAGTTCGTGCCGAAAATTACGACGCTTCATTTGGTGAAAGCGAGATAGCAAGAATTCGCAAAAAACGTAGTTCATTAGGTGCAATCAACGCAACCGCAATTGAGGACTCAAAGGCTCTTAAAGAGCGCTACGAGGAGATGACCGCTCAAAAAGAAGACTTAGAGAAAGCCGAAAAAGACCTAAAAGAAGCAATCGATAAAATTAAGGGTGAAATGCTTACCCAGTTTGACGAAGGCTTTACAAAAATCAACGAAAACTTCCAAAAAATCTTTAAGGAATTGTTCGGTGGTGGTAGGGCGATGCTTCAAATGGACTACTCTCAAGTGGACGACAAGTTGGAAGCAGGCGTAGAAATCGTTGCCGAGCCCCCGGGAAAGAAACTTCAAAAACTTTCGCTTCTATCTGGTGGTGAAAAGGCACTTACCGCTATTGCAATCTTGTTCTCTATCCTAAAACTCCGCCCGATGCCCTTCTGCGTACTCGACGAAATTGAAGCGGCACTCGACGAAGCAAACGTAGATAGATTTGCAAGATACCTTAAAAAATTCAGTCAAGACACGCAATTTATCGTTATAACCCACAGAAAGCCGACCATGGAACTTGCCGACGCACTATTCGGTGTTACCATGCAAGAAAAGGGTGTTTCCAAGATGGTATCGGTTAAACTTTCGGACGTTGCGGATATAACGGGCGACCAAACTTTAGCATAAAAGGTGAATAATGGGACTATTTAGCAAACTTAAAAACGTACTCTCTAAAACTCGTGACGGAATTTCCAAAAAACTTAGCGCACTTTTTGCTAGGGATAGAATTGGCGAGGACTTTTACGAAGAACTTGAAGACATCTTGATATCTTCGGACGTTTCGGTAAAGACCACTATGGAAATTGTTGACGAGATTAGAGATACTGCCATAAAAGAAAAGTGCAAGGATAAAGATTACGTTTTATCCCTCCTTAAAACCGAACTTTTTGAAACGCTTGACTATGCCGATAAACTTGAAGTTAAAACACCTGCGGTCATTATGATTGTAGGGGTTAACGGCGTGGGTAAAACCACCACTATCGGCAAGCTTGCAAACAAGTTCGTAAAAGAGGGTAAAAGCGTTACTATCGCGGCGGGCGATACCTTCCGTGCGGCTGCCGCTGACCAGCTTGCAGTTTGGGCGGATAGGGCAAAGGTTAAGATTGTAAAACACTCCGAAGGTGCCGATGCATCAGCCGTTGTTTTCGACGCGATAGAGTCTTGTAAAGCGCGTAAAACCGACGTTTTAATTATTGATACTGCGGGAAGATTGCACGTTAAGGCTAACCTTATGGAAGAACTTAAAAAGATGGATAGGGTTACTAAACGCGAATATCCCGACGCAAACTACTATAAACTTATCGTGCTAGACGCAACCACTGGTCAAAACGCATACAATCAAGTTGAAGTGTTTAACGAGGCGGTGGGTATTGACGGGATTGTTCTCACCAAACTTGACGGCACGGCAAAGGGCGGGTTTATAGTTTCGCTATCCTATGAATTGGAAGTTCCCGTGGTTTACGTGGGAACAGGCGAAAAAATCGACGATATTGAAGATTTTGACGCAAACGAATTTGTAGAAGCGCTATTTTAAAATGTTTATATATGCGTGTAAAATCGCTTGACAACTAAAAATTTAACGTGTATAATACGGGTGTAAAGTAAATTTATTTTACACCCGTGTTTTTATTATGGAAAAAGATTTAAGATACGTAGAACTTTTTGAATTGTATCAAGGTTTGCTTACCGAAAGGCAAAGAGAACTTTTCCGTTCGCACTATTATTTTGACCTTTCACTTGCAGAGATTGCTGAGCCTGACGGGAATACCCGCCAAAACGTGTATATGGCGATAAAGAGCGTCAAGAAAAAACTTGATGAATACGAAAAGTTGTTAAATCTTAAAGAAAAGAACCAAAAGTTAAAAGCGGTTGCCGAAAAAATTAAAGACGAGCAACCTGACGTTTCAAAAGAGATATTGGATATAATAGGGGAATAATGGCACTTTTTTCAGGACTTTCCGAAAAACTTAATCATATTTTTTCTAAACTTACCAAGCACGGCAGACTTACCGAACTTGAAATCAAGACGGCAATGCGTGAAGTTAGAATTGCGCTTTTAGAAGCCGACGTTAATATCTCGGTTGTAAAAGAGTTTGTTTCTAAGGTCAGTGAACGTGCGGTTGGGCAAGAGATTTTGAAAAACCTTAACCCCACCCAACAAGTTATAAAAATCGTTAACGAAGAGGTTATTGCACTCATGGGCAGTGCGAACAGCAAACTTGCCGTTGCATCGACGCCACCGACTGTTATTATGATGGCGGGCCTTCAAGGTGCGGGTAAAACCACCTTGGTTGGTAAGCTTGGTATGATGCTTAAAAAACAGGGCAGAAAACCCCTTCTCGTTGCGTGTGACGTATACCGCCCCGCAGCAATCAACCAATTAAAAGTGGTTGGTGAAAAGGCGGGCTGTACGGTTTTTGAAAAGGGACAAGGCAACCCGATAAAAATTGCAAAAGAAGGCGTGGCACACGCAAAATCATACGGATTCGATACCGTTATAATCGATACCGCGGGTAGACTTCAAATTGACGAAGAGCTTATGAAAGAGCTTGAAAAAATCAAAGAAGAAGTTAACCCCAGCGAAATCTTGCTTGTAGTTGACTCTATGACAGGTCAAGTTGCAGTCGAGGTTGCGGACACCTTTAACAAGAGGTTAGAGGTTACGGGTTTGGTTTTAACCAAACTTGACGGCGACACGCGTGGCGGTGCAACACTCTCTATGAAAGCCGTTACGGGCAAGCCCATAAAGTTCTGCTCGGTCGGTGAAAAACTTGGCGATTTAGAGCCTTTCTATCCCGATAGAATGGCAAATAGAATCTTGGGTATGGGCGACGTTTTGTCGCTTATCGAAAAGGCGCAAGAAGCTGTTAGTGAAGAAGAAGCCAAGAAAATGGAGAAAAAGTTTAGGGAAAACTCTTTCACCCTTAACGACTTCCTCGCTCAATTCGAAACCATGAAAAAGATGGGCGGGATAAAAGATATTCTCGCAATGCTCCCCGGAATGGGCGGAAAGATGAAGGTTAGAGAAGAGAATATTGACGAAAAGAAAATGCTTTCAATGAAGGCTGTAATTCAGTCGATGACCATGCGTGAGAGGGAAAATCCTCAAATCATCAACTCGTCAAGGAAAAACCGCATAGCAAAGGGAAGCGGAACGAGTGTTCAAGAAGTCAATAGGGTGCTCAAACAATTCGAGCAAACTAAACTTATGATGAAACAAATGAAAAACAATAGAATGTTTAAATTTTAATAATATACAAGGAGAACAAGAACAATGGCAGTAAAAATGAGATTAACCAGAATGGGCGACAAAAAATCACCCTTCTATCGTATCGTAGTAACCGATTCGAGAAACGCAAGAGATGGAGCATATATTGACAAAGTTGGTCACTATAACCCCACCACCGTACCCGCAGAAATCGTTGTTGACGAAGCAAAGGCAAAAGATTGGCTCGCTAAGGGTGTTCAACCCACCGATACCGTTAAGAATATTCTCGTAAACAAAGGTATTCTTCCGAAGCCCACCAAACTTTCACCCGCAAAAACCAAAGTCCGCAAGTCTTCAAAATAAGCTGGCTAAGGAGCGAAAATGTTAGAACTTATTAAATACGTTATTAACCGCTTTGCCGAAAAGACTGACGAAGTTGAATACGACGTGGTTGAAAACGGCAATAACGTTTCGGTAACGGTTACCCTTGCGGAAAGCGATATGGGTAAAGTAATCGGTCGCCAAGGCAAGATTGCAAAGGCGCTCCGCACTTTAGTTCGCGTTGGTTCTGTTAAAGAGGGCAAAAAATATAATATCGAAATAGTTGAACGCGGGGAAAATAAATAATTTCCCCGTTTTCTTCCCTTTAAATTATGGAAAATACGCTTAAAATCGGGCTTATCGTCAAGCCTCAAGGCATTAGGGGTGAACTTAAAGTTCAGCCACTAACCGACGATATCACCCGCTTTAACAACTTAAAAGAAGTCATTATCGACGATAGCACTTACCGTGTTTTAAGAACGGTTATTGCGGGCAATATGGTTATAATTTGCCTATCGGGTATTGCTGATAGAACTGTTGCGGAAACCTTCCGTGGCAAGTTTTTACGCGTTACAAGGGAGAATGCCGTGCCGTTAGAAGAGGGTAGGTATTTTGTCGTTGATATTATCGGTTGCAAAGTTAAAACGGATACCGATACCGAAATTGGTAGCGTTATTGACGTTACGAGTGCGCGTACCGATATTTTTACCGTGCAAACTTTGGACGGCAGGGTTTTGCGTTTTCCATTTCTTAACGACTTGATGGAAAAGATTGACGTGCAAAACAAAACTATTATCGTTAAGGAAAAAAGGCTTAAAGAGGTATCATGCTATGAAGATTGATATTTTGACCTTGTTTCCAGAAATGTTTGCGCCCTTAAAGACAAGTATTATCGGTAGGGCGGTTGACGGCGGAAAACTTGAAGTTAACGTCGTTGATATTAGAGATTATACTTTAGATAAGCATAAAAAATGCGACGATACACCTTTTGGTGGCGGGGCGGGTATGGTTATGATGCCACAACCCATTGCAAGCGCGATAGAAGCGGTTGACCCCGACCACACGGCAAGGCGAATTTTTATGTCGCCAAAGGGCAGAACCCTAAACCAAAAAATCGTGCTAGAATATAGCAAGTTAGACCACGTACTGCTTCTTTGCGGGCATTACGAAGGGGTTGACCAAAGGGTTTTGGACCTTTATATTGACGAGGAATTGTCGCTTGGCGATTTCGTTTTAACTGGCGGTGAAATACCCGCTATGGCGGTTGTAGACGCTGTTGCAAGATACGTTGACGGCGTTATAAACGAGCAGTCCTTAGAACAAGAAAGTTTTGCTAGTGGAATGCTTGAATATCCGCACTATACGCGTCCGCAAGAGTTTATGGGGTTAAAAGTCCCCGAAGTGCTACTTAGCGGACATCACGCAAAAATAGACGAGTGGCGGGAGCAAAAATCAAAGGAAATCACCTTAAAAAACCGCCCCGATTTATTGGATAAGGAATAGTATGCAACACTTACAATGGTTTCCGGGACACATGACCGCAGCCATGCGCATGATGGAAGAGAATTTAAAGTCGGTGGACGGGGTAATGCTCGTTCTAGACGCTCGTGCGCCGAGGGCTTCGCTCAATGAAAAATTGTCCAAACTATTTATAAATAAAAAGGTGCTTTACGTTCTTAATAAGTCCGATTTAGTTACTCCAGCCGATTCTAAAAGGACGGTTGCGGAATTTATAAATGAAGGAAAGCAAACTGTGGCTGTGAGCGCAATGGATAAGCGCGCAGTCGATTTGTTGTATACAAAAATTTTTGAACTATTAAAAGAAAAACTTGAAAGAAACAAGGCTAAAGGTGTGTTTAAGCCTATTAGAATAATGGTTGCGGGTATTCCAAACACTGGAAAATCAACCATAATCAACGCACTTTGCGGTGGCAAAAAGACCATTACGGGCAATAAAGCAGGGGTTACCAAGGGCAAGCAATGGGTAAGACTAAGAGATTTAGAACTGCTTGACACCCCAGGGACAATGCCCCCCGCGTTTGAAAATCAAACCTTAGCAAAACACCTTGCTTACGTAGGCAGTATGAACGACGCCAATATAGACTTTAACGACCTCGCTTACGAGCTTTTAGCCGAACTTAAAATAAAATATCCTGACCTATTAAAAGAAAAATATAATATCGAAAATTTGGACGTCGATACGCTTGAACTTTTCAACGCTATATGCGTTCGCCGTGGCTTTTTGCGTCGCGGAAACGAGTTCGATTACGATAGGTGCGCAACAGCAATTATCGACGATTTTAGAAAGGGTAGGATAGGGAAAATTATTCTAGACTGATATGGATAAGCTTTTATACGAAAGAAAACATATTGAAAATGGTGCAAAATACGTTGCGGGTGTGGACGAAGTGGGTAGAGGTCCGCTTGCAGGCCCCGTGGTGTGCTGTGCGGTTATAATGCCCCTAGACGCGCTTATAGAGGGAGTTACGGACAGCAAAAAACTCACCGAAAAGAAAAGAGAAGCACTTGCAAAAGAAATCAAAGAAAAGGCGATTGCTTATTCAATTTGTCAAATTGAAGAGCAAGAAATCGACCGAATAAATATCCTTAACGCAGTAAAAAAATGCATGACTGAAGCGGTGCAAAACTTATCTATAAAGCCCGATATAACGCTTGTAGACGGGGTTGACACCAATCTTCCAATCAATGCGGAATACATAGTTAAAGGGGACTTAAATAGTTATACGATAGGGTGCGCCTCTATCGTTGCGAAGGTTTATAGGGATAACCTTATGACCGAATACGCAAAGGAGTTTACCGAGTACGGCTTTGAAAAACACAAAGGGTACGGCACAAAGGCGCATATAGAAAAAATCAAGGAGATAGGACCTTGCAGATTGCACAGAAAAACTTTTATAAAAAATTTCTGGGTAGAGTAGGCGAAGAAAAAGCCGCCGAATTTTTAAAAAACAAAGGCTACGAAATAATAAAGGCAAATCACCGCTCGCATTTTGGTGAAGTTGACATCATTGCAAAAGACGGTGATACCATTGTTTTTGTTGAAGTTAAAACCCGCTCTGGTGACGGATATGGCGCGCCAAGTGAGGCGGTGGACTATAAAAAAAGGGAAAAATACTTTAAGATAGCCACCGATTATTTGATGAGAGAGGGGTTAGACGACGTCAATTGTAGGTTTGACGTTATAGAAATTGAAAAAGGTGAAATAAATCACATTTTTGATGCATTTTCTATGTAAAAACGCTTGCCAACGCAAGAAAAATGTGGTATTATATAAAACGCTTTGGGCGTTCCTCTTGCATTTTCGATAAATTTTTTATGACAATGAACGCGCTTATAATAAACGGAGGTAAAGCAAAATGAGTAGCATTATTGAAGCTATCAATCAAGAAAATGTAAAGACAAGCATTCCCGAATTTAACGTTGGTGATACCGTTAAGGTTATGATTAAGGTTATTGAAGGTGACAGAGAAAGATTGCAAGGTTTTGAAGGCATCGTTATCGCAAGAAAGCACGGTGGCATTTCCGAAACCTTTACCGTTAGAAGAATTTCTTTCGGTGTTGGCGTTGAAAAAACTTTCCCCATCCACTCGCCGAAGGTTGCTGACATTCAAGTTGTAAGACGTGGTAAAGTACGTCGTGCTAAACTCTACTACTTGAGAGCAAGAACGGGCAAGGCTGCGAAAGTTAAAGAAATGGCTAGATAACAATCGAAAAATTAAGAACTTACCAAAAGGTAGGTTCTTTTTTTATACTTTTTTACAAAATACCGCATATTTTGGCTGGATTTTAGCGCGGATAATTTTGTTGTTTTTTTACTGCTTAAAAAGTTTACATTTGCTTTAAAATAATATATAATATTATACTAGAAAAATATAGTGGGAGTATATGCTCACGAAAGAGGGGAAATGATAGCTAAAATTTCAACCTTTACGTTAACTGGTCTAAAGGGTGTTCCAATCAGTGTGGAAGTGGACGTCAATAACGGACTTCCCGCATTTGAAATCGTTGGGCTTGCGGACACCGCGGTAAAAGAAGCCAAAGAGCGCGTTCGCTCTGCGGTTAAAAATAGCGGTAGGGCAATGCCTACAAGACGGCTTACCGCAAACCTTGCACCTGCCGACGTTAAAAAGGAAGGTTCTGCGCTAGATTTAGCACTTGCAATAGGCGTGCTTAAAGCAAGCGCGCAACTCATCGCCGATACCGACGGAATAGTTTTTATCGGTGAACTATCATTAGACGGATGTTTAAGAAGGGTTAACGGCGTGCTCCCTATACTTATCTCTGCACTTGAGGCAGGGTATAAAAAGTTTATTATCCCAGAAGACAACTCAAAAGAAGCTTCGTTCGTAAAAGGAATAGAAGTTTATCCAATGAAAAGCCTTAAAGACGTTATCGACTTTTTGTCGGGACTTAAAACTTGTGAGCCTATAGTGAATCGTGAATACGTGACCAAGGAAGGCCGAAACGTTTACGATACAGACCTAGCACTTGTAAAAGGTCAAGCGGTTGCAAAACGCGCTTTGGAAGTTGCGGTTTCGGGTGGGCATAATCTCTTGTTTGTTGGTGCACCTGGAACGGGTAAAACTATGCTGGCAAAATGCATACCAACCATTATGCCCGACATGACCTTTGAAGAGGCGCTTGAAACGACCAAGATTCACTCGGTAGCAGGTATTGTTAAAGATGCCGACGGTATCGTCTATGCAAGACCATTTAGAAGTCCGCACCACACGGCGACAACGGTTGCTATGACGGGCGGTGGCACAACTTTAAGACCGGGGGAAATTAGCCTTGCGCATAACGGCGTTTTGTTTTTAGACGAAATGCCCGAATATAACCGCTCTACTTTGGAAGCACTCCGTCAACCGTTAGAGGACGGGGAGATAACTATTTCTAGAGCAACGGGGAGCGTAAACTATCCCGCCGACTTTATAATGTGCGGAAGTATGAACCCTTGCCCTTGTGGAAACTTCGGCTCGGCGGACAAGGAATGTAAATGCACTCCGTCGCAAATTGCAAAGTATAAGGCAAAAATCTCTGGACCGCTTCTTGATAGAATTGATTTGCAAGTTCAAGTGGACGAAGTAAAGTACGACGAACTTGTGGAAAAAGAGCAAGCCGAAAGTTCAAAGGTTGTTAGAGAAAGGGTTAATAGAACAAGACTTATTCAAAAGGAAAGGTTCAAAAACGACGGAATAATGACCAACGCGCAAATGGGTGAAAAGCACATCAACAAATATTGTACCCTTTCCCCAAAATGCGAAAGTTTACTAAAGGGCGCGTACGAAAGGTTGCACTTGTCCCCTAGGGCGCGTTCAAGGATAATAAAAGTTGCAAGGACTATTGCCGATATGGAACTTTTTGACCAGATTAGAGAAGAGCATATTTTAGAGGCAATCAGTTATAGGCATTCGTAAAAAATGAAATACACTAATAGTGAGCTTTGCTTGATTTGGCTGGATAGTTTTGTTGGACTTGAATATAAAAACAAGCGAGAGCTATATAATTACATAAACGGCAAAACCGAAATTCGTGCCGTATTAAAGGACGCTGAGAAAGAAATATCTTCTAAAATCGGTGAAAACCAGTTTCAAACCTTAATGACGTCCGCACAAAAGGAATACTTTTCGTTTGTGCTAGAAGGTTTACAAAAGCGTGGGATAAAGGCGGTTACGATAGAGAGTGAAGATTATCCCGACCAGTTATTACAAACCGACTTTCCACCGCTCGTGCTCTATGCAAAAGGTAACGTTGACCTTCTAAATGAGGAGTGTTTTGCAATAGTTGGCGCAAGAAAGAGTTTGCCTTTATCGATTAGCATTGCCGAAAAATACACTGAAAGCATTTTAGATGCGGGAATGGTTGTGGTTACTGGTATTGCCGAGGGCATTGATAGTGCGGTTATTGAAAGTGCGCTTAATAAAAACGGAAAGGTTATATCCGTTGTTGCGGGTGGATTTGATAACGTATATCCAAAGAGTAACTTTGCACTATTAGAAAGGGTGTGTGAAAAAGGTTTGGCGATAAGCGAGCATCCGCCCGAGATTAAACCTATGCCTTATCACTTTCCCGTAAGAAATAGGATAATTGCAGGGCTATCGGTCGGCACGTTAATAGTTAGTGCTGGAATAAAGAGCGGAACTATGTATACCGCCGAATACGCTAATGACTACGGCAGAGATTTGTTTGCCGTGCCGTATAGCGTGGGTGTGTTATCGGGGGCAGGGTGTAACGAACTTATAAAAAAGGGCGCAACCTTAACCGATACACCCGAAGACGTTTTAGGATTTTATGGAATATCGGTCAAAGAAAAGCAAGAACTTGACTTGACCGACGAAGAAAAGGAAATTTTAACCGCGCTAGCAGACGGGCAAAAGCACGTTGAAAAGCTTGCCGAGATAACTGGAAAGCGCGCGTTTTTATTAGCACCCGTGCTATCAATTCTTGAAATTAAAGGGTTGGTGGTAAAAAGCGGGAACGTATACGGACTTAATGGTAACTATTTGGAGGCATGATGCAGTTAATTATAGTAGAGTCACCACACAAGGCGAAGACAATTGAAAAGTTTTTGAAGGGCGAATTTAAGGTAGACGCGTCAAAAGGTCATATTAGGGACTTACCCGTTAACTATATGGGCGTAAGTATTAATACCGACTTTGAACCGCACTACGTTGTTTCGGCTGAAAAAAAGCAGGATATTAAAAGACTTTCGGAAAGTGCAAGAAAAGCTGATAAAGTATTTCTCGCAACCGACCCGGATAGAGAAGGGGAAGCAATTTCTTGGCACCTTGCCGAAGTTTTAGAACTTGATAAAAATCAAGAAAATCGTATCGTGTTTAACGAGATTTCTGAAAAGGCTGTTAAAAACGCACTGGCGTCCCCAAGAAAAATCGATATGAACTTGGTTGACGCACAACAAGCGAGAAGGGTTTTAGACAGAATCGTTGGTTACAGCATTTCACCCGCCGCATCTTCAAGACTAAACGACAATCTTTCTGCTGGTAGAGTTCAGTCGGTTGCACTAAAAATGGTGGTGGATAGAGAGAGGGAAATTCAAGCCTTTAAGCCACAAGAATATTGGAACTTAAAAGCCGACGTTTGCCCCCAAGGAAAGAGCGAGTTTAAGGTTTTGCTTACCGAAAAGGCGGGCAAAAAATATAAACCCGCAAGCCAAGAAGAAGCAGTAGAGGTTGAAAACCAATTAAAGAGCGCAAACTTTACGGTAAAGAGCGTTAAAAAATCTTTGGTTAAAACCCACGCGCTTCCCCCGTTTATAACCAGTACTCTCCAACAAGACGGCTCGATTAAGTTAAACCTTACCGCGCCACAAGTTATGCAAATTGCGCAAAGGCTTTACGAAGGTGTGGAAACACCAAAAGGGCATATCGCGTTGATTACCTATATGAGAACCGACTCGGTAAGAATTTCTGCCGAGGCTCAAAGAAGTGCGCTCGATTATATTAGGGCAAACTATGGTGAAGAATATCTTCCCGCTAAACCTAACGTATATCGCTCTAAAAAGGACGCACAAGACGCGCACGAAGCAATTAGACCTATTGATTTGAGGCTTTCTCCAGAGAGCATGAAAGACTTTTTGGATAAAAACCAATATAGGCTTTATAAACTAATTTACGACCGCTTTGTCGCTTCACAAATGGCGGAGGCAAAATACGACGCCGTTTCGGTCGAAGTTGGTGCAAACGATTACACCTTAAAAGCAAGTGGTAAAACTTTGGTGTTCAAGGGCTTTACCGCAGTTTACGACGAAATAAAGAAAGACGATGAGGAAGAGGGCGGAAGTTCACTCCTTCCCCCGCTTACCGATGGCGAGGCTTTGCAACTTAAAAAGCTTACTAAAGAGCAAAAGTTTACCAAGCCCCCCACAAGATACACCGAAGCGACGCTCATTAAGAGTATGGAAGACAAGGGTATTGGTAGACCTTCTACCTATGCTACCATTATGGCAAAGCTTTCGGATAAAAAACGCGAATACGTTAGCAAGGAAAAGAAATATCTTGTTCCCAACCCAATAAGTTACGATTTAATCGACTTTTTGGTTAAGTATTTTGCTAACATCATGGATATTTCCTTTACCGCAAGAATGGAAACTGCTCTCGACGATATAGGTGAGGGCGGAAGAGACTGGAAAAAACTTATTGCAGATTTTTACCGTCCATTCGAAAAGCAACTTAAAAACTCCAAGGTGACCGACGTTTTGTGTGACAAATGCGGTGCGCCCATGGTAATAAACAGCGGTAGATACGGCAACTATTATGCTTGCTCAAACTACCCCGAATGTCAAAACATTAAAGCGGTTAACGAAAAGGTGGTAATTCCCACCGACAAGATTTGCTCTAAGTGTGGTGCGACCATGGTGGAAAGAGAGGGCAAGTTTGGTAAGTTCCTCGCTTGTTCAAATTATCCCAAGTGCAAAAACACCGTCAGCATGACCGAGAGTGTGGGCACTTGTCCCGACTGCGGAAGTCCAACAAAGAAGATGACCAGCCGTGGCGGAAAGGTTTTCTACGGTTGCTCTAAATACCCCGACTGCAAGTTTATGAGCTGGGATATCCCCACTGGTGAAAAGTGCCCCGATTGTGGAAGTTATTTAATAAACGTTGAAGGGCAGGTTAAGTGCTCATCAAAGAAGTGTCAATACGTTAAAAATGCAAAAGGTTAAAGTTATCGGCGGGGGACTTGCGGGTGCTGAATGCGCCTACTACCTCGCTAAAAAAGGAATAGAGGTAGAACTTTTCGATATAAAACCTAATAAAAAAACGCCCGCGCACACGAGCGATAAGTTTGGTGAACTTGTTTGTTCAAATTCGCTAAAAAGTAACGACGTTTTTGGTAACGCTTCGGGCTTAATGAAAGAGGAAATGCGCCTTTTAGGCTCGCTTATCATTGAGTCGGCGGATATTAATAGAGTTCCCGCGGGCAATGCCTTAGCCGTTGATAGAGAAAAGTTTGCCGAATACATAACGGACAAGTTAAAATCGCAAAAGAATATAAAAATCATTGAAAGGGAAGTAACCGAGATTTCGCCCGACGAATACACGGTTATTGCAACCGGACCGCTGACTACCGAAGGGCTTTCAACCACAATCAAAAATTGGGTTGGCGGGGGTTTGAGTTTTTTCGATGCTTCAGCACCGATAATTGATGCCGAGAGTATCGATATGGAAAACGCCTTTTTCGGTGATAGGTATGATAAAGGTGACGGCGACCATATAAACTGCCCGATGAATAAGGAAGAATATCTTCTCTTTATGCAAGAGTTAACCGGTGCAAAGCGAGCAGAACTTCACGATTTTGAGTCGAGTGCCGTTTTCGAAGGGTGTATGCCTATTGAGGTTATGGCGCAAAGGGGAATAGACACCTTGCGTTTTGGTCCTCTTAAACCCGTAGGACTAACAAACCCCAAGACTGGTAGATGGGCTTATGCGTGCCTGCAACTTAGAAAGGAAGACGCAGAGGGCAAGATGTATAACATGGTCGGCTTTCAAACCAACATGACCTTTGGTGAACAAAAGCGAGTGTTCTCAATTATCCCCGCACTTAAAAATGCTGAATATTTAAGATACGGGGTAATGCACAAAAACACCTTTATTAACTCCCCAAAAGTGCTTAACGAGGACTATTCGCTAAAGGAAAACCCCAAAGTGTTCTTTGCTGGGCAAATCACGGGGGTTGAAGGATACGTTGAAAGCGCGGGTTCTGGACTTATGGCTGGAATTTATTGCTATAAAAAACTTATGGGAGAAAAGTATCGGGTTGTTCCTGAAACGACCGTGTTAGGTGCGCTTGCAAAGTATATAACTACCGAAAACAAAGATTTTCAACCGATGAACGCAAACTTCGGTATACTACCGCCGTTGCCTATGATAATACGCGACAAGGCGGAAAGAAAAAAACAAATGGCTATTAGAAGCTTAGATAAGATAAGAGAATTTAAGGAGGAATTAAACGTATGAGTGAATTTATGGGAACTACTATATGTGCTGTAAAGAAGAACGGAAAAACTGCGATTGCGGGCGATGGACAAGTTACCCTTTCGCAATCGGTGATTTTCAAAAACAACGCAGTTAAGGTGAGAAGAATTTATAACGGCAACGTTATTTTAGGGTTCGCGGGCTCTGTATCCGACGCGTTTACCCTTTCAGAACGTTTTGAAGAAATGCTTAATAAGTATTCTGGAAATTTGATGAGAAGTGCGGTTGAGCTTGCTGAACTTTGGAGAAGTGATAAGGTGGGTAGAAAACTTGAGGCAATGATGATTACTGCCGATAAAGACACTTTGCTTATCGTTTCGGGCTCTGGTGAAGTAATTGAGCCGGACGGCGGTGTTTGTGCTATCGGTAGCGGTGGCAACTATGCGCTTGCCGCTGCACGAGCACTCGCACAAGAGACCGATTATTCGGCTGATGAAATTGCAAAAAAAGCACTTAAACTTGCAAGTGAAATTTGCGTTTTCACAAACGACCATATCACTTGTGAAGTATTGTAATTAAGGGAGGATAGATATGAATTTAAGTCCCAAACAAATCGTTGAAGAATTAGATAAATATATCGTCGGTCAAAAGGATGCAAAAAAGGCGGTTGCAATCGCCCTTCGCAATAGATATAGAAGAAGTATGCTCACCCCTCAAGAAATGGAGGAAATTACACCCAAGAACATAATTATGAAAGGACCGACGGGTGTTGGTAAAACCGAGATTGCAAGAAGACTTGCAAAACTTGTGGGCGCACCCTTTGTAAAGGTGGAAGCAACCAAGTATACCGAAGTCGGCTACGTTGGTAGAGACGTTGAATCAATGGTTCGCGACCTTGTTGAATGTGCGGTTAGACTTGTTAATCAAGAACGTTTTAACAAAGTTAACGAAAAGGCAGGCTCGGTTGTTGACGCAAAACTCGTTAAGATTATTGCCGAAGTTAGAAAGTTCGATAGGGGCGAAACCCCGCAAGATATTTTTGAAAAGAATATCCTAGAAGGGCTCAAAAAAGGTTATTACGATAACGAACTTATAGAAATAGAACTTGTTGATGCACCAAAGCCTATGGAACTAGTTCCGGGCGGAGCGGAAATCAGCATAGGCAGTATTTTTGGGGATATGATGCCCAAGAAGAAAAAGAGAAGAAAACTTTCGGTAAAAGAGGCGAGAAAGATTTTGATTGAAGAAGAGGCCGAAAAACTTATCGATAAGGACTCTGTTAACGAAGAGGCAATCCGTCGTGCCGAAAACGAAGGTATAATTTTTATCGACGAAATCGATAAGATTGCAGCAAAAGGCTCTAAGGGTGGCGGACAAGACGTTTCAAGAGAGGGTGTTCAAAGAGATATCCTTCCAATCGTTGAAGGCTCTACCGTAATGACCAAATACGGCGCAATCAAAACAGACTACATTTTGTTTATAGCGGCGGGTGCATTCCACGTTTCTAAAGTGGGTGACCTTATCCCCGAACTTCAAGGAAGATTTCCTATCCTCGTTGAACTATCTAGCCTTTCAAAGCAAGATTTCGTGGATATTTTAACCACACCTAGAAACGCACTTACTATCCAATACGCAACCTTGCTTAACGTCGACGGGGTAGAACTTAAATTTACAGACGACGCAATTGAAGAAATCGCTATGATTGCTGAAGAGATGAACTCTACTAGCGAAGATATTGGGGCAAGAAGATTGCATACCGTTATGGAAAATCTTTTAGAAGACGTATCCTTTAATGCCGGTGGCGACAATATGGCAAAACAAGTTGTTGTGGATAGAGCGTTCGTCGTTGCAAAACTTGGCGGAGAAAAGAGAAACAAAGACCTCAAAAAATATATTCTTTAAGGAAAGACAAAAATGATTAGCGTACCAAAAGGAACAAAAGACGTATTGCCACAAGACAGTTATAAGTGGCAATTTATTGAAAGAACAGCCGCGCGCGTTGCAAAAACGTTTGGCGCATCTGAAATTAGAACACCGACGTTCGAGCACACCGAAGTGTTTTTACGCGGTGTAGGTGAAACGACCGATATCGTTAACAAGGAAATGTACACCTTTTTAGATAAGGGTGGCAGAAGCATTACCTTAAAGCCCGAAGGAACGGCTGGCGTTGCTAGAGCATTTGTGGATAACGGACTTATCAACGGCGTGTTGCCTGGTAAGATTTACTATATAACCCAATGCTTCCGTTACGAACGTCCACAAGCGGGAAGGCTTAGGGAATTCCACCAATTCGGTGTGGAATTTTTGGGTGCATCTAACGCAAATATCGATGCCGAAGTCATTATGCTCGCTTCTACCTTCTTGAAGGAAGTTGGTATAAATAACGTAAGTCTTTATATCAATAGTATCGGTTGTAAAAATTGCAGAAAGAAATATCAACAAGCATTGATTGAATACCTTGGCAAAAACATTGATGCGCTTTGCCCTTTGTGTAAGGATAGGTTAGAGAAAAATCCGCTTAGAATTTTGGACTGCAAGAACGAGGATTGCAAAAAAATCACCGCAAACGCACCCAAGATTTTAGATTACATTTGTGACGAGTGTAGTGAGCATTTTGAAAAGGTTAAAAAACTTTTGACCGTTGCAAAAGTTCCATTTAAGGTTGACGCTGGTATCGTTCGTGGGCTTGACTATTACACCAGAACGGTTTTCGAGTTCGTATCCGACAACATCGGTGCGCAAGGTACGGTTTGTGGTGGCGGAAGATACGACGGACTTATTGCTCAGCTCGGAGGAAACGACGTTCCTGGTATTGGCTTTGCTGTAGGTATCGAGAGAATTTTGATGCTTTTAGAAAACACGGGTGTTCAAATCCCCAACCCCAACAAAGTTAAGGTTTACTTTGCTCCTATGGGTGAAGAGGCGGAAGAGGTTGCGTTTAAGCTTTGCACCGCACTTCGCGAAAAGGGGATTGTTGCTGACTTTGACCATATGAATAGGGGCATAAAATCGCAGTTTAAGTATGCTGATAAAATCGGTGCAGAATACGTTGCAGTTATCGGCTCTGATGAAATTGCTTCAGGCACTCTTAAACTTAAACGCATGGCTGACGGACAAGAATCAATGGTTCCGTTTGACAGCCTTATCGAACGATTATGATAGAAGTTGGCTCGGTAACAAAAGTAAAGGGCAAGAGAGCAGAAGTTAAGGTGGAAAAAAAGGACGAATGCAGTAAGTGCGGAATGTGCCTTTTTCCCAAGAACGCATCTAGCATAAACTTTAACGCAAACAATGATATAGGCGCAAAAGAGGGCGACCTTGTCAAAATGGAAATGAGCGAAAAGAGTAAACTTGTCGGTGCGTTGCTCGTGTTCTTAGTGCCACTAATACTAATAGGAATATCCGCGGTTATAACGTACGTGTTCATAAAGAAGGAAATATATCTAATTGCGATAAGTCTTCCGCTTGTGGTTATATGGTTCGTTATACTTGCGTTTATTGATAAAAAAATAGCGGGGACAAAAAATTTCAGCCCCACAATCGTGCAAATTATCGCACAAAAAACTAATGAAATCAAAGAAGAACAAAAAGAGGAGATAAAATTATGATTAACATGTCAACAATCAAGAAGACCGACCCCGAACTTTACGAAGGATTAGAAAAAGAACTTAACCGCCAAAGAAACAATATTGAACTTATCGCAAGTGAAAACTTTGTTTCTGAAAGCGTTATGCTTGCCGTTGGTAGCGTTCTTACCAATAAGTATGCAGAAGGCTATCCTGGACATAGATATTACGGTGGTTGCGGTTGCGTAGATATTGCAGAAAACCTTGCAATTGAACGTGCTAAAAAACTTTTCGGTGCTGAACACGCAAACGTTCAACCCCACAGCGGTGCAAACGCAAACTTTGCAGTATACTTTGCAGTATTGCAACCGGGCGACACTATTATGGGTATGAGCCTTGCTCATGGCGGGCACTTGACCCACGGAAGCCCCGTAACCGTTTCTGGTAAATATTTTAATTCGGTTGGCTACGGCGTTGCTGAAAGCACTGGCACTATTGATTATGATGACCTTGAAAAGCAAGTATTAGAAGTTAAACCCAAAATTTTCGTATGCGGTGCAAGTGCATATCCTAGAATTTTGGACTTTAAGAGAATAAGAGAAATTTGTGATAAGGTTGGCGCTTATATGATGGTTGACATCGCGCATATCGCAGGACTAGTTGCAACAGGTTTGCACCCCAGCCCCGTTCCCTATGCTGACTTTGTTACCACTACCACTCACAAGACTTTAAGAGGTCCTAGAGGCGGTATGATTTTGTGTAAAGAACAATACGCAAAAATCATTGATAAAGCAGTATTCCCCGGAACGCAAGGCGGTCCTTTGATGCACGTTATCGCTGGTAAAGCAGTTGCTTTCGGTGAAGCATTGAAGCCTGAATTTAAGGCATATCAAGAACAAATTTTGAAGAATGCAAAGGCTATGAGCGAAAAGTTCATCGAACTTGGAATCAACCTTGTTTCAGGCGGTACGGACAACCACCTTATGCTATTAGACCTTTCTGATAGGGAAGATATCACTGGTAAAGATTTAGAGAGAATGCTTGACGAAGTTAACATCACCGTTAACAAGAACGCAATTCCTTTTGACAAGAGAAGTGCGTTTGTTACCAGCGGTGTTCGTATCGGTACTCCCAGCATAACCACACGTGGCTTTAAGGAGGACGATTGCCGTCAAGTTGCATTCTTAATCAGCGAAATTATCAACAAGAAAGAAGAAGCATACGATTTCGTTCGTGCTGAAGTTAAAAAACTTATTAAGAAATATCCCCTTTACAAAGGAGAGGTAAAATAATGGAATACCAATCGGCGCTCAGTTTAATTGAAACCGAAGTTGCCATAAAATTTATTAAAGATACTTTCGAAAGAGAACTTGCAAAAGCATTGAAGTTGACACGTGTGTCGGCACCGCTTTTCGTTCAACCAGAATCTGGCTTAAACGACAACCTAAACGGCTTTGAAAGGGCGGTTAGGTTTGACGTTTTGTGCTTAAAAAAGGAAGTGGAAATCGTTCAATCGCTTGCAAAGTGGAAGAGAATGGCGCTTGCTAAATACGGCTTTGAGGCGGAAACTGGGCTTTATACGGATATGAATGCAATTCGTCGTGACGAAGATTTGGACGCGTTGCACTCGGTATACGTCGACCAGTGGGACTGGGAAAAGATTATCACCAAGGAAGAACGCACTCTTTCATACCTAAAAAAGACGGTGAGAAGTATTTATAACGCACTTAAAAAGCTTGCTAACGCCGTTAACAAAAAATATCCGCAAATCACCCACTCTATCCCTAATAAAATCACTTTTATCTCCACCAAGGAATTAGAGAAAAAATATCCCGACCTTTCAAGAAAGGATAGGGAAAAGGCGGCTGCAAAAGAGTATGGTGCAATCTTCCTTTACCAAATAGGTTATCCTTTAAGGGACGGCGCTCCGCACGACGGCAGAGCGGCTGACTATGACGACTGGAAACTTAACGGCGACATAATTTTGTGGTACGACGTTTTGGGTATCGCTATGGAAATTTCGTCTATGGGTATTAGGGTTGACAAAGACAGCCTAGTTAAGCAGTTGAAAGCCAAAAAGGAACTACATAAACTTGACAATCCCTATTGCCAAGACGTTATTAACGACCGCTTGCCCCTAACTATCGGTGGCGGTATCGGTCAATCAAGACTTTGCATGTTCTTTTTAAACAAGGCGCATATTGGCGAAGTTCAATCGTCCATATGGTCGGAAGAGAGCATTGAAGAATATTCCAAGAAGGGAATAAAATTACTTTAGTATGAATGAGTTTATAAGGGTGCAAGCGCTTGTTGGAAGCGATGCTTTGGAAAAACTTAAAAACTCTAACGTTGCCGTTTTCGGTATCGGTGGGGTAGGTGGTTTTGTCGCTGAAGCATTGGTTAGGTCGGGCGTTGGAAAAATTACTTTAATAGACAACGACACTATTGATGAAAGCAACGTCAATAGGCAAATTATCGCGCTTACCTCTAACGTCGGCAAAGCAAAAGTCGACGTTATGAAAGAGCGACTTCTTTTGATTAATAAAAACCTTGCCGTAACCACCCTTAAAACCTTCTACTTGCCCGAAAATGCCGACCAAATCGACTTATCTTCTTTTGACTACGTGGTAGACGCAATCGATACGGTCAGTGCAAAAATAGAGATAATAATAAGGGCGAAAGAAAAAGGCATTCCCGTTATTTCGTGTATGGGAACGGGTGGAAAACTTGACCCTACTAAACTCCGCGTCGGTACTATAGATAAAACCAAGGTATGCCCGCTTGCAAGGGTTATGCGTAGAGAATTAAAAAAGAGAAACGTCTTTGACGTAAAGGTAGTTTGGTCGGAAGAAGAGGGGGTAAAATCGGTTTTAGAGCAAGGCGAAAACCTCGTTAAAGCCGACGGGAAAACCGCCCCGCCCAGCATGATTTTCGTGCCTGCAACGGCAGGGCTTATCATTGCTGAACAAGTGGTGATTGACCTTATTAAAGGAGAAAAATAATGAAATTTTTGATAGCATCCGATTTACACGGTTCATTTTATTATGCAAAGCAATTAAAAAAGGCGTTTGAAGAGGAAAAGGCGGATAAACTTATCCTTTTAGGCGATATTTATAACCACGGACCAAGAAATCCTTTGCCAAAAGAATATTCACCCCAAGAAGTTGCAGACCTTCTTAACGGCTTAAAGGAAAGACTTATCGTTATAAAAGGTAACTGCGACAGTCAAGTGGATACTTTGATATCGGAGTTTTCGTTTATTGAAGACTGCGTTTTAGTAAGCGGGGGTAAAACCTTCTTTTTAACGCACGGACACGTTTTCAATAAGGACAACCCACCCGCAACACGCTTTGACGGTGTTATATACGGGCACTTCCACACTGGGTTTATAGAGGAAAAGGGTAGCATAATTTATGCAAATACCGGCTCGCTATCCCTTCCAAAAGGCGGAACACCAAATAGTTATATAATACTTGAAGACGGAAAATTAATATTGAAAGAAATATAGTAAAAGTGTAGTTTTTTGCTATAAGTATTATGACAATTTTCCATATTTATAGGGAAATAAATCATTTACTTATAAAATATATAGTAGTAAAATTAAAGTGCAAAATAATATTTATATAATGTTTATAGTATTTTGCATTGAAATAGGCAGTTTAACGTATTATAATGCTTATTGATACATGTATACACGGAGGAAAAGATGTTACAAATAAAAGACCTTACAAAAGTCTACAAGACCCCTAGTGGTGAGATTAGGGCACTTGATGGCGTTTCTATTGACTTTCCAGAAACTGGAATGGTCTTTTTGCTAGGTCGAAGCGGTTCGGGTAAATCGACGCTACTTAACGTGGCGGGCGGACTAGACACACCGACAAGTGGCGAAATTATAGTTGAGGGTAGAAGCAGTAAAGATTTCACCTTATCCGATTTTGACGGGTATAGGAACTCTTTTATCGGCTTTGTATTCCAAGAATTTAACGTTTTGAACGAATTTACTATCGAACAAAACATTGCCTTGGCGCTTCAACTTCAGCATAAACCCAATAGTCCCGAAATGGTAAACCAACTTCTTAAAGAGGTGGGGCTTGACGGGGTTGGCAAAAGAAAGCCAAACACTTTGTCGGGCGGGCAAAAACAAAGAATTGCTATTGCGCGTGCCTTGATAAAAAACCCCAAGATAATCATGGCGGACGAGCCGACTGGTGCACTTGATTCTAACACGGGCGAACAGATTTTCGAAATGCTCAAAAACCTTGCAAAAACAAGGCTTGTCGTTGTGGTAACGCACGATAGAACGTTTGCCGAAAATTATGCCGATAGAATTATCGAACTTGGCGACGGCAAGATTATTTCGGACGTAACCGTAACCGAAGAAAAGGTTATTGTAAGCCAAGACAACGTTACCTTTGTCGGTGACGATACGGTTAAGGTTGCCGATTGGAACAAAGTTACCGAAGACGACGTCAAAAAGATTGTCGAGGTAATGAAGAAAAAGGGTGGCGAAACGGTTATAACCACCAGCACCGAGGCAAAAGAGCAAATTCAAAAGGTGCGCAATATTTCAACCGAAAAGGTTAAAAAACGTTTTGAAAAGACCAAAAAACAACCGCAAATGGTTGCTAGCGATAAAGACGTAAAATTTATAAAGGCAAAGCTTCCATTTAAGAACGCAACCAAAATGGCGTTTGACGGCTTAAAGAGTAAACCATTAAGATTGGTATTTACAATCTTCTTGTCAATGATAGCCTTTATATTCTTCGGTGTATCTTCGGCATTCATGCGCTTTTCGCCCGAATACGTCATTGCAACCGCACTGGAAGGTTCTGATTATACTAGTATTGCACTAGAGAAAAAGTACGAAGCAACCTTTACCACGGTTGAATATAATAACACTGGTTCGGTAGAAAAGCAAATGAGCAAGACCCTGCAATCAGGCTTTTCTAAGGCGGATTTAGAAGAACTTAACAAAAACGAGCAAGGCTTAGACTTTGCGGGAATAATAGATTTAGGTTGGTATAAAAACGACCTCGATAGTATTGAGGGGTATCAAGAAGGAACTTCTTATTACTTGTCGGTTGACGTTGCGCCTCACTTAAAATCTTATTACCCTGTTAAAACCTTGTGCGGATTTAGTGATTGTGGGCACGATTATCTAGTTCGTAATGGAATGGAGCGCGTTGCGGGAAGATATCCAACGGCGTATAACGAAATTGCCGTAAGTAAATACGTTTTCGACCTTTTTGACACTTCGCCCTCAATGATAAGGGATATACAAGAAGACGAAAATAAGACTTTGGCGGTAGACGGCACGGCATTCGAAACGCCCAACGATTTTATCAATAGATGGATAGACGTTGGCAACATGAAACTTTGGGTAACGGGCGTATATGATACGGGTAAAATACCCGAGCGATTCAATATCTTAAAAGACGGCAACATAAGTTTAGATAAATATCAAACGGAAAAACTTACTAATGAGCTAAAAGACATATTGGAATTCAGTTTTAGTTCGCTAGGTTTTGTAAGTGAAGAATTTTATCAACATTATAAAGACGTAAACAATAGGATAGACGAACGCACAACCCAAGGCGTTAAAATTGATACTGAGCCTATTTTGCAACCTATTAACGCTACGTATACCATGTCGACGTTTACTCCAAAATCTATTTGGGAAAAGACCAATTTGATTCAGTGCTACGACTTCAATGGTAACGAAATTTCCCCTGATATAAAGGAAAATCAAGTTATGCTTCCGGCGGAAAGTTTTATCCTCGGGAAAAACACCTATTCGTATTACTTTAATAAAGCAATAGACGATTTAAGTGCAGAAGAAAAGGAAAAATATAGCGAATTTAGGTTGGCGCTTAAAGATTATAGGGTGGACCAGCAGTATAGAAAATTGGTTATAGAAACCATTCTTAGAGACTACGAAAAGGTTGTTGGCGAACCGCTAAACCTTCCCACAAACGTTTACACTATTAACTATAAGAACGACGTAAGCACACTCGAGGTCGTTGGCGTTTATATCGCTTATAAAGGTCCGACCAGAGAAACGACCAACTATTACGTTCACGATAGTTTCTTGGATAAAAACCAAACACCCTCACGTAGCGAGGCGAACGTTGAAACAAGGAATATTAAACTTACGTCCAACTACAAGGTCGACCCCATAAACGACCGCTATGCACAAGTTATAACACCCACCTCTAACACGCGTGAGCAAACGTATTTTATGTTAGAAGGCGGTGGGGATTATGCTTGGTTTGAAATGCAAAACGATTTTTACGAAGAGGCAAACGTAATCGCTTCAACTATGGCGGATATGAAACTTGCCTTCTATATAGCGGGTGCAATATTCGGCGTGTTTGCAATATTGATGCTGTTTAACTTTATATCGGTAACCATCAATTCTAAACGTAAAGAAATCGGTATATTGCGTGCAATCGGTGCAAGAAAGGTAGACGTGTTCAAGATATTTATAGTGGAAGCATTGATAATAACGCTGTCGTGCTTTGTTATATCAGCGGGCTTGAGTGCCGTCGCGTGCAATATAATAAACAAGGCGATTATGAGTATGGCGGAAGTTTCGCTATCCGCACTAAATTACGGATTCTTCAGTGTTAGCGTATTGTTTGTAAGTTCGATTATAGTGGCGTTACTTGCAACCGCATTCCCCGTTAGGAAAGAGGCGAAGAAGTCGCCAGTCGATAGCATAAGATGTCTATAAAGAACAAAATAAAAGGTGTAGCAGTTGCTACACCTTTTTGATTTTATTAAAACGATTAAATTTCTTTAATGCTTTTTCTTGGGCATTTACCAACGCAAGTTAAACAGCCAGAGCATTTTTCATAGTCGATAACGGGAAGGTTGTTTACCATGGTTATTGCTTTTTCTGGGCAGTTTTTAGCACAAAGCCCACAACCTATACAACCCACTTCACATACACCCATAACGTCTTTACCACGACACTTTGTCGAGCACGCAACGTATACCTTAGCGGTTTTGGGGATAAGTTCAATAAGTTGTTTGGGGCACTTTTTAATGCAAGCGCCACAAGAAGTGCAAAGTGCTTTGTCGGTATATGCAACGCCGTCTACTATTTTAATTCCACCGTTTTGGCAAGCATCGGCACAAGTTCCATCGCCTAAGCAACCGTCAGCACAAGCCTTGCTTCCACCAGCAAAAACCGTTTGGAACGTGCAACCCTTGTTGCCAACGTATGAAAATTTGTCTTTACATTTGCTTCCGCCCGCACATTTAACAACGGCAAACGTTTCAACCGTTGCGGTGAAGGGGAGACCTAAAATGTTTGCGATTTCTTCCTTTTGTTCGTTTGCGGTTGCACCGCAGTCGTTTATGGTCGCTCTGCCTTCAACAAGTGCTTTAGCGTAGTCAGCGCAACCTGCAAAGCCACAGCCACCGCAGTTTGCACCAGCAAGTTTTTCCGAAACGGCGCTAACCCTTTCATCTTCCTTTACAGCGCAAAGCTTTGAAACGAGTGAAATTAATAGTGCGAACACGATTGCAAGAACTGCAACGATAGCGATTACGATAAGTAGGGAGGAAACGTTAATTGAAGAGAGTAATAAACTATTCATTTTAACCTCCTAAATAAGAGCAAAGACGAAGAACGCCATTGCAATAAAGCACGCGAGAATCATTGCGATAGGGAAGCCTTTAAGGTGCTTGCTTATCGGCAAACGTGCCACCCTTTCTCTCATACCGCTCATTATAACGATGGCTAGCGTAAAGCCAAGTCCCGCAAATAAGCCGTATAAAACCGCAAAACCCATATTCATCATCTCGGGGGAACTAAGCCCGATTAACGATGCCATTTGACCGTGGTCGATAACGAGTTCGGCAACACCCAAAACTGCACAGTTGGTGGTGATTAAGGGGAGATAAATGCCCATTGCGTTGTAGAGCGAGGGTGAGAATTTTTTAAGTGCCATTTCAATCATTTGCACGATTGCAGCAATGACGAATATGAACACGATAATCTCTAAAAATTCGATGTTGAAACGAGCGAGCAGTGCGTATAAGGGGTATGTAATAAGGCAGGTTAGCGTCATAACGAAGGTAACCGCAAGCCCCATACCGAGTGCACTTTTAAAGTCCTTAGATACGCCGAGGAAGGGGCAAATGCCGAGGAACTGAACAACGACGAAGTTGTTGATAAATACGGCTGAAACGACAATCATAATAAACTGAGCCATACTATTCTACCTCCTTTGCGCAATCTTGAACGGGTGTTTGGGTTTTAGCGAAAGCCTTTCTCTTTCTCTTGTTTGAAATGAGTGAAGACACAAGGCTAAACACCGCGATAAACACCGCATAGGTGAAGAATGCACCCGCACTTGAAGAGAAGAACCCAATTTGGAAATTCATGATTTGTACGTTGAATAACGTGCCATATCCCAAGAATTCTCTTACCGCACCCATTAGTGTTAATGCCAAGGTAAAGCCTATACCCATAAACAAACCGTCCAGTATCGACCAACCCACGCCGTTTTTACTTGCAAAACTTTCGGCTCTGCCAAGGATTATGCAGTTAACAACGATAAGTGGAAGGTAAAGCCCCAAAGACTCGTAAATCGGTGGTAAGAACTTATCCAAAGCAAGTCTAACTATCGTAACGAACGTTGCGATAATCAAAACGAAAGCGGGGATACGCACTTGATTGGGTATAACCTTTCTAAGCAGTGAAATTAATAGGTTACTGCAAATAAGAACGAACGTAACCGCCGCACCCATGCCTAAGCCGTTCATTGCGGCTGTGGTTAACGCAAGGGTAGGGCAAGTGCCAAGAACCAACTTTAAGGTTGGGTTAGAAGTGATTACGCCACCGAGGGCAACCTTTTTGAAACTATTTTTCATTATTTACCCCCTAAATACTTAATAACGCAGTTAACGGCATTGTTGCCGGCTGTTGCCGACTTGGTTGCACCGCTAATCGGGTTTGTATGCCTTCCGCTACCAGCTTCCGTGGTGAACGTTTTGTCGCCTTCTATTGCCCCGTTAAATTTCTCATAATAAGAAGATTTAAGTTGGCTCATAAGCGTTTGTTTTTCATAACCTTCTAGAACAACTTTTTCTATGGTGTATTGGTTTTGACCGCTTACAATAGTTGTTTTCACTTGTACCCAAACGGTAATAGTGCCGTTGTTGTAACCCTTTTCACCGGTTGATTGGAATATAAGGTCGTCGCCAACTTGATAAATTTTGTTTATCTTGCCAACTCCGTCAAACTGCTTGTCCTTCTTATCTTCTTCCTTTGCTGAATCTTCTTCGTATATGGTCTCGTATTTAATTTCAGCATTGGTATCGTAAATCTTTTGAAGGGCACGCATTGTTCTCTCTTCGGGTGAAACACTCCAAAGCGAATTCAAAATTGCAAGTCCGCCACCAAAAACAATCATAAGGCAAACGAGAACTATGGTGCACTTAAAGGCAGTGCTCTTAAAAAATTTAGCCATTTTTCTTCTCCTTTGTCTTTTTTGTTTTAATAAAGCCAAAGGGCTTATGCGTAACGAATTTATCGATTAGCGGAACGAAAAGGTTCATAAGCAAGATTGCAAACGAAACGACTTCAATTCCCGTCGCCTTTCTAAGTCCCGCGGTAACTAGGCCTAACAATATAAAATATATAACGTTGCCAAGCGAAGTGTTTGGGGTAGTGGTGTAGTCGGTTGCCATAAAGAAGGCGCCGAGGATAAGTCCACCAGATAGAATGGAGGGTAGGAAGAGCGAGAAGTCAAACCCACCGAGCATAACCGAGAAAAGCCCCGCAACCGCAACGTAAATAAGCGGATATAAAATGTTAATAACTTTATCGATAGCAAGGTAAATTGCACCAACAAGGAGTGCGACTTTACACGTTTCACCGATACAACCAGCAACGCCCGTACCTAGCAATAGGTCTAGGTTAGAAACCATAGGCATAACGCTTGCTTCTTTGTTTAGCATACCCGTTAAAACGGTAGCACCGGTTGAAACCGAACTTGCACCCACTAAACTTGCAATGTTAGGTGCAACCCATTCGCTAGTCATAACGGCAGTGAATGAGATGAATGCAAAAATTCTTCCCGTAACTGCGGGGTTAACAAGGTTTTTACCCGTTCCGCCAAACAACATTTTAACAACGATAATTGCAAATGCACTTGCGAACACTGGAACGTAAAGCGGTGTTTGAACACCAACCGACAAACCTATTAAAAGACCCGTTACAAAGGAGGTGAAGTCAAACTGACGAAGTATACTCTTAAAACTCTTCTTTGCAATCAAAAGGTAAATAAACTCACTTGCGATAGCACTTAAAACCGAAAGAGCGATTAAAAGAAGTGCCATAAGCCCAAAAAGAACGGTGCCCATTATAACGGCGGGGGCGAGTGCTATACACACCCTAACCATTATTTGCCTTGTCGTTCTAGGGGCTTTAACGTGTGGGGAAGACGAGTATTTATATAATTTGTTTTCCATTATAATTTCATCTCCCTTATCTTATTTTTTGCCATTGATATGCTTTGAACCAATGAACGTTTTGCGGGGCAGTTGTATGCACAAGACCCACATTCTAAGCAGTTCATAGCGCCGTATTTTTTTGCGCCTACAAAATCACCAGCGAGTGCGCAACTTTCTATAAACATAGGCATAAGCCTCATCGGGCAGTTTTTAGCACACTTTGCGCAGTTGATACAGTTGCTTGGCTCTGCAGTGTTTGTTTCGCCGTCTATTAAAACCAAAAGTCCCGAATCGGTTTTTCTTGTGTAGTGGTTAAGTCCAATAAGTGCTTTACCCATCATAGGTCCGCCCGCAACAAGTTTAATTGCCCTTTCCTTAATGCCACCGCAGTATTCTACCACGTCGGTTAGGGGAGTTCCTAAAGCAAGTTTAAGGTTTTTGGGGTTTTCTATCCCTTTTCCACTAACCGTCATAACCATTTCGGTCAAAGGCTTGTTGAGATCGATTGCTTCATAACACGCAATCATGGTTTTAATGTTTTGAACGCAAACCCCAACGTCGAATGGCATTTTGCCCACGGGAACTTTTCTATTCGTGGTGCAGTAGATTAGGTGCTTTTCGCTACCCATCGGGTACTGCTTTTTAAGGATAACGATATCTAAGTCCTCGTAAATCTTAAACGCTTCGATTGCTAGTGGCTTATTTTCTTCAATACCAAGTATAATCTTTTTAACGTTAAGTGCCTTTGCAACGTACTTAATACCCTTATAAATATCGTCGGTGCGTTCTAGCATTAATCTATAGTCGCAGTTAAGGTATGGTTCGCACTCAGCACCGTTAATAATAAGGTATTCAAGCTGACTTTTTGGTGTAAGCTTTACAGCCGTGGGGAATCCCGCACCGCCAAGACCAACGATACCCGCAAGCCTAATCCTTTCAATCAAGGTGGGGCCAAGGCGGTTTTCGATTTCGGGAAGCAAGATTTCCTCGCCGCTATCATCGTTTTCAATAACGACGTGCAGTTGCTTTTGACCAAGCCCGTTGACAAGTTCTTCAATCCCCACGACCGTACCGGGAATAGACGCGTATACGTTTGCGGAAACGGGGCCTGAAGCTTGACCGACAAGCTGACCTTTTTTAACCTTGTCGCCAACGTTTACTATCGGGGTTGCGGGTGCACCTATGTGTTGTGACATAGAAAGGTAAACCTTTTTGGGTGCGGGCAAATTCTCGATAGGAAGGTCGCAACAAAGCTCTTTCATATCCCTAACGTGTATTCCGTAGGGGTAATTTTTGCCTTTTCTAATACTCAAAATTTTTCTCCTAAAAGTTTATGTTTTACTTTTGGTCGATTCGACCTTAAGTTTTTTCAAAATTAGATAGGTCGCAAAACCTATGGTAAGTCCCGCAAAAGTTGCGGTTAAGGTAAGGTAGGGTAGGTAGGATAGATATTCGGGGGTTTTTGTGATTAAACAAAAGATAAGATTTTGTCCCGTAACGTTAACCACCGCACCAACCACGCTGACGCACACGATACTTACTCGTCTAATAAAGTAAATTAGCGTAAGTTCGATAACGAGCGATAAGATACCTGCGGGGAGCGAGTAGATTATGGCTAAAAAGTTGCCAGAGAATAAACTTCCTAAAGTAACTTTAACAACAAAGGTCGCTAAAGCATATTTCCACCCTAAAATCATTGCCGATAAAAGAATGAAAATGTTTGATACACCCATTCTAGCACCGGGCAAAACAAACGGGGGGAACAAACCTTCTAAAACGAAGGAT
>JAFQJB010000001.1 GCA_017397305.1 Clostridia bacterium | reverse complement strand
TGTAACGCCGTTGAAGACAATCCCTTTATGGCAGGTGCTTTCCATGGTGTAGGAGAAGGTGAAACGGTTATAAACGTAGGCGTTTCAGGGCCTGGTGTTGTTCACCACGCGTTAAAGAGTGCGTCGGGCGCTTCGGTTGACGAGATTGCTGAGATTATCAAAAAGACCGCGTTTAAGATTACTAGGGCGGGTCAATTGATTGCAAAAGAAGCATCTAAACGTCTAAATGCAGAGTTTGGTATTGTCGACCTATCCTTAGCACCGACCCCCGTAATGGGCGACAGCGTTGCTCATATTTTAGAAGAAATCGGGCTGGATTCGGTTGGTGGACATGGAACTACCGCCGCACTTGCTATGCTTAACGACGCCGTTAAAAAGGGCGGTGTTATGGCAAGTTCTAACGTCGGTGGACTTTCGGGCGCATTTATCCCCGTCAGCGAAGATATCGGTATGATTACCGCAGCCCAAAAAGGTGCTATTACGTTAAGTAAACTTGAAGCAATGACTTGCGTATGCAGTGTTGGTATAGACATGGTTGCAGTTCCCGGTAACACTTCTGCGTCAACGTTATCTGGTATGATTGCGGACGAAGCGGCAATCGGTATGATTAACAACAAAACCACCGCAGTGCGCGTTATTCCCGTTCCGGGAAAAGACGTTGGCGATAGTGTAGAGTTCGGTGGGCTTTTAGGCAGTGCGCCTATAATGGCGGTAAGTCCGTACGGCTGTGATAAGTTTATAAGCCGTGGCGGTAGAATGCCTGCACCTATCCACAGCAATAAAAACTAGACTGGAAATTTTTGGAGGGTATATTGGATAAGAAGTATACTTGGGCAACCGAGGAAATTTTTGATAGCATTGAAAGTTGGGAAAAGGAATTTGACGAACTTTCAAAGTCGGTTGATTTTAGTGAGTTTAAGGGAAAACTTAATAAAAAAGAAAATTTCTTGCAGTGCATGAGAGCGCAAGAAAAGGCGGGAAGGGTTTTAGATAGGCTGAGCATTTATGCAATGATGAAGCACGACGAAAACACTAAGGACGCAACTTTTGACGCGCTTTCATCAAAGGTTACAATGCTCGGTGCTAAGTTTGGTGAAGCCACCGCGTTTATCTTGCCTGAACTTACTAGCCTCGACCAAAAAGTTTTGGAAGATTATCTTTGTGACCAAGAATTAGCCGACTACGACTATTTTATAAAAGGGATATTGAAAGAAAAAGAACACGTACTTTCGGAGAATGAAGAAAGACTGCTTTCAATGAGCATGGAAACCCTTTCAAGCTTTAGGGATATCTTTACCAAGATAGATAACGCAGACTTGCCCTTAGGTCAAATTCGCCACAAAGGTCAAACCATAACCTTAACGCACGGAACGTACGGGGTTATTTTGCACGGCGAAGATAGAGAACTTAGAAAAAAGGCTTTCAAAAAATATTACGAGGCGTATATCTCGCTTATCAACACAATTTCCGCCACCTATTACGGCAACGTTAAAAAGGGAGTGTTCTTAGCGAGGGCAAAAAAATACTCGTCCGCACTCGATAGAGCGCTTATGGGCGAGGACGTGCCTAGGGTTGTGTACGATAACCTTATTTCAAGCGTGAAAAAGGCGTTGCCAACCCTTCATAGATACGTTAGGGAAAAGAAAAACCTATTGGGACTTTCCCGTATGAAGATGTACGATATGTACGTTCCCGTGGTTGAAGGGGCAGAGTTAAAGCTTGAATACGACGAGGCTTACGACTTAGTTATCGAAGGACTTAAACCGCTAGGTGAAGAATATTGCAACCTTTTGAGAAAGGCTCGTGACGAGCGTTGGATAGACGTTTTCGAGGGGGACGGAAAGAGGAGCGGAGCGTATAGCGTTGCCGTTTACGATACCCACCCCTACGTGCTATTAAATTACCAAAAGACCACGCACGACGTGTTTACCATTGCGCACGAAATGGGGCACAGTATCCACTCTTATTTTTCAAACAAGGCGCAGTGCTATGCTAAAGCCGATTACAGAATCTTTGTAGCAGAGGTTGCAAGCACGGTTAACGAAGTGTTGCTTATCCGCCACCTTCTTAATACCGAAAAGGATAAAAAACTTAAGAAGTATCTTTTATCCTACCTTCTTGAAATGATAAGAACAACCCTTTTCCGCCAAACCCAGTTTGCTGAGTTTGAACATATTGCACACAAAATGGTGGAAGAAGGTCAGCCCTTAACAAAGGAAAATTTATCCGAACAATACTATAAACTAAACAAAAAATATTACGGAAGCGCAGTTTCATCCGAGGGTGAAATTAGGTACGAATGGGCAAGGATACCGCATTTTTACCGCGCGTTCTACGTTTATAAATACGCAACGGGCATAATAAGTGCCTTGGCGATTGCGGACAGAATTTTAACCGAAGGAAAACCAGCCGTGGACGATTACTTTAAGTTCTTGTCTTCGGGCGGGAAGGACGGTCCTGTGGAATTATTGAAAATTGCAGGGGTAGACCTTACCGATAAAAAACCTTTTGAATCAGCATTTAAGGTGTTTAGCGACACACTTGACCAATTTATTAACATATAAGCGAGGGAAAAACTATGGCGAAAAAACAAGCATTTGGCGATATGCCACACAGCTTAGAGGCCGAACAAGCACTTTTAGGGTGCCTTTTACTTGATACCAAAATTCAAATTGAAGTTTCCGCATACTTAAAAGAAGAAGATTTTTATGCAGAATCGCACAAATATATCTTTAACGCGATGGAAAGCATAATTAAGAACAATCAACCTGTCGATATGGTAACGCTTACCGACGCACTAGAAAAACTCGGTACGTTAGAGCGTGCGGGCGGTATAGAATACATAGCCGAACTTACAAACGTTATGCCCTCATCCGCAAACTATAAAAGATATCTCGACATCGTAACCCGCGACAGCCTTTTGCGTAAGCTTATAAAGGGCTCGGCGGAGATTATCGAGGAGTGTAAAAAGAGTACGGACAAGGGCACCGCACTTGCTTTTGCAGAAAAGAAAGTTTACGATATTTCTAACAGCGAAGATACAAGCGAAATGGTTAAACTTGACCAAATTATGCCCGAAGTTATGACTAAACTTGACGAACTTTCTAAAGATAAATCTTCGGCACGCGGTATCAAAACCACCTATCGTGACCTAGATAATATCCTAAACGGCGTGCACAATAGCGACCTTATGATTCTTGCCGCTCGTCCTGCCGTTGGTAAAACTTCACTCGCTATGAACTTGGTTGAACACATCGCTTTGCAAGGTTATTCTTGCGCCGTGTTCTCGCTAGAAATGGGTAAAGAGCAGTTGGGTAATAGACTTTTGTGCTCGGTTGCAGGCGTAAGCATGAGCAACGCAATGAAAGGAAAGTTAAATAAGACCGAGTGGCTTAAAATTATAAAGGCAAAGGAAAGACTTGCGGGTGTAAAAATCTACATTGACGATTCGGCAATGATAACACCTAGAGAAATGCTTTCAAAGTGCAGAAGACTTAAAAGCAAGAGCGGACTAGATTTTGTCATGGTAGACTATATCCAACTTATGAGCCCCGACAAGAGCAAGAATAGTGACAGCAGACAAAACGAAGTCAGTGACATTTCAAGAAACTTAAAGATTATGGCAAAGGAACTTAACGTTCCCGTTCTCGCCCTCTCTCAACTTTCGCGTATGGTGGAAAATAGGGGCGGTAGACCGCAACTTTCCGACCTTCGTGAATCGGGTGCAATCGAACAAGACGCCGATATCGTTATGTTTATCCACCGTCCCGATAAAAGTGCTAAGGAAAAGGATATTGAAGAAGGCAAGGTTAAAAAGAACGTTGCCGAAATAGTTATTGCAAAGCATAGAAACGGACCTACGGGCGTTGTGGAATTGTTCTTTAGAGAAGAATGCACGAAGTTCGTTAACCTCAATAGAGAAACGGGTGAACCTATCGACGCAGAAGGACAAGCACCGACGAGCGTCGGTGGCGACGTGGGCGGACTTGAAGACCTTCCCGAACCCAGTTTTGATAACGAAGAGCCCGTTGTTAAGTCGGTGGACGACGAAATTTTTTAGTATGATAACTAGAATAGAAAAGATTGACGACCAAAGCATTGCACGTGCAAAGCAAATTCTTCTTAGTGGCGGTGTCATCGGTATGCCAACCGAAACGGTTTACGGACTTGCGGGGGTGGGTACTGATTCGAATGCGGTCAAAGAAATTTATAGGGTTAAGGGAAGACCTTCCGACAATCCATTGATTGCACACGTGCACAAAGATTACGATATAAAAAAACTGGTCGAAATCGAACACCAATACGTGTATAAATTAATCGAAAAGTTTATGCCTGGGCCTTTGACCTTGGTGCTTAAAAGCAAAGGGGTGGTTTGCAAGGAAGCCATTGCGGGCGGAAGCACGCTTGCTATAAGAATGCCTTCGCACAGCGGTTGTCAAGCCCTTCTTAAAGCGATTGATATGCCACTTGTAGCGCCCAGTGCAAACCTTTCAAAGCATACGAGCCCAGTGACCGCAGAGCACGTTTATAACGACCTTAACGGCAGAATAGAACTTATCCTTGACGGAGGGAAGTGTAGTGGCGGTATCGAGAGCACGGTTTTAGACGTTACCGAAAGTACACCTAGAATTCTCCGTGCGGGGCTTATCACAAAAGAGATGATAGAAGACCTTGTCGGTGGGTGTGAAATAGCTAAGCACAAAAAAGACGACAAAGTTCTCTCGCCAGGCGTAAAATATACCCATTACCGCCCAAAATGTGATGCTATGCTGTTTAATGACGGCGAACTTGACAAGGTAAAACTTGCCTACAATCAAGCGGTATCTCAAGGGAAAAAGCCGTATATTATGTGCACAGATAACGTTGCTAAAAATTTTGAAGGGTGCAATCTTTTGCTTTTAGGTAGTACCGAAGAAGAGGTTGCGTCAAACCTTTACGATAAACTTTTAGAAGGTGAAAAGAAGGCCGACCTTATAATTGCCGTTGCAATGCCCGACCAAACGGGTATCAATTTGGGGATTATGAATAGGCTTAAAAAGGCGTGCGGATGAGAAAGATTTTGTTTGTTTGCACGGGCAATACTTGTAGAAGCCCGATGGCAGAAATTATTATGAAAAATAAAATCAAAAACGCGGGGATAACCGACGTTAGAGTGTCTAGTGCGGGGCTAAGCGCGGTTGCAGGCTCTAAAATGAGCGAAAATTCCTTTAAGGCGTTAAAGGCTTTGGGGTATAAACCGTATGGATTTAAATCTCGCGTGCTAACAAAAAAGCTTATGCTTTCTGCCGATGCAATTATCTGCATGACCGAAGGGCATAGGCAGTATTTGACTGCTTATCCAAACGTAACCACTATGAACGAAATGACTGGGCTTGGCGATATATTAGACCCCTACGGTGGCGATTTAACCTTGTACAAGTTGACCTCTATTCAAATTGAAGAGGCTTGTGAAATAATCTTAAAGAAAATATTGATAAACAATAAATAGGAGACAAATTATGAAAGTAGCAATTGGATGTGACCACGGCGGAATCAATCTTAAACCCGTCCTCATTGACTATCTAAACAAAAAGGGCATCGAGTTTGTTGACTTCGGTTGCCACGAAAAGACTTCTGTAGACTACAACGAATATGCTTTAGCAGTATCTAACGCAGTTGCAAAAGGCGAATGTGATAAGGGTATCCTCATTTGCGGAACTGGTATCGGCATGAGCATTGTTGCAAACAAAGTTAAAGGTATTCGTTGCGGACATTGTCACGACGTTTTCTCTGCAAAGATGACAAGGCTTCATAACGACGCAAACGTTTTGGCGTTTGGCGAAAGGGTAGTTGGACCTGGACTTGCAATGGAAATCGTAGACGCCTTTTTAAGTACGGAATTTAGCGGTGATGAAAGACACGCAAGACGCGTGGAAAAAATTCGTGCCGTTGAAAAAGAAAATATGAAATAAAATTTAGGGGAAAATGATGAAACTTAAAAAAGCGATTATACCGGCAGCGGGGCTGGGTACGAGGTTTTTGCCAATAACAAAGGCAGTTCCAAAGCCCATGCTATCGGTGCTTGATAAACCTACCATTCAATACATAGCCGAAGAATTGGAGTCTATCGGGATAGAAGACATAATAATTGTCGTAAGTCCTGGCTCTGACGTAATAGAACGCCATTTTGGGCGTAATAGCGCGCTTGAAGAAAGGCTTATTGCCGACAAAAAAGAAAAACTTATCGAAATCGAAAAGGCGACTAGAAAGTTTAACGTAACTTTTGTTACCCAATACGTTCCAAACGGGCTTGCAGGTGCAATTTTGTGTGCCGAACCATACGTTAAAGACCAGCCGTTCGCCCTTTTATTAGGCGACGAATTGCTCTATGCGGAAGGCAATCAAAAGCCGTGCATTAAAAGACTTGCTGAAATCTTTGAAGATACGGGAAAAAGCGTTATTGCAACTATGGAAGTGTTCGGTGACGACCTTTCAAAATACGGTAATATCGGTATAGAGAGCGAAGAGGACGGGGTTATGCAAGTTAACGCGATAAAGGAAAAACCCAGCGTGAACGAGGCATTATCTAACAACGCAATTATCGGTAGATACGTTATGAGTGGAAAGGTTATGGCTATGCTTAAAACCTTACAGCCTAAAGGAAACGAGATTTATTTTACCGACGCGCTTGAAATCCTTGCTAAAAACGGGGAGCTTTTAGCAACCTGTTTTGAGGGCGAAAGATTTGACGTGGGGGATAAACTCGGTTACATAAAGGCAAACGTAGAACTTGCACTAAAAAGTGCTGAAATCGGCGACGATACCGCCCAATTTATAAAGGAACTTGCTGAGAGATTAAAATAATGTACGATAAAATTTGTCCTACTTGCAAAACTTTGCTTTCACAATTTTATAATACCAGTATGCTAGGCTGTCCGGACTGCTATAAGGCGTTTGAAAGGGAAATAACCCTTGCGCTAAAAAAGGTTCAGGGTGGCACTTTGCACGTGGGGAAAACACCGTACGGAATTGAACTGGATAAAAAACTGCTAGACGATTATAACGACCTTCTTAAAGCAAAAGAGCGGGCGGTACTTGAAGAGCGGTTTGAGGATATGAACGAAATTTCAAAGCAAATTTTAGAGCTTCAAGAAGAACTTAAAGATAGGGGGTTGATTTGATGATAAACACTCCCGAAATGTATAAGGGCAACATAATAATGTCAAGGGTGCGCCTTGCAAGAAATCTAAAAGGTTATCCATTTAAGGTAACCCGCCCAGCTTTAGCAAAAGAAATTGTAAAAAAAGTTAATCGCGCATTGGTTAGAACGGATACCTTCGACCTTTTCTTTACTTCAAATCTTTCACCGATGAAACTTGAAGCGATGAAAGAAAGGCATTTAATCAGTCAAAACTTAATCGACAATAGAACGTGTGGCGCAGCGCTAATAAATAGCGACCAAAGTATATCGGTTATGGTTAACGAAGAGGACGTCATTCGTGAACAATGTTTTATGCGCGGGCTAAGTTTAACAGAAGCATATAAAAGGCTTAACCGCGTTGACGACGACTTAGCAAAAAATTTGGATTTAGCATTCGACGACACTTTTGGATATTTGACCGCATGTCCCACCAACTTGGGCACGGGGCTTCGCGCGTCCGTTATGCTATTTTTACCCGCGCTTACCGAGGGTGGAAAGATAAGAGCGTTAAAGAAGGAAGTCGAGGCTTTGGGACTTACTATACGCGGTCTTTACGGCGAGGGAAGTAACGGCGAAGGGTATATGTATCAAGTCAGCAACGAGGTCACTTTGGGCGTTAGTGAATACGATATAATAAGCCAAGTGGAAGAGGCTGTCGACGCAATTTGTAGGGCGGAGAGAGACGAGTGTAAACGGCTTTTCGTTTCAAACGAACTTGCGACCATGGATAGAGCGAGAAAATCATACGGGGTGCTTACAAACGCCGTAATGCTTAGTTATAGCGAGTTTTTGTCGCATATAGCAAGTGTAAAACTTGGCGCGATGCTCGGTTATATAAACATAAACGACGTGTACGGGCTTGACGATTTGATTATCGACGTTCGCCCCGCAAACCTTTGCGAAGAGTATGGCGGAAGGGAATTAACTTCGCTTGAGCGAGACTTGTTCCGTGCCGAAATCGTCGGCAAAAGACTTGATAAATTAAAGGAGTAAAAAATGTATTACGACGCATTTTCTAAAAACGTAAATGAAGTAATAAACATCGCTACTGATGCGGCAAGGCAGTTGGGCTGTAGGTACATAGGAAGCGAACACGTTTTGTTCGGCTTGCTTATGGCAACTGAAGGCAGGGCTGCTTCAATACTAAAAGAGGCGGAAGTTGACGAAGTTAGATATAAATACTATCTTCAAAAAATAATTGACAGAGAAACCGTAATACCGGGCAATATGTTTACGGCACGAACCAAACGTCTTTTCCAAAACGCAGTAGACGTTTCGCTTAAAGCCCGCGCGGGCTTTGTTGGGACTGAACACCTTTTGCTTGCACTGTTACTTGATACCGAATGTATGGCGGTTGCAATACTAAGGCAAATTCGTGTAGACGTTAAAAAGCTTACCGCTGACTTAGAGCAATCGTTGTTCGGCGGTTATGAAGACGAGTATGAAGATAACAATTCTCAAGCCGATGAAGGTGCGTTTGCACACGCAGGGAACGCGCAAAGACCGTATAATGCGGGCGAAAAAGCCCCCCAAGACGACGGATTAGGGGAACTTAGTAAATTTGGTATAAACCTCAACAAGCAAGCCGAAGACGGTAAGTTAGACCCCGTTATAGGTAGAAAGAACGAGATTGATAGGGTAATACAAATCCTTTCAAGACGAACTAAAAATAACCCCGTTCTAATCGGTGAACCGGGCGTTGGTAAGAGTGCGGTTGTAGAAGGGCTTGCACAAGCAATAGTAAAGGGCAACGTTCCAGAACTATTGAGCGATAAAATCGTTTTCTCGCTAGACATTGCGGGCATGCTCGCTGGTGCAAGGTATAGGGGCGATTTTGAAGAGCGGTTAAAGAAAGCAATCGACACCGTTAGAGCCAACGGAAACGTTATACTTTTCATCGACGAAATTCACAATATCGTGGGTGCGGGTAGCACGGGCGAAGGAAATATGGACGCAGCGAACATATTAAAACCCATGCTGTCGCGTGGCGAACTCCAAACCATAGGCGCAACCACTATCGACGAGTATAGGAAATATATAGAAAAAGACGCGGCACTAGAAAGAAGATTTCAACCCATTATGGTCGATGCACCAAGCACCGAAGAAACGGTTGAAATATTAAAGGGACTTCGCGACAAATACGAATCGCACCACGGCGTAACCATACCCGACGAGGCGATTTTGTCGGCAGTGTCGCTTGCAGATAGATATATAACCGATAGATTCTTCCCCGATAAAGCAATCGACTTAATCGACGAAGCAGCGTCTAGAGTAAGGCTGGATAGTTATAACTCTCCCGCAGAGGCAAAACAAAAAGAAAAAGAACTTGCAATGCTCACCGCCCAAAAGAACGAGGCAAAGCGAAGGGACGATTTAGAGCGCGCTATCAAGATTAATAAGGATATTGAACGCGTAAATAAAGAACTCGACGAGATAAGAAGCAACGCAAGTAAAACGACTACCAATAGGGAAAAACTTATGCTTAGTCCCGATGACATAGCAAAGGTTGTAAGCAATTGGACGGGTGTTCCCGTGACCAAACTTACCCAAACGGAAAAGCAAAAACTTTTAGATTTAGAAGAAGTTTTGCACCAACGCGTAATCGGTCAAGAACAAGCCGTAAAAGCCGTTTCCGACGCGATACGGCGCGCTAAAGCGGGGTTAAAGGACCCCAATAGACCGGTTGGCTCGTTCATTTTCGTAGGTCCTACTGGTGTTGGTAAAACCGAACTTTCTAAAGCAATCGCAGAGACTGTTTTCGGTAATGAAGAAAACATAATCCGCGTGGATATGAGCGAATATATGGAAAAGCACTCGGTATCTAAAATGGTAGGCGCGCCTCCCGGATACGTGGGTTTTGACGAGGCTGGACAACTTACCGAAAAGGTTAGAAGAAAACCCTACTCGGTTGTGCTATTCGACGAGATTGAAAAGGCACACCCCGACGTGTTTAACATTATGCTACAACTCCTTGACGACGGTAGACTTACCGATAGTAAGGGACGGGTGGTAAGCTTTAAGAACTGCGTTGTAATAATGACCTCAAACGTGGGTGCAACCGAAGTTCAATCCAAGTCCACACTCGGCTTTGCAAGTGCTACCCCCGAGGCAGAATACGACAATATGTGCGATAGATATATGGACGCGCTTAAATCAAAGTTTAAGCCCGAATTCTTAAATAGAATTGACGACATAATCGTCTTCCATAAACTCACAAAAGAAGAGACGGGCAAGATTGCAAGTCTTCTCCTATCAAGCCTTAGAAAACGCTTAGCCGTGCTTGACGTGGCACTTGAAATTGAGCAGAGCGCAATGGATTTGATAATAGAAAAGGGTTACGATGACAACTATGGTGCAAGACCGCTGAGACGTGTAATTCAACGCCAAATCGAAGATAAATTAAGCGAAGAAATCTTGCGTGGAAACTTAAAAGAAAACTCTACCGTAACCATAAAAGCCGAGGACGGAACGTTTACGTTTACAAATAATTAAAAAAATTTTCCTCTAAAAAAAGGAAAACGGCATATAGAAATAGTAATACTATATAGAGTCGTAATTAAAGGAGGGAAATTATGAATATTGACATCATCGGCAGAAACTATGAAGTTAGCGAAAGACTAAAAGAAATCACCGCCCAAAAACTTCAAAAACTAGACAAGTATTTTGACGCGGAACCCAAAGCCAAAGTTGCGTTCAAGAAGGAAGCAAATTCCTTAACACTTGAAGTAATGCTAGATTATACGGGAAGGCTTGTTAGAGCGACAGCAACGGGCGACAATTTTTACGACTTGATTGACGTTGTGTTGCCAAAGCTCGAAGGTCAAATTAGAAAGCATAGAACCCGCTTTGATAAACACCAAAAGAACGCGTCTTATAAAGAAGCAATGACCTATGGTGCGGGCGAAGAAAGGGCAAAAGAGCTTGTAAAAACCAAAAAGTTTGCACTTACACCAATGACGGTTGAAGAGGCTATTGAAGAACTTGAACTTTTGGGTCACACCTTCTATCTTTTCTTAGAAGCAAAGACGCACACCATTCAAGTGGTGTATTTGAGGAATGACGGTGACGTTGGGTTAATAGTGCCAGAAGTATAAACGGCGGATATACTGCGCATCTCATCGTTGCGTTCCGTGTTGCTAGGGTTACGTACGGACGTACGCGCCCCGTCGCAATACTCGCGCGCCTCGACCTGCTTGTATCTGCGCCGTTTAGATTAAGGTGACGGTGGATACACTGCGCACATCATCGTTTAATCTAATGCGAAGCGGATATACTGCACGTCTCATCGCTAAACTAAAAATCAAGTAAACTAACAAAAAAGTCAGGCGACACTAGTTGTCGCCTGAAATATTTATAAAACAAAAGGACGAATATGAAGATAGGTATATCGACCGCGTCGATGTTTTCAAGACTAAATACCGAGGACGCACTTAAATTTTTTGCAGAGAAAAAATTGCCCGTAGCCGAAGTGTTTTTGGAAAGTTATTGCGAATATAATAAAGAGTTTGGCGCACTTCTAAAAAGCGTGCAAGGCGGGGTAGAAGTGCATTCTATACACGCGCTAACCACCCAGTTTGAACCGCAACTATATAGCCTAAACGAGCGGGCAAAAGCCGATTCGTTTAAGATACTTAAAGGTGTGGCGGAGTGTGGCGAACAGGTCGGCGCAAAATACTACACCTTTCACGGCGGAGCAAGGTTTAAGAAAACCCCTTTTAAGATAGACTATGAACGAGTGGGCAAAATCACCCAGCAAATTATAGATGCTATTAAACCGCACGGCATAAGTTTAGCGTACGAAAACGTGCATTGGGGGTATTATAATTACATAGGCTTTTTTAGGGAGATAAAGGCGCGTACAAGCGGGTTAAAAGGCACTTTGGATATAAAACAAGCCCGCCAAAGCGGAATAGACGCGTTTGACTTTATCGAGGAAATGGCTGGCGATATTGCCACGGTGCATTTATCTGACGTTATGGCGGACGGAAAGATGTGCTTGCCTAACGGAAAAGGCATAACCGATTTAGAGAAACTATTTAAGAGTTTAAGAGACGTTGGGTTTGACGGCTCAATGCTCATAGAGGTTTATAAGAGCGATTTTGACGAGGTGAAAGAACTTTTCGATTGTATAGATTATTTGAACGAATTAAAGGAAAAAGTTTTTTAGAAAAAAACAAAAATTTAAGCCCTTGCTTGAAAAATATCAAGCAAGGGCTTTTTTTAACTTATATACTGCGATAGCAACGCGTTAAAGCGGTTTTGGCGATGTAAAATATGTGTAAATACAAGCATATAAACAAGTGTGCAAACGTGCAGTCAAAATGCGGGATAGAGCGCGCTATAAGGCTTTAATGCTACTTTAACTTCTCTCTCCACTTAGCAGGCGTTAAACCAAACTTGTTCTTAAAGGCAATGATAAAGTTTGGCACGGCATTGTAGCCAAGTTTTTCGGCAATTTGCGCAATGGTCAAATCTTTACTCGCAAGAAGTGATAAGCAGTAAGAAAAACGCGCGTCGGATAGATATTCTTGCAAGGTCTTTCCCATATACTTTTTGAATTCCCTACAAACGTAGCCGTGCGAATAGTTGGTGGAGAGCGCAATTTCTTCAATATTTTTATTGAGGAACTTTTCAGTGCCGAGCTGAGAAACTAAAAGAAGAATCCAGTCGGGCATATCCCCTTGTTTCTTTTTGGCGATAGATTCTTGCCAAAGCTGAACGATATCTAAAACTACCGAGCGGTGCATGGTCTTTATTTGCAAATCGGTCTTTCCTGAAACGTCGTTAAAGAAGTTGAGTTTATTCTCTAACATTTGCAACTGAAAATCGTTGACCGAAAAATTGATGGCAAGCGGGTTGCGGGAAATAAAGGGGAAAAGCGAGCGGTCGACGCAATCGCAAACCGCCTTCATAACCGAGTGAGAGACGTAAACGTCGCGAGAGGCATGGTTTTCTTTAGCGACAAAGTAATGAACGTCGGCGGGACGTAATAAAATAATATGACCGCGTTCCATTTCAAGTTCACTGCCATTAATAAAATTCTTGAACTTACCGAACGTGCCGATAGAGAACTCGAAAAACGAGTGATTGTGCAAAGCGCAAGAATCGGTGATGATGACCCTAGAATATGGCGACAAAACAAGGTCTTTTTCGTTAAGAGTTAAGGTTTTCATACCATAAGTTTATAAAATTTTGGCAAAAAAGTAAAGCAAAAAACAAAAAAATACAAAAAATCATAATTAACACAAAATGAAAAAACATAAAAATAACCGTAAAAATACAAAAGATGAGGCAAAAAAAGAGCAAAAAATAGGCAAAACCGACCGATAAAAACCGACAAAAAAGGTCAAAAAATCAAAGCCCAAAAAATGTCAAACATTCATAATAAAATGTCAAATTTTTCGCTTGACAAATTACCCTATATATATTATAATGTACACGCGACGATGGAGTATTTTAGAGATTTCGCGGAAAGCAAGAAGGAAAAAATACCCCTGCATCTGCACGAAAGAGAGAATGATTTTTCAGGCGGATGCTTTGGTATTTTCAAGGGGGAACCTTTGTTGGTATAAGGGGACCCAAGAGTGACAATCGACGCGACTGGGAATTTCGTTAAACTCTTTTGTACTTTAAAAGTGGCAGAAAAAAAATTTTTATAAAGGAGAGAGAGAGTATGAAAAAGGCTTATCTCAAACCGTCCATGGACATCGAATTATTCGAAGTTATGGATGTCATGGGAGCATCTGCAGGCGCAAACTTTGATGCTGGCGGATTCTTCGATGAAGAAGGAGGATTGCTCTAATGAAACAAGTTACTAAAAAATCATTATTGTCATTCCTCGTAGTAGCACTTCTTGCTATCGTATGCGCTTTCGGCGTAATGGGCTTCAACCGCTCAAACACCGCACTCGCAAGCGAAGCATTGCCCGAGGCTTCTGTTTATCAAGCAGCAACTCTTGCTGATGAAGCAGATTTCTCAATCAAAGCTGGTGCTGGTGTAGAAACTACCACGACTGGTATCAAATTCACCGCGCTCGTTTCAGAAACTTTCCACCAAGAAGGTTACAAATATTTTGCAACCGCACAAATAAACGGTGGTACCAAAGTTATGGAAGCAGCATTTACCGCAGCTCCCGCATTCGTTGACGGCACTGCAGAAATCTGCGTATACATCAACGGCTTTGGCGAATTGAACGACGCACAAAAAGTAGCAGCAGCAAAAGCAGAATGGATTGTTAATGCATATGCATACGACGAAACCACTTGCATCAAAGCAGCAAACGGTGGCGAAGACAACCTCCAATCTATGAGAATAGTTGCTGCAAACGCTGCACTCGATTACACTTCACCTGAAGTTGACGGTTACGATAAAGAAGACATCACTTCTTACTTCGTTAAATCAAACTTTGCTGAAGGCGTAAACGGTTATGCTGCAGACGACGGTATAGTTCGCGTATCATTTGCAGGCGCACCTGTAGACGCAACTGAAATCTACATCAACGGTATAGCTGCAAATCCAGACCTAGATGCTGGCGAAATTTTCTACAATGAAGAAAACGCAAGATATTGGGTTTATAGCGAAGCTTTTGGTGCTGAAGAACTTAACACTATCGGTAAAGCAGTTCTCTTCACTGCAGACGGTGGCGTATATGCAACCAAGATTGCACGTGGTACACCTATCTCGTCCGAAACAGATATGATCACGTATTTCACAAGCGGTAAGGTTGCAACTTATGACTCAGCAAGTGATGTGTGCACCCAAAACGAAAAAGACGTTTATGGTTATTACTTCTTGACTAGCGACATTGCAATGACAAAAACTTGGGGTTACGTTTCTAACCTCTACGGCACTTTCGACGGACAAGGTTACACCATCTCTAACATCAAGTATGCACACATTTACAGTAGTGGGCAAGCGGGTAACAACAAATACTTTGCATTGTTCAACCCATTTGGTGGCACCATTAGGAATATGGGTCTTCAAATAGCATCAGTAGCTACCCACGGTGGTATTGTGTTTGGTCAAGGTGGCGACGCGCAAGACAGCACAATGGAAAACTTGTTTGTTGACGTTACCCCTGGTTATGAAACCAACGCGCTTATCCAAAAGACACAAGGTGGACATCACGTTATTAAAGACGTTGTTCTTCACAAGAGAGCATACGGCAAACAATCAAATCCCACTATTTCAATTGCAACTTTAAGCCACTTTGTTAATGGGGCAGCAGACAAAACACCTGCATCTTTTGATATCCAAAACACATACGCTTGCACAAACAGCTTGGCGGGTGTAATTGATAATGATGCAAATTATAGATTCAACAGCTCAGCTGAACTCGCAACTGCAATCAAAGACGTTAAGACGTTTGAACAAGCACGTGCAATTCAAATTTTGGAACCTTGGTATGAACTTAACCAAGAAAACATTGTAGACGTTCTTAAAAACAAATCAGCAGGTAACCACTCATTCATCCTTACTGAAGATATTGATGCATCTGCTCTTACCTTTGAATCTAACGGTGGAACTGGCGTGAATGCATTTAAGGGCTCTTTCGATGGTCAAGGATATACAATTTCTGGCTTACAACAATCTCTTTTTGGTGCTGGTTCATATAGCGGAAATGGTGCAACCATCAAAAACCTTAGGGTTGTTAACGCAACTAAGGGTACTGGTTCTGGTAACGGTGTATTCTTCAACCAAAACGAAGGTAAAAACAACATCGTTCACGTTGAAAACGTTTACGTTTCTTTCAACGTGGCATTCCGTTATGCTGTATTTGGATGGGGAACTGGTTCAGGTCTTTATTTAAGAGACACTGTTATTGAATCAATTGGCACGAACACTAGTGCAGGTATGCTCCACGCATATGCACACTGCAACAACGTTATTTATGATAACGCAGCATTTATTGGTTCTGCTAGCATTAGATCAACAACTGATAATGCTTCCAATGCAACAACTGATTGGGGTACTATGAGTGATAAAACCGCTACTGGTGAAGATGCTTCAAATGGTAATGGCTATTACCAATATGCAACTCTCACTGATTTGTATGCTGCTGGTAATGAAGATTTGGTGGCTTCAGCAATCAATTTGAAGCTTATCGTTCTTATCAACCAAGATAACGCAGCGGAAACCTTCACTGCTGGTTTGACTTCTGGCGTATACCTTCTTGAAGAAGATATTGACCTTGACGGTGCAGATTTTGTAGCTGGTTCTAATACATTTACAGGATACTTTGATGGTAACGGACACGTTATTAGAAACTTTAAAACCAATGGTTTGTTTGCTGGTTCTATGAATGGTAAAGCAACCATCAAGAACGTTGGTGTGCAAGGTGTTTCACAAAATAGTAAAACCGGTGGTATTTTCGCATCTCAATCAAACAGCGGCAATTCTTCAAACATCTTGATTGAAAACGTTGTTGTTAATATGCATGCTGTTGAAGGTTCATACGGCTTGCTCGGTCAATCAGTTGGTATGAGGGTAACCTTAAGAAACGTTGTAGTTAACTTTGAAAATTCTAGCAGCGCAAGTGCTGGTTGCGTAGGTACAACTTCACTTTCTGGAACAAAGATTTTCGATAAGTTTATCGGTATCGGTTCTATCGCAACAATAACAAATGCTACGAGCAGACCTGATGCTATAGATAACACTCACATTGCTGGTTTCTATGGCGGTGGCGACAATGGTTGGGGTACTGGTTATGAATATGGTCCTGATGGCGCGACAGCTCCTGTAGCAAATCAAGACTACTATAACTTGGCAAACTACGCTGCTTTTGAAGCACAACTTGAAACTGATGCATTCGGCTTATCTGAAGAAGCTTTAGCACTTATTGCTAAAACTGGTTTGGTTCGTAAGATTACCAAAGACAACGTTGCAATGTTGCAATATGCATCAAACGGAACATATTATTTGGAAGAAGACATTGATATGAGCCAAGTTGACCTCAATGGCGACGGTATCTGCGACGCAAACGATATTTGGACTGGACGTCAATCAGTAAATGTTCCTTTCGTTGGTGTTCTCGATGGTCAAGGTCACTCAATCACCAACCTCAGACTCGGTGGAAAGAACTATAATGGTTTCTTCAGCAACGTTGGTGGCGGTGCATTGATTAAGAATATCAAGATTGAAGCTGTATCACAAGCTCACTTAAATGCTACCTTGATTGGTAAGATTGAAACAGGTTTTGCAGCAGGTTCTAAACACACTTTGACTGATGGTAGAGTAGCAGGTCAAATCAACGTTGTTAACACTGTTCTTTCTTCAGCTGACTTAGCTGGCACAAAGGCATTGATTACCGTATTCTATAATTCTAACCCCTCTGTTATTTTGACAGACGTAGTATTGATGGCTACTGGTGCTTACGATGATGGTTATGCTGTTACCGACGGTGGCGGAAACTCCATCAACTTGACTGTTAATAACGTATTAGTAATCGTTGCTGATTCTACTACTGCTCAATGGTATGCAGATAGCCAAACTCCTGCATTGACAGGTGAACTCGTATACGCTGCTGATTCTACTGGTGTAGAAACAATGTATACTGGAAACGACGTTGTTTTAGGATTCTTTGGCCTCGACCCAAAATAATAAGCCAGCCACAATATTTTAACAACAAATCAACATTCAACACCTGGGGCTATGCCTCAGGTGTTGGTGATTGGATGTCTTATTCCACCGATGATAACGAAAACGGTGTGTTAGAGGTATCCATTAACGGAAGCTCTACAAGTGATTTAGCATATATCAGCGCTGCTGAATACGATGCTTTGCTTGCAGAATATGGTCGTGAGTGGTATCCAGACGTTACCACCCACCCGCTTCCCGCTCCCGGTGTTGCAAAGGGTGTAATGATTGCTTATCACAATTATTACGCTGAAAACGGCAACTCTACTCAAAAAAAGGAAGCTAAAATCCTTATCGCTTACTACGATGACGTTGCTAACGGCGGTAACGGAAACGGCGTTTTGGATATGGAAGACGCTTTAGACCGTAACGGCGACGGTATGACTTCTTGGCACGATAACTCTTGGACGGAAAAACACTACTACTATTGGTTTGATAATGGCAATGGTGGTTTGAAAGCCGTTCGTGACGACCAACTTGCCGCTGAAGGATTGGACGTTAACGATGCAATTCTTCTTGCTGAATACGGAATGGAAAATTTTGTTGAAATCAATTTCACAAGGCTTTTCATTGCTCCAACCTTCCCAACAATAAGAACTTCAATGTATGATAATTATACTGAAAGTGAAGATTGTGATCTTTACAGGGTTATGAACCTTGCTGAAGAATGGGGACTCGAAGTGTTTACTTATGGTAGCACTTTGCACGCTATGTCTGCAAGAATAACTGACCCCAACGTTGAGGGTTCTGGTAAAATCGTAGACCCCACCAATCCTAACGCAATAACTTACGTTTCTGGTGTTACAAACGTTACGGGTAGCGAAGTTTTCAAAACCGAAGCTGACCTTGATGCATTTGTGTATGACTATTTAGAGGGGCTTTTGGCACACGACGCATTCGTTGGTGTTACTCTTAAAGACGAACCTACATACTATATGTTCCCTGCAATGGGCGAAGTTGCACGTTCTATTAAGAGAGTAGGTGAGAGCGTTGGTAAAGACCTTTACGTTATGGTTAACCTTTTACCTTACGCACGCACAAACAATGCTTACGGCGGTCTTCCTGAACCCACCGAGAATAACTACACCAACTGGTATTCTCCCGCTGGTGGCGACGAATATGCCGACTACGAAATCTATATCAATAAGTATATTGAGGAAGTTGGTCAATATATTGGATACGTTCAATACGATGATTATCCCTTCGCGGAAGAAAACTATGCAGGGCCTTACCACAACACCATTCGTTACTATTTGCGTACTCACCAAATAACTTCTGAACTCGCTTCAGCAGCTGGTATTGAACGTGCTATGGCTGTTCAATCTTATGGTAACAATGGAACTAATGGTTGGAAACGTGGTCCTTCTGCTATCGATATGGCTTGGCAAGTTAACGTTTCTTTGGCGTTCGGTTGCTCGGATATTTCTTATTATGAATATACCCCTGCACCCAACGGCGGTATCCCTGATAACTTCGGTGAAGAGTTTATTACCCTTCGTGATGGCACGCCTAACCCAGAACGTTTCAATGCGGTTAAAGACTTGAACGCACAAGTGCTCAACATGTCAAAGGCTCTTGCTTCTTTCGACTACGTTGACTTGCGTTACTATATGTCTGATGCCGTAGCAGCTGACCCCGAACAAAATTACTTCTTTGACGATTGCAAGGGCGCACTTGACTGCCCCGTAGAAGGTTGTGGTCTCGTTCAAGGTACCGTTCAATACGTTGACGGTGTTTCTATGAACTTTGACGGTGCTATTCTCGTTACCGAACTTGTTGACGACAAGGGTACCGAAGATTGGTCAGGTGTGAGGCCTTCCTTCTTCATAATGATAGGAACGATAGCGGGGTCGATTGAAC
>JAFQJB010000015.1 GCA_017397305.1 Clostridia bacterium | reverse complement strand
ATTGGCTTCGGCCATTCTGTCAAGACCCTTCTTCATACCATAGGTGAAGATGCTGGCGATACCCAAAACTTCTGCACCTGCTTCACGAAGAGCTGCAACAACTTCTAGAACAGAACCGCCGGTGGAGATAAGGTCTTCGATAACGACAACCTTGGTGCCCTTTTCGAGTTTGCCTTCAATTTTATTGTTTCTGCCGTGGTCTTTACTGCTTCCTCTAACGTAACCCATGGGCATGTTTAGGATATGACCAGCGATTGCTGCGTGTGCAATACCCGCGGTGCTGGTACCGAAAAGTGCCTCGGCTTCGGGATATTCTTTCTTTACCGTTTCAGCGATTGCGTTTTCCACTACGTCTCTTGCTTCGGGAGCGGTGAGAATAAGTCTGTTATCGCAATAAATTGGGCTCTTTATTCCGCTTGCCCAAATAAAAGGCTCATCGGAACGGAGAAATACCGCCTTGATTTTAAGTAAGTTTTCGGCTACTTTTTTTGCAGTTTCCATTTTATGTATCTCCTTATATTTTATCCTAAAAATTCTTCAACGCACTTTCTATACGCTGCTACGGGGTCTTCCGCACCCGTAATAGACCTTCCTACAACGATGTAGTCCGAGCCGAGTTCCTTTGCCATTTTAGGTGTGGTAACTCTCTTTTGGTCGCCAACAGCGTCGCCTGCAAGACGGATACCGGGAGTGATTGTCAAGAATGCGCTTCCGCATCTATCCTTTACCTTTCCCGCTTCTAGCGGTGAACATACAACGCCGTCAAGTCCAGAATTCTTTGCGTTTTCAGCATAGCTCATAACAACTTCATCGAGGGGTTTATCGATAAGAAGTTCTTCGGTCATAAGTTCTTGATTGGTGCTGGTAAGTTGGGTTACTGCAATGAGAAGCGGTCTTGTGCCGTCCGCTCTCGTTAACCCTTCTAGCGCACCTTTCATCATAACTGAACCGCCCGCTGCGTGAAGGTTAACCATATCCACGTCGTAACCAGAAAGAACTGCCATTGATTTTTTTACGGTGTTTGGGATATCGTGAAGTTTAAGGTCTAAAAAGATTTTGTGACCTCTCTTTTTGATTTCCTTAACGATTTCTACGCCACCAGCATAGAAAAGTTCCATACCTACTTTTAGATAGGGCTTTTCTTCCTTAAACTTATCCAAAAAGTTAAAAAGTTGTTCTTTGCCGTTAAAATCACAAGCAATAATTACGTCTTTTTTCATTTGTGCGCCACTCCTATAATTTCGTTTAAGTCGTTAATTTTATATTTTTCCATAACATTGGGTAGGGCTTCGATAATATCCTTGCAAGCATAGGGGTTAACAAGGTTTTCCGCACCTACTTGAACTGCCGTTGCACCAGCCATCATCATTTCGATAACGTCTTCAGCCGTTGCAACACCGCCTATACCCATAATGGGAAGTTTAACAGCCTCGTAAACTTGATATACCATTTTCATAGCAATTGGGAATATTGCCCTGCCCGAAAAACCGCCGATTTTGTTTGCGATTACGGGTTTCCTTGTCTTTAAGTCTACCCTCATACCTTGCGAAGTGTTGATTAAGCTTATGCCGTCCGCACCGCCTTGTTCACACGCTTTTGCGATTGAAACGATATCGGTTACGTTGGGGGTAAGTTTGATAAACACAGGCTTTGTGGTTACTTTCTTTACCGCTTTGGTCACAGCCTCAGCATTTTCGGGGAGAGTTCCAAAACTCATACCGCCGTTATGAACGTTGGGGCAACTTATATTGACTTCGATTATATCAACGTCATCAACTTTATTAATCTTTTCACAACATTCTACGTATTCTTCAATCGAAAAACCGCTTATGTTTGATATTATTGGTTTTCTATAAACTTGTCTAAGTCTTGGGATTTCCTTTTCGATAACCGCGTCAATCCCTGGGTTTTGAAGTCCAATCGAGTTGATAAGTCCGGACGTGCACTCGGCAATTCTAGGAAGTGCGTTACCAAAACGTGCTTCCTTGGTGGTGCCCTTAATAGAGATTGCACCGAGAATGTTTATATCGTAAATATCGTTAAACTCATAACCGAACCCAAACGTTCCGCTTGCGGGAACAACGGGATTGGTAAGTTCAACACCGCATAATGATACTTTCGTGTTTACCATATGATTTCCTCCTTTACGAGCACGGGACCGTCTTTACAAATACGTTTGTTTGCATACTTTGTCTTGCAAGAGCAACCCATACAAGCACCGAAACCGCAACCCATTCTTTCCTCAAAAGAATACTCGCCACTAGTGGTAGTTGCGTTGTAAACGGCTTTGAGCATAGGCTCTGGTCCGCAAGTGTACACGTAAGAATAGTCCTCAACTTGTGCTATTGCATCGGTAACAAAACCTTTTATACCAAAACTTCCGTCAACGGTTGCGACCAAAACTTTAACGCCAAGTTTTTCAAAATCTTCTTTGCCGAAAATTTCGCTAATGGTATTAAAACCGATAACGACGGTGGGGTTTTTACCTTCCTTTATCAAGCACTTTGCAAGGTGGTAAAGTGGCGGAACGCCTACCCCACCCCCGACGAGCAAGGGTTTATCCCCGCTAAAATCGGTAAAATAACCATTGCCAAGTCCTGTTAGGATATCAAGTTTTTCACCGCCAATCATTTTAGACATTTTTTCGGTGCCTACCCCAACAACCTTGTAGATTATGGTAAGTTTGCCCTCTTCATAGTCACAAACCGAGATAGGTCTACGAAGGAAAAGTCCGTCAAGTTTTATATTTACGAACTGACCTGGGCGCTCAATAGCACTCGTGTCGCCGAGCAATACCATTTTATAAACTGAATCGGTAAGCTTTACGTTAGCTTGTACCGTGAAAAATCCTTGTTTCAATTTTTCTCTCCTTTATGCGTCGATAGTTGAAATGCAAAGCGTCGTTTCTTCTAACACGTCAAGTAGCACCCTAACGGTGTCGAGCGCGGTGAACATTGTAACGTTATTTTCAACCGCTGCACGTCTAATTTGATAACCGTCACTCGCTTCTCCCAAAGAGTTTACGTCTCTGGTACTGATAACGTACGTTACGTATCCGCGACGGATAGAGTCTAAAATTTCTTCGCTTCCTTCACTAATTTTTGCCTTTACCCTAGTTCTTATACCGTTTTCTTTCAAGAATTTTGCAGTTCCCGCCGTCGCTTCGATGTTAAAACCGAGGTTATAAAAGCGTCTAACGAGCGGAAGTGCTTCTTCCTTGTCGCAGTCCGCAACCGAAACGAGAAGTGTGCCGTAGTTCATAACGTTCATGCCCGATGCTTGAAGCGCTTTATAGAGTGCGCGGGTAAGTTTATCATCGTAACCGATTGCTTCACCAGTAGATTTCATTTCAGGTGAAAGGTATGCGTCTAGACCACGGAGTTTGCTGAACGAGAATGCAGGTGCTTTAACGTACCAACGTTTCTTTTCTGCGGGATAGAGTTCGGTTATTCCTTGCTCTTTTAAGCTCTTACCGAGAATTACTCTCGTACCGATATCTGCTAGGCTATACCCCGTTGACTTTGAAAGGAAAGGTACAGTTCTTGATGACCTTGGGTTAACTTCGATAACGTAAACGTCTTCGTTTTTATCAACGATGAACTGAATGTTGTAAAGTCCTTTAATGCCGATACCGAGTCCCAATTTCTTGCCGTATTCTAAAATGGTATCCTTTGCCTTTTGGCTTACAGAGAAGGTGGGATATACGCTTATTGAGTCGCCCGAGTGAACACCCGTTCTTTCAATAAGTTCCATAATACCGGGAATAAACACGTCTTCCCCGTCACAAACTGCGTCGATTTCAAGTTCTTTACCGATTATATATTTGTCAACGAGAATTGGGTGGTCTTCACTGATATCAACCGCCGTCTTTAAGTATTGACGGAGCCCTTGTTCGTTGCCAACGATTTGCATTGCCCTACCGCCCAAAACGTATGAGGGACGAACGAGAACGGGGTAGCCGATTTGCTCTGCAACCTTAACGCCGTCTTCTACACTGAACACCGCTTGTCCTTTGGGTTGAGGAATTTGAAGTTTGGTCATAATCTTTTCAAACGCATCTCTATCTTCCGCGTTGTTAATTGCCTCACAATCGGTGCCGATTATGTTTGCACCGCGCTCCATAATGGGTTCTGCGAGGTTGATTGCCGTTTGACCGCCGAGTGATGCGATAACGCCCATCGGGTTTTCAAACTCTATTACGTTCATAACGTCTTCTACTGTAAGCGGTTCAAAATAGAGTTTATCACTTACGGTATAGTCGGTTGAAACGGTTTCGGGGTTGTTGTTTATGATGATTGCCTCGTAACCGCTTTCCTTTATGGTTTTAACCGCGTGAACGGTTGAATAGTCGAATTCTACGCCTTGACCGATTCTTATAGGTCCGCTACCCAATACGATTGCTTTTTCTTTATCGGTAACGATTGAATCGCCCTTGCCGGTATAGGTCGAATAGAAGTATGGAATGTAAGCACCGCTATGCAAGGTATCTACCATTTTGAATACTGGTTTAATGCCGTTTGCCTTTCTAAGTGCGTTAACTTCAACCTCTTTCATTCCCCAAAGTTTTGCAATAAACGCGTCGCCAAAGCCGAGCACTTTCGCTTGTCTTAATACTTCAACGTCTTTAACGTTAGCTTTAAGAAGCTTTTCTGCATCGGTAATCTTTTTGATTGAATTTAAGAATAATTGGGTAATCTTCGTTGCCTTATGTATTTTTTCAATATCGACGTCTCTACGGATAAGTTCGGTAACGGCAAAGATGTTTTCCGACTTAAAGGTCTTTAAGTAATCGAAAAGTTCATCGTTTGTCATATCGTCGAATTTAGATAGATAGAAGTGGTTTACACCCGTTTCCAACGAACGAACGGATTTAAGCATACATTCTTCAAGCGTTGCACCAATCCCCATAACTTCGCCCGTCGCTTTCATTTGTGTACCCAAAACGTTTGATGCCGAGGTAAATTTATCGAAGGGGAAACGCGGGAATTTTGCAACGATATAGTCAAGTTGCGGTTCGTGAATTGCGGTGGTGCCTGAAACGTGAATTTCGTCCAAGGTCATACCAAGTGCAACTTTTGCGGTAACCTTTGCGATAGGATATCCGCTAGCCTTTGATGCAAGTGCAGAAGAACGCGAAACTCTGGGGTTAACTTCGATTAAATAGTATTCGCTAGAATTGGGGTTTAGGGCAAACTGAACGTTACAACCACCCTCGATTTTAAGTTCACGAATAATCTTTAACGCAGAGTTATTGAGCATTTTCAAGTCGTGGTCATTAAGTGATAGAATAGGTGCGACAACGATAGAGTCACCAGTGTGAACGCCAACGGGGTCAACGTTTTCCATACCGCAAATGGTGATTGCGTTATCGTTTGCGTCACGCATAACTTCAAACTCGATTTCCTTATAACCTTTAACACTCTTTTCCACAAGTACTTGGTGTACGGGTGAAAGTTTTAGTGCGTTTTTCATAATTTGTTCAAGTTCTTCGTCGTTATCGGCAAAGCCACCGCCCGTTCCGCCCAAAGTGAATGCGGGGCGCAATACTACGGGGTAACCGATTTTTCTTGCCGATTCTTTTGCCTCTTCTATGCTATAAGTGATTTCCGATTGAATAACCGGTTCACCAATAGATTCGCACATTTCCTTAAAGAGCTCTCTATCTTCCGCCCTTTCAATACTCTTTGCGTTGGTGCCCAAAAGTTTAACGTGACATTCGGCAAGCACGCCCTTCTTTTCAAGTTGCATTGCAAGGTTAAGTCCCGTTTGACCGCCAAGTCCAGGTATAATTGCATCGGGACGTTCGTAACGAAGAATTTTTGCAACGTATTCGAGCGTCAACGGTTCCATATAAACCTTGTCCGCAATGGTGGTGTCGGTCATGATAGTTGCGGGGTTAGAGTTACAAAGGATAACTTCATAACCCTCTTCTTTGAGCGCTAGGCAGGCTTGGGTTCCCGCATAGTCAAATTCAGCTGCTTGACCGATTACGATAGGACCGCTACCGATTACCAAAACTTTTTTGATGTCCGTTCTCTTTGGCATAATTTTTCCTCACTTTATTTTTAATCGTATTTTTTATCTTTTATAAACTACTTCGCCGTTGCAAATGGTCATTTGGCATTGACCGAATACGGTCATTTTGTCAAACGGCGAACTTTTGCCCTTTGAAATAAATTTTTGACTGTCTATTTGATATTCTTTTTCTAAATCGTAAACGCAGAGGTTTGCAATCTCGCCGTCGGCAATTCCCTTGCCTATATTGAATCGCTTTGCGGGGGCAACGCTCATAAGGTCGATTGCTCTTTCCAAGCTGATTATTCCCGTTTTAACAAGTTTTGTGTATATTATCGGGAAGGCTGTCTCAAGCCCCACTATTCCGTTAAAGCTTAAAAGTCCTTTGCTCTTTTCTTCTTTTGAGTGGGGTGCGTGGTCGGTGGCTATCATGGATAACGTGCCGTCCTTTATCCCCTCTATCAGTGCAAGTCTATCTTCTTCGGCTCTTATCGGGGGGTTCATCTTAAACGCACCGTCCTCTTTTAACATCATATCGTTAAACACAAGGTAGTGCGGACCGGTTTCCGCCGTCACGTCAAGCCCTCTTTTTTGAGCGTCTCTAATAAGCGCCACACTCTCTTTTGCTGAAACGTGGCAAACGTGGTATTTAACCCCGATTTTTTCCACAAGTTTTAAGTCCCTTTCAATTTGCTTATATTCGCTTGCCGAACATATCCCTTTATGGCCGTGTGCTTTAGCATATTCGCCGTCGTGGATATATCCACCGAAAAGCAAAGAATCGTCTTCGCAGTGTGCGACAATCATTTTACCTTGCTCTTTACAAATCTTCATCGCTTGTTCCATAAGGCTGTCGCTTTGAACACCCCTTCCGTCATCCGAAAAGGCAAGCACTTGGTTTGATAGCGCTTTGATATCGACAATTTGTTCGCCCTTTTGCCCGATAGTTATCGATGCGTATGGATAAACGTTGACAACTGCGTCGCGCTCTATTATGTCTTTTTGAATTTTAAGGTTTTCTATAGAGTCGGGTACGGGTTTAAGGTTGGGCATTGCAAATAATGCGGTATAACCCATGCTTGCGCCCGCTTCCGTACCGCTCTTTATTGTTTCCTTATAAGAAAAACCCGGCTCGCGAAGGTGCACGTGCACGTCCACAAAACCGGGGAAAATATACTTATTTAAACAATCATAAACGGCAAATGAAGAAGAGTCAACGGGACTAGAAAGGAAAACTTTCCCCTCGGTCACGGTAAGGTCACGCCTTACGAATTCACCATTGATATAAACCATACCGTTTTTCAAAACGCAGTTCATTGTTTCTCCTTATGTTTAAAAAAAATGACCGTGCAAAAGCAAGGTCATATCATAATTTTGATATTACTTCAAACCTTGTCGGTATCTCTGTACCGAATTAAAGATTATTTTTTTATCCTATGTATAATATCATTTAAATATATCGTTGTCAAGGATTTTTTTTGTTCACTTTAAAATAGTTTAAATTTATGCGCGTATGTATCCGCCTATACAGGCGGAATTTTTTAAGTGTTTTTCTTTCTTGCAAGGTCTGTGTTGTCTTCTTTTCTGTTTCTTAGCGTCTTTTCGGGGTTGGCTTTGGTTTCAAACCTATAATCTTCGCCAAATTTCTTTATTCTCTTATCGATAACTAGATGTGACGCCACTTGATTTTCGTTGGGGCAAACTTGACGTTGGTACTTAAAGAAGTCTGCGTTGTCGCTAAGTTCGTCAAGTTTAATCATAATCTCTTTATATCCCGTATTTCTAACAGTCTTTGCAATGACGTCACGGATATATTCTTTGTTATCTTTTAGGCTTAATAATGAGGGGAAATCAGCACCACCAAGGAACAAGTCCGTCCACTCTCTACCCTCATATTTTTTAAGCATTTCACTAGCGATTTTTAGGTGCTTTAATTCTTCTTCAAAGTGGGTTAGCCAAATCTTTTTAATTCGCTCGTCGCTCTCTTCTTGATAGCAAGAATAATACAAATAACACTCAGTATATTCGTGCATAACCCAGCACTCAAACCACGTGGACGAGGGGTCTAAAAGTGCACCGTAACCGGTTACGTGTTGTTCTTCAATCATTGCAATTTCGGTGTAAAGTTTTCTACCCAAATCGCTATGATAAAAACTGCCCACGTTCATATAGTAATTCATCGTTTGTTGTTCGGCTGCGGTAATGATGTGGGTGTGCAGTCTTGTAATCAAATCGTCTTGCCAAGAATTGATATAAAATCTCACGTCGTCGTTGGGGTGGCGGTGCTCGGCAATGGTCGGTCTTGCGGGGGTAATTTCGGTGTATCCGCCAACAAGCCTTTCGGCATGCACGCCCTCTTCCATATCAAGTAGATTTGCATAGCGGTAAAGGTGGTCAAAGTCTTCTAAAAGTGCAAAGTCAAGTTGGGCTTTAACGATAGGGTTAGGCTCTTTTTTTGCCATTTCCGCCGTCAAGTCAACGGCAAGTTGTTCATAGCCAATGGTCGTTTCCAAAATGGTTTCGTCGATTGGTTTTAAGCCTGCAATTCGTTTTTGTTGTTGCTGTTCTTGACGTCTAACCTCGGCAAGCACACGTCTAACGTCGTTGTTTAGACAATGCCTATGGAATTGGTGCAAAAACCAGTTGGACTCAAACTCGGTGCCGTTCATCAAAATTATACGCGTTTTTGTGTAAGGGCCGGTGGTGTTTTTGTCATATGGTTTTGCTGCGATTGAATTCCAGTTTGAATAGGAAATCTTACTGTCTTTTGGTAATTCTTTAAAAGGGTTCATAATTTTATCTCCTTAACTAAAAAGTTTGACAAAATTATAACCCTTTGAAATTTTTTTATTCGCTATCTTTGATATTTTTTGGTAAGTTCTTTAAGTCTGTTAGAAACCTTTACACTAAAATCGCCGTCCTTAAATCTTATTGCCCAGTTGCCTTCACTCACCACACCCGGCTCGTTTATCCTATAATCGCTATCTAGGTGCAACACGTCTTGCATAGGCAAAATAAAGGTGTTTGCTTTGCTATTACACCCGAGTTCGATAATTGCGTCTATAAGCCCGTCTACCGTGCTCGTATCGGCTTTTAAGTCGGCATCTATTAAACAACTTTCCACCCCTCTTATGAGATTATTTTTATCCCAGTCGGAAAACTTTTCTATTAGCCCCTTTAACGTGTCGTTATCGTGCGTACCCGTGTAGCAAACGGAGTTTTCTTCTATGTTTTTAGGAAGGTAAAGATTGTTCTCTTCACCATTAAACGCAAAGGACAAAATTTTCATACCGGGATATCCCGTGTATTTTAGAAGTTCCCTTACGCTGTCGTCGATTATACCTAAATCTTCAGCGATAATCCTTTCCCTATCAATCTCGGTATGAATTCTATCGAACAACTCTTTTGAGGGAACGTCTATCCACTCGCCCACCTTTGCGTTTTCCTTGTCGCTATCCACCTCGAAGTATCTATCTAGCCCTCTAAAGTGGTCGATTCTAACCAAATCAAAGATTGATAGTGCTTGCTTTAACCTTTCCGTCCACCAATTAAAGTTATCTGCTTGATGTACTTTATAATCGTAAACGGGGTTGCCCCAAAGTTGACCGTCTTCACAAAAATAATCGGGCGGAACACCTGCGACCTTTTTTGGAATATAGTTTTGGTCAAGCTTAAATAGTTCGGGGTTTTTCCAAACGTCAACGCTGTCTAGCGCAACGTATAAGGGCATATCGCCCATTATTACTATACCGCGTTTATTTGCGTATTGCTTTAAGGTAAGCCATTGTTGTTTTGCCTTATATTGAACGAACTGCCAAAATAAAATCTCTTGCTCATAATCGTTCATAAAGGCTTGTAGCGCACCACTATCCCGCTTTTTAAGTCCTTCTTCCCATTCGTAAAAGGGCTTTTGTCCCGATGCGTATTTTATTGACATAAATAGCGCATAGTCCAAAGACTCGCCCGATTTTACAAACCTAGAAAACCTTGCTTCGCTCGTATCAAAACGGGCAAACGCCTTTCTAAGAAGAGGGTAGCGCACCGAGAAAATTTCAGCATAGTCGATATATTTTTTGTCGCTTTCGGCAAATTTAAGTTCAGCCTCGGTCAAGAGCCCTTCTTCTTTTAACGTTTCCACACTTATAAAGTAGGGATTTAGAGAAGTTGAGCAAACCGACGAATAGGGCGAGTTACCAAAACCCGTTTGAACCAAGGGCAAAATTTGCCATAGCGATTGCTTGGCACGTACCAAAAAGTCAACAAACTTATACCCTTCTAAACCAAAACTGCCCATTCCGTATTTACTTGGAAGAGAAAATATCGGCATTAAAATTCCGCTCTGTCTTTTCATTTCTATACTTAAGGCGGACTTATCGCCCGCCCTTTCTCCATAATTTATAGGGTAAAACCGCCGTCAACGGTGATTATTTGCCCCGTGATAAATTCCGCCTCGTCACTAACCAAAAAACTTACTAAATTAGCGACGTCTTCCGCCTTTCCTATTCTACCCATAGGTGTTTGGTCCACAAGTTCAGCCATTTCTTCTTTTGAAAAACGCGCGTTCATTTTGGTATCAATCACACCTGGGCAAACGCAGTTGACGTTTATTCCGCTATACCCAACCTCTTTTGCTAAGGCCTTTGTATAGCCGATTATAGCCGATTTTGAAGCCGAATAACAAACTTCCATACTTGCTCCAACGTTACCCCAAATGGACGAAACGTTGACGATTTTGCCCCTCTTTTCGCTAATCATTTGGTTAAGCACTTTTACGGTGAGCATTTGCATGCCAGTTACGTTAACGTCAAAAAGGTCTTTCCATTCTTTTTCGCTTGTTTCGATTGCAAGTTTATAAAGCCCAACGCCCGCGCAGTTTACAAGAACGTCTACCCTTTTTACTTTAGATATTGCGCTATCTATTTGTGCACTGTCGGTAATATCAAACTTTTCCGCTTGCAAAAATGCCGACGCACCTATCTTTTCCGCCTCGGTTTTGAGCCTATTTATTCCCTCTATATTGGTATTGTATTGGGCATAAACGTAGTATCCGTCTTTTAAAAGCTTTAATGCAATCGCACTGCCGATACCACCGCTTGCACCCGTTACTATCGCGCTTTTCAAATTTTCACCTAATCTTTACAAATAGCCACAAAAAACTTTGTGGCTATTTGCTAATTTTTTTTAAGTTTTATTAACCTTTAACACGTTCCATGTATTCACCAGTTCTGGTGTCTACTCTAATATATTCGTCTTGTTCAACGAACATAGGAACTTGAATGCTAACGCCAGTTTCCAAAATTGCTTCTTTGGTTGCGTTAGTTGCGGTGTTGCCCTTAACAGAGGGGTCTGCTTGAACAACTTTTAAGGTTACGAAGTTTTCGCATTCTACGCTGAATGCAACGCCCTTGAAGAATCTTACGATAACGGGGTCGTTTTCCTTTATCCACTTCAATGCGTCTTCAACTTGGTCGTGGTTTAAGGGAATCAAGTTGAATTCTTGGTCCATAAAGTAGTAAAGTTCGCCATCGGTGTATGAATAAGTCATATTTCTCGTTTCGATGGTTGCTTCTTGTAATTTTTCGGTGGGGTTCCAAGTTCTTTCTAATACCTTTCCGTCAATTACGTTTTTCATTTTGGTTCTAACGAACGCTGCGCCCTTACCGGGTTTAACGTGTTGGAAGTCCACGATGGTCCATACTGAACCTTCGTATTCAAAGGTTGAGCCTTTTCTAAAATCGCCTGCTAACATAAGTGTTTCTCCTTAAAATGTTTTATCTAAAATTTATAAAATTTTCAGTTCTTTACTATCGGTAAAAAGTCTTTCGACCTTACCGCCTTTTATTAAAACGGTGTCCTCTATTCTTATACCGAATTCCCCGTCGAAATATACGCCCGGTTCTATGGTGACAACCATTCCCTCTTTTATCTCGTCACGTCTTCTCTTTGAGAGTGCGGGATATTCGTGAATTTCTAGCCCCACCCCGTGACCTAATGAATGGGTAAAATAGTCTCCCAGCCCATTATCGCAAAGATATTGCCTTGCAATGCCGTCGGCAGTATCGGTGGTCATACCCGCTTTGATTTTTTCTTCAGCGAGTAAGTTTGCATCGAGCACCGCTTGATAACACCTTAAAAACTTTTCCGAAGGCGAGCCAAAGTAAGCCGTTCTCGTTAGGTCGGACAGGTATCCACGATAACTTGCGCCCATATCGATTAAAATGGGCATATCTTTTTTTAGTTTGGTGTTTCCCGTTTGGTGATGCGGAACGGCGCCGTTTTCACCAAAGGCAACTATTATATCGAATGCGGGACCGTCGCCACCAAGTTTTATTATTGCCTTTTCGATTGCGCTTTTAAGTTCAAGTTCGGTTATCCCTTCTTTGACCTTAACAATCTCTTGGTGGTAAGCCTTCTCGCAAATCTCACACGCCTTTTTAATAAGAGCAATTTCCCCGTCATTCTTTATCGAACGAATCTTTTCAAGTTCACTAGAAAAGTCCTTAACCCTTTTGACAAGTTTTTTATACCCTTCTTCCTCTTTTACCGTCGTTCTAGAATAGTCTATAAATAAAGTCCTGATTTTTTGCTCTTTTATAAACTCTGCTAAACTTTCTTGCCCGCTATATAGCCTTGCCTCAACCCCGACAGCGTTAAAATCTTTGTTGGCTTGATAAAAATATCTTGCGTCGGTAAAGATAACCATACCGCCGTTTACAATAAACAAAAAGCCTTCCGCTAAATCCACACCCGTAAAATATTTGCGGGTTAGTTTGTCAGTTATTAAGTATGCTGATTTTAATGGACACAAAAGTTTCATATATAACCTTTTATATTGTATCAAAAAATATTATATAAGTCAATCACCAAAATATATTTTTTGCATTTTTACTGCGTCTATATCTTGCGTTCCTGCCGATTCGCAAATAATATAGGGCTCTAAGTCCAATTTTTTTAGTGCTTTAGATAGCGGTTCAAAGTCGGGCCCGTATCTTTGGTCTTCAAACGTTAAGTGTCTTACCTCGCCTTTTGCCGAATACTCAATCTTTGAAAAATGCACGTGGAAATGCTTCATCTTTTCATAACCGAGTTCACTTATCATGTACTCTAGCCTTTCGGTATAGTCATTTTCGGTCCTTAAACTTCCCCACTCCCTTGCGTTGATATGTCCAAAGTCTACTGCGGGGATATAAATTTTGTCAATTTTACAAAATCTAACGATTTCCTCTATAGTGCCAATTTGACCGAGTTTACCCATGGTTTCAGGGCAGTAAATAAGGTTATCAAGTCCTTGTTCGTAAACCTTATCCCTAAGCACTTTAAGTCGCTCTTCCGTGAGGTCTACCGCCTTTTCCCTTGTCATTTTGCCTTGGCTGGCGGGGTGAAAAACCACCCTTTTTCCGCCCATGATTTGTACTTTTCTTGCCGAGCTTAAAACGTATTCGTACGATTTAAGTGCATTTTCTTCTTCGGGGTTAGCAAAGTTTATGTAGTAGGGCGCGTGAACGCTGATTTCCACACCCGCCTCTAAAAAGGCTTTGCCGATAGAAAGGGCTTTTTCATCACCTAAATTAACACCCCTACCGAAAGAATATTCAAAGCAGTTAAGTCCTAAATTTCTTACCCAGGTTGCCGACTGCTCGCTTTTAGATAACCCCGCCTCGCTGAACGCGAGAGAGTTTCCGCTTGGTCCAAACTTAATCATAATCTATTTCCCTTACCGTAATCAAATCTTTTCCTATTTGTTTAACTAATTGTTCCACCGATGAAAACTTCATAACGTCACGAATGAACGAGTGAAAGAAAACCTTTATTTCCTTTCCGTATAAATTGCCGTTAAAATCTAAAATATGTGCTTCTACAAGCTTATCCTCTAAATTAAAGGTTGGTCTTGCGCCGTAGTTTACTATGGCCTTATAACGCTTATTATCGAACTCTACCCCGCCCGCATACACTCCGTCGGGGAGTCTTTCTTTATCCCTATTTAATCTTACGTTAGTTGTGGGAAAACCCATTTTCGTGCCGATTTTTCTATCTTCTTGAACGATGCCCGACACCGAGTAAAACCTGCCTAGCATCGCGTTAGCGCCCTTAACGTCGCCAATTGATATAAGTCTTTTAATTTCTGTTGAAGATATTTTTTTATCCCCGCAAAGTTTTAGGGGGATTATAATTGCTTCTTGCCCATTTTCTTTTGCATAAAATTTAACGTCTTCAGCACAGCCCGTTCCGTTTTTACCAAACCTATAATCTTGCCCGCACACGTATCCTTTAACGTCAAACTTATCATTTAAGTGTTTTAAGAATTCTTGGCTTTCCATACCCAAAAATTCACTCGTAATAGGTGCAAAATAAACTTGGTCGGCACCGAGCGAAAGGTAAAGTTTTTCTCGCTCGCTATCGGTGTATACAACCTTTTCTTTTTCACCAAAAAGTACGGCTTTAAGGTTACCGCCAAACGTGACGATAACCAGTTTTGCCGAAAGTTTTTTTGCAAGTTCTTCGGCGGTCTTTATTACCTTTTGATGACCTAGGTGCACGCTGTCAAAATATCCTAGAGCAAGCACCGTGCCCACTTTTTTGTTATCTAACATAGGTGTTTATTTTAAGCACTCCGTCTTGGGCGGTACCAACCCCCCAAAATTCTTCCTCATTGTATACGCTATAAATTCCGTCGGCAATGCCGTAATTTTCAAACACGCCGTTAAGTATCTTCATTGCTTGTTTTTCGGTTAAACTCAAGCGGGGAAAGTTTAAGGTTTTTTCTGGTGCGATTAAAAATTTTTCCGCATTTTCTTCCGCCTTAAATTGCTCGACCGTCACCCCGTTTTCAAGGCTAAATATCCCGCAAGATGACCTTGTAAGCGCACTCATAGTGCCAAGTGTACCGCATTTATAAGCGATATCCCTTGCAAGAGAACGGATATACGTTCCGCCCTTAACCACAAACTTAAACTCAAACTCCTTTTCGTCCGTTTGAGATAAAAGTTCAGCAGAAAGTATAGTGACCTTTTTTGGCGCAAGTTCAAACTCCACACCCTTTCTTGCAAGTTGATAACCCCTTTTCCCGTCAATACACTTTGCCGAATATTTTGGGGGGATTTGCTCTATCTCGCCAACAAATTCTTTTAGAGCGGTTTGTAATTGCGCTTTAGTTGGCACCGCCCCCGTGCTTTCGGTCACTTGTCCAGTAACGTCAAGCGTGTCGGTAGTGTGCCCGAACACAAACTTTGCGATATAAGTTTTTTCTTTATCTAAAAGGTATTGGAACAGCCTTGAAGCCTGCCCCACCCCCACGGGAAGAACGCCTTCAGCCATAGGGTCGAGCGTGCCCATGTGCCCGCACGGCACCTTAAACTTATACTTTACCGCACCGACTGCATAAGCAGAACTCATACCTTTTGGTTTTATCAAATTTATAAAGCCTTTCATAATTAAACTTCAGGTAACTCCCTACTGCAAGCAAAACGAATTTTGTCCATCACTTCTTCATAGTCGCCGTGAATTTGGCAACCGCTTGCAAGAACGTGACCGCCCCCTCCAAAACTGGTTGCAACGGCGTTCACGTCCGCACTGTGAGAGCGGAAACTGATTTTATACTTATTAGGCATATACTCCATAACGGTAACGGCAATCTCTACACCGATAATACCCGTCAAAAAGTCGATAAACCCTTCGGTTTCGTTCAGTTTTGCGTTTGCCCATTCAAAATCCGCAAGGCGAATGGTTGCAAGGGCCACTCTACCATCAAGAAAATATCTTATATTAGACATCGTTTTGCCAAACAATTTTGCCCTTTCTTTGCTTTGAGCGGAAAAGTTATGGAAATAAATTTTGTTTATATCCGCACCCTTTTCCTTTAATTCGCCTGCAATCTTTAAGGTCTTCGCCGTTACGTTTTTGTGCCTAAAACAGCCTGTATCGGTAACCGTGCCGAGCATTAAAAGGTTTGCAATATCCTCGGTCACGTCAAGTCCCATTTCGCAAATCAATTCATAAACGTTTTCGCAGTTGCTTGCGTTATCCACAACGTAATTAACCTTTGCGTATCTAGTGTTTGAAATATGGTGGTCAATGCAAACGGTGTTTTTGTGCGAATTAAAAGCATCGGCAAACTTGCCTAGTCTTGTTATATCGGCACAATCGATTGCTATTATCATAGAGTAATCGCCGTCAAGTTCACTCTTAACCGATTGCATTTCATTTAAAAACAAAAATCTCGACGGCACGATATCGTCACAAATGACCTCCGCGCCTATGCCGAGATTTAAAATAGCAAGTTTAAGGGCAAGCGCGGAACCGAGTGTGTCTCCGTCCGGTCTTATATGGGCGATAATTGCAACGTTTTTTTGGCTTTTTATCTTTGCCCCAAGTTCACTTAAACTAATCACGCTTTTCTCCTTCGTTTATGGTCTTAAATAGCTTATCCATTTTGCCAGCGTATTCCATACTATCGTCTAAAAAGAAGTGAAGTTCGGGCACGGTGCGGGCACGGATAACCTTTGCAAGCTCATACCTAATCTTTTTCGCGTCACCACAAATTGCCTCGAAAGTGGTTTTCTTCTTTTCTTCACTTGTTGAAAATATACTGATATACACTTTTGCGTGCGACAAATCTTTGCTCGCATCCACCCTCATTACCGAAAACATTTCGGTAATCAAGGGGTTTTTGAGCTTTCTTGAAATAATTTCATATATTTCTTTTTGGAATTCGCCGTTAAGCCTGTCGTTTCTATTGATTTTTGCCATAATTATTCTTTACTTTCTTCTACCTGATAACTTTCGATAAAGTCGCCAACCTTGATGTCGTTGAATTTTTCAATTGAAATACCACATTCAAAGCCTTGTGCAACTTCCTTAACGTCGTCCTTAAAGCGCTTCAATTGCAATACGTTACCTTCACAAATCATAACGTCGTCGCGATAAATTCTAAGTTTTCCGTTTCTTAAAATCTTACCTTCGGTTACGTAGCAACCTGCAACTTGACCGACACCTGAAATCTTAAATACTTCTCTAACCTCAGCCTTACCGAGATATACTTCGGTAAACTTGGGTGCGAGCATACCTTTAAGTGCCTTTTGAACGTCTTCTATCGCTTCGTAAATTACGCGGTACAACTTGATGTCTACCCCGCTTCTTTCAGCGATTTGTTTTGCATTGGAGTCGGGACGAACGTTAAAGCCGATGATGATTGCGTTCGACGACTCAGCAAGCATGATATCCGATTCTTTAATAGCACCAGCCGCCGCGTGAATAACGCTTACCTTAACCTCTTCGTTAGAGAGTTTTTCAAGCGATTGTTTAACCGCTTCTACCGAGCCTTGAACGTCTGCTTTAACGATGATGTTAAGCCACTTCATTTCGCCTTCGGCAATTCTGTTAAACACGTCGTCAAGCGTAACTTTTTGCGATGCTTTTAAGAGATTTTCTTTTTCTTTATTCTTTCTTTCCTCAGCAACGAGTTTTGCAAGTTTTTCTTGTTCAACCGCATACAAAACGTCACCTGCGTTTGGAACGTCGTCTAAGCCCATGATAGATACGGGGGTTGAGGGGCCTGCACTGGTAACGCGTCTACCCTTATCGTCTATCATTGCCCTAATTTTACCCGTAACTGTACCAACTATAACACTATCCGAAACTTTTAACGTTCCGTTTTGAACTAAAATTGTTGCAATCGGGCCTTTGCTTTGGTCAAGTTTTGCTTCGATAACAACACCTTTCGCCTTTCTATCGGGGTTTGCTTTAAGGTCTTTGATTTCCGCCAAAACGTTAACGTTTTCTAATAAGTTATCAAAGCCTTCGCCAGTCTTTGCTGATACCGGACACAAAATAGTGTCTCCACCCCATTCTTCAGGTAAAAGTCCGTGTTCGGTAAGTTGGGTTTTAATTCTATCCACGTTGGCCTCTGGTTTATCAATCTTGTTCACTGCAACTAAGATTGGAACGTCGGCTGCTTTTGCGTGGTTAATTGCTTCAATAGTTTGGGGCATAATTCCGTCGTCAGCGGCAACGACCAAGATTGCAATGTCGGTCGCTTGCGCACCGCGGGCACGCATTGCGGTAAACGCCGCGTGACCAGGGGTATCGAGGAAGGTTATAACTTCCCCGCCAACGCTAACTTGGTATGCACCGATGTGTTGGGTAATACCACCCGCTTCACCAGCGGTAACGTTAGATTTTCTAATTCTATCGAGAAGTGAAGTTTTACCGTGGTCAACGTGACCCATAACGGTAACGACGGGAGGACGTTTTTTGAGGTTTTCTTGCTCGTCAACAGCACCTTCAAAACCTTCGCTAAGCACGTCTTCTGCAGTCTTATCGAGTTTCAATTCAAGTTCTACACCGATATCGTCGGCAATGAATGCCGCCGTATCAAAGTCGATAGAATCGTTGATTGTTTTCATTATGCCTTCTTTGAATAGGCGTTTGGTAATTTCCGCGGCGGTAATACCAATTTTTTCGCTCAAATCTTTGATTGCGATAACTTCGGTATTTATCACTGCCTTTTCAATCTTTATGGTTTGAATGGGTGCGCTATCCTTATTCTTTTTAGCGGGACGAACCTTTCTATACCCAGTCTTGTTTTCGTCAAAATCGTCGATATCTACTTGGTTTTTAATAAGAGCGCGCTTGTTTAAGGTATGCTTTTCTTCGTATTGTCTTTCGCCACCTTGCTTTTTCTTATTGAAGTTTCTCTTATCGTTAGAAGGAGCGATAACGGGAGGCGCAACGTAGGTGCTTTGTTGCTTTTTAGCACCCATAGGTCCTTTCTTTGCATCCGCACCTTGACGATTAAATTCCGGCTTTGGTCCACGCTTAAATTCCCCAGAGTTTTGTTGGGGTTTATATTCTTTATTGAACGGTCTTTCACCGCCTTGCTTATTTTCTCTATTGCGGTCGAATGCTGGCTTTTCGGGTTTGATTGGTCCTTCACGGCGAACGATAAAAGAAGGTCTTTCGGGAACGAATTCCTTTTCCTTTTTAGGTTCAGCGGGCTTTGGTTGTTCTTTTGCCTCTTTACTTTCTTCCTTTACTCTTTCCTCAACCTTTTGCTCTTTAACCTCAACTTGTTCTTCAACCTTTTCAGTCTTAACTTCTTCTTTTTTAGGCTCAACCACTTCAACCTTAACGTCTTCTACGGGAGCAGGCTTAACCTCAGTCTCAACCTCTTGGGTTTGCTTTTTCTTTTCTTCAAACGCTTTAAGTTTTGCTTCAAGCAAACTCTTTAAGCTTTTTGCACCGCTCTCTTCGGTTGAATAAAATTTAACAAGTTCTTCAATCTTTTTCTCTTTAAGAATTTCCGTAGCCTTTTTGATATTATTAGTGCGCATTTCCTTTTTTTCAGCCATTTTTATCTCCTAAATTATCGCAATAAAATCATTTCCCAAATTCTCTAAAATCGCTTTTGACAATGCCTTGTCGGCAATAGCCATAACCTTTGCGTTTTCCTTTTTGGTAATTTGCTCTAACGTTTTTGTTACCGATACGTATATCGGGCAGTTAAACCTATTAGCAAGCTTTTGTGCGTCCTTTTTGGTGTTATCACTTGCTGAACTGCACACAATCACAAGATACGCGCGCTTTAAGGTTGCCACTGCGTTTGCACCGATTTTGTATTTCCCAGTGCGCATTGCAAAACCGATAAAGGTTTCCGCCTTACTTCTCGTCTCCAAGGAAGTCCTCCATTATCTTGTCGTAAATTTCGTCTGCTACTTGACAAGAAAAGGCGCGGTTTAACATCTTTTGCTTTTTGAGTTTTTCTATACACTCTTTATTGTTGCAAACGTATGCTCCTCTGCCGTTGGCTTTGCCCGTTTTATCAAGTGTTATTTGGTCGCCGAATTTTACAACGCGAATCAGTTCTATTTTAGGTTTTTCCGTCCTGCACGCAATACAAGTGCGCATAGGTTTTTTCTTTTCCATTTATTACTCCGTAACTTCATCAGCTTGTTCTGCGGGTGCTTCGCCGAATTCAGCAAGTGCACCAGATTCGCTCTTAACGTCTATCTTCCAGCCGGTAAGTTTAACTGCTAGTCTTGCGTTTTGACCGCTTCTGCCGATTGCGAGAGATAGTTTATCGTCGGGTACGATTGCAACCGCGCTTTCGTCCCCCGTTTGAATAACCTTTACAACACGTGCGGGAGAAAGTGCCCTTGAAATAAATTCGAGCGGGTTTTCACTCCACGTGATAATGTCGATTTTTTCACCGCCGAGTTCTGATACGATTGCATTAACCCTTGCGCCCTTATTACCAACGCAAGCACCGATTGCATCAACCATCGGGTCTTCACTATAAATTGCAATCTTAGTACGTTGACCAGGTTCTCTCGCAACGCCCTTAACCAAAACAACGCCTTGTCTAATTTCGGGAACTTCGTTTTCAAACAAACGCTTAACTAAGCCGTTAGCCGTTCTAGAAACGACGATTTGCGCAGTCTTTCCACCGCTCTTTACCCTCTTAACGTAAACGTTAAGTCTTTGGTTTAGTTCGTATTTTTCACCGGGAACTTGGTCTCTCGGCATCAAGATACCTTCGATTTGATTTCCGCCGATTTCAACGTAAACGTTGCCGTCTTCAATACGACGGATAGTGCAAGCCATAAGCTCGCCTTCCTTATCTTCAAATTCGTTAACGCTGTTTTCACGTTCAATCTCGCGTAGTTTTTGCATTAAGATTTGTTTAGCCGTTTGAGCAGCGATTCTACCGAAGTTCTTAGAGATAATTTCGGTGGTGATAACGTCGCCTGCTTTATAGCTCTTTTTGATTTCAACCGCTTCTTCAACGCTGATTTCCTTTTCGGGGTCGGTAACTTCTTCAACTACCGTTTTGGTGCTGTAAATCTTGATAGATTTTTTCTCAGGGTTGAGTCTAACTTCAACACCGCCAGAGGTACCCGTGCTCTTTTTGTAAGCAATTACCATTGCGTTTTCGAGCGCAGAGATAAATTCTGCTTGGGATATACCCTTTTCTCTTTCCAAATCTTCAAGCGCTAAAAAGAAATCTTGATTAATCATTTTGTTCTCCTTAAATTTTCAATTATGTTAATTGTGTTTTTTTGCTAATTTTATTCAAAATCGATATACTCGTTCATTTTAACAAGGTTTTTCATATCGATTGTAAAGGTCGTCTTTTCGTCCACCTTAATAGTTACCGTCTTTTTATCGTAGGCGGTAAGAATTCCGTCATAGAATTTTTTTCCACGTATAGACTCTTTTAACTTTACTTCCACCCTTTTGCCGATATGTGACAAAAAGTCCTCTTCTTTCTTAAATGGTCTATCGATGCCTAAACTTGAAACGTTTAATCTATACGGCTCGCCGAAAGTTGGGTCAAGTTGGTCAAGTGGCTCGTCTATCGCGCGGTGTAAAAGTTCGCAAGTATCGAGGTCGATTCCGCCGTCCTTATCGATAAACACGGTCATTTCGGGGTTCTTGCCTTGCTTAAACTCCACTTCCACAACCCTTATCCCCAAAGGATTTGCTATTTCATTTAAAAATTGCTCAATTTCCGCTATCGGTTTAATCTTCATATCTAGCCCCTTTTTAGTCCTTATAAAAAGATATGAGAACGGGGAAAATCCGTTCTCATAAGTCAGTCTCGTTATAAGCAATTGTATTTTAGCATAATTTATAATCTTTTGCAAGCGTTTTTAACGATTATTTTTAATTTTCATAAGTTCTATAAACGCCTCCGCGGTCGCGTACGCGTCCGAGAGCGCGCGGTGGTGGTGGAAAACAATGCCAAAATGGTCGGCAATAGTGTGCAAATCGTGACGTTTAAGTTGCGGTAAACACTCCCTTGCAAGTTCAACCGAATCGATTACCTTGTTTTTAACTTCATACTCTTCAGCACCCGCAAATCTCTTTATGAATTTCATATCAAAATCCGCGTTATGCGCAACCAAAACCGCCCCGTCTATAAACTTGATAAAGTCAGGAATTACCGAACTGATTTTGGGTGCGTCCTTTACCATTTCTTCGCTTATACCCGTTATACTCTCGTTCTCTTCGCTTATGCGATAGTCGGGTTTAATAAGGGTGGTGAACTGCTCGGTCAGTTTGCCGTTTACAAGTTTTACCGCACCAATTTCGGTTATGCCGTTATTCATAAAGTCAAGCCCCGTAGTCTCGGTATCGAAAACAACGTAAACCTCGTCGGTCAATTCCTTTGGCAAGTTATCTTCACTATCAAACACGCTCTTTACCTTAATAGTGGTCGCTGGGGTGGGGAATATCAGTTTATAGTTATGCGGAACAGCCTTTTTATACTTATCCTTTTTAACAAAATCGTCGGGGAAAGTACAGCGATTGATTTTATCAAAGGTGAATGAACGTCTTCCGTTATACTCGCCTATGCTTCCCCTAACTATAATATCGTCACCAACTTGAAGTTCTTTGATTTTGTGATAGGTGTTCTTTTTGGAAAAGTATACACCACTTGTTTTTCCAGTAGTATCGTCTAAGTGGATAATTAGGAAGGGTTTGCCGTTTTTGGTTTGCTTTTCAAAAATTTCGGTAATCTTTCCGCACACAGTAACGTCGCCGTTGGTTGCGTCTTCAATGTAGAGAGCAACGTTGCCCATATTGATATCGTCGATAACTATAACGTCTTTCACCTTAATAGTTCTATGCTCTATCTTTTGAAGTTCGTCCGCATAAACCTCGTCTGATAAAAGGCTTATCGTCTCTTCCATTTCCTTTATTTCCGTTCCGCCCACAAAGTCCGAACAGAATTTTTTTGCAAGGTATTCGTTAAGTTTTTGAATTGCGCCGTTCTTTTTAACGTACTCTGCGCCGTCCTTTGTTAAACGCAAAACGTATTTAACCACTTCGCCAACGTCGGTACAAACCACGTCGGTAGGCTTAAGAAAGATTGATACTGAGGGGTATGATGCCGAAAGGTAACTATAAATCTCGTTATTTATAAGTTCGTCGTTGCTAACAATTTTCTTGACACTGACCTTAACGGTCGAAAAAGCGGGTGAAGTTATCTTTTCAGCCTCCGCCAAAATTTTGTGTTGCAAATCTTCACTAACGGCGCTATCGCAAATAAAAGCATAATGTATAGACTTTTGCTTTCTATCCACTTCAACCGAACTTATTCTTAAGTTTTTAAGGCTTTCGTCCATTGCTCTTAAATCGGCAATGAATTCCGCACTGCTCTTTACCGTATACATCTATCAATCTCCGCAAAAAACTGCTCTTCCGCTTGTTCCTTTTTAACCTTCTTGACAATTTTACCCTTGACGAAAATCGCACACTCGTCCTTTGCGCCAGCAATACCGATATCCGCATCCATCGCTTCACCAGGTCCGTTAACCACGCAACCCATAACGGCAATCTTTAAGGGCTTTTTAACGCTTAAAACGTAATCTTCCACCTTTTTAGCAAAAGTCATACAATCCCACTCACATCTACCACAAGTCGGGCAAGCAACCACTTTAACCTTGTCGGTTATAAGGTTAAGTGAAGATAGGATAGTGCGCCCAGCCACGACCTCTCTAATCGGGTCGGCTGAAAGGCTTACCCTTATAGTATCGCCTATTCCTTGTGACAAAAGTGCACCAATGCCGACTGCGTTGTTAATCACACCGCTATATTCCCCGCCAGCTTCGGTAACCCCTAGGTGCAAGGGATAAGAAGTCTTCTTTGCTATGTACTGATACGCCTTTATCATAAGTGGAACGTCCGAGGCTTTAACCGACACTACAATGTCTTCCACCCCGTATTTTTCTAAGGTCGCGACGTGTTTTAAGGCACTTTCGCCTAACGATATTTCGTTCTTGCCGTATTTAATTAAAAATTCCTTTTCCAAACTGCCGGTGTTTGCACCAACCCTTACGGGCACGTTTGCACGCTTTAGTGCGGTTGCAACCTCTTTTACCTTATCCACCCCACCGATATTGCCGGGGTTTATGCGAATTTTATCCGCGCCGTTATCGATAGATAAAAGTGCAAGTTTATAATCAAAGTGGATATCGGCAACAAGTGGTATATCCACACGTTTTTTTACAAGCCCGAACGCCTTTGCGTCTTCTACATCGGTCACTGAAAAGCGCAAGATATCACAGCCCGCTTCTTTTAAGCGCGCACACTCTTCAACCGCCCTATCAACTTCTTTAATCTTAAAAGTCGACATCGATTGAACGGCAATCTTATTGCCTCCACCTATTTTAACGTTGCCAATACTTACAATTTTGCTCATACGGGGATTATATCACATTTTCCGCCCGTTGTAAAGATAAAAATAAAGCGGATACGATAAAAATTACCGCACCCGCTTTTTTGGTTTTTTCTCTTTTACCTTATAATCCCGCTCTCACTTTATACAAATAGAGCATATTCGAATAGTAATCTTCAAGATAAATCATAAGTTTTTCTTCCGAACAAAAGTCTTGATAAGCAATTTCCACGTCTAGAGTATCGTAATAGCCTGTTACGCACCTTAAAACGTCGTTATAGTAACCGCTGTCTATAAGTTGCTCTTTTGTGAGTTCTCCCGAGTTTATTTCCATATACTTTAGCCTTATGTTTGCATTGGCTTGTATAAGGGTGTTTCTATACCTTTGTTCCTTTTCCTCTAAGGAGTTGTTATACTTAAATACCTCTCTATCAATGGCTTGACACTTAAAGGTAAGGTCGTCCGCTTTTCCTTGCACGTCCATGTTGTGTAATTGCAAAAAATCGCTATCAAGGTTTTCTATGGCGGTGTTCGTCACCGAAATCTCGGCAGTATAACCGTCAATCTCTTGTGCCTTTTCGCTTCTCACTTGGTTTATTTTTTGGTTCTTTTCATTTTCCAAAAAAGCGATTTTATCAACGCAAACTGCAGAATTTATCAGTCCGTTTTTTTCGGCTTGGTGCAAAAGTGTTACCTTGCTTTTTTCGTAGTCTTGCTCTATTTTTTCGATAAGCTCGTTTTGACTTGCCGTCGCAAGTTCAATCTTTTTGTTTAGGCTTTCTATCAAAAGTATATATTCGGCTCTCTTTTTGTCCTTTTCCCTTTGTTGTTCGCCAAGCAAAATAACTTTTGCTCGCTCTTCAATCTCGGCATTTGTCGGCATTACGTAATTAAGTCTTGGAAGGTCAAGTTCTTTTAGTTCAAGTTCTTCAAATATAGGCTTTTTTACCCTATACTCGTAATACAAGTCTTCAAGAATGGTAAACATTTCCTGTTTTGTTGTAGGCAATTGAAATTCCATATTCTATTCCCCCTTTATCCTGTATTCAAAAATAATTTTTTGGGCGTTAAACGGAATATCTGCACTTAGGCTAAAAGCAAATTTTCGTGCCGAAAGGTTGCATTTTTTTGGTCTGGTACTTGCGCTTATATCAAACTTCTTATCAAAATAAGCACTGCTCAGTTTGAGTTCTGCACTTTGGTCGCAATCGACGTAAACGTTTGTAAGAGCTTTATTCTTCGGCGAACAAAAGTCCGTACACACACTCTCGTATAGCGCGCTACCGCATGGTTCTCCTTCAATTTGGTCAATGCGATAAATCTTGTCGTTTACAACGTAAGTTCCCTCTTCCCCTATAGCCGAAGGGATGGACAAAACTTGTTCGTCGCCACCTTTAACGTCGATTATATAAGCAAATTTCTCCCCTCCGTATTCAAAAGGAAGAACGTACTTGCCCTTAAACGACACGCACTCTTTAATAACGTCAAGCCTATCAATAGATAGCGCCGTGTCGACGGAATTTATGCTATCTCCTTTAAGAGTGCAGAGTTTGTTGCCGTCAATAAACGCAACCCTATCGCCCAAACTTACCACCGTGCCTTCTAAAAGGTTTAGTCGCGGTAGATTAAGTCTATCGAGTTTAAAGTCAACCCCCTCGCCAAACGTGGTAAGGCGGAAAACTGCTAGGCTACAAAAGATTAGAAGTTCTTTGCCGTCTTTTATAAGCGCGATGATTTCGCCCGCATCGGTCGGTAGTATAATTTGCTTTCCTAATTCGCTAAACCCTGAAAGGTCGGTTGTATAGCCATATATCAACGCGCTCCCTTCACCTAAAAACATTTTGTCGCCAACCACCTCGGCGTGTTTTTTGAAGGGGATTTGGACGGCTTTTTTGTCGCCGTCCAAGAACTGAGAACCCCCTTTATTTAGCATAAGCGTTCGCTTTACGCCCGCATAGATAACCGAAAAAATACCCGCAGTTTCCCCGCTATAAAAGGTCAGCCTTTGTACACCTGTTCCGTTAAAAAGATATACTCTATCGCCAGTTACAAAATAGGTTTTTCCGTCAAGTTCATACACATTTTTTACCGTCAAATTGTAGCCTATATCGCCAATTTGACGTTTATAAAGGCACTTACTTAGCTTGCCGTCTTTGATTTTAAGATTTTTATAAAAAGACGTAAACTCGTTAAAATTTGTAATTATAAAAGTCTTTTTGCTGACCGAAACGCTTTCTATACCGCTTAATTTCATCTATGCCCATCTCCTTCTTTTTGCCGTAACGTTTTTAGGCAAGCATATCGCTTCAACTCCGTCTACGTAACGTTTATGCCACATAACCGCCTCGTCGAACGAGCCTTGGGTTATGGCGTATTCCGCCAAAACCCCGTGTGCCAAAACGTGTGGAGCGACGTCCTTTTCGGTATAGCAAATCTCATCATCAAGCCCAAAATTTTTAGGCAGGTATTCGTATTCTATAAAAGCAATTGAGAGCGGTGCACTTAAAAACTCAACGTCTTGAACGACGTCGACGTCCTTTCCTTGCCTATCGGTCACGCTAAGCACTTTTATAACTCGCTCGGTAAAGTCACCGTAGTATGCCTTGTTACAAACAAACTTCACTTCCTCGGTCTTAACTGCGGGGATATACGTGCTTGCAAGCTCACCAACCACAAGATTAACTAACTCTATAAGCACGCCTATAGTTCTAGAAGTTTCCTCCCCGCACTCTGCCACCTTATTGTCGAGATAATCGGTAACGTCTTCCCTGCCAAGTAATATTGCGGTAGTTTTTATTATCTCTTTTACTGTCATAATTTTCTCCTTAAATTTAGTTTGGAGTAAATTTGTCTACTATTATGCCTCTACAATACCGCTAAGCATACCCTGTCCGTTAGGACGAGAACACATAAGTTCGGCATACTTAACAAGGGTTGCAGTGTATACGGGCTTACCTGGGATTTGCTTTAATACTCTACCGTCGTCGTCAGAAAGCCATTGCCAATCGCAAAGTTGGTGCAAAGCAAAGTCTTTGGTGTTGAGTAGATACATTGTTCCCTTGGGACAGAATCTATCCACTACGATAGGAATTCCGTTATAACTGATTGCTTTATAACCACCCGCAAGTTCCATAGTTTGCAAAGTGGTCTTGTTGGTTGCGAACGCCTTTTGAAGCGCACGTCTTACACCCCAAGAACACATAATAAAGTCTACTTCACCACCGCTTCTTCTTTCAATTTCATCAATAGCAGTTTGGATATCAAGCTCATCAATTGCGCCAACGCCTTCTTTAATATACGGCGTGAACCATTTTTCAGCATCCCTATTAACACCGTAAAGTATGGGTGAGTTAAAAATCGCGTCAAGGCCAGTCAACTCCTTGCCATACGCGCCGTGAATAATCAATTTACAACCATTACAAACACCACTATTTTGCAAAGATTCGGTTGCTTTAAGGTGAACGAAATTGTATTCGTCAATGTTAAGAATTTCAAGGTTGTCACAATTCAAAATAGGGTTACCTACACTATCAATTATATCTACCTTCATACCAACAGACAAAGATTCGGGGTTGTCCACTTCAACGCTAGAATCATCTGCAATCAATACGTTTGCAAGCACGCCGTTTCCGTCGCCAAAAAGCATTCTTGCGAATTGATACTTACTTGCTTTAATAAGGTTTTCCATTTCTGCGTTTAATAGGTTTACCATTGCGCCCGCATTGTTTTCCGACGCTCTAATAGCCTTATCTGAAATTTCGATTACGCCATAAAGGTTTTTAAGGGTTGAAGTAAGTTGATAATATTGTGTTCTGTCAGCAGAAGGTAGATTGCCCTCTTCATCGCCAGCGCAAACTGCCTTGCTGATACCTTTGATAATTGCTTTTTTAACGTCCTTACCCCAAACGTCAGTGCTTGTTTTTTCGATTACCGACAAGAAGGGGTTGGTGTTATAGTTTAATTGTTCGGACACCGCGTCCAAATACATTGATTTTAATACGCTATCCGCGTTTGTTAAATTTACTGCCATAATTTCTCCTTTTCATTAAAAAATTTTTGTTTTGTTTTTTCGTAGGCTTTTTTGGGTTTCCCTTAAAACACGCATTACGCGTTGCTATGCCTACTTACTTAATATTTGCCGAGCGAGGTCGCCGGCTTCTTTTATGGTTTTTGGACGGAGCTCTGGCGTCTTTACGCCGGCGCCCACTCCGTCGAGGACGATTGCCTTGTTTCTTCCACCGAGAACTCCGCTAAAATACTCTTCCAAAATTTCTTTTTTCATTTCGTCGCTTATAATAGTGGGCTTATTCTCGTCCGCAAGGTCTTGTTTTTGCGGGGGCGTCGCCTTTTCCGCTATCACCAACCTCTTTTCCAACTCTTTTAGTTTCTGACAGCGTTTGGTAAATTCAGATTCCAAAGAATTGTACGCGTCAAGCAAGGACTTAGCATCCTTAAACTTTCCCAATGAGACTTCGGTTTGTCCTCCGCCTGCATTTTCTTCCTCCGCTGAGGGTTGCGTGCAAACTTCCGTTTGTTCATTTTTTAGTTCTTCCATAATTATTCTCCCTTATTTTCTTGATTTTGTTTTATTTGTTCTTTGTGCGCTCTAATATGCGCGTAATACCTTTGCTTTTGTTCTTCCAATAAACTTTCATACTCGCATAGAACGTATCTAACGTGCTCGTCAACGTGGATAGAGTGGTCGTCTATTTCTTCAACGGCTACGTCCACCTTCCTCATTTTTTCGTTCTCGCTAAGTGCTTTTTCTTCTTGCAGTCTTGAAACACCCTTTTGATAGTCTAAGTCTTTATAGCCTAATAAGCCCAATAATTTTTCCTTTACCACCACGCGAAGTTTTCCGTTTTCATCGTGCAAAAGTCCGCTAGAGTACAGCTTAAACACCATTTCTCTTTTTTGTGCCGTGCTATACATAAGTTCGTTTTCACTCTCTAGGTAAACGTCATCGGCTTGAAAATCATCTTTGCCCGCATAAAAAACCCTTACCTTATCACCCTTATCGTGATAGCGAACGGCAGTTAACCCTACCATAAATTGACCGTACAACCTTATGGTCTGTTTTGCAGTTTCTAAGTAGGCTTGTCTAATCTCTTCGGCAGTAGACGTCATTCTTGAATTGTCCTGCTCGATAAGTAGTTCTAGTGCACTTGCACTACTAAGATTTGCGTTCTTAGAGCTTGAAGAAACGTCGCTAACCCCACTTATAGTGACAAACTCGTTTCTAAGTTTTTCTTCTTCGGTATCGAACTCGTCTGGCATAGCCGTCTCGTTCATAAGTTCGGGGGCTTTATAGCCCTGTCTATAAACCAAAACTTTACCTGGGGATAGTCCGTCGCTTGCAAGGTCATCCACGTCGACAGCGCCGTCTTCAACCGTAACTACACCCATACATAGCCTATTTAAGAACTCGTGCTTGCGGTTCTTTACCGCGTTAAAAGCGCGCTGTACGGGGATTAATCGCTCGATTACACTCTTGCCGAAGAAGTTACCCGTGCACCCGATAGAGACCTGCTTTACAAACGGGAATGTACGGTTTTTATCAACCCCGTTAACGTACGGCATTTCCCCTTCATATAAAAGTTTTCCACCCGCCACGGTGACAAGTCTTCCATTTTGTCTATCAACGGTAGGACGTTCGTATCGCTCTATTACGATAACCGAATTATCCACCGCCTTGGTTTGTTTTTTAGAGTTTGACGTATGCTCAACTTTAGCAAGTTCTGAAATATTAACCTTTTCGCCGACAAGCCTTACGCCGTATTTTTTATACACGTCGTCCACACTCATAACCCTTGCGTGAATTATGCTTGAACACCCGCTTAACTGCTCGCTATAGAGGTTGTCGGGGAAAATTTCGAAGGGTGAAACGGGAATGATTTTGACGTTTCCGTTATACACACTCTCCTCGCCAATCTTTGCGATTTCGTTGCCCGCAAAACTATCCCAAACCACCTTGTAAAAGCCTGTACCGCACGTTTCACTCCATTCGGTAACCTTTTTTACAACGCATTCCATATCAGCCATCTTAAATACGCTGGAAATGATTTTTTCCGAGTTAGACGCTGCGTTTACGTCCCTATCGTCGTCAGATTTTGGGCGGACGTATACGGTGGGCTTTACCCTTGATAATTTTGCAAGTCTTGACTCAATAATGGGTGCTATATGATTGTACACACCTCTATCTTGCCAATAAAACTCCTTATTCTCATCGATAAGTTCGCCCCTACCGTCTATGTTGCAGTACTGCTTTCCCGCAAGGAAGTTCATATTCATTTCCCACTGCCGTTCAAAAATCTTTCTCTCTTCTCGGCGGGTGTTAAAGTCACTTATAACTTCACTGACAAGTTCTTCCTTTCTCTTTTCTTCCTGCCTTTTTTCAAGTTCAATTAACTCTTTTTGCAATTTATTTCTCCTTTTTCTTGTCGCATTCGCAAAGCAGTTTTATAAGCCTTTCTTTTTCCTTTTCTAACTGCTCGTCGCTCATATCTTCCACGTTTTCCGTTTGGCTCTCTAGAAGAATTTTTATTGCCGTAATGTCGGGAGGAACGTTCTTTTTTGTAACCTTTTTCTTACTAAGTTTTACCTCGCCCTCCTCACCGGCAACGTATTCTTCTACCACTTCGGTCGCGTCGTATCCCAGCGCCTTTTTAATAAGTGCCTCCTTAAAATCGCCTTGCGTTGCGTCGGTTTTTTTATTGTTTTTTCCTCTCATTCATAATTTTCCTAATCAATCTTTCCTTGTCCTTTTGAATAATGGTCTTTTCTTTTTTTATAGGAAGCAATTGAGGCTTTGTCATCAAGTAATACCTAAGTTCGTCTAGTGCGTGGTCGTCGGTTTTGACGGGCGATTCTCCGTTGCCCCAGCGGTAACTTTTTAGTTCACGAATAAGATTTTCACATCCCGGGAAAATGCATATCTTTGCCCGCCCGTCGTTTACCTTTAGGTATTGTTTAACACGTTGTATGCCACTAAACATGTCCTTATTTACGTTTGGATTGACGTTGATACCACACTCGTAAAACAGTTCGCTCACGCTTTTAAGTGAAGATAGCGTCTTTTGGTTTGCCGCCGAGTCTATAAGAGCGTCTATCCCGCCGTTTCGTGCCCTTTTCCAGCCCAGTGCGTTACTTATATCCTTAATCTTGCTTGCGTGATACATAACGTCCCTACCCGCCTCAAAGTGCTCGGCAACCACGTACACGTTGCCGTCATAATCGACAGCGTACCAATGGGCTGATAAAGGGTTATTAAGTCCTGGGTCTATGGAAATTGTGTCTTGCCACTCGCAAGGTATGTGTATGGGCTCGTTTAGAACGTGGACGTTCGGGTCGAATTCGGGGTAGACTAGTCCACTTGACGCCCTAAACCTACCAAAACGTCTCGCCTCTAACTGCTCGCTAGAAAGTGTTGCGGTAAGTAAGTCCACT
>JAFQJB010000014.1 GCA_017397305.1 Clostridia bacterium | reverse complement strand
TGCCCGTGACAATGAACCCTTACGATGAAAAAAACACCGAGCCTAATTTTTGGTTATCTTGCATGCTTATTGATAAAGATGCGATGTGCAAGCAAGTTCGTAGCGACAACGAGGCGTGCTACGTAAAGGAAAAAGGTAAGTCTTGCCCCACTGAAATTTTGGAAACACTTGCAAAATATAACGCGGAGGGTAGACCTATTTGGAAGCCTATGCACATGCAACCGCTATATCGAATGAATGCGTTTATTACAAAAGAAGGAAACGGCAGAGCGAGAACAAACGCATACATAGCGGGAAAGGGGGTAGACGTAGGTGCGGATATTTTTGCACGCGGATTGTGTTTACCGAGCGATAACAAAATGACAAAGGAAGAGCAAGATATTATCATAGAGATAGTTAGGGGCTGTTTTGAATAAATATGAAAGAATTTTTACAAAAATTAGTAACTGAATGGTGGGGAATCACTGCAATAGTCGTGCTTGCACTTGCTTTATGGCTTTTGCTTTCCGCACTATTTTATCGTCAATTCTTCAAAAGATTTTACGATATCGTTATAAGCGGAACGGTTTTATTGATTATCTCCCCAATCCTACTCCTTTTTATCCTAATCGGCTGGATAAAAATGAAAGGCAACCCCTTTTTCGTGCAACTTCGTCCCGGAAAGAAAAGACGTAACGGTAAAGAGAGAATATTTAAGCTTATTAAGTTTAGGACGATGACTAATGAGCGCGGGGCTGACGGCGAACTTTTACCCGATGAGCAAAGATTGATTAAATACGGGCAGTGGCTTAGGTCAACCTCAGTTGACGAATTGCCATCGCTTATAAACATATTCTTAGGGCACCTATCCATCGTTGGACCAAGACCACAACTTGTTAGGGATATGACCTTTATGACAAAAGAGCAAAGGGAACGTCACAACGTTCGCCCAGGGCTTACCGGACTTGCACAGGTTAATGGAAGAAATAACATTACCTGGGAGAGAAAGTTTGAGTATGATTTAGAATACATAGGTGGGATTTCCCTTTTTGGCGATATTAAAATTATTCTTAAAACGGTCGGCAAGGTTTTGAAAAAGAGCGATACCGTTAGAGAGGGTACCGTTTCGGACATCGACCTTGGCGATTACCTTTTGCAAGAAGGAAAGGTAACAAAGGAAGAATACGACCTTAGACAAGAAACCGCAAAAGAAATTTTAAGGAGTAAATGATGAGCGAATTAAAGTTTTCCGTTTCAATGTGTGTTTATGGTAAGGATAATCCCGAATGGTTTGATAGGGCGCTAGATAGCGTTATAAACCAAACGGTAAAACCGACCGAGTTGGTGCTTGTCGTTGACGGACCTATTCCAGACGAGATTGAAAAGGTTATAGAAAAATATCGTCCCATGACCGATTTTAAGGTTATTAGGTTTAATGAAAATCAAGGTCACGGCAACGCAAGACGTGCGGGATTTGAGGGGTGTTCATACGACCTTATTGCACTTATGGATGCAGACGACGTCAGCGTTCCCAATAGATTTAGTGAGCAACTTAAAATATTTAAAGAACAAGACGTGGATATCGTTGGCGGGGACATAAGCGAGTTTATTGGTGAAGAAGAAAACGTTGTCGCTTATAGAAACGTTCCCACGACCGATGCGGAAATAAAAGAGTATCTAAAAAAGCGTTGTCCGTTTAATCAGCAAACGGTAATGTTTAAAAAACAAGCGGTTGAAGACGCTGGTGGATATATCGATTGGTATTGCGAAGAAGACTATTATCTTTGGATACGTCTAGCACAAAAAGGATACAAAATGATGAATACCGGCACTATACTAGCAAACGTTAGGGTTGGCAAAGAAATGTATAGTCGCCGTGGCGGACTTAAATATTTTAGAAGTGAAAAGAAACTGCAAAAATATATGCGCAAAAACAAGATTATCGGTTTTGGCACGTACCTTTCAAACGTTACAAAGCGATTTATCGTGCAGGTTTTAATGCCCAATAAGTTAAGGGGTTGGGTGTTTAAGAAGTTTGCAAGAAAGAAGGTGTGATTATGGCGGAAAAAAAGTATAAGATTGGATATACCACTGGTGTTTACGATATGTTCCATATCGGACACTTAAACATCTTGAAAAAAGCAAAAGCTATGTGTGAATATCTTATCGTTGGGGTAACTACCGACCAACTATCTATTAATCGCAAAAACAAAAAACCCGTTATTTGCGAACAAGATAGGGTGGAAATCGTAAAGGCTATTAGATACGTTGACCGCGTGGAATTACAAGAAGATATGGATAAAATTTCCGCTGTAAAAAAATACGGGGCGGACGCAGTGTTCGTTGGCTCGGACTGGAAGGGAACACCCGCGTGGGATAATTACGAAAAGCAGTTTGCCGAAGTTGGTTGCGAGGTGGTGTATCTCGACCATACCGACGGAATTTCTTCTTCAATACTTAGAAAAAAACTTAACAGTCAACCGATTGACGATTAATTTGGGATAAGGGAAAATGATTTTTACTTATAAAAATTGGGAAAATTTTTGCAAATTGCTAAAGGATAACGGCACGAAAAGCGTTACTGCAAAGTGCGTTATGGAAGGGCAGGCAGAAATTCCTTTTACAGTATTAAAACATGACGTTGAAACGAACGTTAAAAGGGCGCTTCGCATTGCTGAGATTGAAAATAAATACGGGCATTGCGGTAGCTATTACGTTCAAGCATATCTTCTAAAAGATAAAGATAACGTTCAAATGCTCCAAAAAATGCAAGAAATGGGGCACGAAATATCATACCACTATGACGTTATGGATTCTAACGGTGGGGATATAGATTTGGCGATGGCGGAATTTGAACAAAACTGCTCGACTTTTGTTCAAAATGGTTTTGAGATAAAAACCCTTTGTCAGCACGGGAACCCCATAGTCGAAAGAAAGGGCTATGCCTCTAACCGCGACTTTTTTAGGAATGAAAGGGTGCAAGAAAAATATCCGTCCCTTGCCGACGTTATGGTCGACTTTAAGGACAAGGCAAAAGGCGGGGTTGATTATCTATATTTTTCGGACGCGGGAAGAAAGTTTAAACTAATTTTCGACCCGATAAACAACGATATTATCCCGTCCGACGATAAAAATATTCCTTTTAACAACCTAAACTTATTGTATCAATACGTAAAAGAGAATAATTCAAACGCGATTATAAGCATGCACCCGCATAGGTGGGTTAAGTCAAAGACAAAGTATATTTTCAAAACGGCAATCTTTAAGGTGATAAGGGCGATTGCAAAGGTGCTATCAAAAATTCCGTTTATGAAAAAATTTATGAGTAAATACTATCACTTGGCAAAAAAACTTTAATAGATGTTGGTGGAAAATGGAAGACAAGAACGTACGCAAGGTGCAGGACAAAATTTTATACACGATGAAATATATCGACAAACTTTGTCGCGATAACGGAATCGTGTACTACATAATGGGCGGAACGGCTCTCGGTGCAATTCGTCACGGCGGGTTTATCCCGTGGGACGACGATTTGGATATCTTTATGACGCCTGAAGAGTATCAAAAATTTAAGAAGGTTTTTGAAAAAGAAAACAGCAATGAATTCGTTTTGCAAGAGTGGAGAACGACGCCAAACTATCTTGAGTATGCAAAAATTCGCCTTAACGGAACGACCTTTATTGAAAAGCATTTTATGGATAGACCCGAAATGCACCACGGAATTTACGTGGATATTATGATACTTCACAAAGTTCCCGACAAAAAAAGGGTGCAAAAGAGGGTTTACTATAAGTCCAAATTCGTAACCCTTTACGCGCTCTCTCAAAGAAATTGGGAGCCCAAGAGCAAGGCGCAAAAACTTGCACTTATCGCACTTAAATTTTTGCCTAAAAAGTGGCTTGCTAAAAGATTTTATAAGCACATTTACAAGTATGACGATATGCAAAAGGACTTTAAGTATTGCTATTGGATAACCCCCGCAAAATTTAGAAACGGGCTGTTCGATGCGGACTTCTTTTCATCCCCCGTCGACGTGCCGTTTGAAGATACCGTGCTTTACGGCTCTAAAAAGATTAAAGAATACTTAGAATATCGCTACGGCGACTATATGAAATTGCCCCCAGAAGAACAAAGGCTTGCAGCCGTCCACGCGTATATTTACGATACCGAAAAAGATTACACGGAGTACTTAAATGGAAAGGAATAAGTTTGAGATTTTGTGCGTTACAATGCACCAAAAAGATTTTTCTAAAATTGAAGAGATGAATATTCGCTCAAACGTTACCTTTGCAAATCAAGCCGACTATACTTCGTTTGAGAAGATTGATTTGGACGGGTTTAGCGCAAAGATGATTACCACCACGACTCGTGGTGTGGGTAAGAATAGAAACCTTGCGCTCACCTATGCCGATGCGGAAATTTGCCTTTTTGCCGACGATGACGTTAAATACGTAGATAACGTTGAAGAATTGGTTGTGGGTGAGTTTGAAAAGCATAAAAAAGCCGACGTCTTTATTTTCCATTTGGATACCGACGATAAAGACCGCAAGCAAAAAAAATATAAAAAGACCCGCAAGTGCCGTCCTCTAGAGAGAATGCCGTGGGGCGGGGTGCGAATTGCTGTTAAACTTGATTCTCTTAAAAAAGCAAACGTTTGGTTTACCACCCTTTTTGGTGGTGGATGTGTCTTCCCTTCGGGAGAGGATAGCATGTTCTTAAAAGAATGCAAAAGACGTGGCTTAAAGTTTTACGTTTCGGATAAAACAATCGGCTCGCTTTCCTTTGCCGACTCTACTTGGTTTACGGGCTTTGACGAAAAGTTTTATTACGGAAAGGGCGCGTTTTATAATGCCGTGCACAAGAGAAGCCAAGCGTTTTGGAGACTATATTTTGCCTTCCGTACAAGAGGAAGGGGCAAACTTTCCTTCTCACAAAAAATCCGTTTAATGAAGGCGGGGGCAAAGGGGTTTAAGAGTTTGACCTCGTATAAAGAATTTGAACAAAGCAAGTAAAGGAGTATTATGAGAGCACTATTTATAGGCTCGTATCCTAACGAGATAGAACCTTATCGTTCGGTGTTTTTTAGAGAGCTTGTTCATCAGTTTGCAGATATCGGTGTGGAATGTCACGTTATATCGTGCGTTTCAAGAACGGCTTATAAAAAACAGGTTAAAAAAATACCTATCAAAAAAGAAGAAACAACCGAGGGCGGAAACAAAGTTATCGTTTATCACCCGAGAATGATTTCTTATTCGGCTAAAAAAATAGGTAAGTGGAACACCATGCACCTAACACAGCACAGCATTGAAAGGGCAACGTTAAAGCAGGTGAAAAAATTGGGGCTTACCTTTGATTTTGTTTACGGCCACTTCTTTTTAGGTGGCGGTATAACCGCTTCTAAGGTGGGCGAAAAACTTGGTATTCCCGCATACATAGCCTATGGCGAGTGTAGCTACGACACTGAAGTTAAAAATAAATTCGGTGAACTTAAAGAAAAACACGTCAAAGCGGTAAAAGGTATAGTTGCGGTATCTTCCGCAAATAGAGACGACCTAAAGAATAGACCCGCGCTTAAAAATATCCCGTCCTTACTTAGCGTTAACTCTATCAACGAAAAGGTTTTTAACGTAAAGGACAAGATAAAGTGCCGTGAAAAGTTTGGGTTTAACAATGACGATTTTATCGTCGGCTTCGTGGGGTATTTTATTGAAAGGAAAGGACCTAACAGAGTGCTTGAGGCTTGTAAAGGCTTAGAGGGTGTTAAACTTGCGTTTGCTGGTCGTGGGGGACAAACCCCCGAGGGTGAAAACGTTATATTTGCAGGTCCACTTCTTCACGAAGAGGTTGCTGACTTTTTGAATGCGGTAGACGTTTTCGTGTTGCCAACCCTTAACGAAGGGTGCTGTAATGCCGTTGTAGAAGCAATGGCTTGTAAAAAGGCAATCGTATCGTCCGACCTACCGTTTAATCACGACGTATTAAATAGTGAAAATTCCATTCTAGTCGACCCGAAAGATATCGGGCAAATACGCGAGGCGATTATAACTTTGCGCGACGACAAGGAAAGGAGAGAAAAACTTGAACAAAATGCACTAAAGAGTGCCGAGCAGTTGACCATTAATAAACGCGCTAACAATATTTTAGACTTTATTAAAAAGACAAGCATAGAGGAAGAATAATGAGAAAAAATATAGCCTTGACATTGACGAAGATAAGCTTTTTTGCAATGCTGACCTATTCAGTATTGTTTTTAGCCGTGCTTCGCATTCAAATATCCAACGTCACCATGCTTTTAGGACTTTTCTCGGTCTTCTTTATGATAGTGGATATGGCTATCAACAACTTTGATATTAGAAAACTTTTCACAAAAGAATTAATCATACTACTTGCTCTTGCAATTTATTCGCTTATGAGTTCGCTCGTTTTTGCAGAGCATAAGTTTTCTGCGTTTAACGGGCTATTCCAGTTGTTGCAAAACATGATACTTATGGTGGTTACCGTGTATATAATCGTGCGCGACCAAAAGATATCCTTTGTTGCAGGCTCGTTTGTTTTGATAATGCTTGCAATGGCAATTTACGCGCTAGGTAATATGGGCGAATTTGACGTACGCTTGACTTTGACTGAAGATACTAACGCAAACGTTTTAGGGCACAACGCAATGTGCGCGCTTATGTTTTTACCATTGTTTGTAAAACCAAACAAGAAATGGTTCAATATCGTGCTTATTCTATTTGCGGTGCTGTTTATTTTAACCATTGTTTTCTCGGGCTCTCGTATGTCGTTTATATGCATGATTGTGTTCGGTGCATTGTTCTTTTCAAGAATACTACCTGAAAGTCGCAATAAAGGCAAAAACAAATCTCGCTTAATCGCTTCAATTGTCGGGTTGCTTGCATTCGTCCTTCTTTTGTACTTGCTTATTCCCTTGTTTAAGGGCACCCTTATTTACGAACGTATGCAAAGCCTTTTCGAACTTGCGAGTGACGAAGACGGGGACGGCGCGGGTAGAATTTATCTTTATAAGCGCGCGTGGGAACTATTTAAGACCAACCCGGTTTTCGGTGTGGGTTATGCAAACTTTGCACCCCTTAATTACGGGGCGTATACCCACTCGACCTATGCGGAAATATTATCTTGCACGGGGCTTATCGGTACGGGAATATATCTAGCCTTCTATTTCCAACTTAAAAATAGGCTAAAGAAAGGAAATAACAAAGAAGAAAAAAATCAAGTTACAAGATTAACAATGGTTATCGCCTTTATAGTTATTTTGGTTTTGGGTATCGGCGAAATCGTATTTTATAAAATCAATTATTTCATCATTTTCGGTTTGATTACCGGTTATGGTTTAATTAATAAAAAGGGGAATTAGTGATGCGCAAAATAAGAATTTTGAGAATTGCATTCAACGATTTAGGTCATGGTGGAATTCAGTCGCGAATAATGGTGGTTTCCGAGCAGTTGAAGGATAAAATCGACCAAGATATCATCGTGTTTTCTTCAAAGCCCGCCTTTTACGACGAGGAATTTCAAAAATACGGCAGAATTTTTAGATGCCCTAACTATGAGGGAAAATCTAAGTTTAGAAAACAAATCGATTACTATATAAGATATCGCAGGATAAAGAAACAAGTTTATCGTATTCTAAAAGAACAAGGTCCTTACGACGTTGTTCACTCGCACACCTTTTTTGAAGCGGCGCCGTGCCTTGCCGCTGCAAAGAAGGCGGGAATACCCGTGCGCATTGCACACTCCCACAACACCGCAATGCCAGACAAACACAAGTTTCCGTTAAAGCAACTTGCGGAAATTTATCGCAGAAAGTATAGAAAAATCATTTTGAAAAACGCAACGCACATGCTCGGCTGTTCGCAAGCTGCGGCTGATTACCTATTTGGAAAGGGTAAGGGACGCCCCGTGTATAACAGCGTAAATTGTGATAAATTCAACTTAAACGATTATCCCAAAAAAGATTGGACGGAATTGAGACTTATACACGTAGGCAATTTCCTTCCCCAAAAGAATCAATTGTTCTTGGTGGATATGTTTGAGGAACTTAAAAAAATTAAGTCGGATGCAAAACTTATCATGATAGGAAGAAAGGGCGAGTACCTAGACGGCGTTCTTAAAAAGATTGAAAGTAAGAATTTGGGCGACAGCATAAGCATTTTACCGCACGACTCTAACGTTGCTGAAGAACTTGCAAAAGCCGACTACTTTGTTTTCCCCTCGCAGTTCGAAGGGTTTGGCAACGTTATGCTAGAAGCACAAGCAATGGGACTTAAGTGCTTTGCTTCAACCGAAGTCACCACCGAGGTCGATTGCGGGCTTACTACTTTTTATGAGCTTGAAAAGGGCGCAAAATATTGGGCGGAACAAATTGCCGAATATTACGATAAATGCGGTGCGGATAAGCACCCCGCCGATATGAGCAAGTTTACCGAAGAAAACTTTGCTAACGAATTTTATGAAATTTATAAAACGAGTGTGAAATAATGGGATATTTGAAATTATTTTTTAAGTCAATTAAAAGGGTTATGCACGAGGAAGCGTATTCTAACCCCGTAAAAGCTGTGGAACTTTATAGAAAAAAGGGTGTCAAGATTGGTGAAAACACCGAATTATATAACGTTAAGATAGACAACATTCGTCCGTTCTTAGTTGAGATTGGCTCTAACACCTTAATCACGGGCGCAAGAATTTTAACCCACGATGCAAGCACCAAAAAATCGCTTGGATACACAAAACTTGGTAAGGTTAAAATTGGTGACAACGTTTTTGTTGGGATAAATTCAGTTATATTGCCCAACGTTACCATAGGTGATAACGTTATTATAGGGGCTGGAACGGTCGTTTCTAAAAACGTGCCCGACAATTCTGTCGTTGTTGGAAATCCTATGAAGATTGTGGGAACTTACGATGATAACGTTGGTCGTAACGCCGAAAAAATCGGCACTTGCCCCAAATTTGAACTTAACTACAATATGACCGATGCAGATAAAAAAGAAATGCAAGAAAAGTTAGAAGGAACTGTCGGCTATCTTGCAGTAAAAGAAGAATTGGAGCGAATAAATAAATGAAATTCAGCATCTTAATTCCCGTATACAACGTAGAAAAATATTTAAAAAAATGCTTAGATTCGGTATTAGCACAAACCTTTACCGATTACGAAGTGATTTTGGCGGACGACGGCTCTAAGGATAAAAGCGGTGCTATTTGTGACGAGTATCAAAAAAGGTATCCCGATAAAATCCGCGTATTCCACAAGCAAAACGAGGGACTTTTGCTTACAAGACGTTTTAGTTTAAAACAAGCAAAGGGCGAATACGTGGTTTTTGTGGATTCGGACGATTACGTTTCTTGCGATTTGCTGTTCACCTTAAACGAAAATTTTAAGCGTTATAATGCCGATATGCTAATCTATAACTTCTATCGTTTTAGAGACGGGGAAGAAGAGATGACTTCACCCAAAATCCCTTTTGAAGACGGGACTATTTTTGAGGGTGAAGGGAAGATTAAGCTGTATGAGAGTTTTGCTGTAAGACACACCTTTTCAAACATGTGGGTAAAGGCGGTAAAATTATCTATCGTCGACGTTGATGCCGATTATATGCCTTGGAACGTTTCTCGTTCGGAAGACGTTATTCAATCATTTCCGCTATTTGAAAGGGCAAATAAAATCGTTTATTTAGACAAAAAACTTTATTACTATAGAAAAAATGCGGGCAGTGTTACCGCTCGCGTAAGTCAAAAGGACTTGGGGAACTTTATTAAAGTTACTGAAAGGCTTTATCAGTATATAGTATCTTTAGGGCTATCTAGCGACACAAAATCCCGCTTTTTTGCCGAGAGAATGAGTTTCTTTTTTACCTACCTTCGCGATATTGCAAAAAAGGGGAAGAGCATTGGGGATAATACCTTGCTTTTATCGACCGTCAGTGAACTTGGCGAAAGAGAAGAGTTCAAAAAGGTTTTAGACGGCTATAAGGTAGAATATAGCCCCAAACGAATACAAGGTAGACTTAAAGCATTCAAAAAGGCAATGCAACAAAAAAAATATAAAAAAGTTTGTAAAAAGATAAAGTTTTCTAACTTTTTAGGGAGAATAGCAGGTGGAAAATAAACAAGGTTTATTAAGTGTTATAATACCCGTTTACAATGCTGAAAAATATTTGCGTGAGGCGGTTGATTCTATCCTTTCGCAAGAGGGTTTGCCGTTTGAAATTATTCTTGTGGACGACGGTTCTAAGGATAATAGCGGTGCAATTTGTGATGCTTTGGAAAAGGAAAACGCGTGCGTGCACGTTATTCATCAACAAAACGCGGGCAGTTTAAGGGCGAGGGTAAACGGCGCAAAGAACGCAAAAGGCGACTATATAATGTACGTCGATGCGGACGACCTTTTGTATAAGGGCGCGTTTTTACATATTAGCGAAGACTTAAATGACGATGCTGATATGTATATTTATAACTACGATATGGAAGAAGTGGGCGGAAAGAAAATAAACGTCATCAAAATAATGGATAACGACGCACCTACTATCTTTTCTGGTGACCAAAAGAAGCAAGTTGCAAAAGCCTTTATGAAAGGCTGGATGAACACCGTTTGCGCTACAGTTTTTAAAAAGCACTTGATAACCGATAATCCCTTTTTAAGATTGGACGTAAAACTTACCAATGGTGAAGATAGATTGCAAAAAATGTTTTGCATAATCAATTCAAATAAAATCAAATACGTGCCCTATTCTTTCTATCACTATCGTTATATAGAAGGCTCCCAAGGTGAAAACTTAAGAAAGGGGAAGTTTAGTAAGTATATATACGAGCAATTTTGTGCGACCTGGGAAATAGAGCGAAATAATTATAATGCATTAGGGTTTAACGATAAAGAGATTAAAGAATACGACCTTAAAAAGCTCAACAGAATTTCAGCGACCTTCCAAAGTGCGTGCGACAATAATCAGTTAAGTAAAGAGCAAATTATAGAACTTGTAAACCTTTTGTCTAAAGACACGTTTTTTAATGAACTTGTTTTGGCTTGTGACGTTGAAAAAGCAAGGAAGTTACTTAAAAAGAGTGTTAAACTTATAAAGAACAACAAGGCGAAAGCACTTATAAGATATTGGAAAATGGTAAAATTTGTTCGAAAGATTAAATACGGCAAAAACAAATAGGGTAAAAAATATGATAAGTGTTATAATGCCCACGTTCAACACCCCAAAAGAGATGCTTGAACAGGCAATAAACAGCATTTTAAACCAAACTTACGGCGATTTTGAATTTATTATTATAAACGACTGCTCAACCGACGATACAGCCGAATACTTAAGAACGTTTAGTGATAAGAGAATTCGCGTTATAGAGAACCAAAAGAATTTGGGCATAACCAAGTCGCTCAACGTTGGAATTAGAGAGGCTAAGGGGGAATATATCGCACGTATGGATAGCGACGATATAGCATACCCCGAAAGGTTTGAAAAGCAGTTAAAATTTATGCAAGATAACCCCTCGGTTATCGTTTGTGGAACGTGGATACAAGCCTTTGGCTCAAAAAATTACACGGCAAAAAGGGTGCTTCCTAATAGAGAATACCTTGCTTGCAGTTTTGTGTTTGGCAATATCTATGGGCTAAGCCACCCAACAGCCTTTTTCCGTGCCGACCTATTGAAGCAAAATGACGTTGAATATAACGAAGAGTTACCAACCGCGCAAGATTACGGAATGTGGACGGAGTGCGTAAAGTATGGCGAAATAGCAAACGTTAGTGAAGTTTTGCTTTCCTATCGCGTTCACGATAGTCAGGTGTCCATTGCAAAAAAGGAACTTCAAGAAAGTTGTGTTAAAAAGGTGCAAAAAAACCTTCTAACGTCTTTAATGGGCGAAATTTCCGACGAGCAACTGGAAAAACATTTTAAGCTTTGCAAGAATATAAACTACTCTAAAAACACGTTAAGGTGGTTTAAGGTGCTAAAAAAAGCAAACGCGGGAAAAAAGGTTTACGATAAAAAAGTCTTTAATAAGGTTGCGAGCGACGTTATAAAATCAAAAATCAAAAATTCGGCGGTCAACGCAAAATCCTTAAAGGGACTTATTAAATTGTTTTTCTCGGTGCCTATCTCAAAGCAAGGACTTGTGCTTAAAACGGCAGTTAAAAGATTAACGCGAAAAAAGAGTGTGTAAAATATGGAAATGAGAGCAAACAAAGTATTCAAAAACGGAATGTGGGGCATAGCCTACCGCTTTCTTTGCATAATTTTAAGTTTTGTTGGAAGAACTTTTTTTATAAGGTTTTTAAGCAAAGAATATTTAGGGATATCTGGGCTATTTACCAACGTTTTGTCTATACTTTCATTAAGTGAAATGGGCTTTTCGAGTGCGGTATCCTTTCACCTTTATAGGCTTTTAGTAAAGAAGGATAAAGAGCAAATCGCGGGGTTGATGAACTTTTATAAAAACGTTTACCGCGTGGTTGCTGTGTTTGTGTTCGTTGCGGGCATGATTGTATTGCCGTTTTTAAGGTACATAATCAAAGAATCACCATTCTCGATTAGATACGTCAGTCTTGTATACGTTATATATTTGTTAAAAACTGTTGTATCGTACCTATATTCTTATAATTTTACCATTGCAACGGCCGACCAAAAGTCGTATCTATTGACAAGGGTAGATATAATCGTCCACCTCACCGTTTCTATCGTTAACATTTTAACCCTTGCTTTATTTAGAAACTTTATCATTTATTTAGTGGTGGAAATAGCAATCAACGTTTTGGGTAGTTTTATAAAGTCACTTCGCGTTAGAAAACGTTATCCGTATATCCGCCTTAAAAATAAAATAGATAAAGCGACAAAGAAAAGGGTAATGAAAGACGTTACCAACATTTTTGCCGAAAAAATGGCTACCGTTGTGGTAACTGCTACTGATAACATTATAATATCTGCAATGATAAGCATAGGTGTGGTTGGGCTTTACTCAAACTACTCCATGATAATATTGAACGTTCAAATGTTGCTAACGCAATTTACCTCGGCAACTCAGTCAAGCCTTGGCAATATGCTAGCGTTCGAGTCCAAAGAGTATTCTTATTCCATATTAAAGAAGTTGACGATTATTTTATACTTTGTCACTTGTTTTTGTTCGGTATGCTTATTTGTTTTACTCAACCCGTTTATAAAGATTTGGTTGGGTCCGCAGTACCTATTGGGAATTGTTGTAGTTGCTCTATGCGTTCTTAACTTTTACGTGCAAATCGTTAAAACACCCCTTTGGTTTTCGGTTACGGGCGTTGGGTATTTTGCAAAGGATAGAAACATTGCAATCTACGGCGCGGTGTCAAATCTTGTCGTTTCTATAATTTGTGCGCATTTTTGGGGACTTGCGGGTGTATTCTTCGGCACGGCATTCTCACAACTTACTCAATGGATATTTAAGTGTAGGCTTTTTGTGGGTAAGTATCTTGGCAAAAAGATTTGGGAATTTTTCTTTATATCAATCGGCTTATTGCTTTTAATGGCTGGAATGTGTGCGGGCATTTATTTTGCATTCGAACTTTTCCAAATAGCAAACCCCTATCTAGATTTGATTTTAAGGCTGGTTGCTTGCTTGATTATACCAAACGTATTAAACGTGTTAATCTTTAGAAAGACCGAAGCGTTTAAGTACCTAAAAGGCTTAGCAAGAAGGCTTTTTGCAAAATTCTTGAAAAGGGGCGGTGCGGTAGAGACTTCTAGTCAGAGCACCGAGCAAAAAAGCAGTTCAAACGATGCGGTTGCAACTTGCACTGCAAAAAATAAGAGCAAGGAAGTTAGCACAAAAGTGGGTTTAATGCTTATATTTAGTGCGGTTATACTGGCAGTATCTATTGGACTAATTTGTATTTGTTTATAAACACAATATATAGAGGGAGAAAATAATGAGCTGTTTAAGAGTTACGGAAGCGTTTAAGCAAAAATATCAAAAGGAACCTGACAATACGGCGTTTACGCCGTACAGAATTTGTCCTATCGGTGCGCACGTCGACCACCAGCACGGCAAAATTACTGGCTTTGCAATCAATAAGGGGATATATATTGCTTACGGCATTAAACAAAACGGTGTTATAGAAATAACTTCGTTGCAATTTTCCAAACGCGCGCAGTGGCACGTTATGTCCACTCCGCCCGTAAAACAAGACGATTGGGCGGATACTTTGCGTGGTGCAACGATTGCCCTTAATAAGCGCTACCCCCTTCGTAAAGGGCTTTGTGCGGTTATAGACGGGGAATTGCCTATTGGTGGGCTTTCCTCTTCCGCAGCGGTTATAATAACCTATCTCTCGGCTCTTTCGCATATTAACGGAATTGAACTATCAGAAGAGGAAATGATAGAGATTGCGCAAGAAGCGGAAAACAAATACGTAGGTGTTTCTTGTGGCAAGCTTGACCAAAGCTGTGAGATTTATTGCAGAAAGAATAACCTTTTATATATGGATATGAAAACGGGCGAGTACGAACTTATTCCCGAAAGCCCCAAAATGAAGCCGTATAAAATAGCAATCGTATTTTCGGGTGTGGAAAGAACGCTTGCAGGCTCTGCCTATAATATGCGCATTGACGAGTGTAGGAGTGCGGCATACGCACTGCTTGCCTTTGCGGGTGAAAAGTATGGCAAGTTTAACGAAACCTTCCTTCGCGACGTCCCAAAAGAAATTTTTGATAAATATAAGGATAACCTTCCTACAAACTGGAAAAACCGCGCAGAGCACTGGTATACCGAAATGGATAGGGTAGAAAAGGGTGTCGACGCGTGGAGAAGGGGGGATATTGAAGAGTTTGGCAAACTTTCTTCCTTAAGCGGATATTCTTCAATCTATAACTGGGAAACGGGTTCACCCGAACTTAAAACTTTGTACGAAATCATAACTACCACAAAAGGTGTTTATGGTGGAAGGTTTTCTGGTGCTGGCTTTAAGGGGTGCTGTATGGCAATTATTGACCCCGATTACGAGCAAACCATTATTGACGAGATTACAGAGCGCTATATAAAGGTTTTCCCAGAGTTAAAAGAAAAATTCTCTATTTATATTTGTGAAACTGCCGATGGGGTGAAGTTATGAAATGTTTAATTTTGGCTGCAGGATATGCTACAAGGCTTTATCCGTTAACTGAAAATTTTCCAAAGCCGTTGCTTAAAGTAAAGGAAAAAACAATTTTAGATTGGCTTGTCGACGACATCGACACTCTTGGTGTGATTGACGAGTTTATTGTGGTATCAAACCACAAGTTTGCATGCCATTTTGAAGACTGGGCAAAAGAAAAAAAGCAAAATATAACCGTCGTGGACGATATGACAAGCACCAACGAAACAAGACTAGGGGCGGTAAAGGATATCCAGTTTGCTATTGACAAATTAAATTTGGACGACGATACGCTTATCATTGCGGGTGACAACGTGCTTGACTTTTCATTGACTAAGTTCATTCAATATGCAGAGAAAAAGAACGCATCTGCAGTTATGCGTTATTATGAGGGCAAAGCGGAAAAGTTGCAAAAAAGTGGCGTGCTTGAAATTGGTGAGGGCGATAAGGTTTTATCAATGCAAGAAAAGCCACAAAATCCCCTTTCAAACTGGTGTTGTCCGCCCTTTTACTTTTACAAAAAAGAGGACTTACGCTTAATAAAGACAGCAATTGAAGAAGGTTGCGGAACTGACGCGCCGGGTAGTTTTGTTTGTTATCTTTGCAAAAGGAGTGACGTCTATGCAATGGAAATGCCGGGGAAAAGGTATGACATAGGCAATTTGCAAAGTTACGAGCAAGTTCAAAAGGAGTATAACGGCATATGTTAAAACAAAACGTAGATTTAAACAATAAAACAATTTTTGTTACTGGTGCGGCAGGCTTTATCGGTAGCAATCTCGTGTTAGAACTTTTGCGTTCATACAAAAACGTTCATATCGTCGGCATTGACAATATGAACGATTATTATGACGTTTCAATAAAAGAATTCCGTCTCTCTACCATAGAAAATGCCGTTTTAAAAAAGGAAGATTGTGAGTGGGATTTTGTGTATGGTAGCATTGCTGATAAGGCGCTTATTGACAGCATTTTCGAAGAACACAAACCGCAAGTGGTTGTAAACCTTGCTGCACAAGCGGGGGTTAGGTATTCAATAACCAATCCTGACGCGTATATAGAATCTAATCTAATTGGTTTTTATAACATTTTAGAAGCTTGTAGAAATCACGTGGTGGAACACCTTGTTTACGCTTCAAGCTCATCGGTGTACGGCTCTAATAAAAAGGTTCCGTATTCTACCGACGATAAGGTGGATAATCCCGTGTCGCTTTATGCTGCCACGAAAAAATCTAACGAACTTATGGCTCACGCATATAGTAAGCTTTACAATATCCCTTCGACTGGACTTAGATTTTTTACCGTTTACGGCCCTGCGGGTAGACCTGATATGGCTTACTTTGGGTTTACGAACAAACTTATCAAAGGTCAAAAAATACAAATATTTAATTATGGCAACTGTAAACGTGATTTTACGTACGTAGATGATATAGTGGAAGGAATTAAACGCGTTATGGAACACGCCCCCGAAAAAAAGGACGGCGAAGACGGACTTCCGTTGCCACCTTACAAGGTGTATAACATAGGCAATAGTTGCCCGGAAAACCTGCTTGATTTTGTGGATATTTTGCAACAAGAATTGGTTAGAGCGGGTGTTTTGCCAAAAGATTATGATTTTGAGGCACATAAAGAACTCGTTCCTATGCAAGCAGGTGACGTACCAATTACCTTTGCGGATACGAGCGAACTTGAAAAGGATTTTGGGTTTAAGCCCTCGACTTCGCTTCGTGTGGGGCTTGGACATTTTGCCGATTGGTATAAAGAGTTTTATAAAGTATAGTAAAAGAGGTTGATATGCAACAAACGATTAAAAAGGTGTTTTTTTCATTGCTTGGGTTCGAGTTAAGAGAAACCGAGCTTTGTCCTGATACAAAAAAATCGGTCACCGACGAGTTGTTGCAGGCATTATATAGTTTTTCAAAAAAGCACGATTTAGCACACCTTATTTGCGACGCGTTAGAAAAGAACGGCTTGTTAGACGGAAATAGCGAGGTGGGAAAGAAGTTTATTAAAGAACGCACCTTGGCGATTTTTAGGCTTGAAAGGTTGCGTCACGAGTATGAATCGGCGTTTAAGCTCTTTAATCAAATAGGAGTAAACTATTTGCCGTTAAAAGGCACGGTGCTACGTGATTTATACAGAGAGCCTTGGATGAGGACAAGCGTTGATATTGACGTGCTTATTCATAAAGAAGACTTGGATAAAATAACAACCAATCTTGAACAGCGCTTAGAATACGTTAAATTGTCGCAAGGCGCGTATGATGCCGTTATGGTGTCGCCGTCAGGGGTGCATTTAGAACTGCATTTTAACTTGATAACAGAGCAGGCAAATAGTCAAGCGAGCACAATTTTAAGCGACGTTTGGAATCACACGGAAGCCGACGGATTTTGCCACAAAATGAACGACGAGTATTTATACTACTATCACCTTGCACATATGGCAAGGCACTTTGTTGACGGCGGTTGTGGTGTTCGTCCGTTTATCGATTTATGGCTACTTAATAGTTGCGACGAGTCGGTTAAGGAAAAGAGAGACCAATTGTTAGAGAAGGGCGGACTGATAAAGTTTGCTAAGGCTTGCGAAAAGCTTACATCCGTTTGGTTTGATGGTAAACCCATGTTAGATGAACTTAGTTTGCTTGAAGGCTTTATCCTTAACGGTGGGGTGTTTGGCAACAAAGCCAACCAAGTGGCGCTTCATCAAAGTAAGTCGGGCGGTCGGGTTAGGTATGCAATGGGACGCATATTTATGCCGTTAGCACAAATGCAATACCGCTACCCAGTGCTTAAAAAACATAAATGGCTCTATCCGTTTATGGTTGTTAGACGTTTGTTTGCCGTGATTTTTAAAAGAGACGCAAAGAGAATCAAAAAGGAATTGAAAGCGGGCAAAAAACTTTCTACCTCTCAGCAAGAACAAACGCAAAATTTGTTAAAAGATTTAGGCTTATAAAAAGGCAATTAAGAGCTAAAAATTAGCCGAAAGAAAAATATAAATATAACAAAATGTTTAGAAAAACACTTGCAAAGACTTTTGTTAAGTAATATAATTAAATAGAGTTAAATAAAAAATAAAATACGCTCGCAAAAAAGGAGAAAAAAATGAAACCTGACGGATTACTTTGTCACGACATTTTGACAGAAAAGATGCAACCCAAACTTTCTTTTAGTAAAAGAAAGAATTATGATAAATGGAAAAAAGATATCAAAGAAAAATTCCGCGAATTGCTCGGTATGGATAGTATTGAGGCTAATGCGTGCGAATTCAATTTGGAAATCGAATCGGAAGAACAAAAGGAAGGATATCGCCAAATTAGATTTTCTTTCTTTAGTGAAGTAGGCGCGGTTGTTACTTGCTACTTACTTCTTCCCGACTTAGGCAAGGAAAAATACCCCTTGGTAATTACCTTGCAAGGTCACTCAACGGGTTTCCATAACTCAGTTGGTATCGTAAAATATCCCGAGGACGAAGGCTATCAACCCCGTGGTCAGTTTGCAATTCAATCGGTAAAGGAAGGCTATGCAACTCTTGCTATCGAACAACGCGGTATGGGTGAACGTTCAGCCGCAAACGGCGACTTTAGAAGGGTTCACCTTGGCGATAGAGCAGGGTGCTACTATGAGGCTGTTACCGCATCTCTTCTCGGCAGAACTATTATCGGTGAAAGATGCTGGGATATTAGCAAAGCTATTGACGTTGTAACTGAAAACTTTAAGGAATGCGACACTGATAAAATCGTTATCACTGGCAACTCAGGTGGCGGTACTGCATCGTATTACGCTGCTTGCTATGACGAAAGAATTAAGGTTTGTATGCCTTCAAGTGCGTTCTGTCCTTATAAAGAAAGCATTTTGAGATTCTATCACTGCTCTTGTAACTACATTCCCCACGCATATAAATATTTCGATATGCAAGACCTATCTTGCTTGATTGCACCTAGAAGACTTTGCATAATGACTGGTCAACTCGACCCCTCGTTCTTGGTTAGTGGTGTTGAAAGGGGGTATGAGACCGTAAAAGAAGTTTATAAGAAAGTAAAAGCCGAAGATATGTGCAACCTTATCGTAACAATGAAAGGTCACTGGTGGAACGTAGACGTTGTTTGGCCCGAACTTAAAAAGATTGTAAAACAACTTGGTTGGTAAAAAAGAGAAAAACATAAAACTACACCCCGAAGGGTTTCCTTCGGGGTGCTTTTGTTTTAATTTTAATTAAAATTTCTTAAAATCAAAGATAATGTCAAAATTATCAGTTTGGTTGGGGGCGAGGGTGTTCTTTTTATACTCGTCAAAGCGGGTGGTGGAAGGCTCAATACCTAAAACGTAGTCCCCTGGCACTAGGTTTCTCCATTCAACAAGATAGGGGAAAGCTTTGGTGTCGAACGCTATATCAATCTCAATGCCGATTTTATCGTTTTTAAGTTTAACCGCGCCTTTATTTAAGATATGGTAATAAAGGTCTTCGGTATCGTTAAGAACGGGGTCGGTGATAACCTTTGCTAAGTGCAAGGTGTTATTCGTCTTTTGGTTTGCGGGGATAGTCTCTTTTTCGTCAAAGGTAAGTTCCATACCTTTATCAAGCATGGGATAGCCAAAGTTTACGTGATAGAGTATAACGTAATCAGCGGGGGTAAAGCCCTCGTTTTTAAGGCTATCGTGCACTACAATTTTGTCGCTATAAACAATATAATTTCTCGTCATTAAAACGTTGTCGCCAAAGAGGTAAGAGTTAACGACTTCCGCACTAACAATAACCTTTTCGTCATCCGTTTTAACGTTTACGTTTTGTGCTTTTTTGTGATGTAAACTACCGTGAACGATTTTATCGCTTTCACAACCGCTCACGTTGTCTATACCGCAAGTATAAAGGAAGCCCCCCTCAAACTTTTGGCGAAAAGCACCCGCGTTATTGTTAAAACCTACTTTTGACAAAAAGGAAATATTTTGTCCATAGTATTTTACCCAAGCGATATCGAGCGCATTATCTGCGTTAAAAGCCACCTCTAAACCGCCGTTATGCACCAGTACGAACCTTTTGCCAGCCGAAGAGCCGTCTTTCATTTCCATTTGATAAGCGGAAATTATTTGTTTTACGTTACCTAGTTTTTGTTTTTCCATGACTAATGCCTCCAAAGATATTATACAACAAAAAACCGCTTTCGTAGCGGTTTTTTTGTAATTTTATTATTCGCCAATAACCATAATTTGAACGGTTCTCGTTCTACCACGGGTTTTATCCCAGTCGATAAAATAGATAAACCCAAATTCGCCAAGGTCAATTTCGCCGTCGTCAATAACAGCAGTAACGTTTCTGCCGATGATTGATGAGATAAGGTGCGCCTCAGTGTTGTGGCAACCGCGTGCGTCCTCGCCGTGCTCTTCAGCAAACTTTAACGCCTTGGGACCGGGGTGGAGGTAAAGCCCTTCCCTAGTGTAAGAGGGGCAAATCTTTTCAAACACGTCAACAAGGTCTTGTTGGAGGGTTTCTCTACCAGTCATAGACATATCGAAAGCGCATTCTTGGGTGATAACAGAGCAAGTGGTGTGGTGAGAATATACAACCACGATACCGTCTTTAATGCCCGAATTTTTAACCGTTTCTTTAACCGCTGCGGTTACGTTGTGGAAGGTAACTTCCTTGTGGTCTGATTCAACTTTAATCTTATTCTTAAAAAGCATAATTATTCTCCTATTTTCCTAATTTTTTAAGGTCGTCGGCAGCACGCCTTGTTGCCGCAATCATTTCTTCCATGGTCTTAATGGGGTCAGCCGCGTTACAAATACCGCTTGCAGCACCCGCACCTTCAGAGCCAGCCATAATAAAATCGTAAACTTGTTCGCCCGTGGTGATTCCAGCCGCTTGTTCAACGTAAATTTCGGGGTCGATAGCCTTGATTGCGTCGATGGTCTTTTTAACGAATCCCATATCGCTAACTTGACCGCCGTTACCACCGATAAGTTCGCTGGGTTCGGGGTTGATGATGTCGGGTTTTAAGTGTGCAAGTGCTTGGGCTTCCGCCGTGGTGTCAGCACAAGCAAACACGATAAAATCCATTTCTCTCGCTCTTTTAATGGTGGCTTTCATTTGGGGGAGAGACATGGGCTTTTCGCAGTGGTTGATAACAACGCCGTGTGCGCCCGCTGCCTTTAGGCTTTCGGGAAGAACGGCAGCCATACCTCTACCTGGGTAAAGGGTGTCCATGTAAGGTGCGATGATTATAAGGTTTTTGGTGTTTTCAGCAACCCTTCTAATATCAGCGTAAGGCGTGGTCATCAAAACGTCGATGTCGTATTTTTCCGCCATTTTGTCTGCGGCGATTGCAAGATTTAATACGTCGTCGCCATAAATATAGTTTTTTGTACCGATTTCAAAGAAAGGGGTTCTAATTTTTTTCATATCTCTCTCCTATGTTTTTTTCTTATCATAGTTAAGTTTGATTGATTTTGTCAAATAAATTCATAAAAATCACAAATTTTGAGCGAATTAATTGACAAAATGAGCGATTTATAGTAAAATATAGCCGTTAACGACCTATTGGAGCGATTAAATGGAAAAAATAAGAAAAACCATTGCGGGTGAAAACATTTTGCTTAAAGAACTGCAACTTAACGGCTGTGTCACCCTAAAAGAAGCGGTAAAAAAATTCAATATCAGCGAAGCCACGGCAAGACGCCTTTTTACCCGTATGGAAAAAAAGGGGCTAGGTATTCGTTCGCACGGCAAGATTTCTCTTCCCGACAGCACCTATAATTTCTATCGTTACGAAGCATCGCAAGAGCTTTACGTTAAGGAAAAAAAGATTATCGCTGAAGAAGCGGTCAAAGTGGTTAAAAACGGGGACGTCTTGTTTTTGGACTCGGGTACGACCATATGTTTATTCAGTATGGCACTAGCCGAGGCTTTGAGGCAAAAAACGATAGAAAATATCAGCGTTTTTACAAATTCGTATATGATAATAAATATCCTCAATAACCTTGCTGAAGTTACACTTATAGGCGGAACTTATCGCCCGAATAGAAAAGACTTTTGCGGGTATATGGCAGAACGCGCTATGCGTGATTGTCATTTCGATAAATGCTTTTTAGGAACGGACGGCTTTAATAAAATTGCAGGCTTTACCACCACCGACTTTGAATCGGCAAAAATTTGCGAAACGGCAATTGAGCGCTCGGATAATTCCATAATTTTAATGGACTCTCATAAATATCAAAAGGCAACCGTCATTAAATTTTCGGACGGAAAGGATATTTCGCTTGTTATTGCCGACCAAAACATTTCACCGGAAGCAAAAAAGGTTTTTACCGACCTAGGTATAAATTTGCGCATCGCAAATAAGTGATTGAATCGCTCAAAACATCAAAAAAACCAATCAAAATTATAAAATATCCCCGCAAAATACCGAGGGGATATTTTTGATATGACAATTTTCCATATTTATAGGGAAAAAAGTCATTTACTTATAAAATATATAGTAGTAAAATTAAAGTGCAAAATAATATTTATGGAGAAAATTATGTACGGCTTTAAGAGAACTGATTACGACAAGAAGGTTTACGAAGAAGAGCTTTTTGATTTTTTGCCCGACAAAATCGTGGATACGCATACCCACGTATTTTTGCCCGAACACAGAATAGAAAAAAAGGGTGGGAAAAACACTTGGACCAACTACGTTTACGATGAGTGCAGTATTGAAGATTTGGAACAAACCTATCTCGATATGTATCCCGGCAAGAAGACTATTCCCGTTATTTTTGGTACGCCAAGCGGTCACGTTCCCGAAAGCAATGCGTATATTTCAAAGGTAGGCAAGGAAAAAGGTTATCCCACACTTTTTATGAATAGGTTTATCGATAGTGCGGAATTTGTTGAGGAGCAAGTTATAAAGGGCGGTTTTCAAGGATTAAAGCCATACCTAAACAGCTGTAATCCTGCGGTTAAGGGTAGTGATGCGGAAATTTTTGACTTCCTTCCCGAAGAACACCTAAAGGTTTGCGACAAACACGGTTGGAAGGTGGTATTACATATTTCCAAAGACGATAGACTTAAAAACCCCACCAACATTAAGCAACTTATAGAGATTGAACAAAAATATCCAAGCGTTAAACTTATCGTTGCGCATATCGGTAGAGCGTATAGCCCAGAAGACCTTGGCGACGCGCTTGAAACTTTGCAAAAGAACACTAAAAATATGATGTTCGACTTTTGCGCAAATACCTTTTCATACGCAATAGAAAAATGTATCGGCCTTATGGGTAGTAAGAGAGTTTTATTCGGCACGGATATGCCTATTAGTAAGATGAGAATGTATAGAATAAGCGAGAACGGCAACTACGTAAACGTCGTGCCTCGCGGAATGTACGGCGACGTTACGGGGGATATCCATATGAGAGAGACGGACGAGAAAAACGTTACTAACTTCACTTACGAAACCTTACGTGCATTCAAAAAAGCGGCACAAAACCTTTCGCTATCTAAAGAAGATGTCGACAATATTATGTGGAAGAACGCCACCGAACTTTACGGCATTAAGTTTTAAGGAGAAATTATGTTTGGCTATCAAATGAGTGATTACGATAAAAAAGTTTACCAAGAAGAATTACAAGAATTTTTGCCCGATACAATCGTTGATTCGCACGTTCACATTTGCACTGAAGAGCATTTATACGATTATCAAAAAGACGGGGCAACCAAGTGGATTTATAGGGTTGGGGTGACCTGTCCTATTGAAGACTTGCAGTCAACTTATAGCACCATGTTTAATGGTAAGCGCGTTATCCCCGTTTTGCTTGGGAACGTTTCGGGAAAAATCAAAGAAAGCAACCTTTATACCGAAGAGGTTATGAAAAAGAATGGTCTACCGGGGTTGTTTTGTACCGCGTACGATATGAGTGCGGAGTATCTAGAAGAACATGTTCTCAATCGTTTTGACGGACTTAAACCATATTGCGATAATTGCAACCCTCAGGTTAATGGTGCAGATGCCGACATTTACGATTTTATGCCCGAAGAACACTTTAAGTTTGCAGATAAGTACGGCTTAAAAGTTGTGCTTCATATCTCTAAACGCGATAGGTTAAAAAATCCCGACAACGTTAAAAGGCTACTAGAGATAGAACAAAAATATCCAAACGCAAAAGTAATCGTTGCCCACGTCGGCAGAGCGTATAGCCCCGAAGATTTAGGCGATGCACTAGAAGTTTTGGGAAAGAATACAAAAAATATGCTCTTTGACTTTTCGGCAAACGTTCAAGACGTGGCTATAAGAAAGTGCATAGAGGCGGTTGGAACAAAGCGCGTTATCTTTGGAACGGATATGCCCGTTACCAAGATGAAGATGTATAGAATAAGCGAAAACGGAAATTACATAAACGTAGTTCCAAGGGGCTTATATGGTGACGTTTCGGACGACCCGCATATGAGAGAGACGGATGAAAAGAATATCACCAATTTCGTGTACGAAATAATTAGAAGTTTAAAAAGAGTTGCAGGTGATTTAACACTGACTAAAGCGGACGTTGAAGACATTATGTGTAGCAATGCAGTAAAACTTTACAATATAAAAATTTAACCTTAAAGGAGAAAAATTATGAAAAACATTAAAGTTGGCTTATTGCCTTTATACATTAAACTTTATGATGACTGCGGAACGGACAGAGTTTATACAAGTGCGTTCTACAACAAAATTGCGGGCTTATTAAAAGCACAAGGCTTTGACGTTATAAAAAGTGATTATTGCAGAATTAAATCGGAATTTAAGACTGCTGTAGAAACCTTTGAAAATGAAGGCGCAGACGCAATCGTAACTTTACATATGGCGTATTCTCCGTCCTTAGAGAGTATAGACGCACTAGCTGGAACAAAGCTTCCTATCGTGGTTTTAGATTCCACGGGCGACTACTCTTTGAGCGCGTTAGATTCACCCGCCCCTATAGGTAACAACCACGGCATACACGGTGTTATGGATATGTGTAACCTCTTAAAGCAAAGGGGAAAGCCCTATGCAATTGCTGCGGGACACACCGCTAACAGCAACGTTATCAAAAAGACGGCGGACCTTGTTAGAGCGGCAGTTGCTGCTAAAGCACTTAACGGCAGTAAAGTTGGTGCATTCGGCACTTCTTTTGACGGTATGGGTGACTTCCTTATCTCTAAAGAAGATGCAAAAGATATTTTCGGCATCGAAATCGTATCGTTTAGTGATGAACAAATGAAGGCTTTGGTCGACGGTGTTTCTAACGATGCGGTAGAACAAGAAAAAGAAAACTATAAAAAGGATTACGTTATTGCGTTTGAGGATGAAGAATTGTTTGGAAAAGCGGTTAAATCAGCACTTGCAGTAAGACGTGGTATTGAAGAAAAGGGGCTTGATGCGTTCTCGGTTAACTTCTTAGACGTAAACACAAAAAATCTCGGCTCTATGCCTTTTGTTGAATGCTGTAAGCAAATGCAAATGGGCGTTGGCTATGCGGGTGAGGGCGACGTTTTGACGGCTTCTTTCGTTGGTGCACTCTTAAAAGTGTTTAAGGACGTTTCTTTTATAGAAATTTTCTGCCCCGATTGGAAAAACGATAAGCTTTTAATCAGCCATATGGGTGAAATGAACTATGGCGTTGCTTGTAATAAACCGGTATTGGAAAAATCAAACTTTGTTTATACCGATGCGAAGTTTGCGTTAAAGGGTTTTGCAGAATTTAAGACGGGTAACGCGGTATTCGGCAACGTTTATAAAGATAGCGACGGCAAATATAAACTCTTGCTTTCTAGCGTAGAAATGTGCGAAGGCGAAAGCGGGTTTGAACACAGCATTCGCGGTTGGTTTAAGGCAAAAATGCCTATCGCTCAATTCCTCGAAACCTTGTCCGAATACGGCGCAATTCACCACAGCTTCTTAGTTTACGATACCGATATAAAGGCGCTCGAATACTTTGGCAGACTTGTTGGATTAGGAGTTAATAAAATCTAATGATAGGATTTTTAGGTGCGGATATAGGCACCACTGGAACAAAAACAATGCTCTTTGACGAGCAAGGAAAGGTTATGGGAAGAGGGTATAAGGCATACGACCTTTTTACCCCCGCCCCCGACTTTTACGAGCAAAAGCCAGAGGACTGGTACGATTCGCTTAAAGAGAGTATTATAGAGAGCAAAAAAGAGAGTAGCCTAGAAATAAAGGCGATATCTTTATCCGCTCAAGGCGGAAGCTTTTTTCTTGCCGATATCGTGGACGGCAAGGTAGTGCCTTTAACCATGGCACTAACTTGGATGGATACAAGGGCTCAAAAAGAGTTTGAAGAACTTAAAGAGAAGGTAACCATCGACGAAGTTTATAGGATAAACGGCTGGAGATTTAGCAAGGGTAGTGCAATATCAAGACTTAACTGGCTTAAAAAGCACATGCCCGAAGAGTTTAATAAAACCAAAATCATACTATCCACTGCCGACTATATCTATTATAGACTTACGGGTAAACTCGTTATAGACTATTCAAGCGCGGCAATGATGGCTATGTTTGACGTTGCGGGTGGATGCTGGAACAAAAAGCTCGTTGACCTTGCGGGGATAACCGTAGACAAACTGCCAAAACTTGTTCAAACGGGTACCGACCTTGGCGAAATCTTGCCCGAGGTCGCAAAAGATTTAGCCTTACCTTGCGGTGTAAGACTATATGCGGGTGCGCATGACCAGTATGCCGCAAGTTTAGGTTCCGACTATTTTGGCGGTAAAGACCTCGTTATATCCACGGGAACTACTTGGGTGTTATTCGGCAAATCTAAAGAGCCCGTGTTCAATAAACACTACTTAGCACCTGGTCGCCACCCCGACGGCGGATACGGGGTTATAGTGTCGGCAGTAAGTTCTGGAACGGTCATGGAATGGACAAAAAACCTCGTGGGTGAGGACTTTAAGACTATGGACGAAAATGCTGACGCACGAAAGGTTGATAAAGACCTTTTGGTTTATCCGTTTATATCGGGTGCGGGCGGTTACAGAAGCGGTATAAACGTTTCCTACGCCGTTAAAGGCGGTTGCATGCGCCACGATAAATACGATTTAGCAAGGGCAACGATGGAAGGCGTTGCGTTTGAAATTAAAAAGATAGTTTCCCTATACCGTGAAAGCGGAATTAACGAGGATAAAATTATAGTTAGCGGTGGTGCTGCACGTAGCAAGGTTTGGATGAAAATTTTAGCATCGGTGCTCGGCAAAGAAGTGTATATATCTAACCACGCGGATAGAACGTGTTTCGGCGCGTTCTCTATTGCGAGAAAGGGTTATACCGACGGCGACTATTTTACTTTCGGTTTTGAGGGAACGACTATTAAGCCCGATAGCACACTTCAAAAAGAATACGAACAAAAATACTTAAACTACGAAAGAGTGCTTGAAAGCATGTAGAAAAAATCAAAAAGAAAAATTCCGCAGATTTTTGCGGAATTTTCTTGATTTTAAATGGGATATGTAGTAATATTTTAACTATGGTATATAAAAACGTTTTAGAAGCAATCGGGCACACCCCGATGATTAAACTTAATAAGATTGCAGAAAAAGGCAGTGCGGACATTTTGGTTAAGTTCGAAGGGCTTAACGTGGGCGGTTCTATCAAAACGAGAACGGCTTATAATATGATAACCGAAGCGGAAAGAAGGGGGCTTATCGGTAAAGACACTATTATTGTAGAGCCAACTAGCGGTAACCAAGGTATAGGCCTAGCACTTGTCGGTGCGGTAAAGGGTTATAAAACCAAGATTATTATGCCCGATTCGGTCAGTGAAGAAAGAAGAAAACTCGTTCGTCACTACGGTGCGGAAGTTATTCTTATTCACGACGATGATAACATTGGCGATTGTATCGACCAATGCTTAAAGCTTGCGCTCAAAATGGCAAAAGAAGATAAAAACGTATACGTTCCTCAGCAGTTCGAAAACCCCTTTAACCCAATGGTGCATCGTCACCACACGGGGCTAGAGATTTTGGAGCAAGTTGCAGGTCAAATTGACGGGTTCTGTTCAGGGATAGGCACGGGCGGAACGATTACGGGTATCGGTGAAGTTTTGAAAGCGCAAAACCCCAATATCAAGATTTGGGCGGTTGAGCCTGAAAACGCAGCGATTTTGGCGGGTGGAACTATCGGCTCGCATATCCAAATGGGTATTGGCGACGGGCTTATTCCACCAGTTCTTAACTGTAATATTTACGAAAAGATTTGTATTATTAGTGACGAAGAAGCACTTCAAACCTCAAAAGATTTAGCAAGGCTTGAGGGGATAATGTGCGGAATTTCGTCTGGCACCAACGTTGCGGCGGCAAAAAAACTTGCAAAAGAACTTGGTGAGGGAAAGACGGTTGTAACCGTTCTTCCCGACACCGCGGAAAGATATTTTTCTACCCCTCTCTTTGAAGGAGAATAAATTTAACCTATGATAAAATTTGAGCCTATTAGTTTAGCGCTGAAAAACAAACATCAAGAATACTATGAAAAAAGTTGTCCGCGTGGCTGTGAATTGTCATTCGGCAATCTTTTTTTGTGGGGAGAGCAAAAGGTTGCAATAGACGGCGACTTTATGTTTTTGCTTTCCACTTTTAGCAAAAGTTTTTATCCCTTTCCTTTGGGGGCGGGGGACAAAAAACAAGCGATTGACACCATTATTGAAGACGCAAAGAAAAGGGGAATATCCGTTCATATAACCTCTATAAACGAGCAGGATAAGGCATTTTTAGAACAAAATTACCCCGATAAATTTGAGTTTATATATAATGAAGATAGTTTTGATTACGTTTACGATATAAACGATTTAGCCGACCTTTTGGGTAAAAAATACCACAAAAAAAGAACGCACTTAAACAACTTCAAAAAGGCGCACCCCGATTATAAGGTAGAGCCGTTTTCTAAAGAAAATTTGGGCAAGATTAGGGCGCTTGTGGACGGCTGGTATCAAGAAAATTCTTCCTCTCAAAGCTCGATAGAGTACGAAAAACAAGTGTTTGACCGCGCAATCGATAACTTTGAAGGCTTAGGTCTTGAAGGGCTTGTGCTTATGGAAGGGGAAGAGGTGTTTGCCGTTACTTTTGCAAGCCGTATGGATAATATTACCTTTGACGTCCACTTTGAAAAGGCAAGGCGTGATATTGACGGGGCATACGTAGCTATAAATAACGAGTTCGCAAAGTATATTAGAGGTAAATACCCCGAGATAAAGTATCTCGATAGGGAAGAAGATATGGGCGTCCCGGGTTTAAGAAAAGCCAAGCAAAGTTATTACCCCCACCACCAAATCGAAAAATACCAAGCAAAATTAAAATAAAACACCAATGGGTGCAAATAAATTTTAAAAATTCATATGCAAACCCTTTGTGTTTTGGAATATTATACATAGATGGTAAAGCGGTTACTGAAGCAAAAATAACAACTGCAACAAAAATATCTAATTATGCATTTTGTAGTTATGATGCATTAACAAGCATAACTTTTAATGGCACTATTGAGCAGTGGAATACTGTTTCAAAAAAATTATATTGGGAACAAGATGTTTCTGTGACAAAGGTGATTTGTTTGGATGGCGAGGTTGCCATTTAATCTAAAAAACTCAACAAAAAAAGGGCGAACACGTTCGCCCTTAAAATATGTCATTTTTTATATAATAGGCGTTTTTTGTTGACATATTTTTTTAAAAGCATTATAATCATATCAAATTTAATCTTTCAATGATGTTTGCAGAATCAAAAGAGACTGCAAGCGGAGGAATTCCGGAGAATCTCTTTTATAAAAAGAGTGCCGAAGGTGCAAGGGGCATCGCCCCGAATCTCTCAGGCGAAAGGACGGAAAGGGCAATATCTATGCCCACGTTTATTTTTCGGAGTTGCTTTTTTTGAAAGGCAACTTATTTTTTTACTAAAAAGGAGAAGGGTATGGACAAATTTTTAGCGTGGTTAGAAAATGCTATTGGCACGGTCAACACCTATCTATCAGATTATATTTTGATAGTTTTGCTTGTTGGCGTTGGCTTATTTTTCACCATTCGCACCAAATTCGTACAGGTGCGTTGTTTTGGACAAGGAATGAAAAAGGTGTTTGGTGGAATAAAATTCAAAGGCGAAAAGCAAAAGGGCGGAATGAGCTCCTTCCAAGCCGTTGCAACGGCAATTGCCGCTCAAGTGGGAACGGGCAACATTATCGGGGCTTGCGGTGCTATTTTGCTCGGTGGACCCGGTGCAATCTTTTGGATGTGGATAATCGCCTTTCTCGGTATGGCAACCATTTATGCCGAAGCCGTGCTTGCACAAAAGACCAGAAAGGTTAATAAAGACGGCTCTATATCGGGCGGTCCCGTGTACTACATAAGAACGGCTTTTAAGGGCGGTTTTGGTAAATTTTTGGCGGGCTTTTTTGCCGTTGCGGTTATCATTTGTCTAGGATTTGTCGGCGCAATGGTTCAATCAAACTCCATAAGTTCAGCCGTTGCATCAGTGGGCGGTTTCGATTATAAAAAGTGGGGCTGGATTGCTGGTATTATTATTGCTGTGCTTGCAGGATTAATCTTTATCGGTGGGGCTAGAAGGGTTGCATCGGTTACCGAAAAAATCGTGCCTATAATGGCTGTTATCTATATTCTAGGTGGTCTTATTATCATCGGCTTCAATATTACCGCTGTTCCAAAGGCGTTTTGGTATATATTGAAGTATGCATTCACGCCCCACGCAATTATCGGTGGTTCGGTTGGCTTTGCATTAAAGCAAGCAATCAGTATGGGTGCTAAACGTGGACTTTTCTCTAACGAAGCGGGTATGGGTTCAACCCCGCACGCACACGCACAAGCAAACGTTAAAACCGCGCACGAACAAGGCACGGCTGCTATGGTAAGCGTGTTTATCGATACCTTTATCGTGCTCACAATGACTGCACTTATCGTTATCACTTCAATCTACATTAAAAACCCTCAAATCGTTGCTTCTGCCGACAAGAACACTATGGTTCAAACGGCAATCTCAACCTTGTTCACAAATGCAAACGTAGGCACTCTAATCGGCGCTATTTTCGTTGCTGTGTGCTTGACATTCTTTGCATTCTCGACGATTATCAGTTGGAATTTGTTTGGTAGAATCAACTTCGAATATCTGTTTGGCAAAAAGTCTTCGCTTATCTATTCTATCATTGCAATGGTGTTTGTCTTCCTCGGTGCGTTCCTCGGCAGTGACCTCGTGTGGAACTTTAACGATTTCTTTAACTATATGATGGTGCTTCCCAACGTTATCGCGTTGTTTGCACTCTCTGGCTTGGTTATTAAAGAACTCAAAGCAAACGGCAAAAAGAACGTGGGTAAAACACCACACCTTCCACTCGATAAATCAATCGATAAAAAGTAAAGCTTGGGCGCACCGCTAACTGCGGTGCGCTTATTTGTTATTATGGGTGGGGAGGGAAAATTTATTGTTTAGTTTTTTGCGGGCTTTTTAGTGAAAAACAAAAAAATTTCAAAAAGAGAAAAAAATTTTAATAAAACACTAAAAAGTGTTTGACAATATTTTCAATTTTGTTTATAATACATAAGCATTTATCGATAGACGACTGGTAAGTGCCACACATGGCGGCGTAGCTTAGTTGGTTAGAGCGGCCGGTTCATACCCGGCAGGTCGTTGGTTCGAATCTGACCGCCGCTACCATTTTGATTTAATGGCGCGGAGCGTCGGTTAACATAAAGGCGGAAAGTCCGCCGAAATATA
>JAFQJB010000013.1 GCA_017397305.1 Clostridia bacterium | reverse complement strand
CTTCTTGGGAGCGCCGATAACTTCACCTTTGTAAATCCAGCATTTGATACCGATTACACCATAGGTGGTGTGCGCTTCCGCAAAGCCGTATTCGATGTCTGCTCTCAAAGTTTGAAGGGGAATTGAACCTTCGTGATAACTTTCACTACGTGCGATTTCCGCACCGTCAAGTCTACCACCTACGGTTACCTTAACACCCTTGATACCACTTCTCATTGACCTACCGATTGCTTGCTTCATTGCTCTTCTAAAAGATACACGCTTTTCGATTTGGTTTGCGATACCTTCAGCAACGAGTTGAGCGTCTGCGTCGGGCTTTTTAACTTCTGAAATGTTGATAGAAATTTGTTTGCCTGCGCAAATTTTTGCTACGGTTTTCTTAATGATTTCAATTTCACTACCTTGCTTACCGATGAGTACACCGGGACGTGCAGTGAAAATGGTGATGGTGATTTTGGTTGCAGCTTTTTCAATAGCAATCTTGCTGATTGCTGCTTGATAGTATTTTTTCTTTAATACGTTACGGATTTCATTGTCTTCTTTAATGTTTGCAGCAAAATCTTTCTTATCTACAAACCAATGAGAATCCCAATCTTTGATAATTCCGACTCTTAAACCGTGCGGATTAACTTTTTGTCCCATACCGTACCTCCTATGCCTTTGCGTCCAGCACGATAGTAATGTGGCTGGTGCGCTTCAAAATTCTGAACGCTCTACCTTGTGCTCTGGGCATAACCCTTTTGAGCGTAGGACCTTGGTCTGCATAGCAAGCAGCGACAAACAAGTTGTCCTTGCTCATACCGAGGTTGTTTTCTGCGTTAGCCGCAGCAGACATCAAAACCTTTTTGATGGGGTCGGATGCCGACTTCGGAGTGTTTTCCAAAATCGCAACTGCTTGCGTATAGCTCTTTCCTCTAATAATGTCGAGCACAACTCTTACTTTATAGGGGGAAATTCTTACGTGCTTAGCAACTGCTCTGGGGCGTCTGTCTTTATTTTCCGCGATTCTAGCGGTTTTTTCTCTCATATTTTTAGCCATTTTTACGCCTCCTATTATCTGCCACCCGTAGATTTTTCAGTGCCACCGTGACCCTTAAAGGTTCTGGTTGGAGAGAACTCACCGAGTTTGCATCCTACCATATCTTCGGTAACGTATACGGGTACGTGTTTTCTGCCGTCGTATACCGCAATCGTATGACCTACCATTTGCGGGAATATCGTGGACGACCTTGACCAAGTCTTCAAGACTTTCTTTTCGTTCTTTTCGTTTAATTCTTCAATTCTCTTTAAGAGTTTAGGTTCTACATAAGGACCTTTTTTAACGCTTCTACTCATGTCGTCTCTCCTTAATTTATCCTTGTAATGATAAGTTTATTGGAAGCCTTCTTATGCTTTCTGGTCTTATAACCAAGAGCAGGTTTACCCCAAGGAGTAACAGGCCCCGGCATACCAACAGGCGACTTACCTTCACCACCACCGTGGGGGTGGTCACACGGGTTCATAACTACACCACGTACGGAAGGACGGATACCCATGTATCTGGTTTTACCAGCCTTACCAATTCTAATAATTTCGTGTTCAACGTTGCCAACTTGTCCGATAGTTGCCTTGCAGGTTGCGAGAATGTATCTCATTTCACCACTAGGCATCTTGATGGTAACGTATTTTTCATCTCTTGCCATGATTTGTGCGCTCATACCTGCTGATCTTGCAATTTGACCGCCCTTACCAGGTTGCATTTCGATGTTGTGAACCATAGTACCTACGGGGATATCTTTAAGCATAAGTGCGTTACCAGCCTTAATATCAGCCGTTGCACCGCTCATAACCTTGTCGCCAACCTTCAAGCCTACGGGAGCAAGGATATATGCCTTTGCGCCGTCTGCATAGTAGAGAAGTGCGATGTTTGCGCTACGGTTGGGATCGTATTCGATACTCTTAACCGTTGCAGGTACACCGTCTTTCATTCTCTTGAAGTCGATGATACGATACTTTCTTCTGTTACCGCCACCGATGTGACGAACAGTAATTTTACCCTGAGCGTTTCTACCACCGCTCTTTCTTTGGTCTTCTAAAAGAGATCTTTCGGGTTTTTTTGCCGTAATTTCGTCAAACGCGCTTACAGTCATGAAACGACGTGCTGACGAAGTCGGTTTATATCTTTTAATAGCCATTTTTATTTCCTCCCACTAATTAGGACAATGAATCGAAGAATTCAATCGACTTACTGTCTTTCTTAAGTTGAACGATAGCTTTCTTGTAATCGGGAGTGTATCCTTCATTTCTGCCTTGTCTTTTCAACTTACCGCCAACGATTGCAGTATTAACTTTTTCAACGCTTACGCCGAAAATTTCTTCAATCGCAAGTTTGATTTGAGTTTTATTAGCATCTTTTGCTACGATAAAACTGTATTTCTTATCTTGTATACCCGCATAGCTCTTTTCTGAAAGAAGCGGTTTAATGATGATGTTATGTGCTGACATTATTCTCCATAGACCTCCTCGATTTGTTCTACTGCCTTCTTGGAAATAACGATTTTTGCATTCTTAACAACGTCATAGGTGTTGATTTGTTCAACAGGAAGAGTTGAAATCTTTGCAAGGTTTGCACTTGCTCTCAATACTGCTTCGTCATTGTTGTCCATAACGAGCAATACGCTCTTTTCCAAATTGAACGCTTTGAGGAATGCTGCCATTTCCTTGGTCTTTGCTTCCTTAACTGCGATTGCGTCAACGAAGATTACTTCGTCGTCTCTAATCTTTTGTGAAAGTGCTGAGAAGAGTGCAACTTCTTTTGCCTTTGCATTCATCTTCTTAGAGAAGTCTCTTGACTTAGGAGCGAACACAACGCCACCCTTAACCCATTGCGGGCTGCGGATTGAGCCTTGTCTTGCTCTACCAGTTCCTTTTTGTCTCCAAGGCTTTGCACCACCGCCACGAACTTCGCTACGGGTAAGAGTGCTCTTTGTACCTTGTCTTTCGTTTGCAAGTCTGGTTACCACTGCTTGGTGGATAACTGATTCCTTATATTCAACGTTAAACAATGCGTCGGATAATTCGAGTGTGCCAACTTCCTTAGCATTCATGTTATATAATTTTACGCTAGCCATTGTCTTTCTCCTTACGCTTTAACGCTGTTTCTTAAAGTTACGATTCCTTTTACGGGACCGGGAACTGCACCTTTAACGAGGATTGCGTTCCTTTCTTTATCGACTTTTACAACTTCGAGGTTCAAAATGGTTACGTTTTCAACACCCCATTGACCTGACATCTTTTTGCCTTTGAATACTCTTGACGGATTACTGATAGCACCCATAGAACCTACTTCTCTGTGTACAGGGCCAACACCGTGAGTTTCTTTCAATCTGTGATGATTCCATCTCTTGATTACGCCGGTAAATCCGTGACCTTTTGATACGCCTGATACGTCGATTTTGTCGCCTGCGCTAAATACGTCGCAAGTTACAACCGAACCAACGGTCATTTGGTCTGCGCCTTCAAGTTTGAATTCCTTCAAAACTTTTTGGCAAGGAACACCAGCTTTTTTGAACAAACCTGCTTGGGGTTTATTCAAGTGCTTTTCGTCCGTTTCGGAAAAACCGAGTTTAACTGCGGAATATCCGTCTCTTTCCAAAGTTTTAACCTGAACAACGGGACAAGGACCTGCCTCGATAACCGTTACGGGAATAACTTTGCCGTCTGCTGAGAAAAGTTGCGTCATACCCAACTTTCTTCCAATGATTGCTTTATTCATAGATAAAGTTCACCTCCGTATATTATATATAATGTTTATTGATTACAATTTGATTTTGATATCTACACCAGCGGGCAAATGAATGCTGTCAAGAAGCTTAACGTTGGGTGAATAGATATCGATAAGTCTTTTGTGCGTTCTAATTTCGAACTGTTCTCTCGAATCCTTATATTTATGCGGTGAACGAAGAATAGTTACGATTTCTTTTTCGGTGGGTAGCGGAATAGGTCCACTGATTTTTGCACCAGACTTTTTCATCGTTTCAACGATTCTTGCTGCCGCTTGGTCGAGCATTTCTGTGTCATAAGACATAAGTTTGATTCTGATTTTTTGACTTGCCATTTGTTTTTTCTCCTTTTTTACCTAACTTTACTGTGTGTGCTGTAAACTTTGCCGTGTGTGTCAATTTTGCTTAATAAAAAAATCATTCGCCGATACTTACAATTTTTTAAGTCGCTGCGAATGACTCACTAATTCGATTTGAAGTTAGTCGCAGGGGTCTAGCCCCCACACTTGTCAACGGAAATTATCTTTCGTTTGGCACGAATTAAGTAACTTCCCGTATCATCCCAGTTTACACAGCCTATACATTATAACTAATATACAATAGGTTGTCAAACGTTTTTTATGGGTTTTTTAATTTTTTTTCAAAAATTTTTAAGATTAAAAATCAGCGGGAAATCGCTAGCAATTTCCCGCATTTTAATTTTTATTTTAAGCGATTTGAGACTTAATAACCGTCGGTTTTGATATTCCGTTGACAACGTTTTCGTCAACTATTACCTTAACCGCGTCTTTATCGGACGGCAAGTCGTACATAGTATCTATCATAAGATTTTCTAAAATTGTACGAAGTCCTCTCGCCCCTGTTTTAAGTTCAATCGCACGCTTTGCAACCGCACTTACCGCCTCGTCGGTAATTTCAAGCTCAACGTTGTCTAAGCCGATTAAACGTTTATATTGTTTTACCAATGCGTTCTTGGGCTCGGTCAAAATGTTTACGAGTGCCTTTTCGTCGAGCGCATGGAGCCCAACCGTGATAGGAATTCTTCCCACAAACTCTGGAATTAAGCCGTATTTTATCAAATCTTGAGGCTGAACGTCGCGAATAAATTCCGCCGTCTTTTCCTTTGATTTTTGAACGTTACCGCCAAAGCCCAAAGATGCGTTTTCCTTTCTCTTAGAAACGATATCGTCAAGCCCTACGAATGCACCGCCACAAATAAACAATATATTGGTCGTGTCAATTCTCAAACATTCTTGTTGCGGGTGTTTTCTTCCGCCTTGAGGAGGAACTGAAGCCACCGTGCTTTCAATAATTTTCAAAAGTGCTTGTTGGACGCCTTCACCCGAAACGTCACGAGTTATCGAAACGTTTTCGCTCTTTCTTGCAATCTTGTCGATTTCGTCGATATACACTATACCCTTTTGCGCCTTTTCAATATCAAAGTCTGCATTTTGGATAAGCTTTAGGAGAATATTTTCAACGTCTTCACCAACGTATCCCGCTTCTGTGAGCGTGGTCGCATCGGCAACCGCAAAGGGTACGTCTAAGATTTTTGCAAGTGTTCTTGCAAGCAAAGTCTTTCCACTACCAGTTGGACCTAAAAGAAGAATATTGCTCTTATCAATTTCTACTTCCGCGTTTTTGTCGGTAGATGCGTTTATCCTTTTATAATGGTTATAAACGGCAACTGACAAAACCTTTTTCGCCTCGTCTTGACCGATAATATATTCGTCAAGCTTTTCTTTTATTTCCACGGGCTTTAAGAGTTTGATAGGTGCAGTTTGTTCTGCCTTATTGCTCTCTTTTAATATTTCCGCACAAGAATCAATACACTCGTTGCAAATAAATATCCCGCCGGGGCCGGCAATAAGCCTTTCCACAAGTTCTTTCGGCTTACCGCAAAAAGAACACATTAATTGTTCGTTGTTGTCTTTCATAAATCTCCGTTATCTACGGACGTTTAAAGAAAATTTCGTCGATTAGTCCATATTCTTTAGCATCTTCCGCCGACAAATAATTATCTCTGTCGGTGTCTTTCTCTACTTCCTCAAACGGTTTTCCGCTGTTTTTAGCAAGAATTTTGTTTAAGCGGTACTTAGTTTTGATGATGTGGTCGGCTTGAATCTTAATGTCGCTTGCCTGACCTTGAGCACCGCCGAGAGGTTGGTGAATCATAATTTCACTATTGGGGAGCGCATATCTTTTGCCGATTGCACCGCTAGATAGCAAGAATGCACCCATGCTTGCCGCAAGCCCGATACAAATGGTGCTTACGTCGCACTTGATATAATTCATCGTGTCGTATATGGCAAGACCTGCGGTTACGCTTCCGCCCGGGCTGTTGATATAAAGGCAAATATCTTTATTTGGGTCTTTACCTTCTAAGTATATAAGCTGAGCAACTACTGCGTCGGCAACAGCATCGGTAATTTCACCCGTCAAGAAAATTATTCTATCCTCTAAAAGTCTTGAATATATATCGTAACTTCTTTCGCCCTTACCAGTTTGTTCAACAACGTAAGGAACTACCGTGTTCTTAATCATACATAACCTCTATTTTTGGTTTTATTTGGCTCTGCTAGATTAATCACCCGCAGAGCCTTGTTTTTTATAAATTAAATTATTCGATGGTGTTTGCACTCTTTAAGTAGTCGAAGAATTTCTTGATAACGATTTCGTTCTTGATGTAGTCAAGTTGACGTGCGTTCATATTCTTCTTAACGTCGGGTGCCTTTTTGCCTTGGGCTTCAGCCATTTCGTTTACGCGTGCTTCAACGTCTTCGTCGGTTGCAACGATTTCTTCCCTTTCGATAATCTCTTCGATTACGAGTTGAGATTTAACGAGTTCGGTTGCTTGACTTTCATAGTCCTTTCTAAAGTCTTCTATACTCTTGCCTACGTATTTGAGGTAGTCTTCTAAACGGAGACCTTGATAAGACATTCTGTATTCCATTTCTTGAACCATGCGGTCAATTTGGTTTTCGATGAGAGCATCGGGAATTTCCACGTCGGTGCCTTCGGTAATCTTTTTAATGATTTCGTCTTCAAGTTCGCGTTCTGCTCTGTCGCTGTTTTGCTTTTCAAGTCTTGCCTTGGTTTCGCTCTTATATGCTTCAACGCTTTCAGCACCAACTGCGTCCTTAATGAACTCGTCGTTGATTTCGGGAAGTTCTTTAACCTTGATTTCGTGGAGTTTGATAGCAAATACCGCATCTTTGCCCTTAAGGTTTTCAGCGTGGTATTCTTCGGGGAACTTAACGTTGATATCTCTTTCTTCACCGAGTTTCATACCAACAACTTGTTCTTCAAAGCCGGGGATAAAGGTGTTGCTACCGATGGTGAGAGGTTGCTTTTCAGCCGTACCACCTTCAAACTTAACACCGTCAACACTACCAGAGTAGTCGATAACAACGGTATCGCCGTCTTTAACTTCTCTATCGGTAACTTCTACCATACGAGAGTTACGTTCTTGCAAACGTTTAAGTTCTTCTTCAACGTCTTCGTCCTTTACATTATACACAGGTTTTTTGTAGTTTATACCTTTATATTCGCCAAGAGTTACGTCAGGTCTAACGGGAACGATAGCGATAAGGGTAATTCCTTTTTCACTGATGTTCTTAACGTCGATTTCAGGAGCGGCAACTGCCTTAATGGTAGGCTCCTTATCCAAAACTTCGCCATAGTATTTGGGGAATGCTTGGTTGATTGCTTCTTCATAGAAGATACCAGCGCCGTATGCTGATTCCAAAACCTTTTTGGGTGCTTTGCCCTTTCTAAATCCAGGAACAGAGTATCTACCCTTGGTCTTTTCATAAGCGCCGTTGATTGCTGCGCCCCATTCTTCTGCGGTGAGTTTCATTGTTACTTTCACCGTACTCTTTTTGCCTTTCTCAAAAGTGTACTTCATAATATTCTCCTATACTTTAAGTATTATTACATATTTTGTCTTAATATTCTAACATAACCTAACCAAAAAGGCAACGTTTTTTAACGGCTTTTATTGGCATTTTAAAAATTCTACGTGTTTTTTAGGCTCAACGACCATTGATTTGAAATTGTTGTACGTGCAAAATCCCGGTTTTGTTTTGGGCGGTTTTTTTACGTGCTTCTTTAAGGTGTAAACAATCTCAACCTTTCCGCCCTCTCTACCCTTAGAGTAGTATGCGGAAATTTCGCCTGCAACCGCTATTACGTTTTCAGGGATTTCTTTGCCGTTTGCCTCTATTACAACGTGAGAGGAATGATAGTCTTTTGCGTGAACCCAAACGTCCTCGCCCTTTGCACTAAAGGTAACCTTATCGTTTTCGGCATTATTTCTTCCAGCTTTTACGGTAAAGCCGTAGACTGAATAAACCCTAAACAAGTTTTCTTCAACCTTTTTCTTTCGTGTTTGGACTTGTTTATCTACAATCAGCCCCGCCGACAACAATTCTTGGTGAACCATATCTAGTTCCTCAATGGTTTCGGCAAGTTCAATCTCGTCCATGACGCTAGTTAAGTAAGATAGTTCGCCCTCGGCTTGTTCCCTTTGCGGAAGTAGTGCCGTTTGCGTTCTTTTTTGCTTGGCGTACTTTTTGTAAAAGACCTCTGCATTCTTTGCGGGTGACAACCTTTGGTCGAGTGTTATTTTAATTTTAGTGCCGTCGTAATAATTTTCAAGTTCGCACTCTTTATCGCCTTGCTTTATCCTATAAACGTTGGACAAAATCAGTTCGCCCTTGATTTTGTTCTCTTCCGCACCTTCTGCATCTTTTTGCTTTGAAGATATTGCGGTTATACGCTTTTTAACCTTCTTTATAGCACTGGCTGTCACCGACGTCAATCGGTCTTTTTTATTAGCAAATTTCTTTATCTTTTCACGTTCGGTAAAGTAAAATTCCTCCGCCTCGTAAAGTGTGGAAAATTCCATCACACGTCCGCCTAGCGCTTTGTAAGGGTACACCATAACGTCTTTTACCACACCCTCTTCAATCACCACACAAGGATTTGCGGGGGAATTATATATACAATCGTTTAGGTGGGTAAAAAAGTCTTTTCCAAAGCCTTCTCTTTTCCCCCCATTATACTTTTGAACTATTTCTTTTGCAGTAGATAGCGCGATTCCTTGAACGTTTGCGGTAATGCACTCGGCAAGTTTTTCCCTATCGGCTTTATCGAATATATCGATTAGTTCGGTATCTTTAGGAATTTTCTTTTCGTTTGCGGGCGGAAACACGTAGGGGCACCCAACGATAAGCGGTCTAACACCGTTATCGAACATATTTATCCCCCTATTTCCGCCGAGAATTTTCCCATTCTCAGTCAGTATTACGTTGCTGTACCGCCCCATAAGTTCAACGTATAACGTCTTTTTTTGCGAGTCTTTAAATTCGTCCGACGTCAAAAAGTCTATGCGTACTATTCTATCAAAGTCTATAAGCGAAATATCAGTTATAGTGGAAGATAAAAGGTGCTTTCTAAGTAACATACAAAAGTTGGGTGCGGTCAACGGGCTTTCCTTTTCCTTTTCTACAACCGCTATCCTAGGGTTTGCAGGGTTGACGTCAAGAGAAAGCTTTTTGGTTTTCCCACCCGTATACACGGTAAAGGTCACCTCGTCGTTAGAGGGCTGAATTATTCTATTTATCTTTCCACCTTTGAAAAGTTCATTTAGTTCTAAACAAAGGTAGCGCAATGTAAAAGCGTCTTGTGGCATATCTAGTCCTCCGCCTTATCTGGCACGTAAAAGGTTTTATTATCCAAATAGTGCAGTGCACTTGCCTTGTCAAAATGAAAGGTAAGCTCGGTTGCTGTAAGCATTTGCGAGGTTATATTGGCACGTTTATTATATCCATAGTCACCATACTTTCCGTCACCAATTATTGGGTGCCCTAGGTGCGACAAATGTGCCCTTATTTGATGGGTTTTGCCAGTGTATAAAATCACCTCTAACAGTGCGCTATCGGGTTTTTCACGCAAAACCTTATACCCCGTTTTAATTTGAACGGCACCCTCCACCTTTTTATCGAAAATTTGAACTTTAGACGCGTCTTTATCTTTAAGCAGGTATGCCGTTTCCACGCTTTCTTTTTTTGCGGGAACGCCCACCACCCACGCGTTATATTTTTTATCTATCGTGCGGTTTTTGAATGCACTTAAAAGTTCCCTTTCGCTATTTTCATTGAGTGAAAAGACCATAAGTCCGTCTGTATTCCTATCTAGCCTATGGATAAAGCCCGCCGAACTATATTGTTCTTTTACATTCTCAAAAACCGACTCCGCTAAATATCCGCTTTTTTTGTAAACGATAATAAGGTTCTCATCGAGGTAAACGACGTCAAACTTATCTTGCTTTTTATCGACAAAATAAACCTCCACAACGTCGCCGACGTTTAAGGTTAAGTCTTCCTTTATCCTCTTTCCATTGACCTTAACGTCCTTTTTTCTAAGGGCTTTAAGCAGTGCAGAGTATGAAAGGTCTTCAATACTATTAAGGGCAAGTTTTGTCAGTTTGCCCGTTTTAGACACTATAAAACTTTTCATAATTTAATCAAACAGGACCTCGGTTAAAACCGAAGTCCTGCAAATTTTTGTTTAGATATTATTCTTCAACTTTATCCTTCGGCTTTACGAAAAGCAAAGCAACTATTCCAATAAGGCAAAGAGTGCCTACGCTGAGGAATACAACCGTCCAAACGTTATCTTTGAACCAATCGCTGTAAACCTTAACTTCTTCAGGTTCACCGCTTACTTTAATTATAGAGTAATTGCTTTCGGCCCTAGAAGTGATTGTAGAAGTTGCGGTGCATTCTATCATATAAGCACCTGCTTTAATGGGCTTAAAGGACAATGAACCATCATACCCTATAGATTGAACGTCGTCGTAACTAAAGCCGTCGTACAATTTACCTTGGTCGCTAACTGAAGATGCTTTGGGAATTTCCACCCAGTCGCTATCTTTGGTTGCGTTAACGTCTGAACAATAATAAAGTTTGTAGGTTATATTGCAAGATTGAGCATTTACTGTAAATGCAGATGCGGTATAGTCAACACCAACGTATCCCTTACCTTGTGATTTTGCTTTAATAACTTCAATAAGTGCGTCGTCAACCATATGGAAGGTGAAAACGTAATCAGCATATTGGGGATTAAGATTATCTTCATTTTTGATAAAGTCTTTATCTTTATCCATTTCGTTACGGTTTTTATCGGCAACCACAACAAAGAAGTAATAATCACCAGCTTCGTCAACGGGAACGGACAAACTGCCAGCCATACCCAAATCACTATTATCGTTTGCATAGTAAACCATGGTGGTTAATTGTTCGTAAGTATTAAGGTCATCAAAAACCAAGTCCTTAAGAGAGGGAACTTCAACGTTTTGACCTAGAGCGACGTGTTCGCCCTTTTCAACGTCGTAATATGCGTTACGGAGTGCAACTTCAAATGCAAAGTATGCATCTTGATAATCTGCTTTCTTTACGTAAGAAGGAGCCACGTCATTTTTTGAGAAATCTTTTACCTCGATGCTAATTTTATCGTAGTCAGCGCTAGGACCAGCAATAATCAAGCTGTACGTATCGATTTTATTAAATTGAACACTCGTTGGTGTTTCGGTACCGCTTTCCAACCAAACGTTATCAGCATTGGTGTCTTTTTTAAGATAGAGTGAACTATCTTTTACGTCGCCAATAACCGAGAAAGCCTTAAGTTCAAGAGTGTATTTAGTCATCAAGTCTTTTACGATAGTGTAGTTGTAAGTTTTGCTTTCAGCATTCTTCTTGTAGAATTCTTCGCTAACTGCTACAACGGGATATGCTTTCTTTTCAAAATCGCCGTCAACTAGTTTGAAGGTTTGCTTATAATTTATATCGCTTGCCTTTTGGTTTACGCTAACGATTTCAAAACGAGCGGGTGCGTCTGCACTTACCTTTTGTTCGTCAACGTCGAACATAAATCTAATTTTTGTTATCGACTTATCGTCAATCGCTTTAATCTTGCGGTATTCAAGTTTGGTTGCGCCGTCCATAAGGTCGTTCGCCTTGATAGAGTTTACAACGAGATAATTATCAATTACACTAACGTTTAAGCTCAAAACACCTTGGTTGATAAAGGCTGCAAAATCACCACTATGATTTGCGTTGCCGTTAAAGGTTGCTTGATTAGTAGCAAAATCAAACTTCAATTCGTTAACAACGGTCTCTTCAGAGGTGTAAACGTAATTATCACCATCTTTTTCAAACACAACGTTGCCGTTATCAAACGACTTTTTAACCATGGGGTTGCCAGCCGAATAATATGCTTCACTTTCAAACACAACGGTCAAAGCGTTTATGCTATCGGGAACTTTAACTTCCATCAACATTTCATTAACGATAAGATAGTTTTTGAAAGCCAACACACCCTTTTCGTCATCTTCGGTAGAAATTGAGTCCTCGGTTATCTTTGCAACCATATTATCATTTTCAAAAGAAAGGTTGGCGTCGTTAATTCCGGTAAAGTAATCGCTTGCCTTTTCACCCTCGTCTGCAAGTGCGGTCGCTGACCTTTGAGGAATCATAACTACAGCAAGCACCAAAATTAACAAACTTACCAATGCGGTAAGAAATATTTTATGCAATTTAGCGTTTCTCATATAAGCAAAATACTCCTTGTAATTTACAACTATACTGCTATATTTTACACAAAAATCAAAACTTTGTCAATACAGTTTTGCCCCTTTTTTTAAAATATATAATATTTATTATATTTTCTCGCGATAAACTTTATATTTGCGCCCTTACCTCCCGACACCAAACTGGGTTAAACCGAATATATTGAGATAAGGGGGCTTTTACTTATGATGGGTTTTTTGCTTTTAACCGCACTTACCGTTAGCTTAGATTCTTTTATTTGCGGATTCTCGCTCGCCATGAAGGTAAAGAAAAAACTACCCATTGTTATCGGCATCACTTCGGTGGTGTTTTTGCTTTGTCTTTTAACAAACTATCTAACCGTCTTCTTTAGCGGTAAGGTAAACCAAAAAACCGCCTCGATAGGCGGAATAATTTTGATTGCCGTTGGACTTTTTAATCTATTTAAAAAATCGCCCGAGCACGACAATATGTCTTCAAACGTATTTAAGCAATCGGTGTTGACCGGTTTTGCGGTGGGATTTGACGGCGCGTTTGCTAACCTTTCGCTATCACTTATGGGGCAAAACGCATTTTACGTGCCCGTGATAATCACCGCCATGCACACTCTTATGATTAGCCTTGGAATTTTGCTATCCCAAACCAAACTTGTTAAAAAAATAGCAAAAATCGAGTTTGTTTCGCCTTTAATTTTAATTGCTTTGGGCGTTTACAAGTTGCTCGGTTTATTTATATAAAGGCTTTTTATAAGCCAAAAAGCGACGGAATCTCCGTCGCTTTTTTATTAAAGTTGTTAAATGCTAGGTTTAATAATTTTTATCGACCTTTCGGTATCAAACTGATTCCAAGGCGTGTTATCCTTTGGCGGTTGAACACGAAAGACCATTCTTTCTTTACTTACGGGGTGGGTAAACGATAGGTAATATGCCCAAAGTGCTAAATAACCCTTCTTTGCCTTTTCACCGCCGTATCGCATGTCGCCATACACTGGAGTGCCGATTGCGTTCATCTGTACGCGAATTTGGTGACTTCTACCCGTATGCAACCTTACGTCCACGAGAGATAAGTCGTTCACACTCTCTAAAACGTTGTATTCAAGTTCGGCAAACTTTGCGCCTTGAACTGAGGGTGGGCAAACGTATACCATATTGTTTACCGCATTCTTTTTCATGTAATGCGTAAGCGTTGCCTTTTCTTCCTTAGGTGTACCGACTAGCACTGCAAAGTATCTCTTTTCGAAATCGCCGTCACGGAGTTGTTCTGAGAGCCTAGAAGCCGCTTTAGAGCTTTTTGCAAATACCATTACCCCGCCTGTCGGGCGGTCAAGACGGTGCACAAGCCCAAGGTAAACGTTGCCAGTTTTGTTGTAAGTTACCTTTATATACTCCTTGATTATGGTCAGCATATCTAAGTCCTTACTTTCGTCCTCACACGAGGGAACGTTTTGTGGCTTTAATACAACAATTATGTGGTTGTCTTCATGTAAAATTATCAAATCTTCCATACTATTTACCATTTATCCAAATTCCGCTGTTTCCACAAGGGAGAATAACGCCTTCTTGCTCGGTTTTAAGTCCTACTTCATAAGCCTCAACCTTGCCGTTTCTACCCTTCCCAACGGTCAATTCCAAAATGTTTTTAAGAACTTGGGGTTGAAGCCCCGTGGTGTAACTGTTTATCAAAACAAATAAAGGGTTATCCGACAAAACCTTTTCACAAAGCTCTACAAAGGGATAAAGTTCGGCCTCCAATTTCCACATTTCGCCGTTGGGCCCCCTACCATAACTTGGCGGGTCCATAATTATCGCGTCGTATCTTCTACCTCTGCGAATTTCCCTTTCCACAAACTTCTTGCAGTCGTCGATAATATATCTAACCTTGCCGTCACCGACTCCGCTGAGTCGAACGTTTTCACCAGCGCGCTCAACCATACCTTTTGCAGCGTCCACGTGACACACGTTTGCGCCCGCTTTAGCGCACGCTACGGTGGCCCCGCCCGTGTATGCAAACAAGTTTAGCACGTTGATTTCGCGACCTGCGTTTTTAATGAGTTCGGTCATCAAATCCCAGTTTACTGCTTGCTCAGGAAAAAGTCCGGTATGCTTAAAGCCCATAGGTTTGATTTTGAACTTTAAATCCTTATACGACACCGTCCACTCTTGTGGCATTTTTCCCTTTATAAGCCATCTACCGCCACCAGTTTCGCTACGAACGTATTTTGCCGATAGTCCCTTATACCCATCCATATCCGTTTGGCTTTTCCAAATAACTTGGGGGTCGGGACGGAGCAAAATAACGTCCTTCCAACGTTCTAGTTTATAGCCGTTACCAGTGGAAATGACCGAATAGTCTTTCCATTCAGCACTTCTCATTATTTTACCTTGTTAACCGTAACGACGCAAACTGCACCGTTAACGTCTAATTCTTTAGTAAAGCCGTCCGCACTGCCCTCGGTTACGCTGTCGGCAAGCACGACGTTTTTAAGTTCACTGCCACTTTCAAACGCCTTTTTAAGTCCTGCGTCTTCGGTGGTGTAGTTGATTGTGATTCTATCAACAACTTCAAAGCCAGCCTCTTTACGCATGGTTTGAATTTTGGAGATAAGTTCTCTCTCAATACCTTCAGCCTTAAGTTCTTCGGTAACGGTGGTATCCATAACAACCGTTATACCCATATCGCTTGAAGCAATAAAGCCTTCAGCACTTTCGGTTGAAATCAAAAGGTCGTCAAGTGCGAACTCGAAAGTTGCACCTTCAAACTCGGTCTTGTAAATTTCGCCACTCTTAACGGTGGTAACAACTGCGTTTGCATCGCAAGTTTCAAGGAATTTCCTTACCTTACCGAGCAATGCGCCGTATTTTGGACCCAAGGTTTTGAGTTGAGGTTTAATCTTATAAGTTACAAACTTGGTTGCATCGCGAAGGTGTTCAACTTCCTTAACGTTAAGTTCGTCTTTTGCAATTTCCAAAAGCCCTTCAGTAAGTTCGGTTCTTCTTTCCGAGCATACGAAGATTTTGGAAAGAGGTTGACGGTTTTTGATGTTAGCAGTGTTTCTGCAAGCACGTCCTAAAACAACGATGTCGAGAACGTTTTGCATACCGTCTTCTAGCGTCTTATCTATTGCACTTTCATCTACTTCGGGGAAAGAGCAAAGGTGAACGGACTTAGGCGCGTCTTGATAGAATGCGGGTACCAAGTTTTGATAGATTGATTCAGCCATAAACGGAGTGAAAGGAGCGGATAATTTTGCCATAGTTACAAGTACGGTATAAAGCGTGGTGTAAGCCGCAATCTTATCGTCATCCATTTCGTGACCCCAATACCTTTCTCTACCGCGACGAACGTACCAGTTAGATAGGTCGTCGGTAAAGCTTTGGAGTGCACGTGCACTGTCGAATATGTTATAGTTTTTGAGCCCCTCGTCTACCGTCTTAACGAGCGTGTTAAGTTTTGAAAGAACCCACTTATCCATAAGGGTAAGTTTGCAATCTTTCAAGTTGTAGTTTGCGGGGTTATATTTGTCTATTTCAGCATAGAGCACGAAGAATGCATAGGTGTTCCAAAGCGTGCCCATAAACTTTCTTTGCGCTTCGGAAACTGCTTCTTCATAGAATCTTGAAGGTAGCCATGGTGCAGAGCCAGTGTAGAAATACCATCTAACCGCATCCGCACCTTGCTTATCAAGTATGGTCCACGGGTCAACTACGTTGCCCTTATGCTTACTCATTTTAATACCATTTTTATCGTTAACGTGTCCCAAAACTATGCAGTTTTTGAAGGGTGCTTTATCGAAGAGCAAGGTGGATATTGCAAGCAAGGTGTAGAACCAACCACGCGTTTGGTCGATTGCTTCACTGATAAAGTCTGCGGGGAAATGACTTTCGAAAAGTTCCTTATTTTCAAAGGGATAGTGGTATTGAGCAAAGGGCATTGAGCCAGAGTCAAACCAGCAGTCGATAACCTCTTTTTCTCTTATAAACTTACCACCACATTCGCAGTCGAACGTACAATCGTCGATATACGGACGGTGAAGTTCGATATCACCTTCTATACCGCAAAGGTCTTTAAGTTCTTTTTTGCTACCGATAACGTGGATTTTGCCACACTTTTCGCAAACCCAAACGGGTAGCGGTGTACCCCAATAACGTTCTCTAGAAAGTCCCCAGTCGATAACGTTTTCAAGGAAGTTACCCATTCTGCCGTGCTTAATGGTTTCGGGTATCCAGTTAACAGAGTTATTTGCCTCGATAAGTCTATCTTTAACAGCGGTCATCTTTATAAACCAACTGCTTCTTGCATAATATAGAAGTGGTGTATCGCAACGCCAACAGAAAGGATAGCTATGCTCAAAGGGAAGTTCTTTGAAGAGTAAGCCGTTTTCTTTAAGCATTTTGATAATGATTTTATCGGCGTCCTTAACGAACTTACCAGCCAAAATACCAGTGCTTTCCGCCATATTGCCCCTATCGTCAACAAGTTTAACGAAAGGCAGATTATATTTTCTACCAACGTTTGCGTCGTCTTCACCAAAAGCGGGTGCGATGTGAACGATACCGCTACCGTCGGTCAAAGTTACGTATCCGTCACAAACGATGTAGTATGCTTTTTCTTTGAACGAGCCAAGTGCGTAATCAAAGAGCGGAATGTATTCTTGTCCTTCGTATTCGATACCCTTCTTTACGCTAATCGTTTGATAGTTTTCAAACAAGGTGGGAACGAGTGCTTCGGCTAAAACGTAAGTTGCGCCGTCTTCAGCAACGATTTCAGCATAGTCTTCCTTAGGGTTAACGCAAAGTGCAACGTTAGAAGGAAGCGTCCAAGGTGTAGTCGTCCACGCAAGGAAATATGCGTTTTCCCTATTCTTCATTTTGAAGCGAACGAAAACCGAAACGTCCTTAACGTCCTTATATCCTTGCGCTACTTCGTGTGAAGAAAGTGCGGTTCCACAACGCGGGCAGTAAGGAACGATTTTGTGCCCTTTATATAAAAGTCCTTTTTCAGCAATGGTCTTAATCGCCCACCAAACAGATTCGATGTAGTTATCGTCATAGGTAACGTACGGGTCTTCCATATCCGCCCAGTAACCTACGCGGTCACTCATCTTCTCCCATTCGGATTTATATTTCCAAACCGATTCTTTACATTTTTTGATAAAGGGTTCGATACCGTATTTTTCAATTTCTTGCTTGCCGTCGATGCCCAAAAGTTTTTCAACTTCAAGTTCTACGGGAAGACCGTGCGTATCCCAACCTGCCTTTCTCAAACAGTGGTCGCCTTTCATAACGTGATAACGGGGAATTATGTCCTTAATAACACGCGTTAATATGTGACCGATATGCGGTTTGCCGTTTGCGGTAGGCGGACCGTCGTAAAAGGTGAATTCACGATTACCTTCGTTCGCGCTAACGTTTTGTTCGAAAATTTTGTTTTCTTTCCAAAATTGCAATACTTCTTTTTCTCTGTCGAGGAAGTTTAAGGTTGTGTCAACTTTCTTATACATAACATTCGCTCCAAGTTTTTGCTTTATAATATATTTTTACTTATAAATTATATCTATATTTGTCGGTTTTGTAAAGTCAATTTTGCTAAATTTATTAATTTACTTAAAAAATACTTGCTAAATTCTTTTTTTTAAGTTAGAATATTATAGCCGTGCTATGCGGGGAGTTAGCGATGCCCTGTTATCCGCAATTCGCTTAGCGGAGCAGAATGCTGACCGAGGCTTATGCCGTGGTTGGTTGCGCGTGGCAAGGGATGATGATATCAAGGTCTTATGCAACGCGTCCCCGCGAACCGTGTCAGGACAGGAATGTAGCAGCACTAAACGGTAAGGCGCGTGTGATATGAGGTTGCTTTGAAGGAGTTACCTACCACGTTTCCACTTCGGCGGTGTACGTCGACGTCAGATGCACGGTTTTTTTGAAAATTAGGCTTGGAAAATTTCCAAGCTTTTTTTATAAAATTTTTCTCATGCTTTGACAAAACCCGTATCAAGTGGTATTATGTTAAAAAACTTAGGAGGTTTCATATGAACTTTGAACAACTTTGGAATAAAATTGTTGCTTGGGTAACTAGCGATGCTATTTGGACGACCATTGCTAAAATTATTATCTCGTTGATAGTGCTTTTCGTATCATTTAAAGTCATAAATGCAGTTGCAAGAAGAATAGAAAAAAGAGCTACCCGTAAAAATGCCGACAAAACCATTGTAAAAACGCTTGTATATATTTTCCGTCTAGCGTTGAAAATATTAATCTTCATTTGCATAATAGGATTTTTAGGAATTGACACCAGTGGATTTACTGCTTTGATTGCTTCACTAGGCGTATGTGTTGGTCTTGCTGTCAACGGTGCGTTGTCAAACTTGGCAGGAGGCGTTATGATAATTCTTACTCGCCCCTTCCGCGTAGACGACTACATTGAAGCACAAGGTTATAGTGGCACAGTTCTTGAAATTAAAATCACTTACACTAAAATCGTAACCCCCGACAACAAGATTATTTATATCCCCAACGGAAGTTTATCTAGCGGTACCGTGGTAAACTATTCGGAAAAAGATTTGCGCAGAGTAGACCTTACCTTCTCGATAGGCTACGCTGACGATTTTGAAAAAGCAAAATCTATCATCTTGGATGTTTGCAATAGTCATGAGTTGATACTTAAAGACCCCGCTCCTTTCGTAAGAATGAAGGAACACGGCTCATCAAGTATAGATATCGTAACTAGGGTGTGGACGAAAAATTCTGATTACTGGACTGTAAACTTTGACCTCTTGGAATCTGTCAAAAAAGAATTTGACGCAAACAATATTGAAATTCCTTACAATCAAGTTGACGTTCATATTAAACAAAAATAAAACAAATTTGGTTATAATCTACAATTCACACGAATAACGAATTCTTTCGTATAAAACAAAAAGGGCACAGTCATGTGTCCTTTTTTTTGGTGGAGACGCGGAGATTTGCACTCCGGTCTTGAACGCTTTATAAAAACCTTCTACATACTTATCCAACGATTGATTTTAGTGGTGCGCTCGGTCGTTGGCGACCAATACGCACCCTTTGATTTTTTAAGTTCCACGTCGCAAACAAAATCAAATTACGGCGCAGTACCCCGTCGTTTTGACAGCTCTTCCCTTCCCAACGGGCGAGAAAGAGAGAACCGTACGCAAAAATTAAGCTGCGTATGCTACTTCATTTCTGTTAGCATTTAAATTTAGGTTCCGTTTTAACGAAGTCGAGCCTTCGGTATGCTTACGTCCTTACGCGGTCGCCCAATCGAAACTGAATCGCCCCCTCGTCGAAGTGTGCCCCATTATCAGCAAATTGGCAATAACCAATTTGCACGATTTTTGTGGCAACTTCTCCTCTTCGTGAAAAATCTTTTTTACAAAATCTTTTCCACGATTTATTTGTTCTTGCCCATCTCTGCTTGCTCTTCTTTCTTGTATGCCCCATTATCAGCAAATTGGCAAAAACCAATTTGCACGATTTTTGTGGCAACTTCTTTTTGCGATACGTCGCGTTTTATTATTTTATGTCGTCTATCTCGTAAGGTGTTAACTGGTATACGTAGTGGTTTAGCCAGTTCATATAGATAAGATTTGCTGTGGATACCCAGCTCATCTTGATTTCACCATGGTCGCCCTCTACGTAATAGTTTTCGGGCGGGTCTATGTCCATTCCCTTTGCTAAATCTCTCTTATACTCGATTTCCAAAGTGTCCCTATCGTACTCTGCGTGACCGGTTATAAAGATAAACTTGTTATCTTTTGAGCGGATAATCGCTGCACCCGCTTGCTTTGAAGAAGCAACCATAACGACGTCTTTGCACTTTTTGATATCCTCTTCATATACGGTTGTATGGCGAGAGTGTGGCATAAAGAACCTATCGTCCGTTCCCTTTAATAATCTATCGTAGTCGATAAGTTTTTTATGCTTATAAACGCCGAAAAGTTTTTTGGGAAGAAGGTGCTTTTCTATTCCGTAATAATAGTGAAGCGCGGCTTGAGCACCCCAACAAATGAAAAGTGTGCTCGTAACGTTGGTTTTAGCAAACTCAAAAATTTCTTTAAGTTCGTCCCAATAAGTTACTTCGCTAAACTCCTTTTCTTCAACGGGTGCACCAGTTATAATCATACCGTCGAACTTTCTTTCTTTAATTTCCGAAAAGGTTTTGTAAAACCTTTCTAGGTGTTCTAACGGCGTGTTTTTGCTTACGTACGTTTCAGTGCTAACCAAAGTCACGTTGACTTGGAGCGGAGAGTTGGAAAGCAATCTCATAAGCTGAGTTTCGGTAACCATTTTTGTGGGCATAAGGTTAACTATTGCAATCTCTAACGGACGGATATCCTGTTGCATTGCCCTTTGGTCGTTCATAACGAAAATATTTTCAGCTTGTAAAATTTTGCTTGCCGGTATATCTTTGGGTACTATGATTGGCATAGTCTTCCCCCCTTAACTTAAATTTTTTCTAGTGCTTGTGCAATATCTTCAATCAAATCGTCGGCATTCTCTAATCCGCAAGAGTAACGGATAAGCGTGGGAGGAATTCCCGCTGCTTCAAGTTGTGCGTCGGACATTTGACGGTGTGTTGCGTTTGCGGGGTGCAAACAGCAAGTTCTTGCATCGGCAACGTGTGTTTCGATAGAAGCTACCCTTAAAGCCTTCATAAATGCTTCTGCTTGCGCTCTACCGCCCTTTACTGAAAAGCTCAATACACCGCAAGAGCCGTTTGGCAAGTATTTTTGACCGAGTTCGTAATACTTATCCTCTTTAAGTCCGCAGTATCTTACCCACTCGATTTTTTCGTGATTATTCAAAAATTCTGCAACCTTTTGTCCGTTTTCGCAGTGACGTTTCATTCTAACGTGCAAGCTTTCTAGTCCAAGGTTGATATAGAATGCGTGTTGAGGTGATTGGATTGAACCAAAGTCTCTCATAAGTTGTGCGGTCGCCTTGGTTATAAATGCACCTTCTTTACCAAACTTGTCAGCATAAACTATTCCGTGATAACTATCGTCGGGAGTGGTAAGTCCCGGGAATTTATCTGCGTGTGCCTTCCAGTCAAACTTACCAGCGTCGATAATTGCACCGCCAACCGACACACCGTGTCCGTCGATATATTTTGTGGTAGAGTGTGTTACGATGTCTGCACCCCATTCGATAGGTCTGCAGTTGATAGGCGTTGCGAACGTATTATCGATAATAAAGGGAACACCATGTTCGTGAGCAACCCTTGCAAAAAGTTCGATGTCTAAAACAGAGCACGCGGGGTTTGCAATGGTTTCCCCAAACACTGCTTTTGTGTTGGGACGGAATGCCGCGTTGATTTCTTCTTCGGTAGAATCGGGCGAAATGAACGTAAAGTCAATACCCATCTTTTTCATGGTAACTGCAAAGAGATTGAACGTTCCACCATAGATTGCAGAGCTTGAAATAACGTGGTCGCCTGCGTTAGCAATATTAAATATCGAATAGAAGTTAGCCGCTTGTCCCGACGAGGTGAGCATACCTGCAACACCGCCTTCTAGTTCGGTTAATTTTGCCGCAACGAGGTCGTTGGTCGGATTTTGAAGTCTAGTATAAAAATACCCGCTCGCCTCTAGGTCGAAAAGTTTACCCATGTCTTCGCTTGTATCATACTTAAACGTAGTGCTTTGATAAATGGGAATTTGTCTCGGTTCACCATTTTTTGGGGTATAACCGCCTTGAATACAAATCGTTTCGATTCTCTTTTTGTTTGCCATTTTATTTTCTCCTAAAAAAGTTTACCTATAATTTTTAATTTCACGCTCTTTTTCGCGTTTAATGTCCTTTTCCATAAGCGAACGCTTTTTATCGTAGGTGTGTTTGCCTTGACAAAGCCCTAGTTCTAACTTTATCAGCGCTTGCTTAAAGTATAATCTTATGGGAACTAACGTAAGTCCTTTTTGCTCAACCTTGCTTTTGAGTTTTATCATCTCGTCTTTATGTAGCAAGAGTTTTCTATCCCGTCTAGAATCACGCGTGGAAAATGCACCCGCCTTATCATACAAGGCTATATGCATGTTTTTAACAAACATTTCGCCGTTATAATACACGCAAAAGCTGTCCTTTAAGTTGACGTTGCCAAGCCTTAACGACTTAACCTCGCTCCCCTCTAGGACAATGCCCGTTTCTATTCGTTCTAGAACAAAATACTCGTGCGAGACTATTTTGTTTGTGCAAATAGTTTTTTCTTCCATTTTTTCCTTTTGCTAATCTAATTGACAGCACTTAAAATTATTTTACTACATTTTCTCTTGCTTTGCAAGAGTTTTGTCATTTTCTATCATAAATTCTGCTCTTCTTTCGCCAATATTAACGCCGACAACCTTAACCATAACCTTTTGACCTAGCTTAAAAGTGGTTTGACCATTTGACAAGGTATATTTTTTAGGGTCGTGGACGTATCTTTTGCCTTTTAGGGTTTCCGCTTTTACTATACCTTCTACTCCACACTCTAATTCTACGAATACACCAAAGCCCGCAACACCGCTTATCACCCCTTCAAAGCTATCGCCTATAAAGTTGCTGATAAACAAGAGTTTATAGTAATCGTCAACCGCACGTTCAGCCTCTACCCCGTTTCTCTCCATTTTTGAAGATTGTTCTGCAATCTCAAACACCCGCTTGCCGTATTTTTCTTCTATATCAAACTTACCGCTGACAACGTCTTTAATAATCCTATGAATTTGAAGGTCGGGATAACGGCGGATAGGCGACGTAAAGTGGCAGTAGTGACGTTTAGAAAGCCCGAAGTGCCCCACGTCGACTGGACTATACTTTGCCTTTTGCATAGAGCGGAGCATAACCCTATTTACGATAGTGTAGGTAGCTTTACCCTCGGCGTTTTTCAATATTAACTGAAAATCCTTGGGGTGTATACTATCTCTGTTGTGGCGAGCATTTATCCCAAGCCCTTGCAAAAACGCGTAAAAATCGTTGAGTTTTTCTATCGACGGCTCTTCGTGAACTCTATACACGAAAGGTTTTTCAAGATAGAACATATATTCGGCAACGGTCACGTTTGCTAGAATCATAAACTCTTCTATAATTCTATGCGCCATATCTCGTTCGGTTGCTTTTACAGTAATTTCGCCATTGTTTACGATAATAGCACTCTCTTTGACGTCTAGGTCGATAGAGCCCTCTTCTTCCCTTTTTGCAATCAAAATTTTTGCTAGTTCTTCGGTGAGTTTAAGGCTGGATAAAAGCGCGCTATCCCCCTTTATTGCACTGCTATCGCCGTCTAAAAATCTTTGAACGGCAGTGTAGGTAAGCCTTGCCCTACTCCTTATTACCGACGGGGTTATATAGTAATCGGTCACCTTCCCTTTTTTGTCGACGGTCATGACACAAGATAGTGTAAGTCTATCCACTCCCTCTTTTAACGAGCATAAATCGTTACAAAGTTTTTCAGGAAGCATAGGAATTACTTGCTCTGGGAAATACACACTTGTTGCACGGGATAAAGCCTCTTTATCGATAGTGCCGTTTTGCCTAACGTAATGACTTACGTCGGCAATGTGAACGCCCAAAAGGTACTTTCCTCCACGCAATTTCTTTATTGATATCGCATCGTCAAAGTCTTTAGCGTCCTCACCGTCAATGGTAAAGGTTATTTGCTCTCTAAAATCTTCTCTACCATTAAGTAGTTCTTCGTTTAATGGGGGTTTAAGTGCCTTAGCGCTGTCTAAAACGGCTTTTGGAAACTCTTCGGGAAGTTTGTAATTAAAAAGTATCGACCTAAGTTCAGCTTGCTTTTCAAACTGGCGACCTAAAATTTTTGTCACTATCCCCTCGGGGTTTTGCTTTTTTGGGTAGGATAAAATTTTACAAACCACCTTTTGACCAGACTTTGCCCTCAGTCCCTTGCCGAAAGGAATAAAGATATCGTTATAATACTTTCTCTCGTCGGGCGTGACAAAACCACCGCTCTTGCAAGAAAAGTAAGTTCCTACAAGTTCGGTTATACCGCGTTCTAAAATTTTTAAAACGCGTGCAGTCGTCCGTGCGCCCTCACCAAAAGTTGTTTCGGCAAGTACGGTATCGCCGTGCATTGCACCTTTTAGGTCGGAGTGCGGAATAAAATAATCTTCCCCACCGTTAGACTGTATTAAGAACGCATATCCACGTTCGTTGCCAGAAAGTTTGCCTTCGATAATATCTCTTTTTGCCATATGTAAATTCTAGTATAATGATATATTGTTTTGAGCCCTTTGTTTTTTAATAAATAATCGATAAAAATAAAAAAGGCGGTTCTTTAAGTAGAACCGCCGAGTTTGACTTTTTATTGAGGTCTGCCGATGAAAGCAACGATAACAAAAGCAATACACAAAATCGCAAAAATGATTGCACTTACAACAGTAAGCTTTTTCATCTTATGGTCGAAAGTCTTGTTTTTGTTTTTACCCAAAAAAGTTTCAGTTTGTCCACCAAGCGCGCCAACCCCTGATGAGTTGCCGGGCTGAAATAATACAACTAATATAATAAATAGCGCACAGATGCCCATTATAGCGAGCGGAATGTATTTTAACCAACCGTGCCAAGTAGTCCAGAATGAACTGCCACCTGCAGCCAACATCATATTCATCATATCCATAATTATCTCCTTAAACGTCTTTATTAAACACTCTTAAAGTATTGTATCACACAAAAACGTTTTTTTCAACTGTTTTTTAATAGTTTTATGCGTAAATTGTTAGATTAATAAGGTTTTACCGCTCATTTCTTCGGGAACTGCCACGCCCATCATATCGAGAAGTGTGGGTGCGATGTCGGCAAGTATTCCGCCGTCACGAAGTTTTCTGCCCTCAAAGTCCTTACCAACAACGATTAGAGGCACTTTGTTGGTGGTGTGTGCGGTAAACGGAGAGCCGTCAGCCTCTTCCATCTTATCTGCGTTGCCGTGGTCAGCGGTTATTATTGCGTTACCACCCTTAGAAAGTATCTTTTCAACAACTTTTGCGACGCATTCGTCAACCGTTTTAACAGCCTTCACTGCTGCGCCGAATACACCGGTATGACCTACCATATCGCAGTTTGCAAAGTTTAGAATAATAACGTCGTATTCTTCGCTATCAATCTTTTCAATAACCTTTTCTGTAACTTCATACGCGCTCATTTCGGGTTGCAAATCGTAGGTTGCTACCTTTGGTGAAGGAATAAGTTCCCTATCCTCTTTTTCGTTGGGTTTTTCCACACCGCCGTTAAAGAAGAAGGTTACGTGTGCGTATTTTTCAGTTTCAGCAATTCTAAGTTGCTTTAAACCTAACGATGCGATATATTCACCCAAAGTGTTTGTTAAAACTTGGGGCTTAAACGCGATAGAAACGTTGGTAAAACTTGCGTCGTATCTTGTAAAACAAACGTAAGTAGGATTGATAAAGCCGGTCTTTCTTTCAAAGCCGTCGAATTCCTTTTCGCTCATTGCCCTTGTGATTTGACGTGCGCGGTCGGGACGGAAGTTGAAAAATATTATGCTATCTCCTTCTTCGATAAGTCCTACGGGCTTGCCGTCTTTAACAACGTGTGCGGGGATAACGAATTCGTCAGTTACGCCGTTTTCATACGATGCACGAACGTAATTTTCAGCATCTTCGGTAACTTCGCCAATACAAGCGGTCATCATATCGTATGCCTTTTCCACCCTTTCCCAGCGGTTATCTCTATCCATAACGTAATATCTTCCGCCAACCGATGCGATTGTGCCGAAAGAAAGTTCTTCCATTTTGTCCTTTAAGCCCTTAATAAAGTCTGCACCGCTTGTGGGTGAAACGTCACGTCCGTCCAAAAAGCAGTGAACGTAAACGTCGTCAAGACCTTGCATTTTGGCAAGTTTAATAAGTGCGTAAAGGTGGGTTACGTGGCTGTGAACACCGCCGTCCGACAAAAGTCCGTAAAGGTGAAGTTTTTTGCCGTTTACTTTTGCATTCTCGATTGCACGCAAAAATTCTTCATTGGTAAAGAAATCGCCGTCGGTTATAGACTTAGTGATTCTAGTAAGTTCTTGGTAAACGATTCTACCTGCACCCATGTTTAGATGCCCAACTTCACTATTGCCCATTTGACCTTCGGGAAGCCCAACGTCCATACCACTTGCACCGATTAGGGTTGAAGGGTATTTTTCCATAAGTGCGTCAACGTTTATAGAATTTGCGCACTTGATTGCGTTACCTTTAGACTCACAGCTGTTGCCGTATCCGTCCATTATGATTATACAATTAGGTCTGTTTTTCATATCTATTCCTTATAAAAGGCACAAATCAAATTGTGCCTTTCCTTTTTATTAGCCCTTGTAGTTTACAATACCTGCAAAATCTTCTGCCTTAAGTGCCGCACCGCCGATAAGACCACCGTCAATGTTTCTCATAGCCATAAGTTCTTTTGCGTTAGAGGGTTTCATGCTTCCGCCGTATTGGATACGAAGATTTTTTGCAACTTCTGCACCAAAAGTCTTTCTAACTAAACTTCTAATGTAGCCGATAGTTTTGTTTGCGTCTTCAGCAGTTGCAGTTTTGCCAGTGCCGATTGCCCATACGGGTTCGTATGCGATAACGACGTTTGAAAAATCGGTAACGTCCTTAAAGCCTTCCAAAACTTGCTTTTTCAAAACTCTTTTAGTTTTGTTCTTTTCTCTTTCCGCCAAAGTTTCGCCAACGCAAACGATGGGTTTTAAGTCGTTCTTCAATGCTTGTTTTAATCTCATGTTAACCGTTTGGTCAGTTTCACCGAAGTATTGACGACGTTCGCTGTGACCGATAATAACGTATTCAACACCGATTTCTTTTAGCATTTCTGCTGAAATTTCACCAGTGAAAGCGCCCTTGTCTGCCCAAGCAACGTTTTCAGCACCAAGTTTAATCTTGCTACCTTCGATTGCCTTTTTTGCAACCCACAAATCAGTGTAAGGTACGCAAATTACAACTTCGGGTTTTGCCTTTTTAACCAAAGGTTTAAGTTCGTTGATAAGTGCTTCCGCTTCAGCAGCGGTTTTGTTCATCTTCCAGTTTCCAGCAATAATAGGTTTTCTCATTTTAAGTAGTTCCTTATAGTAAATTATTTATTGTTAAGACATTCGATACCGGGGAGTTTCTTGCCTTCGAAAAGTTCAAGTGAAGCACCGCCACCGGTTGAAATGTGGCTCATTTTATCAGCAAAGCCGAGTTGGGTTACCGCTGCAGCAGAGTCGCCACCACCGATGATAGTGGTTGCTTCAGTTTCAGCAAGCGCTTTTGCAACTGCGATAGTTCCCTTTGCAAATACGGGGTTTTCGAACACGCCCATAGGTCCGTTCCAAATAACCGTCTTTGCACTCTTTACTGCGTTTGCGTAAAGTTCAGCAGTCTTGTCACCGATATCAAGACCTTGCATATCAGCAGGGATATTTTCGATATCAAAAGCAACCATAGGAACTTCTGCATCGATAGGATTGGGGAATTCTTTAGTTGCGTGTACGTCAACGGGAAGAAGAAGGGTTTTGCCAAGGTCTTTTGCCTTTTGCATCATGTCGAGACAGTACCCAATTTGTTCGTCGTCAACGAGTGAAGTTCCAACTTCATAGCCCTTTGCCTTTAAGAAGGTGTATGCCATACCGCCACCGATAATAAGCGTGTCGCACTTTTCAAGAAGGTTGGAAATAACCTTTAATTTATCAGCAACCTTTGCACCACCAAGGATAGCAACGAAAGGTCTTACTGGATTTTCGAGTGCATCTGCCATAACAGAGAGTTCCTTTTCGATAAGGAAACCGCAAACTGCAGTGTCTACAAAGCCGTATTCAGCAATAGCTGCGGTGGTTGCGTGTGAACGGTGTGCAGTACCGAATGCATCGTTAACGTAAATATCGCAGTAGGTTGCAAGTTTTTTGCAAAGTGCCTCGTCCCTCTTTTCTTCGCCTTGTTCAAAGCGGGTGTTTTCAAGAAGAACAACTTCGCCGTCTTTAATGTTTGCAACAGCCTTGTCTGCGCTTTCGCCAACAACGTCTTCAGCAAAAACAACGGGTTGACCGAGTTTTTCAGCAAGTTTTTCAGCAACGGGACGAAGGGTGAATTTTTCCTTATCCTTTATTGCCTTTTTAAGATATTCTGCTTTAGCGGCTGCTTGTTCTTCCACGGGAAGAGCTTCAACTGCTTTCTTTTCTTTCTTAGTGAGTGAAAAGCCTTCGGTAAATATATTGTGGGGTTTACCCATGTGTGAACAAAGAATAACTTTTGCGCCTTGCTCAACTAAATATTTGATGGTGGGAAGTGCGCCGTTGATACGAGTTTCGTCGGTAATCTTACCGTCTTTCATAGGAACGTTAAAGTCCACTCTTACAAGACACTTTTTACCCTTAACGTTTACGTCTTTGATAGATTTTTTGTTCATAAATTTTTTCTCCTTGCGGGCAATTAACAAAACCTTAAACTGCCCTATTATATTAATATCTTCATTATTATATAAAATATAACCGCCGATGTCAAACATTTAACGGCGGTTATCTTGTCTATTAATTATTATTTTGTGTATTGTTTAATGCTGAACGCAACGTTTGTCATATGGTCGCTAACCCTTTCAAGATTAGATACCGTTTGCAAGAAGATTGAACCGAGCTGAGCGGTGCAAAGTCCCTTTCTCAATCTTTCGATATGTCTTGCCTCTAGTTCTACGCTGAGTTCATCGACCTTTTCTTCAATATCAACAACTTCGGGAAGAATAGTTAAATCACGATTATCGAATGCCATAATGGTTTTGTCGTGAAGGTCGTTAAACTTTTCAACGAGGTTGTAAAGTTCCTTTTTAGCATCGTCCGAAAACCCAGCTTCCTCTCCTTTTAAGCGTTGAGAGTATTCCATAATGTTTTCCGCATAGTCGCCAACTCTTTCAATGTCGGATACTACGTGATAGTATGAACCGATTTTCTTATCGTCCTGTTCGTTCAAATCTTTACCCATAAGTTTAGTGAGGAATGCAACGATATTTTTATTCAAGTGATTGATTACGTCTTCGTTCTCACGAATCAATTCCACCTTGTCGCCCTTACCTTCAAGAAGCATTTCCATTGAGTAGTTGATGTTATCTTTTGCAAGGTTAGACATTCTTATGATTTCGCGCTTAACGTTACTTGCTGCAATGGGCGGTGTTTCAAGCATACGAGTGTCGAGATAAGTAAATTTGTATTTGTTTTCAGTTTCACCCTTCTTGTCGCGAACAAGGAAGCAAGTAAGCTTTACAATTTGCTTGGTAAACGGCAACAAAATCATGGTAGCAACCACATTAAACAAGGTGTGGAAAATTGCTATTTGTTGACCAACGTTATTAGACATTCTACCAAACAAAATCGTTACCTGTTCTCTCCATATCCATATCGGCGCTATAAAGATTAAACAGCCGAATAAGTTGAATAAGAGATGGACGAGCGCCGTTCTCTTTGCGTTAACGTGGGTGCCTGCCGACGACATGATTGACGTTATACAAGTACCGATGTTTGAGCCGAGTGCTAAGAAAAGAGCGTTATCAAACGTTAACACGTCGAGTCCAGCAAGAACAACCATTAAGCTGGTTATCGTTGATGAACTATGCACAAGTGCGGTCAAAACTATACCTATCAAGATTAAAAGCAACGGGAAGTGGTCGCCCCTAAAAATTGCAACCGCCCATGATGCAGGATTACTTTTATCTCCGCCCACGAACATTATCTTGGTTGCGTATGTAGAAATAAATTCCAAGCCAACGAACAAAAGACCTAACCCACCGAGAATATTACCGATGTTTACTACCTTTTCGTTCTTAATTAGCATTGCCATAAGCACGCCTATACAACCTATCATTGCGGCGATTGCCCCGACGTCTGCATAGTTTGAAAGTGATACTATGTGTGCGGTAACCGTCGTACCGATGTTTGCGCCCATAATAACGTTTGCGGCTTGCCCTAAGGTCATGAGCCCTATGTTAACAAAACCGACTAGCATAACCGTTGTTGCAGTTGAGCTTTGAATTACGCTGGTTACGGCAAGACCTACGCCAACGCCTGCAAAACGATTTGTGGTTGCCTTGCCGAGCATCTTTTTCATTCCGCCGCCGGCAACCTTTTCAAGTGCGCCACCCATGATTTTCATACCGAACATCATAGCAGCAACACCACCGAACATAAAGAATATGTTCCAAATCATCATAGTTGTTTTTCTCCTATATGTAAAAATGTTTTATGCGCTTAATTAGTGGGCAAAATAAATCCAACCTTACCCAATATAATCATACAAAATTTACGCGTGCGATGTCAAACGTTTTTTTATGGTTAAAAATAAAAAGTTCGCAACAAACGGATAAAAAATTTTTCCAATTTCGCGAACTTTATTTTTCTATTTTTTAGGTATCTCGCCTTCAAATTTCATGTTTGGATATCCCAGTTGACGAAGCCCCTCGTAAACGCCAACACACACAGAATTAGATAGGTTCAAAGAGCGGGTATCGTTCATCATAGGAATTCTTACACACTCGCCGTAATGCGCTTCTAAAAGGGGTTCGGGGAGTCCTTTAGTCTCTTTACCGAACACCAAAAAGTCACCGTCTTTTATCTCAACGTCAGAGTGGGTTTTTTTACTTTTTGTGGAAAAGAACCAAAAATTTTTGCCGTTATAAAACTTGTCCATAACCTCTTCGATGCTATCGTAATAGGTAATATCGACCAAATGCCAATAGTCAAGCCCTGCTCTTTTTAAGTATTTATCACTAACCTCAAAACCGAGTGGACGTACCAAATGAAGTTTACTGCCAGTCACCGCGCAAGTCCTTGCAATATTTCCCGCGTTTTGCGGAATTTCCGGTTCAACCAATACAACGTTAAGTGCCATAATTTCTCCTTAGTATCCTGAATTAAATTCCCTATAAAGCCCCCTTCGTCTTGAACTTATAAGGTGAAAATCTTTTTCTATCTTTATTTTTGCGTTTACAACGTCGCTTGTTGAAGACAAGGAAACGTTGCCCTTTATATCGGCAATGGTCACTCTATTTTTTGAAAGGAGTGCCATTGCGACGCCGTTTGCAAACGCGCTTGCCCTCAGCATAATTTCGGGCATAAATCCGTCTAGATTTTTAAATAGGCAAACGATAAATTCGGCATCGCACAAGGTTAAAACCCTTGCAGTTTCGGGAAAGAACAAGTCTTCTGCAATAATCACGCCAATTTTTCCCGCGCTGGTATCATACACTCTAAAATTGCCACCCGCAACAAACTCCCCATCGTCAATAGAATGTGCCATATCGGTTACGCCAAGTATTCTACCCTTATCAGCAACAACGGCTGAGTGACGAAACACGCCGTACGTGTCAGTATCGCACCCACATATTACAACCGACGATATTTGCTTTGAAAGTTTTGCCACGTCGTGAAAATATTCGGTCTCCCCTGCGAGTTCTTTTTTATAACTTACCAGCCCCATTCCGTTAAAACCGAACACCAAAACTTTTTTGTTTGATAGTGCATCTATATTTTCTTGCCAAGTTTTATTCAGCGTGCCGTTAGTAACAAAGCAAACGTCCATTTACCACCCCTAAAAATACCGTTATATCATAGTATTTCTTTTTGGGCGATTTTGTTAAAGGTATTGCTCGATAATTTCTATAATTTGTTTAATATTTGTCGCTTGATAAATTTTAAGCTTTACGTCCTTAAAACCAACCATTCCCTTAAAGTAGTAGGGAACGAATTTTTTAAATTCCATTGCAGTTTTAATATCGCCAAGCCTTTCAGCCATTAAGGTCAAGTGTTCTATTATGTAATTTTTTAGCGATATATCGGTTTTGGTATCAGTTAGTTTTGCCGATAAAAAGGGGTCTGCAATAGCACCGCGGGCAAGCATAACGCCGTCCGCCCCCGTTTTTTCCATCATTTTATCAGCATCTTCTTCGCTAAATATTCCGCCGTTTGCAATCACTGGGATTTTAACGCTTTTTTTCGCCTTTTCAATCGCTTTAAAGTCAGGCTCCCCAGAGTAATAAACCTCCCGCACCCTGCCGTGTATAGTGATAAGTTTTGCACCGCTATTTTCAGCCATTAAAGCGTATTCGGTTGCAATATCGTCACCTTGAACTTGCCCCGTGCGTATTTTTACGGTTATTACTTTACCGCTTTTAACGCACTCTTTAACAATGCTCTCCGCCTTTTTCGCGTCGGTAAGAAGGGCACTGCCCTCTCCATTTCTAAACACTTTTGGAACGGGGCAACCCATATTTATATCCACCACGTCAAAGGGTTTAAGATATTCGCTCTCGCAAGCCCATCTCATAAAATAAGGGTCGGAGCCGAAAATTTGAACTGCAGTTTGCTTTTCATTGCCTTTAGAGTAAAGCAATTCTTTGCTCCCTTCCGCTCCATAATAAAGTCCTTTAGCGCTTACCAATTCGGTAAACGCTAAACCAATACCCATATTTAATTGAAGTTTCCGTATCGAATAGTCGGTATATCCCGCCATTGGTGCTAAAAACACGTTGTTTTTAACCAATACTTCGCCTAATTTGAGTGGTTGAACTTTCATAACTTGCCCTTTTATAAAATATTAATATTAAGTTTACCAAACAAACGAAAAAATAGCAAGCGATTGTAGCAATTGCACTGCCGTATACGTTAAGAAAAGGTATTTTCATAAGGACAAACGATAGAATGGACTTTAACGCAATACCACTTCCAAGGCTAAATATCGGTGCGTAAAGTTTACCCATTCCCACAAGCACTGCGTTAGACGTTTGAATTACCGATAAAAGTATTACCGTAACCGCCGTCAATCTTACAAGGTTTACTGCCGTTTGTTTTTCCCCAACGCTTAACCCCCTAAAAAACAGCCTTATTGCCGTTGGCGAAAATATAAAGCAAGCGATAGCACCGAGTAACGACACCCCAAAAGTAAGCCATAGGGTGCGTTTGGCGTTTTTCCGTTTATCCATTATTCCGCTTGCCGACGACACCGTGGGTATAGTTACCGAAGATATGCCGTAACAGATGGCTACGGGTAGGTTTAATATGGTATGCACAACCCCCGATAGCAACCCGTAAAGCGATGTAGCGTCCGCCCTATACCCACCTATAACGTTCACTACCATAAAGCTATCTATTACGTGGGATAGCGGGAGCATTGTTCCCATAAGTGTTATTGGAATACTGGTCTTTATTATGCTCTTTACCCTTTTTTTGTGTTCTAGTTTATCAAAATTAAATCTTAACCCGTCCTTTTTCTTTTTCCGCCTATACACCACGTATAAATATATAAGCGCGCCTATTTCCGACAAGGTGATTGCAAGGGTTGCCCCGCCGACCGCCACCGATAGATTGGAAGATAGTGCCCTAACGAGCAAAATTCCCGCAATAAGTTTTACACCTTGCTCTATAATTTGGGATATTGCGGTGGGTTTCATATTCATAAGCCCTTGAAAGTATCCGCGAAAACAAGATATAATGGCAAACAAAATGACCGCGGGTGATAAAAACACGTAGCCGAGGTATGCGTTTTTATCGCCTTGAAGTTTAGATAGTGGAAGGGCGAAAAGTAGCATAAACACCATAGCCGTTCCACCCAAAATAAAAAGCAGTCTTAAACTGCTTGATAAAAACTGATAGGCTCCCCGCTCTTTATCGTCACTATTAGATGCAATAAGCCTTGATATAGCACTGGGAACCCCCGCCCCCGAAAAGTCAAGCAGTAGAGTATACACTGGGAAAACCATTTGGTATAAGCCTATCCCGTAACTGCCGAGATTGTTTGTTAGCGGTATTCTATACACCGCGCCCAAAACCTTTGCTATAAAAGCCCCTACACCTAAAACGAATGCACCGCCAAGCACTTTCTTTCTATCCATTATTCACCTAGAACTGCTTAGACAGAAAGTTTGCGCCAAGTTCGACAAGTTTTTTTGCATTGGAAAATGCGGGGTTACCAACCATTATAACCGCACCGTAACAATCTCCGTTGGAGGCTATTGGGGCGACGATAAGTCCTTCTATCCACCTCTCTCCCCCTTGGACTAAACTTAACCGCTCATAACCGCCACCATTTATCACCACGCATCTTCGCTCTTTTAAGATTTTATCTATATCGCTTGATAGGTGTTGGTCTAAAAGGTGTTTATACTTGTTGTCGGTTACGTAAAGCACCTTATCGGTATCGGTAACCATACACGCACAATCTGTTGTTTCTTTTATTCCGTCGGCAACCGCACTTGCGTTTTCCATAAGGCTTGCAAGCGGGGAATATTTTTTGAAAATTAGTTGGTTATTTTGGGTATAAATTTCTAAAGGGTCGCCCTCCCTCATACGCAAAGTTCTGCGCAATTCCTTGGGAATAACAACCCTTCCTAATTCGTCTATTCTTCTAACAATACCTGTATCTTGCATACTTTCCTCCTCATTTCAAGGTTAGTATGAGATACTTTTTCATAATTTATGCGATTATTTTCCATTGGACGGCCAAGTGCGGTTATCTAAAAACCACTTGCTTTCTTTTAGTATAGTATCATTGCCCGAACACTCTACAAACACGCCCTCTTCCGATGATATGACCACAACGTTTCCGTTCATTGCGGTATATTTTGCTCCGTTTGTATAATCAGGGTTTGCCATTGTGGTTACGTAAATTTTAGAAGTGTAAACAGCCATACGATTTATAAAGTCTTGCTTTGGGAAATCGTAACTATCACCGATAGCACAAGAGATAACGCAAATTTCCGGTTGAATAACCTTTAACAACGTGGTGTTTGAAGAGGTTTTTGAGCCGTGATGACCAGCCTTAAACAATTTTACTTTTGAAAGCTCGTTGTATTGAACAAGATATTCTTCCCCGCTCTTTTCAAGATCCCCAGTGAACAAAAACTTATTCTCACTGCCGTGAGAGAACTGAACGCACACCGAATAGTCATTTTCATCGTTGGTCTTGTTTTCGTAATAGTAATTATAAAGAAATTCCATCGTAACGTTGTCGTCACCCGATAAATCATATACCCTTTTAGCTCCGTCTTGTTCTTTATAACATTGAAGGGCGGTATAGTGAATTGCACCGTTTTCTATCTCGTCCGCACGTTCTAAAAGATAGTTTTGATAGGTCTTTGTAGTCTTGTTCGTTTGTGGAAAATCTATAATTGTCTTACATTCGTAAAGGTCAAAAATACTGCCGTTAAGTTTAGAAAACCCTGCGATATGGTCGGCATCGCCATGGGTAACTATTACGTATTCCAAGGTGTTGTCGGTAACGTATTTATTGAGATAGTTTTGTATGGTAGGAATGCTTCCCACTTGACTTCCCGCATCGATTAAAATATCGTTATCTCCAGCCTTTACGTATATACTATCACCCGATGCTCCGTTGCCGAGCATCATGAAATGAAAGGATATATCGCCTTTTGCCTCGACGAATGGTTCTTTATCTTTCGAATTGTCACCACCAAAACAACCAGCAAAAGCAATTATTATAAAAGCGATTGCCATTACTAGTGATAATTTTACGTATGCTTTTAGTTTTATCATAATATTAACCTATAAATTAGGCGAGCCGTTAAGGTTCGCCTTTGATTTTATAACAAATGTGCACGCAATTCTTCTTCGCTCATCGGTGAAAGGTATTTTAGCGGTACGTCAAACACGGTTACCACCCCCGACTTGCCCTCTTTAGAAAGTTTTGCAACCGCTCTACCATATGCCGTTAAAACACTTCCTGTAAATTCGGGGTTAGAATCCAACTTTAAGGATAGTTCTAAAAGATGTGCGTTCTCGTCGGTAGTATTTCCCGACCTAAAAACAAACCCGCCGTGCGAAAGTTTTTGTTGCATTGCCCTTACTTCTTCTTCGCTGACAAAATTTACGATTGTATCGTAATCCGCAAAGTAGTTGGGCATTTCTTTAATTTGCTTTTCTATCTCATTCTTATCAGCACCTTCATCTATTGCCACAAAACACTCTCTTAAATGCTTTTCCCTTGTGGTAAGACTTGGATTTTCACCCGCTCTAACGCTTGCTAACGCTTGCTCTTTTGGAATGGTGTATTGAATTGCGTTTTTAACACCGTTAATCCTTCTTATTGCGTCGCTATGACCTTGCGAAACACCCTTTCCCCAAAAGGTATAGTCCTTTCCGTCGGGAAGCACTGCGCCGAAGAGCATTCTTGCAATAGAGAATAAGCCTGGGTCCCAACCGATACTGATTGCGGATAAAGTGCCGTTTTCTTTTGCGACTTTTTCTAAACTTTGATAATACTCTGGAATTTTTGCGTGCGTATCGAAAGAATCGACCGTGTTAAAATCTTTAAGTAAGTTTGCCGTGTTCTTGGGAAGGTCGGTCGCACTTCCGCCACATAAAAGCAAAACGTCTATTTGTCCCTTAAAGTCAGCGAGTTTATCCATAGAATATACGGGAAAATCACCCGCGGGAGTTATGGTTTCGGGATTTCTTCTAGTAAATATGCCAACGCACTCCATATCGGGCGCCTTGTCGACCGCTAAGGTTACGCCTCTACCCAAATTTCCGTATCCTACAATTCCTGCTTTTATCATATTATCACCTCGAATCTTTTTCTATTATATTTTAATCTAATCTTAAAAGTTTTTCAATGGTTTTAACAAAAGTTTTTGTTATATTGATTATTAAATTTTATTAAGAGTGTTTTTTTGCCATATAAAGTGCAAATTATACAAAGTTTTTGGTGATAAGTGTAGTATAATCGCTTAAAAAATTACAAAGTTATAGAGGTGGAAAATTGAAAAAGCTCCTTAAATCGCTAGATTATTTGACCATTATAAAGTATCTTTGCTATTTTGCCTTGTTTTTGCTATTTAATCGCTTAGAAAACGTGGTCTACCCCTATTCTATAGCACTTCTTGCCACCTTTTTATTTGAGGGGGGCTCGTTAATTTTTACACCCCTTTTATTTTTAACTTCCTTTATCGTTTCGGGAAGCGTTGGTCTTTTGGGGGCGGGGGCAATAAGCGGGTGTGTTTTGCTTATCGGTGCGTGCCTATATAGAAAATTCCACCTAAAAGTCCGTTTGGAACTTTGCGTTTTCGTTGCGCTATCACTTTTAGGATACATATTTCTCGGCGACACAAAAATTCAAACCGATATTGAAAAGCGAATTTTCGTTAGCATAATAACCGTTGTCATATCCTTTTTTTGCTTGACAGCCGAGCGCACTATAATAGAAAAAGGATTGAAGTTTAAGCCCGCTTTTGAAGAATATTTAAGCATTGCCTTAATCGTTTCTTTAATCGGTATGGGGGTGTGCAACCTTATATCCCCTCTTTGCTGGCGGGCTATATGCGTTATTTTAATTCTTCTATCTTGCTACGTATACAAAATGGGTATTGGCACTTTAATCGCCTCCACCCTCGGCGTAAGTTTTGCCCTTTATTACGGCGACGTTTCGTTTGTTTCTATCTTTGTGGTTTGGGCAATCTTAGTACAATGCCTTATGCCACTATCTAGATATCTTTCCGCCCTTTCAATTTTAGCGAGCGACTATTTAGTTCAAATAGTTTTTGGGTTTTATCAAGAATACACCCTCGGCTTATTTTTGTCGCTCATATGCGGTGCTTTTATCTTTTGCATAATACCCTCAACCCCACTAAAAAGGCTTAAAGAACGGCTTTACTCGTTTAGGGAAAAACACCTTGAACGCCAAACTATAAACCGAAATAGGCTTATGCTTGCGGGTAAGTTATACGATTTATCGGGTGTCTTCTTAGAGATGGCTAACGCGTTTACACTCTTTAACAAAAGCCAACCCGACCAAGACAAAATTAAAGAGGCGATTGCAAAAGAAGTTATATCCAATTCTTGCAAAGAGTGCGAATATTACGAGCGGTGCAATGAATTTATGCCCAACCTTTCAAAAGGTATAGATAAAATGGTAGACATCGGTTTTGCTAAGGGCAAACTTTCACTAATCGACCTATCTAAAGAGGTTAGTGCGGTGTGTTTGCGCCCCAACAACGTGCTTTACTCAATAAACCGCCTTCTTGCCGAGCACCGCTCCAGAGTTATCGATAGAATGAACGTTAAAAGCGGGCGGGACTTACTCGCTAGCGAAGTGCGTGGCGTTGCCGAAATCCTTAAAGGCCTTGCCTTAGAATCGGGTGTGCAACTTAAATTCCAATCTAGATACGAACGGGCGGTCAGCGACCTACTTTTTAGACATGGTATTTTAGTTTCCGAACTTATGATTTTTGGCGACGAGGAACGTGTCAACGTCAGCTTAATCGTGACTATGAAAGAGTTTTCTATCGAGCAAGTGACCTCGGTTATTTCAAGTGCTGTAGGCAGGGAAATGATGATTGACGAGCGGGTGGAAATTTCGCAAAATAAATGCTATCTATCATTTAGGCAAGCCCCCTTATACGATGCTGTATTCGGGGTTTCTAGGGCGGTTAAGGACGGCTCTACCGAGAGCGGTGACACCCACTCGGTTGCTAGGATAAGTAACGATTGCTTTTTAGTCGCTCTATCCGACGGCATGGGCAGTGGCAAAGACGCACACACCATTTCTTCCACCTCACTATCTTTAATAGAAAGTTTTTATAAAGCCGGATTATCGAGCAACTTAATTTTAGGCACGGTAAACAAACTTCTTTCCATAAACACCGAAGATAGTTTTACCGCTCTTGACGTTGCCGTTATCGACCTCAAGGACTGCACGGCTGACTTTATTAAATACGGCTCGCCATACGGCTTTATAGTGGGTGAAAAGGGTGTTAAGATTGTTGAAGGGAATTCTTTGCCGTTAGGTATTTTAGAGCAACTTCAACCTTCAGTCTGCACCACCGAGATTAATACGGGCGATATGATTGTCCTACTTACCGACGGAATTTCGGACGCGTTCGGCTCTTCAGCGGATATGATTGACTATCTTAGGTCTATCCCCGCAAAGAACCCTCAAACGCTTGCTGACGCGTTGCTATCACGGGCAATCGAACTTAACGGCGGAAAGAAAAACGACGATATGACAGCCCTTGCCGTTAGAGTTTATAAAAAGCAAACAAAAGTAACCGCTTAAACGTAAAGTTAAAGCCCCGCAAAAACGCGGGGCTTAAATTTATTCAAATATCTTGAACACTTTTTCGGGTGAACGTTTTTTGTTTTCGTTCTTTAAGGTTTTACCCTTGGTCGTTCTGCCTTCTATCGATAGGTCTTCAGTATTTACGGTGAATGCAACGCCAAACGTGTCGATTACCGCAACGTTATAAGGCTCTTTAACGTATCCTGCGTACACTACCTTTGCTTCTTTGCCGAGTTCGACAATCTTGATACCTTTTCTGTATCTTGCCATAGGCTCGATTTCAGAAGCGATTACTCTCTTATAGAAACCGCAATCGGTGACGATAACAAACTCGCCCTCGTCGTCCACTTGTGAAACGAACTTAATCTTATCGCCCTTGTTAAGATTTATACCCTTAACACCGCCTGCTACCCTACCTTGAACGGGGATATCGTCTTTAAGTGCGTTTAGTGACAAGCCTTGTTCGGTAATAAAGGCAATGGTCGTGTCCTCTATATCTTGCTCTACGCCGATTAATTGGTCGCCGTCTTTAAGTTTGATTGCTTGATAATATGGTTTTAATAGGTTGTATTCCGACCACTCGGCTTTTTTGATTAAGCCGTCTTTTGTAAAGAACAACAAGTGCCCTTCGGGAAGTTTTTGTTCGTCCACTTCAAAGAATGCAACGGGGTACTCGCCCGAAACGATTTCTTTTGCCACAGCGTTGAACTTACTACCCTTATCCCTATATCTACATTCGGGTGCAATCTCTAAATCAATCTTACAGCAGTTACCGAGGTTAGTGAACGCATACAAGGTTTTGTCACTCTTTGCACGGGCTGTAACAGTTATAAAGTCGTCTGCAACCGCATTATCTTTGACCGTTTTATCACTCATCTTGAAGTTCTTTTCGGTCATTTTCTTAAACGACTTGCCGTGCGTAAACGCCACCACAAAGTCGTCTACTTGTTTAAGTTCTTTTTCTACGCTTTGAATGTCCATTTCCTTTCCGCCAACCATAACGTTTGAACGGCGGTCTTCAGCAAACCTTTTCTTAACCGAATTAAGTTCGCTCTTAACAACACTCATTTGACGAGCCTTACTGCCGATAATCTCGGTAAGTTCGGCTATCAATTTCTTTAAGCCTTTAAGTTCTTCTTCGAGTTTATAAATTTCAAGTTTGGTAAGTCTAGCAAGCCTTAAATCTAAAATCGCGTTTGCTTGCGCTTCGGATAGAGAAAATCTTTCGCGAAGCTTTGCCCTTGCGTCCGCGGTATTTTCCGCACTCTTGATAATCTTTATCACTTCGTCGATATTTTGAACGGCAACGATAAGTCCTTCCAAAATATGCGCGCGCTCTTTGGCTTTTTCAAGGTCGTACTTACTTCTTCTTAAAACAACTTCTCTTTGATAGTTTACGTAATAAGAAATGATATCTAAAAGTCCAAGCTGACAGGGTTTGCCGTCGGCAATCGCAACCATATTGATACCGAAAGAAGTTTCAAGTTCGGTGTTTTTATATAGATATGCTAAAATTGCCTTTGCATCGGCTTCACGTCTAAGCTTTATAACCGCACGCATACCGTTTCTATCGGACTCGTCCACAACGTCGGCTATACCCGATAGATATTCTTTCTTTTCTTCTTTCATTTCGGCAATCTTTTTAAGCAGATTTGCCTTGTTTACTTGGTATGGTAGTTCACTAATTATTAGACTTTGCTTGTCCCCGCTTTCCTTTTCTACGTTTACTCTTGCGCGGATTTTAATTTTACCCCTACCCGTCTTATACGCCTCTTCAAGTTCTTCGCCTGCGATTATATAACCGCCCGTTGGAAAGTCGGGTGCGGGGATATACTTCATCATTTCTTTTAGGGAAATTTTGGGGTTTTCAATATATGCAATAGTGCCGTTTATAACTTCAACGATATTATGCGGGGGAATATTTGTTGCAAGTCCAACCGCGATACCCGTTGCGCCGTTTACTAATAGGTTTGGAAATCTTCCCGGCAAAGTGTCGGGCTCTTCCAATTCGTCCGAAAAGTTAAGGCTAAAGTTTACTGTGTTCTTTTCAATGTCTTTAAGAAGTTCAAGCGATAGTGCTTGAAGTCTTGCCTCTGTATACCTATACGCAGCGGCAGAGTCGCCGTCAACCGTACCGAAGTTACCTTGCCCGTCAACTAGTGGCATGCGCATATTAAAGTCTTGCGCAAGGTGAACTAGCGCGCCGTAAACCGAACTGTCGCCGTGGGGGTGGTATTTACCCAAAACTTCACCGACGATTTTTGCGCACTTTTTGTGGGGTTTATCTTGGGTTAACCCCATTTCGTACATTGCGTATAAAATTCTTCTTTGAACGGGTTTTAAGCCGTCTTCTACCCTTGGGAGCGCACGGTCCAAAATAACGTTCTCCGCATAGGGTATCATTGAGTTTTTCAAAACTTCGTCAAGTGACGAAAATATAATTCCTTTTTGATTTTCCATTTTTGTCACCTACCCTTATGAACGCTTAATTTTGGCAAACTTATCTTCCTTATTGAAGTTTGCGTGTTCAAAAATGTATTTCTTTCTCTCCCCTACTTCGTCACCCATAAGCACGGTGATAAGCCTATCCGCCTCTGCCGCGTCGTCAATAGTAACTTGCATTAAAGAGCGAGTTTCGGGGTTTAAGGTCGTATCCCAAAGTTGAGAGGGGTTCATTTCACCAAGACCTTTATAGCGTTGCAAGGAGTAACCTCTACCTACCTTTACAATCTTTTCTTGCAGTTCCTTATCGTCATAAGCATATTCTTCGACGTTACCTTTATGCACCTTGTAAAGCGGTGGCATACCGATGTAGACGTGACCTGCCGTTACAAGTTCTTTCATATACCTAAAGAAGAAGGTAAGTAATATTGCCCTAATATGCGCGCCGTCTTGGTCTGCATCGGATAGGATTATTACTTTATGGTATTTTAGACTATCTAAATCAAATTCCGAACCGATTCCCGTGCCGAGTGCACTGATTATCGTTCTTATTTCTTCATTTTGTAAAATTTGGTCTATCTTTTTCTTTTCTACGTTAAGTGGTTTTCCTCTAAGTGGCAATATGGCTTGATATTGACGCACGCGTGCTTGCTTTGCGCTTCCGCCCGCAGAGTCACCCTCAACTATAAATAGTTCGTTAAGTTCTGCCTTTCTACCAGAGCACCCCGCAAGTTTACCAACAAGGTTTTGCGCCTCTATACTCTTTGATGCTCTTGCAATCTCTTTAGCCTTTCTCGCCGCAAGTCTTGCCTTTGCAGCCCCCATTGCCTTTGCAATGACCGTATCGAAAACCTTTGCGAGTTTTTTGTTGTTCATAAGCGTTTCAAGTTCGCTAACCGTAACACTCTCAACTGCAACACGCGCTTCGGGGTTGCCAAGTTTTCCTTTGGTTTGACCTTCAAACTGAACGTTTTGCATCTTTATAGATAAAATTGCCGTCAATCCTTCCTTAAAGTCGTCACCCAAAAGATTATCGTCTTTATCTTTTAAGATATTTCTTTGTCTTGCGTAATCGTTAAACGTTCTAGTTAAGCCCGACCTAAAGCCCGTTTCGTGCATACCGCCTTCGCTGGTCGGGATATTGTTTACGTATGAACAAACGCTATCCACGTACGCATCGGTATGCTGAATAGCAAACTCCACGAATATGTTATCCTTGGTTGCCGTTGCGTAAATCGGTTCGGGATAAAGTGTGGTTTTGCCTTGGTTTAGGTATTTTATAAAGTCTATAACACCGCCGTCAAACTTATACGTTCTACTATAATCGGTATTTTCGTCGTAAAACTTTATCTCTAGTCCTTTATTCAAAAAGGCTAGTTCACGAAGTCTTTTAAGTATTGTTTCAACCGAAAACTCGGTTGTTTCAAACACTCTTTTATCAGGCAAAAACCTTACGAACGTTCCTTTTTTCTTGGTCTTCTCTGCCGTCTTTTTTAATGGTGCAACGGGGATACCCGATTTAACCTTTCCCGTCTTTTCATCTAAATAACTATGGAACGCCATCTTATAAACGACGTCTTTATACACTTCTACCTCAAGCCATTCGGAGAGTGCGTTGGTTACCGACGCACCTACGCCGTGAAGTCCACCCGAATAGTTATAGTTTTCAGAGCCAAACTTTCCGCCCGCATGCAGTTGGGTAAAAACAACCTCAACCCCAGAAACGCCGGCTTTAGAGTGAATGTCCGTTGGGATACCCCTTCCGTTGTCTTCTACCGATGCACTGCCGTCTTTATATAACTTAATCTCAATTTTATTAGCATATCCGTTTGCCGCTTCGTCAACTGCGTTGTCCACGATTTCCCATAAAATATGATGAAGCCCTTTAACCGAAGTGGTGCCGATATACATACCGGGGCGAAGCCTTACCGCGTCAAGTCCCTCTAAGATTTTTATGTCCTCAGCTTTGTAAGTGTTTTTTGCCATTAACTTTTCTCCTAAACCTACATTTAAAGATTAATTTCTTATAGTATACTACATATTGTGCTTTTTTTCAAGTTCTAAACACAAATTTTTCGCATTTAGACGCGATAATATAAAAATTTCTCCGCTTATCAAGAATGAAAACGGAGAAATTATTTTAAAATTTGTCATTTAATTGCGCTGAGATTTTGGCTTACTGTTGCGTTCCCAGAACACGCCTTGTTCGTAACCTTGAATGGTTGGGTCGTCTTTTGCCATTTCAAGCCTCTTTTCCGTCCATGCGCAGTATAGTGGGTTTTGCTCTATAGTGATAAATTTGCGACCTAACTTTTTGCAAACCACCCCCGTTGTTCCGCTTCCCGCAAACATATCGAGTACAACGTCGCCCTTGTTTGAAGATGCCAAAATGAGTTTTGCTATAAGCTTTTCGGGTTTTTGGGTGGGGTGAGCGGTGTTTTCAGCCATTGACCAGTAGGGAATTGAGATATCGTCCCAAAAGTTTGAAGGACAGGTGTTGCGATACTTACCCTCTTCAGTTTCACACCAATCTTTTGGAACGCCGTTATCTTTATATGGTGCAAGCACCTTTTTTCTTTGCTTAACTGCGTTTAGGTTAAAGGTGTAATCTTCGCCAACCGTTGCAAAGAAAACGTCTTCTAATCCGTTCTTCCAGTTCTTACTTGCACCCCGTCCCTTTTCTCTTTGCCAAGTTATGCGGTTGCGAAGATAAAAGTGGCTGTCTATTACGCTACCTATTAAGATTGAACTTTGCCAATCACAGCAAACGTAGATACTAGCATTGTCTTTGAGTTTATCCTTTACCGCTTGTATCCAGCCTTCAGTGTATTCGGCGTATGCGCCCTTACCCATCTTCTTAAACTTGTTGCCGTGATAGGCTTTGTCGAGATTATACGGCGGGTCGACTATCAACAGGTCAATAGATTTATCCTTTATCTTTTTAACAACCTCATAAGCATTGCCACAAACAACGCTGTCGGGTTCAATGGTGGTTGCCTCTTTGCCGTCGACAACCCCTTTAAGATACTCGTTTGCCTGCTCTATCGGAAAGTCTATGGTTTTGTTTCTTATCGATTTCATTTTTTTACTTGTAAAGTTTGAGCCATGCGTCAACTCTCTCGGTTAAATCGAGGTTGTCTTTGGTCTTTTTCATCATTTCTAAAAGGTTGTCGGTTGCGTCTTCCTTTTTCTCTAAAATTTTGCGTAGTTTTATAACGGTTGAAAGTTCCTTTTCGCTAAGCAAAAGTTCTTCCTTTCTTGTTCCCGATTTATATAGGTCTATAGCAGGGAAAACACGTTTTTCGCTTAACTCTTTAGATAGGTGAATTTCCATATTACCAGTACCCTTAAACTCTTCAAAAATAACTTCGTCCATACGGCTTCCAGTGTCGATAAGGGCAGTAGATATTATGGTTAAACTTCCCTCTCCTTCAACGTTTCTTGCCGTACCAAAAAATTTCTTCGGTCCTTGCAAAGCAACGGGGTCTATACCGCCGGATAAAAGTTTTCCGGACGATTCGACAGTGCTATTATACGCGCGTGCAAGCCTTGTGATAGAGTCCATCAAAATAACCACGTCTTTACCCTCTTCAACCATGCGTTTTGCCCTTGATATAACAAGTTCAGCACTCTTAACGTGATGTTCAGCCCCCTCGTCAAAGGTCGAATAAACGACTTCTGCCCCTACTGAACGGCGAATGTCGGTAACTTCTTCAGGACGTTCGTCGATGAGAAGCACAATAAGTTTGATTTCGGGGTTATTTTTCTCGATTGCCTTTGCAATCATTTTGATAATGGTCGTCTTTCCCGTTTTTGGCGGTGCAACGATAAGTCCACGTTGACCTTTACCGATAGGTGCAAAGAGGTCAATACAGCGTATAGCAAGGTCGTTTTCTTCCCCCGCTCTCTCCAACTTAATTCTCTCTGTGGGATAGCAAGGAACAAGTTCGTCAAAGTTTTTTCTTTTTGCAATCTTTGATAATTCCACGCCGTTGATTTCAAGAATTTCTTTTAGAGCGCCAGCAGTTTCGCCGTCCTTATTGGTCTTACCAACAGCCTTTACTTTATCCCCCGCACGCAAGGAATATTTTTTTATGTTTTGTTGGGATATAAAAACGTCTAAGGTTGACGTTTCGTATTCTTTCGCACGCACAAAACCAAAGGTGGAAACTTGCTCAAAATACCCCTCTGTTGTAAACTCGTCGGGTTGAGGCTGACTATCCTTAAAATTTAATTTACTTACTTTGGTATCGTCGTATGGTAAGTTTGACTTTTTTAGGTGTGAAACGTCCGCCCTAAACTTTGTTGGCGCGCCGTAATTACTTGGGGGCACTGGCTCCAATTCACCGCTTTGCACTGCCATTATGTCTTTGATTAGTTGCGCTTTGTTTTTTGCCGCGGGGGCTTTAACACCGATTTGTCTACCCACTTCTCTAAGTACGACTAAGGATTGTTCGTTAAGTTTTTGTCTAGTAAAAATTATAAAATCACTCATAATTCACCTTATTGATTGTTTTATTGATTTTGCGCACTTGATTGCCGAAACGAAGGCAAAGGTGAGGTTATACCCACCGCAATCGCCGTCCACGTCAAGTGCTTCACCGATTATATATAGGTTTTTTGTTAATTTGCTTTGATAAGAATTTTCGTCCACGTAATCGGTTTTTATACCGCCCTTGGTTACTTGCGCATAATTTGCACCGAGATTGCCAGTAACATTTAAGGTAAAGTTTTTAAGGGCAAAGGCGACGTCTTTTGCACACTTACTTCTTGCCGCCTTTAACACCGCTTGTCCAACCCGCTTGTTGATTAATCCTAACAAATATTCGTCTTGTAGGTGAGCGCAATATTGTTCTCTATCTAATAATATGCTCTCAATTTGCTCTTGATTAAGGTCGGGCAAAAATTCCACCTTCAAAGTTACGTCTTCTTTATCGACAACGCAAGCCGAAAGGGAAAAAATCGTTGAACCCGAAACGCCAAACTCGGTAAACAAAAGGTCACCCGTAACACTCATAAGCTCTTTGCCACCTTTGATAGCGGTCACCTTTGCAACCTCTTTTAAGCCTTTAAGCCCCCTTATTTTATCAAGTTCGGTCTTTAATTGAACGAGCGACGGATAGGTCTTGGTGCATTTGTGACCAAACCCCTCTAGAAGTGCATAAGCGCTTCCGTCCGTGCCAAATTGCTTTGCAACCGCACCACCGAAAGCAAAAACCACGTTAATAGCATAAAAGGTTTTGCCTTCCGCTTGTATTTTGTATTTGTTACCTTCTCTTTCAACCTTATTTACCTTACAAGAAGTGATTTCTTCAACACCCCTTTTATTAAGGTATAGCCTAATAGTGTCTAAAACCGAACTTGCTTGGCGGGAGAGCGGATAGACCTTTCCCTCTTTATTCGCAAAGGTATAAATGCCAAGTTTTTTTAGGTATTCAATTAAGTTAATCTCTTTTGCACTCTCGATAAACGCGTTGATAAAATTAGAATTTCCATAGAAAAACTCCGCACCGAAATTAAGGTTGGTCAAGTTGCCTTGCCCATTCCCCGTGGCGATAAGTTTTTTACCTACCCTATCGTTGCGCTCCAAAATAACAACGTCACTACCTTTAAGTGCGTCACTACCACTGACGAGTTCTACGGCGGTCATAAGTCCCGCCGAGCCTCCTCCAATGATTGCAGTTTGGTATATTTTGTTCAAAATTACCCTCCTTGCAACTTATTAAGTTTTGATAAATAAATGATTTTTAATCGAAAAAAAATAAATAGAAATTATTTGATTAATGAAAGTAAATCTAAAGGCTTATTTGCAAAAACGTTTGCACCAGCCAACTTTAATTGTTCTTTTGTGCGATATCCCCAAAGCACCGCAATTCCGTTGGTTTTAACGTTGATTGACGTTTGAACGTCGGTCTCTCCGTCACCAACGAAGTACGCATTCTCCACTAAAACGTCAAACTCCCTTAAAATAGCGTTTGCAGTTGTGGGGTCGGGTTTAACTTTTACCGTTGCACTTTGCCCCACCACTTTATCAAAGCCGAGATGCTTCATATAACGTTCGTAAACGTTATCGGTCGTCTCTTGAGGTTTGTTGGTCAATATTGCAAGCTTATAGCCCCTTTGCTTTAAGCCCCTTAAAACCTCTTCAATCCCGTCGAAAAGTTTGGTTTTAGGACTTCCAGACTCGGTATAAACCTTGTTGTAGTATGCGTGCCTTTCGCTTATCTCATCATCGGTTAGACCTTCCGGAAGGCTAAGCTTTATAAGATTTCTTGACCCGCAACCGATAAATTGCATAACTTCCTCTTCACTGCGCAAGGGATAGCCGTAATGGGATAACATCTCGTTAACGTAAAAATGGATGTCGGGAAGTGTGTGCAAAAGCGTTCCGTCAAGGTCAAAAATAACTGCTTTATTCATTACATTTGCTCCACTGTTTCAATGCCGAGCAAGGTAAGTGCGTTTTTAAGCGTAATCCTTGTAGCATCGGTGATTGCCAAGCGGAAATTTTGAACGTTCACCTTCACGGCACTGGCCGCCCATCCCAACATCGGTTTTCATGTTTATGCACCCGGAAATGTATTGCGTCCCGGCAAAGCCATGGCCCGTATGCATGAAAAATATCTGATCTGCGACGGTGAAACTCTGCTTCTGGGCGGCCGCAACTGCCACGATTATTTCCTGGGTGATTACCCCGCCAGGATCCATAATATCGATCTGGACGTATTGGTCACCGGCGGCGGTGCGGTCATCGAGCAGCTGACGGCACGCTATCAGGCCGTTCTCGCCCGCAAGGATACCCTTTCCCTGCCTGCCGAAACCGATCCGAAAATCATCGAAAGCTGTTTTAACCAGCTTCGGGCCCATGCTGCCATGCTGTCTGAAGATCTGCCTGCCTTTGATTATGCAAGCCGCACAGCGCCCTGCAATCAGATCACCCTGATCGCTTCTTCCCTTGACCCCAAGTCAAAAGCCCCCATTGTCTGGCAGGCCCTATGTGATCTGATGGAGAACGCAGAGGAAGAAGTGCTGGTGCATACGCCGTATCTGATCTGCAGCCGTGCAATGAAGCAGGATCTGGCCCGCATCGCTCAAAATACCGCTCTGCGCATCACCCTCAACAGCCCCTGTACCTCGGCCAATCTCTTTGGTGCAGCCGTCTATCTCAACGACAAGCAGAATCTGCTGGATACCGGTGCCGATATTCTTGAATACCACGGCAGCCGCTCCAGCCATACCAAGGCCATCTGCATCGACGAACGGCTGGCTGTTGTCGGCTCCTTCAACTTTGATATGCGCAGCGCCTATATCGACAGCGAACTGATGCTGGCCATCGACAGTCCGGAACTGGCCCGACAACTCAAGGCCTTTATGGAAGCCGTCGAAACGCAGGCCACGCCGGCCGGTGATCCCACGGTATTGGATATCTCCCCTGCACGCGGCCGTATGCTCGGCCTGCTGCGCCTCTTTGAGCGGCCCTTCCGCCATCTTTTATAAATCACACTTACCCATTTCTCTCCCCCTGTTTGGGCCTCGTCTGCACTTCTGCAGACGGGGCCTTTTTCTATCCCCTTGACAGCGAACTGTATCACTGGTATAATACAGTTAAACCGTACCACTCGAGTAATACAGTTTATGTTCATGAACAAATCCAACAAAGAAGGAGGAAGCGCCCTGTATGATCTCTTTTGAGCACTTCATCCCCAATGACCAAAGCCCCATCTATCAGCAGATCATCCTCTATATCAAGCAGGGAATCGCCGCCGGCCAGATCCGGGACGGCGATGAAATGCCCTCTCGCCGTGTGCTTTCGGCCCTGCTGGGGGTCAACCCCAATACGGTGCAGAAGTCCTATAAGCTGCTGGAGGAGGAACATCTCATTGCCTCGACGCCCGGCGCCAAAAGCTGCGTTACGGTGGATGATGCAAAAAAAGCCGCCATTCGCGCCGATCTGCTGGGCACCCATGTCAAAGCCGTTGTACAGGCCATGCAGCAGATGGGCG